>NZ_NRRL01000003.1 GCF_016583645.1 Rhodovibrio sodomensis | reverse complement strand
CGAGCTCGTCCACGATCGCACCCCGCTCCGCGGCAACCTCGGCGATGATCGCCTTCAGGCGCGCGTCGACGCCATCCGTCAGAACCGGACGGCGGTACTTCGGGCACCAGACGACGTGGTACTTGCATTCATGGAAGATGCTGCTGTTCGAGCCCATATCAGATATATGGGGCCAGGCCATATAATTCGCAAGAGCGCCTATCCCACCCCATGCCTTAAGGCAAGGGGCTCCCGGCGCATGTGCTAAGTCCCGAAACCAGTCGAGGCCGCATGATCGATCGCCGTCTAGACCGTCATCTCGAGGATCTGCCGCGCGGCCTGACGGCCCCGGTGCGCGCCTGGATGCAGGCCCACTGGCCCCAGATCGTGGCCGCGCCCGGATCCAGCGGCAATCACCAGACATGGCCCGGCGGGTTCCTCGACCACACCCTGCAGCTGCTGGCTCTCGTGGACAGCCTGTTCCCGGCCCTGGCAACGATCCATCAGCCACCAGCTGACGTCACCCCCGGATCCGCGAAGGCGGTCCTGCTGTTCCACGACGTCGAGAAGCCCTTCAAATACACGACCGGGCTTCCCGCAGACTGGGACAAGCACGCCTACCTGTTCGAGACGCTGCGCCTGGACTGGGGCATCGCCTTCTCTGAGGCCGAGAAAAACGCCCTGATCTACGTTCACGGCGAAGGCGACGACTACCGCAAGGACGCCCGTGTGATGGGGCCGCTCGCCGCGATCTGCCACGGCTGCGACGTGCTCTCCGCCCGCCTCTGGCACGACCGCGGACGTCCCGGGGAGCGTAATACCCCCTTAATCGTGTTCGGATAATCAGGTACCGGAGAAGCCGGTGCGGCCGCCGGTCGCACGCCCCGATTCGACCGCGAGGACGGATGAGCCCTCAGACGATCGACCTCTACCGCATCGACCCGAGTGCCAGCCCGGCTGACCGGCCGCTCCTGAATTCGGCCCGCGCCCTGCTTCTGTCCCACCATCCGGACACCTATCGGGCGTTCCTGCTGATGAGTGCCAGCTATACCCCGGAGCAGCGTCTGCGCCTGTTGCGCGCGTTCGACGAGCTGATGCAGGGACCGCGCCCGGCCGCCCGGCTCATCGAGATCCTGCGGGAGCACCCGACAGAGCTCGACGCGCTGGAATCGCTACTCTGCAGAAGACACGCGGACTACCTCGTCGATCAGCACAGCTACGCCTGATCCCCCATGTCCGCGGTCGCGCCGATCTACCGACTGACACGCCCGCCACCGATCGCCACGAAGGCGCTTCACGAAGCCGCGGTCCGGGTCCTGATGCAGGAAGGCCCGGAGGCCCATATCGCGCTCGCCGTCGAGATCGAACGGCACGGCGCCGCCGAAGCCGCCCGCCAGCTGGCGGGCCTGTCGACCCTGTGCGCCGGCCCCGCGCCCGCCCTGACACTGGCGCAGCATTGCGCCTGGCCGCCACCCGACCTGCCGCCGCGCGCCCGGCGCTTCTGCCAGGCCCTCGCCGCCGATCTCGGCCGACACCTGTGCTGAACGCCCCTCGATGACGCGGCCCTGAGGGCCCGGGGTCACCCCGCCAGCTCACCTCGACGTTATTCTGCCAGCCAGCTCACGACGGTTTTGACCGACGTCGTGGGCTTTCTGGCGTTCAACGCTCCCATTTCCCAACACGACAACCGTATTCAACTCCATCTGCAGTGAGGCGGAAGATGAACACCCCGTTGCGCGGCACCCTCATCGCGGCCGCGGCACTCCTCACCCTGAGCGCCTGCGACCGGATCGACGAGCAGGTCCACAAGGCCGCCCAGGACAGCCGCGACGCGCTCACCGCGGTCGCCAAGCAGACCGACGCCACCGAAGTCGAGCTCGGGCAGTTCCTGAGCGCGCAGCGGGCCGGCCAGTGCATGACCAGCGGCCAGGCCAGCAGCTTCCGGCGCGATCTCGCCGAGGCCAAGTCCGCGATCTCCGAGGCGACCGTGATCGAGCTCGACCAACTGGTGCCAGTGCTCGACGACGACGACGGCGAGCAGCAGGCCAAGGCGCGCGATCTGATCGCGGCGCTGGAGACCAAGACCTCGGCCGCGCGCCGCGATCTCGCCGACCTGCAGGCCCGCATAGCCGCGGTCGAGGCGGTCCGCAAGGACCCCGACCAGTATCGCCGCATGATCATGCAGCGCAGCGACGTGCTGTGGGACCACGGCGTCGAAGCCGCCAAGCTGGCCGAGCAGGCCCGCGCCGCCTACCCCCGTCGGGTCGCCATGGCCGGCGGCAAGGACCCGTTCGCCGGGCGCGAGGAGATCGTCTTCCTGACCGCCGCCGCCGAGACCGCAGACCGCCTGGCAAGCGATGCCGACGCCAACATGCAGGCCGCCGCGGCCGGCGACATCTGGAACTGCGTCACGATCGCCGACGCGCACCGCACGATCGCGGACCTGCACGCGCAAGCGGGCGAGAAGCTGGCCACGGCCAGCAAGGACTTCGCCGCGCTGGACCGTCACGAGACCCGCATCCTGGTCGACCAGAAGGCGGTCTACACCGTGCGGATCGGCCGGTCGTCGTGGGACTACTCCGGCGGCGCCGACGTCAACCGTCTGTTCGACCCCGTCCCGGTCCCGGCGGACACCTACGAGTACGTGGTGAACCTGGAGGAGGACACGCGCCTCGCCTTCAAGGACCGCCACTGGGAAGACGTCCGGCCCGACATCCCCGAGGAGCACTGGCGCCACCTGCGCCCCGATGACCCCTTCGTCGAGTGGCCGCACGACGAGCATCACGACGAGGCGAGCTTCTGGGTCCAGGACTGGGATTGGAACCACTATCACAAGTACCGCATCGTCACCGGCGAGGGGAGCGAGGTCACCGACTGGATCTCCGTGGATGCCACCGGGTACGACTACTACAAGGACGCGCTCGGCATGGAGGTCGTCTCCAAGCCGGTCGGCAAGTTCTACGACGAGGCCTACACGGCCCCGGCGCCCCCGGGGATGAGCCTGGTCGGTGACAGCCGCTACGGCGAGTGGCGGACGCCGGACGGCGAGCCGGTCGCACCGGAGGAAGTCGAGCAGGCCGCCGAAGCGCACGCCGGGAGCGGCGCCAATCCGCTGCTCTGGTACTTCCTCGGTCGCTGGTCGGCGTTCAACGGTCCCTACGGGAGCGACTACCGCTACAGCTACACCGGCTTCCGGAACTACACCGCCAACTACCAGGGCCGCGAGGCCTATCATGGCCGGCCCAATGCCGATGGCCGGAAGCCGTTCGGCACCCGTGGCTACCTGACCACGGCAAGCCAGACCTACCGGTCCTCGACCTTCCACCAGACCGGTGCGTTCAAGGCACACGCCGTCCCGGCGAGCATCCGCGGCGCCGGCCCGGCCGGCCGCGGCGGTGGACCTGGCGGCGGCGGCAAGTAGCCCCGGAGAAGCCTCCTTCCTGCCGCACGGGCGGTGCTCAGCCGAGCTGGGCGCTGCCCGATCGCGTTCAGGGCGCCCGTGCCGTGTGCGCACCCGTCCCCGATACCCTCACCCGCTTTTCCGGAGACCGTCGCCATGACGCCCCTAGACAGCCTGGCCAACCTGGAGGAGATCGAGATCCGCGCGCGGCAGCCGCATCCCCGAGTGCACGATCCCGGCCGCGACGAGCGACGCCGAGCAGGCGGCTCTGATGGCGGATCTGTTCGAGGAGACCTCCCAGGCGTTCCCGGACCTGCTGCTGCTGACGATCTCCCGCGATGGAGTGTACCTGTGCGAGAACGGCTGCGATCCAGGCCCCTGGGTCGAGCAGACGGCCGCCGTTCTAGCCGGGCAACTCCGGACCCGGCGGTTGTCGACCGCGCCCGCCGACGCGCTCGCCCGGCACGTCTGGAACGACCTCACCAGCCTCTGCAATGTCGCCGACTTCAACGTCACGCAGTTCGACATGGATGGTCACCGCCATGCCATCGCCGTGGTGCAGATGGCCCTGACCCAGATCCCGGCGACGATGATCGAACGCATGACGCAGTGGTACGGGCTCGGCCAGCTCGGCCTGCACCCGGCCGGCGTCACCCGCTGGCAAAGCGAGAGCAAGACCGTCGCCGCCTTCTACAACGCGCACGAGATCGGTCAAGTCGTCTCCCTCGGAACCGGCCTGATCTCAATCGAAGGTGAGCGCAGCGGTCACGAACGCCTGCTGGACGAGATGCGCGCGGACCTGTTCGGGCTGCTGTTCATCGCCCGCGAGGGCGGCGACTGGGCAACCCTGCTCGACGACGTCGCGCGCTACCGGGACACGGCGGCCGTGCTGCAGGAAGACCTCAAGCACTGGACCCGGCCGGCGCTCGACGCCCTGCGCGCAGAACTGACGGACACGCCCGATCTGGCCGACGGCGCCGACGTCGTCACGATGATGCGGCACGCCGACCGGATTGCCCGGGCGCATCTGCCCGGTCTCGAGCCACTGCGCGGGCTGCATCGGGTTCTGCTCAGCCTCTACAACGCCGAGCCCTATCCCGAAGTCTACACTGAGACCGCGGCGCTCGTCTGCCGCCTCGCCCGGGGGTATTCGGCGGCCCGCCTCACCGGCCTGATGGCGTTCGACCCGGCCCGCCAAGACGTCCTTGACGCTGCGCGCCGACACTTTGAGACCCTGATACGCAAAGCCAGCCCGATCCGACAAGCCGCCTGATCTTTTTTCCCGGCCAGCGCCCGCGTGGCGCTGGCCGGTTTTTCGCGTTGCTTTACGGCAAGCGGCGATCTGGTCACCCTGGGTGAGACCAGCCCGCAGCTCGCTGACGGGGGCCAGCCCTGGGTCGCCGGGGCCTCGTAAACCTGCTTTTCGACGTTCGCCTGACCGTCTTCTGTCTCGCATCCGCACCCGCCACTTCCTCGATCACGAGGCGCGGGACGGATTGGAAGGGAAACCGGCCCCGCCCTTCCGCCAGGCGCCGACCCTGAACCGAGCGCCGTCCGATTCCCGCGATACGACATCGAGAGGAAGTGCGCCCATGCGCGCCATCAGCCCGGAGTCCGTCCGCCAGGCCGCCAAGGACCTGCGCGCCCGTCATCGCGACCTGACCAACCAGGACCTCAAGCACACGCAGGCCCTGGAGATGGTCGCCGTCACGCTCGGCTACGCGAACCGTCACGCCATGATGGCAGCCCTGAGCCCGGCAACGATCCCCGAGTCCCCCGTCTATGTGGGGCACGGCTCGGGCACCGCGATGGGTCACGAGATCCAGGCAGCGGTTGCCCGCGGCCTGCGCGACTGGCTCAAGCTGCCCCATGCCCCCAACATCGACCTCGATCTCAAGCCCGAGCGACTGATGATGGATTACGCAGTGCTCGCGCGTGGTCCCGAACCCGACCAGCTGTTCGTCGCCCTGATCCGTCACAACGACGCCCCGTTCGACTTCTTCGAAGACGGAGATGATGGCGACCTCATCTCCGGCCGCGACTTTGCATCAGAGGACGCCTACAAGGCGTTCCTGGACGAGCGTCTCGAGACCGGCCGACTCGCCCTGCCGGTGCAGCGCTACTCCCACGGCCTCGATCACTACTCGATCCAGGGTAGCCAGAGCTATCCGGACATGCGGTTCGACGTGGCCTCCTGCACGCATCTCTACCTGCCGCCCGACGAGATCGCCGATCAGCACAAGAACGGTGAGCTGAGCTACGACGAGCTCGTGGCCTACGCGAACCGCGTGCTCAATCGCTACAGCATGTACGTCAACGGCGACAACTGGATGATCACCCCACGGCTCTACCAGATCACGCCAGAAGCGCAGGTCACCTTTCTGGAAGAGGACGGCGCTGCGGACGTGGTCGGCGAGGACGAGGTGCCTAATGTGATCGCCGACATGCTCGGGCAATCGGAGCCGGCTGCCCCGCTCGCTCGAGGCTGAGAATGACAGACGGCGCCCGGCTGCGTGCCGGGCGCCGCTCTGCGATGCCATCTCCCTGCAGCACCCAGAAGCAGCCCCCCCCCGGAGCCCACAATGCCGCGCTACGCCTTCATCGACATCGAGGCCTCCAGCCTGTCGCGCGCGTCCTACCCGATCGAGATCGGCTTCGCGCTCGCCAGCGGCGGCGCCGCCGAGGCGCGGCTGATCCTGCCGCACCCGGACTGGACGGACTGGGACCCGGGCGCGCAGGAGATCCATGGCATCTCACGCGCCCAGCTGTTCGAGCACGGCCATCCAGGTCCCGACGTCGTGGCCTGGCTGCGCGAACACCTCGCCGACTGCCAGCTGGTCGTGGGCGCACCGGAAGACCGCTTCTGGTTCAGCCGGCTACTCAAGGCCGCCGACAGCGCGTGGCAGCCAAACCTCCATCTCGCCGAGGCGCTGCTGGAGGCGCAGGCGCTGAAACGCGGCCGGAACCTGAGCGATCTCCGCCAGGCCGTGCGCACCCATCACCCCCACCGCCATCGCGCGGCCGCGGACGCCGCCTACCTGCGGGACCTGTACCGAGCGGCCTGTCGGCGCTGATCGCGCCCGAGCCCGCTCGACCTTTCAGACATCATAACATGCGCAAGGAGACCTAGATGAGCGCCAAAGACCCGATCATCGACCCCGAAGCCCTCGCAGCCCGCGAGGCCGAGATCGAGCGCGCCACGGCGCGGATCGCAGACGGGGACTACGAGATCGTTCCCGATTCCGAACTCGACGACGCGTAACGGCGCGATCCCCTTTCGAACGGCTCAGCTAAAAGGCGCCCGGGACTTCCCGGGCGCCTTTACGCGTTTGCGCGCACCGCTTCCCAATAGCCGCCGTCAGGGACTTTCCAGTTATCGACCGCCCAAGCCACAGCAATACTGGAAAACGATCGGCGCGGCGCCGGCACGCTCACCACACCTCGCCCCGCTCCAGTGGGTCGAACGGATATTCATCCGGTGGCGTTCGAAACTGGATCGCCTCCGCCCGAAATACCGGCTCGCGCATGACCGCACCCCCGTCCGGCCCATAAACCATCCCGACGCTCGTCACACTTCCATAGATCGTGACGTCGCACCCCATCCCCGCAAAGCGGCCCCACACCGTGTCGGCGAACTGCCGGTCATCCCGGTCCAGGCTCTCAATGTCAGTGGTGAGGAGAGTTGCCGCTTTCGGGCGCCTTTCGGACCAGCCGTATGCTCTATCCGGCAGCGGCCCGGCGCCATCGCGGGCGCCGATGTTGGTGAGGAAGTGGCGCCGCGCCGGGTCGATTTTTTTGCCTTTGGACAGCAGCGACTTTCGACGTCGCTTCCCAGCACCTGTCGACCTCCCGTTTCGTGACACGACCGCCACGACAGCCGCGCGGCCGATTTGCAAGATGGGCTCGACACGCCAGACGGGTCATCCCATCGCCATGACGGCCGCAGGTAGGGCGTGAGCCATCTCCGCGCGCGCGGTCTCACCTCCTTGGAGGAGACCCCGCGCTCTCCCGCGGGATTCCAAGTTGAATGAGACGTTCGATCGGGCTCAACCGATCGACCAAGGACACGGACGACCATCCGCCACCCGCAGGAAGGGGCCAGCATGACCGACATCCACGCCAGCACGCGCAGCACCCCGGCGGCCGGCGGCCTGAACCCGATGACCGCCTCGCTGCTGCTCGGCCTCAGCATGTTCGCGACCGGATCGACCGGCTACGTCGCCGAGTGCCTTCTGGCAACCGTGTCGACCTACATCCTCGGTGCGGCGATCGATCAGTTCAGCCTGATCATGGCGGTCATGATGCTGATGATGGGCCTGGCCGCCTTCCTGCAGAAGTACGTCGGTGAGCGCGCTCTGATCGAGAAGTTCGTCGCCATCGAGGTGCTGCTGGCCCTCTTGATCGCCTTCGCCCCGATCGGGACCTACTGGGCGTTCGGCCACCTGCCCGAGCACTTCGGTCTTGTGCAGTTCGGCTTCATCCTGGCGATCGGGCTGCTGATCGGCCTGGAGATCCCGCTGATCGTGCGGATCAATGAGACCTACGCGCCCAACCTGAAGTCCAACATCGCCACCGTGATCGGCGCCGACTATATCGGCGCCTTCCTGGGCGCGCTGGTCTGGATCAACCTGCGCACCGCCGCACCCCTGACCGAGCTGTCGTACTACCTGGGCGCGGTGAACCTGCTGGTCGCCGGCCTTACCTTCGCCTACTTCGCCAGGCTGATGAGTCGCCCCCGCGCGATCGCCTCCGCGCTCGCCCTGGTCGTCACCGTGGGCGCGCTGTTCTGGGGCCTACAGGCGACCGCAAGCTGGACGCTGTCGATCGAGCAGAAGCTCTATGACGACCCGATCACGCTGCGCGAGACGACCAAGTTCCAGCACATCGTCGTGACCGAGCGCGAGATTCCCGGCCACGGCAAAGACGTCCGGATCTTCCTGAACGGGAACCTACAGCTGTCCTCGCTGGACGAGCGGATCTATCACGAGAACCTCGTCCATCCCGCCATGGCAGTCGCGGCTTCGCGCGCCAACGTGCTGATCCTGGGTGGCGGCGACGGCATGGCGCTGCGCGAGGTCCTGGCGTACGACGACGTTCGCACGGTCACGCTGGTCGACCTCGACCCGCGCATGATCGAGCTGGCGCGCAGCCACCCGACCCTCTCCCGGCTTAACGAAGGTGCCTTCGACGACGCCCGCGTCCAGACCGCCCTGCCGACCGGGATGACACCGATCGGCTTTAGGGACATGAAGCTCGCGCGCAACGCCGACCCGGACAACGCGCCCACCGTCCGGGTGTATCACGTCGATGCCGAGCGTTTCCTCCGGGCCGTGCCAGGGCGCTACGACGTCATCATCGCCGACTTGCCCGACCCCAACTCGATCGAGCTCGCCAAGCTCTACAGCCGCGAGTTTTACCGCGCGGTCGCCCGGCAGCTCGCTCCCGGCGGCGCGATGGTCGTACAGAGCACCTCGCCCTACCACGCCCCGGCAGCCTTCCACACGATTGGCGCCACCATCGAGGCCGGCGGCTGGTCGACCCTGGCCTACCACGACAATGTCCCCTCGTTCGGCGACTGGGGCTACCACCTTGCCTGGCGGGGCAGCCGCAACGCCGAGATGATCAAGAGGCAGGCCCGGCAGATTCCGGATGACCTGAGCTACCTCACGTCCGAGAAGGTCGCCGCCAACTTCGTGTTCGGCCGCGGTTCGACGGTCGACGGCCAGGTCTCGACCCTGATGCGCCCAATCGTTCACGAGCTCTACCAGCGCTACGGCTGGCGGGTCGAGTAACCCCTGATCGAAGGAACTCCCGAATGTCCCTGCCCAAACGCGTTCGCTGGGGCCGGTCGCAGGACGGCTTCGTCGCCTCCAAGTGCGGCCGTTTCAAGATCAGCCCCTACTTCGCGGGCTGCACCCGCCCGGTCGACTTCTCGGTTCATGACATCGACGCCGGCCGCGTCGCGCGGCGCGAGACGCAGCGCGACTGCAAGGAGTGGGCTGAGATGCAGCTCGACTACGAGGCCCACGTCGCCCGCAAGCAGGGCGAGTAAGTCGGCCGTCCGTCCCCAGCCGACCGACCCCACTTTCGTTCCAGATGGCAATCCGCCGCGACGGGCCTGCGCCGCCACGCGCCGGGCCTGTTCCGCGCCGACCCAACAGGAAGCACATGGCCGCGATCAAGCTGACCCGCGAGGTCAAGAACCGCCTGCGCGCGAACCTCAAGGACGCCCAGGCCGCCGAGGCGATGGAGATGGCCGAGCACGGCACGGCTCTGCTGCACGAGACCGCGGTGCGCCTCCTCGCCGAGCGGTGGGGTGCGCCCGAGGTCCAGACCGACATGCTGGTGCTGGCGCGCCACCAGGTGGCCTCCGCGGTCAGGGGCGTGAACCTGAAGGTCGCCGGCTCCAAGCACTCGCCCATGGGCGCGGAGATCGAGACCGACATCCTGGTCCCGGACAAGCTCCACCTCGGAACCTACCCGTGGTTCACCGTGCCGGAGAACGATCCGGCCCACGGCGAGTTGCTGCGCGTGCAGAACTACGCCCACAGCCACCGAAGCGATCAAGAGGCCGAGCGGGCGGCCCTCGAGGACGCCTTTCGGAAGACCAGCTCGCTCGCGCGCCTGCAGGAGATCTTTCCGCGTAGCCGGGATCTTCTGACCGACGACCTCAAAGCCGTCTGAACCCGCCCGCTTTCGACGGAGACCCCGTGATGGCCGCTCCCAAGCTCGACAAGTTCATGAAAAACCGCCTGCGTGACCAGCTCCGCCAGGTTCATCGCACCGAACGCGAAGCCGCCTGGCGCGACCTCGAGGATCAGCTGCGCCCACACATCGAGAAGCGCCTGCACGATCTCTGGGGCGCACCGGAAACCCAGGCCGAGATGGCGATCCTGCAGAAGTACGCCACCGCCGCCCCGCTCAGCCGGGCGCACGTCCGCGCCAAGGACCCCGAAACGGGCCTGTTCACCCTCGAGTTCAGCTTCGCCGTGGACAACGGCTTGCTGGCGCCGGAGGTCAGCCTCGACCGGGCGATCGAGCGGCTGTTCATCCGCGACGACGCGCCGGATCACGCCGCCTTCCTCGACGCCGCGCGGCAGCGGAGCGAGCTATCGCGCAGCCAGGATGACGAAAGCCAGGAGCTCGAGGCGGCCTTCCGTCAGACCACCTCGGTGCGCAAGTTGCAGGACATCTTCCCGCGGGCGCGCCAGCTCCTCGAAGCCATCCGTCCCGAAACCGTCATCCCAGCCTGACCCCCGCACCACGGCGCATTCGAGAGATCACCCCGATGCACGACAAGACCACCTGGCGCGAGATGCTGACCGCGGCGCTCGACCAACACGACGAGAGCTGGAGCGACGTCGAGGACATCAGGACCCCGCACGCCGGCGCCCTGGATCAGCCTTTCCCGCGCGACCACGGCGGACCCCACGGTCCGGGCCCGATCACTCTCTGGACCTCTCGCACCGTCTACCAGTCCCACGAGACCGAAGGCCTGGACCATCTAGTCGCCCTCCCGCGCAATCCGGCCGCCCCGCTCGACTTCGCCGAGATCACGAGCACCTACGCCCAGAGGCTGATCGCACGGATCCGGCTCAAGCCGACCACGCACGACGCGCTGGACCTGCGTGATACGCTCTCGCCGCTGCTGCGGCGCCTGCAGTCCGAACGCATGCTGCGCCAGGACCTGACCCAGCAGTACGCCGCGGCGTTGCGGCTGCTGTCCAACCTGATCGAGACTGCCAGCCGGCACGCGGTCGACCAGAACCTCGAGACGGTGTGCCGGGAGGCGTGCGGCGACCTGCACCGCGAAGCTGTCCACCTCACCGACACCCTAAGCGACCTGATGCAGCAGCAGGCCATCGGGATCTCTTCCCCGGCCGAGGACGCGAAGAAGCTGTCCAAGCCGCAGATCAAGCTGCTGCGCCTTGCCGAGACCCGCCTCGTCGACGCGAACGCGGACGCCTCGCTCAAGACGGCCATCTCGCTCGTCGAACGCGGACTGCTGCGCGAACGCCCGGCCGCCCGGCCGATGTTCGAGATCACCAGCTACGGCCGCCAGGTCGGGATCGTCCTGATCGGTCTCAACCCGGACCGCAAGGCCGGCTAGCACCCGCTGACCGCACCTTGACGAGGGCCCACCGGCCAGACCCAGGCGGTGCGGCCCGTTCGCTGTGTCAAAGCGACTGAGACAGCAGCGCCTCAAGCGTCTCGGGCTCAATGACGCCAGTACCAGTCACAAGCCCGTACAGCGTCGGCAATACGAAGTAGCCCAGCGCGATTGCAAAGACAAAGGCGAACAACCCCGCGCGGGCATACTTCCGATATATCCGGCGCATCCGCTGCTTATCGTCCATCGTCGATTAGACCCTCCTGCGCGACAGCTAGATCTACGTGTTCAGCGTGCCTGACGGATCGCTTGATCGACCTGCGTGCGTCCCAGCGGCGGGCAGCGTTTCGCTTCGGCCACATCCATCAGCCCGGCGCTCGCCCGCTTCCCCTTCATGATGATCTCGACACGCTCCTCGGTGATGTTGTCGCACCGGCTGTAGTCGCGCATCTCACGCACGCCCGTCTCGTAGACCCGCCTGAATGCCGCGATGTCCGTGTCCGGCACGGCACCATCGAACGGCGCGGTCATGCGGGCGATCAGGTCCCGGGCGAACGAGGGGACCTCCTGGCACGCCTCCAGGCTCGCGCCCAGGAGCGCGCCACGGTGATAGAAGTCCCGCACCTGAGCCAGACGACGCTCCGCGGTCTCGGCGCACGACATCCCGGGATCGCCGTCATCAGCCCCCCCCCCCACCGGCGCCGCCACGGCCGTCGCGAGCACGATCGCCGGCAGTATCCACAGAGCTCCGCGTTTCACGACCCTCCCCTCGCGCCTGATGGCACCGCCAGCCGGATACTCAACGTCGGTCGTCTTCTCAAGGACCGTCGGTATTCAGCGAGCCCATATCCCTATTGGGTGACGCACGCGCGGGGGCTTTACCGTTCCGCAAGCCCCGCCCGTGTACACGTCACCCATGTAGTTCAGGAGAGAGAGAGAGTTGAGCGCGATCGCCAAGGCTCTGACGGCCGGCAACGGCCTCGACCACTTCATTCAGCGTGACGGCCAGGTGTTCGCCGGAACGCACCTCCTGATCGACATCTGGGAAGCGTCAGGGATCGACGACATCGAGCATGTGCGCCGCACCCTGGTGGACGCCGCGGCCGCAGCCGGCGCCACTCTGCTCAACATCGACCTGCACTACTTCACCGAGAACGCCGGCGTCAGCGGTGTGGCGGTGCTCGCGGAGAGCCACATCTCGATCCACACCTGGCCGGAGATCGGCTACGCCAGCCTCGATGTCTTCACTTGCGGTCACAGCACGCCGCGCGACGCCGTATCCGTCCTCGAGTGCGCCTTCGCCGTCGGCACGGTCACGGTGAGCGAGTTCCGCCGCGGCGTCCTGCCGTCCAAGCCGGGCGAGCCGCCCAAGCCGCCGCACGCCGCGGACGACCGCGACGACCTGAACCTCGACATCACCGGGACCCAGCACGACGGACAGGCGATGCCGCGCGAGGTCGAGCTCAACGGCGGCCCCGAAGGCCAGGGCACCTGGTACCGGCGGGTCGAAGACTGACATCGCCTTTTTGCTGACCCCGGGATACCCGCAATGCACACACAAATCAGCGACGCTCACACCGCCCCCCAGCCGAGCGACTTCTCCGCCGCCCTGCGGAACCTCAAGAACGGCCAGTGCCTCGCGCGGCGGGGCTGGCACGGCAAAGGCATGTTCGTCTTCCTGATGGACGCGCAGAACATCTGTCCCGAGGCAGCCCGACTTCCGGGCCGGCCGGTGGACGCGGAGATCTACCGCGGTGCCCCGCACCTGATGCTGCACGCGCCCGGCGGTGATCTCGTCCCCTGGATCCCGTCACAGACCGATCTGCTCGCCGAGGACTGGACTCCGGTCGACCCGGGCCAGGCCGACGGACGATGACCCGTCACATCCCCGAGCTGGTCCCAGCCGACTGCCCGCTCGCGCTGGGCGACCGGATCCGTCAGACCCTCGGGTCCCGGCACGCCGATGGCACCGTCATGCGGCTCGTCGGCCACGTCCTGATCGTCTTCGACGACGGTCGCCGGCAATGGTTCGAGTACGCCGACCTCGGGACCACCGGCTACCATAGCCTGCATGCGCTCCCGACCGCCCGGAACCCGATCGCGCTGAAGGAGGCCTCCTGATGAGCAAGCCCGCGTGCGTTCATAGCCCCGCGCCCTTCCGGCTCGACTATCAGGATTCGGCAGGGCGCCCATTCATCCGCGATGCCCAGGAACACCCCATAGCCCGGGTCATGCCGGCCACAGTCTGGCACACCCAGAACGGCATGCCGATGGCCTCGGATTGCCGCCAGCAGGCCAACGCGGCCCTGCTGCTGGCCTCGCCGCAGCTGCTGAAAGCGGCCATGCAGGCGATCGCCGCCTTCGACACCGATGACGTGGTGGTGATGGAAGCCGCACGCGCGTCCCTGGTCGAGGCGGTCGAAACCGCCACCCGGCTGCCCGAGCCCGGGACCACCGGCGACGTCGCCGACAACACAAGCCGCGCTGCCTGATATCCGACGCAACAGATATCCCGTGCCCGATATGTGGTTCGATAGATAGTTCGATCCTCCGCGGGCGCGGGACTGGCCTGCCGATGGGGCGCCGGCCAGACCCGCTGGCGCAACGGACCTACGCTTAACGCAGGAGAAGAAAGCCCATGAACCGCGATGACATCCAGCAGGTGACCTGCGCCTCCTGCAAGACCGCTTTCACCGACGGGATCATGGGTCGCGACCAGGCCGATGGGTGCGCCGCCGATATCCACGACACCGGGGTCAGCGGCAACTACGGCAGCCGCCACGACTGCGATCACTACCACTGGGTCGCACGCCCGGACTGGGCGGTCGACGGGGTCGTCTGCGACGACTGCGTCGACAAGCTGATCCAAGAGGGCGCCATCGCCGAGGGCTTCCGCTATCCCTGGCAGATGCCGGGCTACGTTGAGCCGCCCGAGGAGGAGGAGGACGACGACTCCCCGCTGGTCTGCCCCTCCTGCGAGACCGCCTACCACAGCGTGATCTCGCACAAGCACCGCCAGGCGAACGGCTGTGCCTGCGAGGTGGAGGATCGCGGCGTCTCCGGCCACTACGGGTCTCGGGAGCTGGACGGCGAACTCCTGGTCTGGCGCGAGCGACCGGACTGGGTGAAGGACGGCGTGATCTGCGACACCTGCGTTCGCAAGCTCCGCAACGACGGCGCGCTCGGCACACGGATCGTCGGCGACGCCTTCGGCGTGCCCGCCCTCACCGATGCCGATACCTTCGACACGCTTTCCCAACTGCTCGACGAGCAGGCAGGGACCGACTCCGGCTCGGTGCACTGAGCCATGTTCCTGACCAACCCACGACTGACCTGGATCGCCGCATACGATGAGGCCCCTTTGCTCGGCCTCGCCGAGACGCTCGGGGCCAACTGTTCGTCTTCGACCTCGAGAGCGACGGGCCCTACGGCGAGCAGTACCGCCTCTATCGTCCGACCGGCGCCTCGGCGCTGCTTTGGCGGTGGAAGCGTTGGCTGTACGAGGCATGTGTCAGCCAGGACTGGAGCCGCCGGGACGGGACACCGGTCCCTCCATCGCCCGCAAGGCGCAGGACCGCGCCGCAGCAGCGGATCGAGCGGCTCTACTGGCGTCTGCCGAACCTGGGCCGGGCACCGAAGGGCCTGACGCTCGATGGGCGCTACCGCCTGACCCGGCTCAGCGACTGGAACATCGGGTTCGTGCCGGCCTGCCAGCACGCCTGCTAGCAGGCCCTCGCCTCCCAATTCCCCGAACGGCACGAGGCCACTTGCCGTGCGCATCACCTGTGGCACGACGACAGTCGATCTCAGCCTGACCGTCGATGACGGCTGGCTCACACTCTACCATTACCGATGGGGGCCTGATTAGGGCTCTCTCGCGAGCAAGCGTCTCCTGCCCTCGAAGCTGCGCCGTGACCCCCGTGGCGAAACTTCGGCGCGCCTGCGACCGGATCTGACACCGCTGGTCATGCGCGCCGCAACCGATGTCGAGCGAGAACCTGGAGCCGGCGGGAACCCTCCATCGCAAGCACCGCTGTGTGCGCTGCGGCCTCCGCTCCGACCATCCCTTTAGGCCGTCCTAGGTCGGGTGTCGCGCGCCGCCGGGTACCTCCGCCCGCCCGGCCTTTTCTCTCCCAGCTTCCCACGCACGCAGGGGCTCACATGCACAGCTTCGATCTCCGGATCCTGGGCCTGGACGAGGCGCGCCGCGCCGAGGCCGGCGCGGTGCTGTCCCTGGTGGATCGCGCCGAGGAGGTCGATTTCCGGGCGGGCCTCCATGAGATCGTCGCAGTCGCCGACATCTGCTCTCCGGCACCCGACGAAAACGAGACGGCAAAGCTGGACGAAATGGGTCTCGCGGCCCCCACCTCACACCATGCCCAGCAGGTGATCGCCTTCGCCGACAGGCAATCCGAGCTGCTCCAGCAGGGCAGCGTCAGCGTGGTCATTCACTGCTTCGTCGGCGTCAGCCGCTCGCCCGCCGCCGCGATCGGTGTCCTGTGCCGGCTTGGCTAGAGCCCGGACGAGGCCTGCGCCCGCGTCCGCGAGGTCACGCGCGACACCGCGCATCCGAACGACCTGCTGGTTCTGCATCTCGACCGGGCGCTCGGCCTGAAGGGCAAGCTGCTGACGACCGTGCTGCGCAGCTTCTAGGAACGACCGGAGCCTCCTGGCTGCCGAAACGCTGCGCTTGATCCGCGGTGTCGGGATCCGCGCACGCGGACCCATCGCGTGCGCATCGATGCGCCGTGCGTGGCGTGAGATGGGGTCTTTGGGAGAGTGTTAGGCGCCGCTTTCGCCCAATCCCGGGGTCGGATGTTGGCCCCGGGAAGGGGCTCGATTCATAGCTTTGGCTATCTGCCCGGCTCTTATGCGGGCTTCGTTTCACGCAGGAAGAAGGGAATCCAAGAATGTTCCTCCCTGCCGATCTCTCCCCTGGAGAGTTCCACGACCTCGTTGCCGATCTCCGGGATGAGGACCTGGCGGCCTGCATCGTTGAGCTGCTCGACAAAGCCGGCTGGCGCTACACCGGCGGCGCACCCCGGCGTCAAGATGCAACCGCCCACTTCCAGCTGATTACCGTCCCGCATCTACTCGATCGGCTGGCAGGGCGCCCAGGCGCCATTCGCATGACCGCGATCGACGTGAGCGTCGATAGCGGCAGCCTGGACGCACGCCTGGCGCCATCTTCGGCACCCAAGCAAGGGCGGCGCCCACTGCCGGACTGGATGCTCAAGGCGTCCTGCCAACTGCGACGGATGGATGACCGGAACCTGGCGCTCAGCGTCCTGCGCGCGATTCCCGGGTGCGCCAGCAACTGGTCTCTCTCGGCCGAGTACCTGCTGCTGAAACACGCCCTGCCGCTGGCTTGCCAGCGCCTGCAGGCGCATCCCTTTCGCCACGGCCAGAACCGCATGCGCCTGGTAAAGCCAGAAGCTGTTCAGAACGACAACCCGGCGCCGGCATCTGCGCCGGCCCTCAAAGTTATTGATGGGGGCCTCAGCTGAGCGCCCGGGCCTTCGCCCGAGGCGCCAGCCGACCCCCGCCGACACCACTTCCCATGCAGCCGGCCCGCCTTCGCGCGGGACCGCAACCATTCTTCAAGGTCGAGCGCGATGTATCAGCTGACGACGTTCCCGTCCGGCCCGGCCCGGGAAGCAAGCGACCTGATTGACCTGGCGCTGGCTCAGACAGCCCCCCTCGATCTGCGAGGGAGCTGCCTGACCCCGACGATGCGTTACGGGGCGGAGCGGACCACGCTCTACAGCGCCTACGCCCGCGGTCGGGATCACGCCAGCTTCGCCGACGGCACGCCGCTCTACGTCGGCCACGACCGAACGCTCGCCGAAGCGCTTTGCCGCCTGCACGCGCACTACCAGAGCGCCGACACACCCCTGACCCGCCTCGATGAGCCGCGCCTGACCCGCACCCTGCGCCCGGTCGGCATCGAGGCGCGCTGCCGGCTGCGCGGTTACCGCCTGCGCTTCACCGCGCGCCCGAGCCTGTTCGCGCTCTTCGCGCCCTGCGGCTCAGAGATCCTGCACACGGACCTGATCCAGACCGCCGAGCTGATCGCGACCGCCCACAGCGAGGGGCGGCGCCTGGAAGCCCGCGGCCTGCCGGCCGAATGCCCCGACGCCGCCCACCTGCGCGGCGCCTTCCCTAATCCGCTCCGGACTCTTCCTGCATGACCCAGTTCCGCACCAGCGTCGTCAAGGTAGAGCATGCGCTCGCCTACATCACCCAGCAAGGCTGCAAGGCGACCTCCCTCACGGCCCCGGCTGTCATGAACCTTCTGTTCGAGGCCGAGTGCCGACACCTCGCCACCTACGGTCGGCCGATCACCGGCGATCACTACATCGCGGAACCCTTCGGCGTCCGGGGGCGCACCGCGAGCGGCCTGATCAACCACGAGCCGGTCGTGATGTCGTGGCTGCAGTCGAGCGGGCGTTTCGCCTCGCCGAACCGCCCCGCAGATGACGCGGCCAACCGCGCCTTCGAGAAGCCGAACCCGATCGGTCACGTCGGCCGCGGCGGCCGGCTGATCGTCTATCCGCCGCTGCAGGATTACGACGGCGAGGAAGTTGGTATCCACGGCGCCTCCCTGCCCCGTCGCCCCGACCGGGTGGCGCGGACCTACTGGGCCCTCTCGCAAAGCGACCGGGACACCATCGACTTCATCTGCGGACTGTTCGGCGGCTTCGACGCAGACGCCTGGCACAACCGGTTCGCGCGTTGGCCCTTCTGGCTCGCGCATCAGGGCGAGCTGATCCCGCTCGAGGCGATGCTCCCCGGCGACGCCGATAAAAGCGCCGACATTCGCGAACGGGCGTCGCGGACGGTTATCTGACCACCAGTACCGCCAGCCGCGCCCCGACGCGAACGAACCAACACCGAAATTTGGAGACCACCCATGGATGGCTTTTTTGTCGTCAGCCTGATCGCGCTCGTCGGCGCACGCCCTGATCCCGATCGGCATCATGCAGCGCGCGAAGGCTCGCAAGGCTGAGCAGGAGGGCCGACTGAGGCAGCATGCGATCGATAGCCTTTACGGTACGGCCAAGGGCATGACGATCACCGGCATCTGCCTGCTCGTGCTCTCCACCGCGGTGCTTTCGAGCCGGATGGTCGTCATCGTCCCGTCCGGAAAGGTTGGCGTGCCGACCGCCTTCGGCATCTATGCCGACACATACCTGCCGGAGGGCGAGACCAGCATGATCGCGCCCTGGAAGTCCGTCACCTACGAGAACGTCCAGCTGCGCTCGATCGACTGGGATACCGGCACCAAAAGCGAACTCTGGGGCATCACAAGCGACGAGATCAAGCTGACGCTCGACGTGACGGTGCCGTTCCAGATCGAGCCAACCGCCGTGCCGCTGATGCTGCAGCGCCTGGGCGCCAACTGGGAAAGCAAGCTGCAGAACTGGATGCGCTCGGGTATCTACGACACGATCGGCAAGTTCGAGTGGCAGTCGAGCTCGAACAAGGACCGTCAGGCAATCGCGATCGCCGCCTCCAAGAAGATCGACGCCAAGTTAACCACCAACCTGAGCCATTTCGGCCTCGGCGACCTGGAGCAGGCGATCCGCGTCGGCGAGGTCTTGATCCGGGCGATCTACCTGCCGGAGCAGATCGAGGCCGCGAACGAGAACTTCGCGGCCGCGCAGAAGCTGCAAGACACCGAGCGCCAGCTCACCCTGGCCGCCGACGAGCGAGCCAAGCGCCGCGAGAAGGAAGGCACCGGCTACGCCAACCTGATCGGCTCGCTGCCCAAGGACGTCGACGCGCCGATGATCGCCGACCTGCTGCGGGCGATGGCCGACAAGCAGCGCGCCGCGGCGTTCATGCACATCGCCAAGAACCCGCCCAAGGACGGCAACGTCATCCTGATGATGGGCGAGGGCAGCGGCGCCACGCCGATGATCGACCCGACCCGCATGCGCTCGCGGAGCGCGCCGCAGGTGGCCGGCAACTGATCCAAGCTCCCTGCGCCCTCCCGCACCAGGAACCGGGCGCAGGGGGTTTTCTTCCGGTGCACCTCGGCCCGTCAATCGCTGCAACCCACCCGACGCCCGCACGGCCCTGGCCTTCGCGGGCCCGGCCGGTTCAGACTGTGTCCGCATCACCCGAGGTTCCAGGCCATGACGCATGTAGATCCCCGCCTGAAGCGATACCCCGTGCTCGGCGACCCTGCCACCCGGCACTTCCTGTCCGACGACGACATGGCGTTCCTCGAGGGCTGCGCACACTTCGCGCTGCTCCGGCGGCTCAACGACGCGCCCGAGTTCGAGATGAACCTGACCCTCGACTGCGAAGAGATCGCCGAGGCGGACTCGCTCGAGGCCGCGCGTGCGCTGATCCAGCAGACCCCCGGGGTGACGCACGTCCGCGCCGGCGACCGCCTGGTGCTGGCAGCCGCGCTGTGCCCCGACCATGAACGCCCCGGCGGGATCCCGACGCGCAAGCGCGACCTCGCGACCGAGGCGTGGCTCGCATCCTCCGCTCATGCCCTGGTGCCCGAGTTCGCCACCCTACTCTCGGCCGCCGCGGCGGACCCGACGCTCGCCAGCCAGCGCCTGCAGAACCCCGGTCAGGACGTCGCGGCGCGCTACCGCGCCTATCGCGATCTGCAGCTGGCCGCCGCGACCCCGTCGAGCCGTGCCCACAAGAGCGCCCGCGCGATGCTCCACTACTACCACACGCGTCGCCGCCCGGTGGTCTACCGGGCTCTCAGGGCGGCCGAAGTGATCACGCGATTAACGCGCTATCCGGCCATGATCGCCGGCGCCCTCGCGGTCGTGTTCTTCTTTGCGCTGGCCGGCGCCGGCAGCATGCCGGAGGAGACCGCCAGCGGCCTCACGGCGATCTATCTGCTCGCCTGCCTGGGACTGGGCACCACCTGGGGCCTCGCCGAGGTCGCCCGGCGCTACCTGGATCGCCTGCATTGCCGGCCGAGAAGCCCTCATGTCCTCGAGGCGCGCAACCCAGGCCCCGGTAAACCCGAGACGCACCTCGCGCGCGGCCTGACCTGACCCGCGACAAGGACACCCGACGATGCCCGAACTCAAATCCGACATCTGCCACTCCTGCGGCGGCGCGGGCTGGATCCCGGCTCACCGCCTCGCGGCGGGCGTGCGCGAATGCCCCTGCCAGATCCCGCCGGCCCCCCGGCGCGAGATCCTGACCGGCATCGCGATCGCGCTGGCGATACCCCCGCTGCCGTTCGCGCTCGCCTATCTGGTACACCTGCTGGGCTGAGCCCCGCGCGCGAGCGCGCCCGCCGTCGACACCCATGCGCCCGCACGCGTCGGGCGCACAGACAAGGAAGGGTCCGCCATGGGCACCTGGACGAAGAACAGCCGCGGGCAGCGCGAAAGCTACTTCCCCGACATCGGCGAGATCGTCTCCTACCCGCGCAGCGGCGGCGGGGTCGGGATCGCTACCCGCTGCAACGGCGTCCTGTACGACCTCGTCACCCTCAACGGATCCGACTCCCCGACCGGGGTGTGGGACCTGCAGCCGGCCACCCAGGCGGAAAAGGACCGGCTGCGCGCGGCCCTCGACCTGTCGCGCGTCCCGCTCGACCGCACCTTCCAGAACACCCTGCCGTGCGGGGCGATCGGCCACCGTGAGTTCCTGCGCGCCGCCAAGGCGCGGCTGCGGAGAAAGATCTTCGGCGCAGCCGCCTGAAAGCCGACGCGCCGGAAGCCGTTGATCTCGACACCCCGCCCCGGAAACCCGGGGCGGGGTGTTGTCGTGTCATGACGCCACGCCAGCGCGCGCCCTGGGACGGCCGGGGCGGCCAGCCCGCGCGCCGGGCGGCGCCGATCCCCCGATCGGTGATCCCATATCCATCGCGAGGGCGGTCCAGGTACCGCCGATTCAAGGACGGAGCCCTGCCCATGCAGCCCCTGATGATCCTGCAACGCGTGTCCCAGGACCCGGTCGACCTTGACCTGCTGGCCGCCGCCCTCGACATCGACCTGATTCCCGAGCCGATGCCGGACAACCTGTGTCTGGTGCTGCAGCCGATCCGGTTCCCGCGTTTCGACGAGCTCCGCTGGACGCTGAAGATCAACGCCGACCACCCGGAAACTCGCCGGCGCTTCTCGATCGCCCACGCCATCGGCCACCTCGCGCACCACCCCAAACTGATCGGCGAGGGGCTGTGCGACGATCTCGAGTACCGCTGCCCCACCGACGGCCCGCGCGCGAACGCGGCGATCGACCGGCATCACGAGACGGAAGCGAACCGCATCGCGGTCGGGATCCTGATGCCTTGCAAAGCGGTGCAGCACCGCCACGCCCAGTTCGCCGACCTCGATCAGCTGGCCGGACACTTCCGGGTCTCGCCGGCAGCGATGCGCATCCGGCTGGAGGCCCTGAGCCTGCCCGTGCCGCCGATGCACAGCCTGCTCGCCGGCGCCCGCTGACCCCTCATTCCGCACACGCCGAGGTTCCAGAATGTCGACCTCTCCCGCTCTCGCCGAGGCTCAGGCCCGCGGCCTGATCAAGGACGTCACCGACTTAAGCGGCCTGGAAGCCGCCATGCAGTCAAGCATCTCGGCCTATGCCGGGTTCGACCCAACAGCAGGCTCCCTTCACATCGGCCACCTGGCACCGATCATGCTGCTCCGGCTGCTGGCCCGCCACGGCCACCGGCCGATCGCGATCGCCGGCGGCGTCACCGCCCAGATCGGGGACCCGAGCGGCCGCACCGAAGCACGTGCCCTGCTGTCGCCATCGGAGATCGACCGGAACCTCGCGCGGATCACCGAGCAGCTCGAAGCCCTGCTCGGCCAGCACACTCCGGTCCTCGACAACAGCCGATGGCTCGGACAGGCCCTGATGCCGGCCTTTCTGCGCGAGATCGCCCCGCACTTCTCGGTCAGCCGCATGCTGAGCGCGGAGAGCGTGTCGGAGCGCCTGGACAGCTGCAAAGGGATCTCCGCCCTCGAGTTCTTCTACCCCCTGCTGCAGGCGGCCGACTTCCTGACGCTGTTCCGCCGGGAGGGCTGCGTGCTGCAGATCGGCGGGTCCGACCAGTGGTCGAACATCCTGGGCGGCATCGAGCTGATCCGGCGGGTCGAGGGCGCGAAGGCATTCGGCCTCACCCAGCCCCTGGTCACGACCGCGAACGGCGCGAAGATGGGCAAGACGGCCAGCGGTGCCGTCTGGCTCGACGCCGGGATGACTGACGACCAGGCGTTCTTTCAGTTCTGGCGGAACACCGACGACGCCGACGTGGGTCGATTCCTCCGCCTGTTCACCGAGATCCCGCTCGCGAAGATCGCCGAGCTGGAGACGGTCACCGGCTCCGGCCTCAACGCGGTCAAGGAGCGCCTGGCCCGCGAGGTAACCCGCCTCGTGCGGGGCCCGGCGGCCGCCGAGAAGGCGCTCACATCCGCACGCGCCCTGTTCTCGGGCGAAGGGGCGGCGTCCGCCGACCTCCAAGCGATCGAGGTTGGCTCTGCCGAACTCGCTGCCGGCCTCTCGCTCGCGGCCGTCCTGCATCGCGCGGGCCTCGCCGACAGCCGCGGTGCCGCTCGGCGCCTGATCCAGAACGGCGGCGTCCGGATCGACGGCAAGAAGGTGGACGACCCGGGCGCTGAACTCCTACCGGCCATCGATGGGCAGACCGTGAGCGTTGGTAAGAAGCGCCATGCGCGCCTGTTGATCCGATCTTAAGCATCGCGTTCTACGGTATTCGGGTCTTTCTGTTCGATTCACAGCAGCGGAGCGCACATGACCCCCGTCACCTGGTCTGCCTACTTCGAGAGATGGCGCTCCGCGTTCGAGGCCACGGGCCTTGCGGCCGATACGCTGGTTCGGGACATAAGAGTCCTACGCCGCCCGCAGGACCCGGAATAAGACGCTAGGCGATGGGCCGCTTCGGACGTCGAGCCCGAGATCGGATTCTGGCCCAGGGGCGATATTCATCGAGACCGCTCGCATTATCGGTTGCAGAGGTTCTACTACGATCATCCCGGATCCAGAGGTCCTTTGCCAAGCCATAAGGAGTTGCCTGGCGCCCAGACGACCGCCTGGAACCTTTGGTATGCTCGAGGAGACGCAGAGAAGATTTGTGCGGCCTTGCTAGCGGCGTACCTCCACAACCCCCTGGCCGATCAGGATATCGAGGGTCTTGACCGGAAGATGGCGTGCGAAATCATCCGGACGCTGCGCCGGCTCCCACCCGAACACGCGCGCCCACCCTTCCGCTGTCATCATGCGGTCCGCACCACCCTCCCGTTCGCAGCCGAGGTCGCGATTGCTGATGCCGCGGCGCTCGCGGGCAGGCCCGGTCAATACGCTTCCGCCGTGATGGCGTTCGCGCACCTCATTATCGACGATCAGATGGACATTCTGTCTGACCGCCAGCCGGTTTACTTCGTGTTCGACGGCACGGGTGATCCTGCCCTGATCGCCAAAATCGAGGCCGAAATCGCCGAGCAAAAAAAAGCCGCGGTCGCGCGGCGCCGCGCCGAGGCCGCCCGACAGGCCGAAGAAGCCAGAGAGTGACGGATCCGCCGCTTTCAGGCCGACCCCTAACCGCCCTGACATCTGAGCTTGCTTGGTCGGACTGCCTTCAGGCGCAGCCGAAGAGGACACGCGCATGTTCGAAATGACCTGGAACGCCTACTTCGAGCGCTGGCAGTCCGCGTTCGTCGCTGCCGGGCTGGATCCTGCCAGTCCGGTCATCGATCGCCACCTGCTGCGCCACCCCTTCGATCTGGAGCGTGACCGGATCGAATGGGAGCTGGTCCAGAACGCCCGGATTCCGGAGATCGCGCTCTGGCCGCAGGATAGGGTCAAATTTCTCTCC
Organism: Rhodovibrio sodomensis; assembly: GCF_016583645.1. Classification (GTDB taxonomy): domain Bacteria; phylum Pseudomonadota; class Alphaproteobacteria; order Kiloniellales; family Rhodovibrionaceae; genus Rhodovibrio; species Rhodovibrio sodomensis. The sequence continues at coordinate 118,800 of NZ_NRRL01000003.1, read as the reverse complement.
GACCACGTCACCCTCCAGCGCTTCTTCTACGAGTACCCGGGCGCGCGCGGGCTCGTCCCGAGCGAAACCGAACGCCCGGGCGTCCGCATTACGCTCGCCAATCTCTGGCACGCCCACGGCGACCCCCAGAAAGTGTGCGCGGCCCTGCTCGCCGCCGGTCTGGCCGATGACCGCGAAAACATGCGCCGGGCGATGACCGACAGCTTCGCGTGTCCGGCACAGGCGCTCCGGGCCTGGCTGCCTGACACGGGCCTCTACCCGCCGCTCGGATATGACGCACGCATTCGATATGCGCTGCCTTGCGAGTACGACGTCGAGGAGCAACTCTCCGACACTCTCATCCCGATCCGCGTTCGACTCCGCCGCGTGCGCGCATACGTCGATCAGGTCATCGAACGACAGGTCCGGATATTTCGGGCACTGCAGCCGGTTCGCCTGGTGTTCGACGGCACTCGGGATGACGAGATCTGTGACCTCATCGAGCGCAGAAGGTCCGAGGCCGCGGCGGCCGAAGCCGAGCGGGAACGTCGTCGGGAGCACGCACAGCAGCGCGCGGCCGCCGAACACGCCGCGCTGCTCGAGGCCCACCCGCGCGCGGATGACTGGCCCCACCTCAGCCGCGACGAGCTGGTAGAACTCGTCTGGAGTCAGCCCGTCGTCGAGATCGCCCGCGATTTCGGCGTCTCCGATGTCGCTATCGGGAAGCGGTGCAAGGCCCTTGAAATACCGAAACCGCCGCGCGGTTACTGGGCCAAAGTTAAGGCCGGCAAACTACCGCATCCCTGTGGTATTCCGCAGTTATCCATTTCGTGACCACGCCTTCCTCGAGGTGCTTGCCCATGTGCCCTTACGACCACGGAACGCGCGATACGACGACCGACCCAGAAACGAATAACGTCTCCACCAGCGCCAGTATCGACAATGCCCCGGCCCGGATGGTCGTCGACACCGCGCGCAAGCTCGCCGACGGCAACGGTGTCTCGGCCGACGAGGTGACGGTGACCGCCGCCCGGTGCATGGATCACCGCGGCGTCATCACCCTGCGCGCGACCCCGACCTGGCGAACGGAAGCCAAGACCCTCAGCGGCAAGCAGAAGGTTGACGGTCAGGGCTTCGACACCGACGCGCAGCTCCAGCAGCTGATGACGCGCCAGACCGAAGAGGTCGCCAGCACCCCGGCCTACAGCGAGAAGGTGACCAAGCTGGTCGAAGGCGGCGATCCGCTCGAGGCCCTGCGCAAGGGCGAGCGGAAGCTCGACCTCGTCTCCAACGCCGGAATCGCCTATCGCTGGGAGCGTCACATCGCCTGTGGCGGCAGCGGCAAGGTCAACTGCTCCAATTGCGATGGGACGACCAAGAAGCGGTGCTTCGCCTGCGGGGGCTCCGGCACGCAGCCGGTGGTCCGTATGGGACAGAACAACATCTCCTACACCGAGTATGTCCGGTGTAGCGCCGGCTGCCTCAACGGCTTCTTCAACTGCTACGAATGCGACCCGTTCGGCAAGGTCCAGTGCGTCGGCTGCCTGGGTGAAGGCATCGTGACGATCGTCCAGCACCTGGTCGTGCAGACGAACCTCACCCTCTCGGCAACCCCCGAGGACGCCTCGCCGGACGCGTTCAAGAACTTCGTCCGGAACACCAAGGTCGGCGAGCTCCCTGATAAGGCCAACGTGAGCTATGTCGGCCGGCACCCCGACGGCACACGCGCCAACTTCCGCTACGACTTCACCGTCCCCTACGCGGAGGTCGACCTCAACGCGGGCGACATCCCCCGCTTCACCATGAAGGCGACCGGCATCCGCCCGGAGCTGATCGATCCGCCAACTTTCCTGGATGAGCTGACTTCCGAGACCTGCGCGCGCATCCGCGACGCCGAAACCGATGCCGCCGCGCTCACGGCGACCCAGGGATCCCGACTGACCCGGGAACTGCTCGGCGCTTGCGCCCAGCCTGGCAAGACCGATGTCGATAGGTTCGTCACCGAACGGCATAACTGCGTCTCGCACGGCGTGGTGAAGGCGGTCGCCGACCGGCTCGACACGGCCTACGACAGCCTCGGCGCCAAGCGGATGAAGCGCGCCTGGTCGGTCATGAACCCCCTGCTTCTGACGGCCGGGGGCGCACTCATGCTCACCGACTGGGCCCAGCTTATCTTCGATCAGCCTGGCTCGCAGATCGATGATTTCGGGGCCACGACGATGGCACTCGGCCTGGTGATCCTGCTGGTCCTCTGGCTGGTCGCGCACGGCCAGGTAGGTCGCATGGGTCACAAGGTAGTGCAGCGCGTGATCGGCGGTAGCGCGCATCGCGCTCCGCGCCAGCCCCGGCACCTCGCCGTCACCGCACCCCTCGCTATCTTCACGCTCGTTGGCGCCCTCGGCGCCACGCTCTATGCGGGCGAGCACGGGATCGAGCGCCCAGCCGACTACGGGCTGGAAGGGAGGCTTCAGTTCGCCCAGGACCGCATCCTCGACCTGAGCGATCCCCTCCGGCTGAAGAGCGTCACCCGGCCGAACATCGTCCGCTCCAACCGCGTTGCCGACATGCAGTGGCGGCTCGCCCGGATGGGCTTCTACGACGGGCGGATCGACGGTCTCGACGGTCCAAGCACCCAGGCGGCCCTCGACGCCTTCCACGATCGCTTCGGCTACCGCTTCGATTACCAGCCGGCCACGAGCCTGAAGCAGGCGCGGTACAGGGTCGCGCGGGTCTACCGCGACCTCTGACCCCTGACGTCGCATACACCCACGCACGAAAGCCCACGAAAGCGACGCGGCCCGGTCAGTCCTCTGGCCGGGCCGTTCGCTTCTCTGGGCGCACGATCCCAATTTCCGGGTCATAGACACTCGCATCGGAGCCCACCATGCCGAGCCTCCCTGCCCCCTCGTCTCGCAGATCAAGCAGCAGCTGCGTAACGACGCCGACCCTGCCCTGGTCGACCAGCTGGAGAACGCCGCCTTCACCCACGGCATGCAGACCGCCTCCCGGATCGCCGAGCTCGAGGTCGGTTCCGTGTTCACCGAGTCGGCCCCGCTCAAGTCACGCCTGGTGGCGATCCTGGCGCCGACCCGCTCGTTGCGGAAGATGGCCCGGACCACCCGCCAGCGCGTTGCCAGCGACATCCGGCGGTCGCTCAAGGAGCGCCAGACGTAGGCCTCGACCAGATGCCATCCGCTCACCGGATGATAAGCCCAAGCCGGCATCATCCCTCCCTGCGCCACCCTTTACCGCGAGCGAGCGAAGCCTGTGCCTCTCATCTGGAACGACTACGTCGACGCCTGGACCCATCACATCCAGGCCGCGGGCCTCGATGCCGCGAACCTGATCGCCACGCGCCAGGTCGTGGTAATCCCGAGGCGCCCGAGAGCGACCCGGACACCCGGCCCGAGGCTGGCCACGAGTGTGCCTGGTGGCCGCGCGAGCCGGCGGCTCAGTTCGACGTGCATGTCCGGCTGCAGAGCTACTACCTGCGCCACCCCGGCGCGTCGGGACCCTTGCTGAGCCAGAAGGCGACCTACCAGGCCGGCGGCGGGGGTCTGCTGCAGACCGGCCAGCAGCTGCACGCCAGCCGCGGCAATCCGGAACGTGCCTGCGCGGTCCTGCTCAACGCGAGCCTGCACACGACCCAGCGCGACAGCGGCACCGACCCCCGGCTGACCCCGCGCCTGTTCGCTGTGATCGACGCGCTCCGCGACCTGATCCCGGGCTACCTCGAGATCCCTTCCCACCATCACTTCACGACCCAGACGCTCCCGGATCCTGCGAGCAGCCCAACCGCACAGGTGATCCGCCTGGCGCATGCCGTCTCCGAGCAGCGGACACCCGGCGCGGCGCTCGATGAGCGCCTCCTGGCCGCCACCGTCCTGCGCCAGCAAATCGGCATCCTTCAGACGTTCGAGCCGGTGGCGATCTGCTTCGATGGCACCTTCGACCCCGCCGTGAAAGCCCACCTCGACGCTCAATTCGAGCGCCGCGAACGCAAGGCCGAGCCGCACCGCAAGCGCCGCGCGGCCGAGCGCGCGGAACGGCAGAGCCCGCCGCCATCTGGTCAACAGCCGCAGCTGCGCGACCTGACGAAGCGCGAGTTGACCCGCCTGGTCTGGAGCAAGCCTACGATGGAGGTCGCCCGGGACCTCGGCGTCTCCGATGTCGCGGTCAACAAAGCCTGCAGGCGCCTCGACGTGCTCAAGCCGCCGCGCGGCTTCTGGGCACGGGTCAACGCCGGCCACCTCCCGCACCCGGAAGGCACGCCCCAGCTGACCCGCTGAGACGCCACCACATCCCTGATCCGGGGTGCGCCAGAGCCCCGCACGAACACCCCGCAACATGGAATTAAGGACACCCATGCCCACGAACTGCCCTGACCTCGGGAGCCGTATCCAGCGGTTCGAGGACGAGACCCTGATCCCTGTCGGCCCGGTCGCCGAGACCGTCCTCGACCGCGCAACGAGCGAGCTCGCGGCGGCCCGGCCCAATAGTCACGCCCTGCCGTATCTGCGCAGCCAGGACAGCCGGGAGAAGCTGTTCCAGCAGCTCGTCGAGGCGGCGGTCGATACCTACCTGACCGACCGCGACTTCGCAAACCGGCTGCGCGCGGGCCAGGGCCGGCCGCACCTGATGGATTTCCTGGAGACGCAGCTCGCCTTTCTGCTTTCCAACCTGTGCGAGCGCGAGCAGGGCGCAACGGAAGCGATCCAATAGGCTGACGTCGCGGCGGTCCGGGCAGGGCGTATGCGCCCGGACGCGCGCGCAGCCTTGGGAGACCAGCATGCCTGAGAAGACGACGCCAGAGCCGTTTCCGATCGACCTGGCTGTGTGCAGCCTGAACCAGCTGCGCCGGCACGCGAAGCGCTTCGCGGCCACTCACGTGGTGAGCCTGATAGAGATGAGCGCGCGGGTGTACCGACCGAGCCGCGTGCGCCCCGACAACCACCTCAAGCTGACCTTCGATGACGTGGAGGACCCTCGGCACCCCTACGCGCCCGAACGCCGGCACATCGATAGCCTGCTCGCCTTCGGTCGAACCCTGCCCGAGGGCGCCCGGGTGATCGTGCACTGCCAGGCAGGACAGTGCCGCTCGACGGCCGGCGCGCTTGCGTTGCTCGCACAGGCCGGCGGCCTGGAACACGCCCAGCTCGCCATGGACCACATCACCGGTCACCGGCCGATCGTGATGCCGAACCTCCTGGTGGCGCGGCACGCCGACGACGCCCTCGCGGCCGAAGGGCGTCTGCTCGAGATCGCGCGCCGCACGGCTCAGGCACAGTTCACGCGGCTATTCGGCCGCCAACGCCCGTCTGACGACGCTCGCGGCTGAGACCGCGCCCGCCAACACAGCGCATCAGCCGACCCTCCGGTCGGCCGACCTCGCGCGCGTTGGCACCGAATTAACTTCGTCGACGACGAGATCCGAGCCCTGCCGAGCTAACCCCGCATCAAGGCCCCTTGCCACCGAAAGGTTCAGAATATGACTGTCACCCAATTGCTCAACGCGTCGGCGCCGCCATCGGTTCCGGCATGATCGCGGTCCTGACCGGGGCGATGCTGCTCGCCGCCGCCATCTCCCAACGCTGGCTCGACCGGCTGCCGGGCCCGCTTCAGATCGCCTTGGTCCTGGCGGCCTTTGTTCTACCCGCCAGCTTCACCGGCCGGAGCGCCTACGAGTTCGTCTACGCCCACAAGGCCGGCGGCATCGAGATCTCCACTGCTGAAGCCTGCGATCAAGCCGCCGAGCGCGTCGTCACCAGCCGCAGCGATGCCGCCGAGGTCCGTCGTGTGCTCCGCACTTGCGGCACCGAGACGGTGCTCGCCCACGCGATCGCGACAGAGAACGCGCGCATCGCCCGGATGGTGGCGCGCGCCGGGCGCCGGTGGTGATCCGCCTTGCCCCGGCTGTGCGACCCGATGGCCGAGCTGATGGCCGGACGCTGGCGGGATAAGAGCCCGATCCTGTTCGGCCTGCTCGCGCTCGCGTTCTCGGAGGCGGGCCTCGCGGTTTGCATGGTGCTGCTGACGGATCCCTTCGGGATCGTCCTCAGCATGACCGCCGCCGCCGTCGTGCCCGGCGTGCTCACGCTCGTCGTGTCGGTGTATCACGCCTCGGTCATGACGCGCGCCACGGACCCCGATGTCCGGGACGTCGCCTGGTTCTGCCGGGACTTCTACGCCGCCGGCGTCCATTTCGCGCTGCTGCTCTCCGCGGTGAGTGCCCTCACCTGAACCGCGCCCCGCCGCCAGGAAGATCCTGATACCCGACGCACCGAGTCCACTCCGCAAAACGCACCCGGCCAGGAGGCTGTATGTCCAAGACCTTCGTCCTCACCGAACGCCTGGGCGATCCTTACGAGTCCCTGCAGACCAGGCCCGTCTTCGTCTCGCAGGACCGGGATCTCGTCGAGCGCGTCGCAGCGCGCCGGAAGGCCGGTGTCGAGAAGATGCAGCGGGACTTCCCAACCCTCTTCCAGCCGATGATCCGTGCCCTCGAGATGGCACCGAGCCTGACGGCCCGGGTGGTCACGCCCTCTCACCTGGACCCGCGCGTAGATCCCGAAGCCCACCGTGCGGCAGACTCCTGGCTCGCCGAGCACGGCTACACCGACCCGCTGGCCCGCGAGGCCGCCCTGTCCGCCATCGTCGCCGGGATGTCCTATGGGCGAACCGGCGACACTGAGTATGGCGACATCTTCTCGGCCTGGGAGGTGGAGGAGGTCGCCACCGAGGCGGCATGACGCTGCGCGCGCTGTCCGACTTAGCGCCCAACGGCTTCGGCATGATGGAGATACCCAACGCCGGCCACTCCGCGCAGTTCCGGCTTTACCAGCGCCTGCCCGGGTTTCCGCCGGCGATGGCCGAACACCCGATGGCCGCCACCACCGTACCGACCCGCCTGCTTCGCACCTGGACGCTCGACGGCACCGGCTGGGGGCGCGTCGACAGCGGCCTGACAGCCGACTTCTGGACCGAAGCGGCCGGCCGCCTGAATATCCCCCGGAACCCTAGCCCCTCGAGCATCAACGGCAGCGACCCGGAGGCGCCAATGCTCCCGGTCGCCGACTGGCAAGACGCGCACGAGATCAGCCTCGCGCGGATCATGGAGATCGTGCTCGCCTACACAGACGGCGCGACACGCCCCCCTTTCGCCGACGTCCGCCGGCGCATCCGCGCCTGACGACCGAAAGCCGGCCCGGGCAACCGGGCCGGCTATTCTCGTGCCACCCCAGGATCCGGCGGCGCCTTTCGGTGCACGCCGCCAGATCCAAGGGCAACACGGGAGGTGAGGATGCAGACCAGCACACAGGTCGACCGGATACTTCGGGCAATCCTGCGCGAACAGATGCCCGGCACCGAGATCACCAACGTCACCGTCGAGACCCGCTACGATGACGACGGCGACAGCTACCTCGATATCCAGGTTGTCTACGCCTCCACAGGGCAGCGCCCGAAGCCGGCCGCGATCGCGCCCCTGCCCCGCCTGCTGCTCGGCCGGCTCAACCGTGCCGGCATCGGCGGCTTCCCGGTGATCTCCTTCGCGCACGAGACCTGCGTTCCAGCGTGATCCCGGGACAGAAGCGCTCTCGACCGTATTCGTGGTCGCTTTAACGCCAGCTTGAGCGTTCTCACCCCATCTTCATCGAAGAGCGATGCTGGCCGGCCGACGGGCCGGCGTCGCCGCCAAGCCCCGGGAGCCCGCGATGACCCCGCTCGTCAAGATGATCTTCGGCAGCCAGCTGTTCGGCACCGCAACGCCGGACAGCGACACCGATCACATGGGCGTTTTCGTCGCCAGCCCGCGCGAGATCCTGCTCGGCTCCGCGCCCGCTGTGGTCGACCAGAGCACCAACAAGGCCGGCGCCAACAGCGCGGGCGACGTCGACACCGTGTGGTACAGCCTGCCCAAGTTCCTGTCGATGGCCGGCCAGGGCCAGACCAACGCGCTCGATATGCTGTTCGCCCCACGGCGCTTCTACATCGGCGAGCCGCACCCGGTCTGGGAGGAGATCCTGGCCAACCGGGACCGGCTGATCACCCGCGACGTCGCGGGCTTCCTCGGGTACTGCCGGCGCCAGGCACACACCTACAGCGTCAAAGGCCCCAGGCTGCACGCCGCGCGGGCCGCGCGCGACCTGTTCGGCCAGGCGGTCGAGCGCCACGGCCCGGCCGCCCGGGTCGAGGTGATCGGCGATCTGATCGAGCAGCTGGTCGAACGGTACGAGTTCCTCGAGATCACCGACATCACCAACGACCACGGCGTCACCGTCCGGCACCTCGGCGTCTGCGGCCGGCAGGTCCAGTACACCCTCAAGCTCTCCACGGCGCATGAGATGGCCCGCAAGCTGGTCGCCGATTACGGCCGGCGCGCCCGGCGCGCCGAACAGAGCGGGGGCGCCGACTGGAAGGCGCTGATGCACGCCGTCCGGGTAGCCGACGAGGGCATCGAGTTGCTCACCGAGGGCCGCATCACTCTGCCCCGGCCGAACGCCGACGAACTGCGGGCGATCCGCCGCGGCGAACTGACCTACGAGACGGTCGGCGCCTTGATCCAGGCGCGACTGGACGAGGTGGAGGCGCTGATGGCGCGCAGCGACCTGCGGCTGCGCAGCGAGCCGGACCGGCAGTTTATCGAGGACCTGATCGAGCGAGTCCATCGCGAGGCGATCCTCGCCGACGCCCAGACCTCGGCCGCCGACGAATCCCCGACGACCACGCTCGCGTCCTGACCGCACGGGTCATGGCCGGGCCGCCTACCGAAGAAGGAGTGCGCATCATGTCGGTCACCGTCCTTCCCTGCCGCGTCGAGCTTCAGACCGTCGGCGTCTCGCTGAACCGCCGGCCGGAGTTCGAGCGCACGCACAAGCCGCGGCTCTGGCAGCGCAACAACGCGGACCAGCTCAAGCTGATCGACTGGCTGACCGGCCACGCACCCGACTGGCAGGACACCGCCCGGATCACCGGCTACGGCGCGGAGGACGTGCGCCTTCCGGGTCAGGCTCCGATCCGTCGCACCGTCTTCTACGTCACCCACTGGCTGATCTTCCAGGCCGCCCAGCACGCGCGAGAGTTCCGCGAGTGGCAACGCAACCAGGAGATCCGGGTGGCTCAGCGATCCCACCTGCTGGCATCCGCGGAGACCTATTGCGAGGACTGCGGCGGTACGATCACGCGCCAGCACCGCACCGAGGCCTCCCGGGTCGGCCCGGTCGAGATCGCCTACACCGCTGCCTTCCCCCGGTGCGCGGCGTGCGACGGCGACGCGGGCGTCCTGATCTCTGCGGACGACCAGGACGTCTGGCGCGAGGTGGCGATCAAGCGGCTCGTCCGGGCCGCACTCGACCTGCCCGGAGGCCTGTCCGACATGTCAGCGGCCGCAGACCGCCCGGCACTGATCCATATCGCCTGCACCCCGCGCACGAGCGACGCGGAGATCCTGGGCCAGCTGGACACCCTGCGGCTGCCGTTCCTGGGGCCACGCTGACCGCCTCACACGGCCAGCGAGACCGCAGCGCATCCATCTCCGAGTTGCATCCATCTCTAAATCGGGCCCGCACACCGGCCCGGAGATCAACGCGCCGGCAGCCGGGGGCGCCGCCCGACGGGGGCGACGGCGCCCCGGCGCCAGCGCGTGTCAGCTTCAAGGAAAGGCTGTCGAAGATGATCGAGACCCTGAGCCTCCCCGCCCTCACCGCGCTCCGGGCGGCGACCGAGGACCTGCGCGAGCTGATGGCGCTTCGGATCGACGACGACTACATCGGTCAGCCGGTCGAAGTCCGGGCCAGCTACGACGTCGCGCGCAACAGCGTCACCATCACGGCCTATGCGCCGGACGGTTTCGGTTGCCGCTACACGCTCGGCCGCAGCGAAGCGATCGACCTGCGCCTGAGTACGGCGACCAGCTCGCTCGCGATCGCGTTCGCCGAAGTCGCCTGCGATGCGGAACTCGTGGTCCGCGCCTTCGGCGCCGTGATCGCCCTCCCCCAGGGCTTCGCCCTGGTCGACCAGCACCGGGTTCCCGACCTAATGCCGGTCGGCGAGTACACCCGCGTGCTTCGCGAAGGCCTGCAGATGCTGGGCATGGGGATGGAGGACGGCGACAGCTTCCTGCTGCGCGCCCGGTCCGATCTCCCGCTCAGCCAGCTCGAATCCGACCAGCGCGCGATGGCGGGCGAGATCCTGGGCGAAGCTGCCGTCCGGATGCTGCGCATGACCTGCTTCGCCCCCAAGACCTACCTGGTGCGCGCGGCCGACACCCTGGCGCTCGTAGAGCAGTTCGACAGCGGCCGGACCGATGTGCGGCTGATGACCCGCCTGCAGCTCGACCCGGTCGCCGCGATCGCCACCATCCATCAGCTGGCGGACGCCGTCTGATCGACGCGATTCACGCCGGGAGGCTCTTTTGGGATAACCAAAATGCCGCCGTTCGCTGACCTCATCACGGGCACCGCGTCCGAGACCCTTCGACGCGAAGCCCTGGCACAAGCCGAGTGCGACCGTCACCGCGACCCGGATGTGCGCGCCACCGACACGCCCGTCGACACCATGGCCGCCCGCACCACGAACGCCTACGCAGCCTTGCGCGATCGCCTCGAGGCTTCCTGCGGCCCTCGAAGTGGCGCCGGTGAGGACGCCGTGAAGGCATCGGTCCTCCTCGCCGCGCGCATGCTCGCCGAGACCAGCGATGCCGACAGGATCGAGCGCCTTGTAAGCACCGTCCAGTTGTTCGCGACCGAGCTCCACAAGCTGCCCGCCGACCAGCGCGACGCGGCGTTTCGCCGCCTCGCCGGACAGTGGCTCGGCCTCGTCTGACCCGGCCCCTAAAGGGAGATGCACCTCATGTCCCAGACCGACCTGATCGCCCTGATGGGTCTGAACGACATCCCCCCGCAGCGCTACGCCGAAGTGGCGTACGAGATCGAGCAGGACAACGCCGCCTTCGCTGACAGGGAGACGGACGGCGACTTCGAGGGCGCACAGATCGCGGTCGACAACCTGATCTCGGCGCTGCGCGAGACGCACGACGGTCGTCAGGTCGCCCACGCCCTGGTGCTCGCGGCCGCCGGCCTGATGGCCGAGCGCGGCACCGGCGACGACGCCCAGCTCGCCTCGGCCCTGCTCACGCAGTTCGTGCTCGCCATGTCCGAGGCCCCGGCCCACCTGCGGCCGACGCTGGCCCAGGAGCTGATCGGTTACTGGCGTGAGGTCGTCTCGTCACGCTGACGCCGGCGAAGGAGTTCACCCCATGACCGTCCCCGCCCTGCTCCGCCGTCTGGCGCACGCAAACCAGATCAACGCGCGCTACAGCCGACGCAACGCCCGCCTGGTCTTCGGCCAGGCCGCGATCGAAGAAGCGCTCGCGCACGGGCTCGCACGCAAGACCGGGCGGTTTCCGGCGTTCCTGGAAATCACGCCCGCAGGCGCCCTTCGCCTCGACACGCTCAACCAGCTCGCCTGTCTGACCGACCTCGCGGACAGCACGCCCCGGCGCTGAGCCCCCGAGCACTCGACCCGGCCAAGGGGGTCCTCACCCTGATCCAGGAGAACGCCTGAGATGTCGTACCGTGATCGTATGAACCAGTACCCGGCCGAGTGCCTGGGCGAAGACCCGCGCGACCGCCGCTGGTCCGCCTCCGCCTACACCTCCCGCCACACCTCCGGATACGACTGGCTCGATCCCGCCGCACCCAATCGCACGCGCACCGAGGCGCCCTACGCCTTCACCCCGCACTTCCTGTGGCGCAGCAAGCCCCGGGAGAAGCTCAGCAACGGCATGTACGACGACCGCATGCGCCAATGGGACGAGGCCGCCTGGCGGCGCGCCTGTGGCCGGGTGAGCACGCCGATCCGCCAGATGCGCCAGCGGGACGCGAGCGTCTTCCTGAGCGCGTACCTGGACCGCCCAGTGACCGCGACCGCGATCGCCGAGGGCTGCAACGTCTCGAACGGCTACCCCTACCTGATCTTTTTCTTCGACGAAGACGCTTCCTGAGCGGCCCGATCGGGCCCGACCAACGCCGCCGCGACGCCCTTCGCACCTCCCCACTCTCGCGCCAGACAAGGACACGCCCATGCAGCTCGTCACCGACGAGATCCGCGAGCAACTGCTCGCCAACGGCCGCAACCGCGACCAGGACCACACGCCTGTCGTCAAGTTCTTCAGCCCCGTCGGTGCCGCCACCTGGCTGATCACCGAGATGGACCCCGAGATGCCGGATCTGCTGTTCGGCCTGGCCGACCTCGGGTTCGGCTGCCCGGAACTCGGCGACGTTTCGCTCCGTGAACTGGAGAGTATCACCTTCCTGGGCGGCGCGCTCGGGATCGAGCGGGACCTGCACTGGACGGGCGAGCACCCGATCTCCGTCTATGCCGCGATCTCGGCGAAGCACGGCCGCCTGGTCGACCGACCCGATCCCGAGGAGGTGAAGGCGGTCATGGCGCAACGGCAAGCGGCCGGCTGAGCCAACGCCTTCCGATCCCCGGAGCCGGAAGCCGCCCGTCCTGGGCCTTCCGGCTCCAGCCTTCTGGAAAGAACGCCATGTCCGCGACCGTCACCACGCTCTACGAGCCGTTCACACCGGCCGGCTTCGACCTCGCCACCCTGCAGCTCTACGCCCAGGATATCTCCGAGCGCGCGAACCTGCCCGCCCCGGTCGACGGTTCGCGCCTGCTGCGTGCCCTCGGCGGACAGGAGCAGCGCGTTTTCGCGCCGATGACCGCGCACCCCGATGTCCGTGTCGAGGGGCTGGACAGCTTCACCGTCCGCATCCCGGACCACCACACCGGTCCGCGCGTGACGTTCGGCCGGCTGTATGGCCTCTCTCACTACCTGCTGCATTACGCTTGGCCGCGCGACCCGCGCTTCCGGCCCCAGAGCTGGGAAGACCCGGAGAAGCGGATGACCTGGGAAGCCTGCACCCTGGCGTTCGAGCTGCTGTGCCCGCTGCACCTGCTCCGCCAGGAGATCGCTGCGGCAAGATGGATCGACTATCGCCACCTGACGCGCGTCTTCGACATCTCGGAGGCGCATCTTCGAGGACGGATCGACGCCCTCACCCGCGTCGACGACACCGGCACTCCGTCGCACTGACGCGGCGCGCCCATCGCATCCGGAGGTCCGCAGCCGATGACCCTGACCGCCTGCCTGCCCTCGCACTGCATCGGCGTCGAACGGACCTCCGCCGACCTCCCGGCCCAAGAGCTGCTGTACCGCTACAGCCTCGGGCTCGCGCCGTTTCCGGCCGGCCGCCAGGGCTTCACCTGGTGCTTCTTCGACCCGCCGGCCGGCGCGTTCGTCGGCGACTTCCGGGTGCCACGGCGCCTGCGTAAGACGGTCCGGCGCCAGCCCTACCGCGTCACCGCCAATACCGCCTTCGAGGACACTGTCGCGCACTGCGCCGGCGCCGAGCGGCACGGCGGCTGGATCACCGACGGCATCATCGAGGCTGCTCTGCGCCTGCACAACGCCGGTCACGCGCACTCGATCGAGGTCTGGCAGGGGCGGGACCTGGTCGGCGGCCTCTACGGCGTCGCGGTCGGACAGGTCTTCGTCGGCGAGTCCATGTTCACACTCGCGGACAACGCGGGCGCGATCGCTGCCACGCACCTGCTGTCCCGCCTCTACCACGGCGGCTACAGCCTGCTGGATACGCAGGTCGTCAGCCTGCACATGCAGCGCTTCGGCATGCGCGCGCACGACAAGGCCGACTTCATGCCACGCCGCTGGGCGGCCGTCAGCGCGCCGGCTGGCGATTTCGGGCCGGACGGCGACGACGAACACGGCCCCGTGTCGGCCTTCCTCAACACGATCACGCACCCGTCCTCGGGCGCAGGAGCCTCACATGCGCAAATCTAAACCCACACCACCGCGCGGATGCCTGATCTGCACCAACGGCCTGATCCTGAAAAAGCTCGCGATCGGCTCTTCGCGCAAAATCTTCGACTGGTGTCCGAGCTGCCATCCCGATCGCGTCGGCCAGATGGCTGCGGCGATCCGGCGGGTCGAGGCGCGCCGACAGGCCGAAACGGGCTCTGCGCTCCCAGATCCCCAGACACCGGCCCGGTAAGCGAAACCGAGAGCGCGCGTTCGGTCGTCAAGGTGGTGGATTCGGTGATGCGCGACGGAAGCGCTCCGGACGAGGCCCTCGACCCCGGAGCTTTCCGGCCCGCAGCCAGCAGGAGCAGGCGGTTATGTGCGAGGCGTCCCGGCTACCCACTCCCGACTGGAAGACCCGGTTCGACGCGCTCGCGCGCCGCCACGGCCTTCCGGATCACGATCATGTCCGGCAGTCGCTTGCGATCCACGCCACGCCGGAGACCTGGCTCGAAGCCCTGCGCGACGCCGCCGCGATCCCGCAACCCAGCCCCGATCAGCCCAAGGCATGACCGCGCGGCTGCAGCCGCCCCACCCCGCTTCCACGTCCCCCGATCCGACCCTTTCATCAAGACAAGGGAGGTGCTCATGCACCGCTTCGCCACCCTCATGCTCACCGCCGGCCGGCTCGGCGTGAGCGATCCCTGCCATGCCAGCGAGGGCCTCGACACCGTTCTCGACGCCGAGCCCGGCGCCTGGGATGCGCTGGTCACGATCGAGAAGCGCGGCGGCTGGTGGGGCCAGCGCGTCAGCAGCCTGGTTCTGATCAAGGTCGGCGAGGACACGACGCTGCCGATCGAGCAGTACGTCGACAGCCTGCCGGTCGATGCCGGCCTGATGATGTTCTGCGACGCCGACCGGCTGCCGCAGCTGGGTCCGGATGCCTACGACGAGGTCATCTGCTGCCACGACAACCTTAACCGCGATCGCTTCCAGATCGACGACCGTGGCGTGGTCTCCGACACCGGCCTCGGTGATGGGATCTACAAGCTACGGGTCCGCCGCAACCAGGAAGGCAAGATCGTCGCGGCCAAGGTGAGCTTCCTCGACGACGAGGAGGACTCGGAAGAGGACATGGAGGAGATCGCGGCCTGAGGGCACCGGCGACCTCCAGAAGCTCCTGGGCCGGGGCGCTGGGGACAGCGCCCCGGCTTACATTTGTCCGGGCCGGACGACCCCTCCGGCCGGTCGGCTTTGCCGGCCGGAGACGCCACCGGCGCGCTGAGTTGGACCCCTTTGAGGAGGCGGACGCGATGATCATGAACGTCATTCGGAATGACTCGACGGGCACCGAGATGGAGATCCGGGATCACCTCCACGGCGACGCCCTCGCCTACACCGTCCGCGCCGACGCCCAGACGGACGCGCGTTGCCCGATCGAACTGATCGAGCACGACCAGAAGGGCGAGGTCGACCGTGTGTACCTGTCCCGCAAGGCCGCGCTGGCCGTCGCCGCCGCGCTCGGCCGCGGCATGCAGAGCCCGGTACTGATCGACAACTTCAAGCCCCAGGACCTGCAACTCGAACTGGTCGAGGCGAACACCCTGGTTGCGATCCATGACCTGGGCGACCAGGCGCACGTCGACCTCTACAACGACACCGACGAGCTGCGTGGTGTCGCCACCGCCCTCAAGCTGGCCGCCAGCGCCGTCAATCTCCCGGTGAAAGCAGCGTCCTGATCGGCGCGGACCCTCTTTACCATCGACACCCAGGGCCGCAGCACGCGGCCCTGGGTTTTCTTTTCGCCCCAGCTCGGCCGCGCGGCGCCCTTGGGGCGCACGCCGCGCGGCCAAGCAGCGGCGCACACGCATGCTCGTCATTCAGGCCGAGGAGGCTTCGCCATGCATGTCCTGTTCACCCCGCGATTCCCGCTCGATGTCGTCGCCAAACCGCGGTCCGACATCCCGGAGTATGCCTACTGCGCCTACCAGGCGGCCAAGGGGCGCTACATGCAGCATGTCCCGCTCGCCGCGTATCACAACCAGGCGGACATCGAGGACTGGCACGAGAACATCGCCTGGCTGCTGGCCGCCCACGACGCCGGTCTGGATGTCCATATCCTGGACCGCATCACGCCGCTGCCCGAGCGCGCCCAGGACATCAAGCCGCTCATCAGTCTGTCACGCCCCTTCGATCCGAACCGCCCCTTCGCCCTGTTCGGTCCGCAGCCCCTGCGTGCCCGCCTGACCACCAGCGCGATCGACGGCCAGTCGTGGCCAAGCCCGGCCGGCGCTGCCGCGGCGAACCGCTATGCGAGCAACCCGGCCTTCCAGCGTCACGCCGGTCGGCAGGTCCAGCTCTGCGACGTCGAAGGTACCGGCCTCAACGGGAAGGTCGTCCATTCCGGCCAGCCCAGCGAGATCACCCACGCCCTCGAGAACTGGGCCGCGGCGGGACCGGTCGACGCGCTGATCAAGAACGTCTTCCAGCCAAAGTACGGCCCGCTCTATCCGGTCGAGCTTCCGGCGGGCGCCCACCCGGTCGCCTGCAAACAGGCGGTGTACGACGCGCTCTCCTACGACCTGCTCGACCTCGAGGGGCGCACCCAGGCCCTGCTGCTGCAGGGCCGCATCGAGATGCGCGACGAGTACCGGATCTTCGTGATCGGCGGCCGGGTCGTCACCGGAGCCGGCTGCATCGAACGCCACACCCCCTGGGACCGCATCCCCGGTGAGACCTTCGACCCGCAGATGGAGAACCTGCGCGGGTCCGGTGGGATCCGGGTCGACCGGGCACGAGCCAAGCTGTACCGGCAGTTCGCCGAGCGGATCGTGCCCGAACTGATGGCGGAAGATCCGGAGTTGCGCGACTTCTCACTCGACCTCGCGGTCAACGCCGACGGCGCGCCGCTGATCATCGAGCTGAACCCGGTCGCCACGTCCGGTCTTTATGCCTGCCGGATCGAAAAGCTGGTCGGCGCGATCCGCGACCAGCACGCCTACAACCGGATCGCCGCCGCCTGAGATTGCCGGCCGTGACGGCGCTCCTCGTCCCGCGCCGTCACGGCCGCCCCCGAAATATCAGTTCACCCAAGAGACCCAGGGAGCCGTCGCCATGCCCACCGTCACGATCACCCTTCTCGTCGCCGTCATCCTGGTCGCTTCCGCCATCGCGAATGGCGTGGTACTCGGCTGGTTCTAGCCGGCCGCGCCGGCCACGATACAGGTCTGCAAACCCATGAACAGGACGTCAGGCCGCTACCTCACCAGCAGCCGTTATCCAACCGAGACACGAAACGTCTGGGAAATCGAGTGGAAATCCCGCCACGACGGCTATGCGGCCATCAGCATCGACGCGGAGACGAGTCGCTTTCTCGGCATCCAGCTGTGGGGCAACGGACAGCTCGCCCAGTCGCAGCTCAACCCGGACGCCGCTCAAGAACTGATCGATACCCTGCAGGCCGCGCTGAGACTGTATCGGGGCGAGAAGCAGGAGACTGATCAGATAGACGTCGACTCCCAGGGTAAACCGACAGACCCCAGCTAGCCCTCCCCGATCCCGCACACGCCGGGTTCGAACAGGAAGACTTCACGGCCCCGGTCCGAGGCGAAGCGATAACGCGCCTCGATCGCGACCGCGTCCCGCAAGAGCGACCGCCAGGCCTCATAGGCCTTCTTGTCGCCCTCACACAGCCGGCGGCGCAGCGCCCGTCCCTGCATCTGGGATCAGTCGTCGACCAGCGTCCGGCCAGGACCTGGATCGATCTTGTAGAAGTAGATCAGCCGGTTCTGCCCGGATTCCACGTGCCTGAGCATGCTGATCCGATCCAGCTGCTTGGGTAGGTCGAGGCGCTCGCGCACGCCCTCCGCCGCGACTTCCAGCTTCTCCTGCCGGTCCGGTTCATAGAGATACCGCTCGACGACCTCTCCCGCGGCCTCGCCAAACCCCTGTGCCAGGGCGAAGCCGACGAGACCGACGGCGAGACTCAGCACACCGCCGAGCACCCGCTTCAGTCGCCTCAAGGTGAGCCGTGTCCTCGCGTCCTTATCCGAGCGCCACCCACCGAAGGCGCCTAACACCCCGCGCTCTCCGCAGACCAGCCCGCGTGGCCAGGGCGCCGGCGCGTAGTGACGCCGCACCCCGATATTTGCCGGAGTTCCAGTATGCTCAGCATCCCGCAATGGATCCTGGCCGCCTGTGTGGCGTGCCTCACCTGCCTGTTTTCGATCCCGCTGCTCGCCGAGGGCCGCGACCCCGTCTGCGCCATAGACGACTTCGACTGTCGCGCCTTCACCGACCAGTTGCCCGGGTTCATGACCCCGATCGACCCGACGCCGGGCGGCCCGACCGCGCCCTACCAGATTGGCGACACGGTCCTGCAGCTCGACCCGTTCGGCCTGGAGCGCCAGCGCCGGTGCCTGGCGGCGGCCGTGTTCGGCGAGGCGCGCGGCGAGGTCGAGGCTGGCATGGAAGCAGTCGTCTGGGTGATCAAGAACCGGATCTCCGACCCCGATTACCCGGCCACGCCCTGCGCGGTCATCGGACAGCGCGCCCAGTTCGAGTTCCTCACGCAGGACCCGCGCTTCAGCGGTCTTCGGAAGGCAATCGAGAGCGGCTCCTTGCCGCCGCGCGTCGTGCCGCGCAACCGTATCGAGGCCTCGTCCCTGTTCATCGCCCGGGCCCTGGCCTTTCAGGCGATGGCCGGAAATCTCAGCAAGGATCCCACAGCTGGCGCCACCCACTTTCTCGCGCCGGAGATCATGAACCAGCGCGGCGGGCTGCCGGACTGGGCACAGATCTACCCGACGACCATGGAGATCGGCGCTCATCGTTTCTACCGCCGTCCCTGACCGGATCGCCCTCACCTGGCGCGCATCGCTCGGGGCCGGCAAGCCGGGCATCGATCCTTAGTCTAACGTGGCGTCGCCACGCCCCACTCACCCAGATACCCGTAGTCCAACAGGAGCACTGTCATGTTGCAGGTCGAGGTTCACTTTTCGCATCACCCCAATGATGGGATCTGCGCCTGGTGCGTCGTTCCGGCCGGCACCGGGGATCGCATCACGCCCAACCATGACGAGACCATGAACGACGAGGACCTGATCGAAGCCAGCAAGGCCGCCGGCATGCCGAACTGCGAGGACACCCAGTTCCACGCCATCTTCAATTGGTGCGTGGAGAACCAGGCCCAGATCACCGACGTGATCGACTATGCGTCGTTCTGATCGCCAGACACGCGCTGACAGGGTTGATGGAGCAGGGAAACCGGCTCCGCTGCCTCACGCGACCCCGAACCAGGATACCCAGGGGATAAGCGCGAGCCCAAGGGGCCAAACCGCGACCGTCCCCACGATCCAGACCAGCCAATTGTCCCCGCCGAACAGCAAGCCGATCGGGACCGAGACCGCAAGGACGCCAGCGACCCCGCAACCGAACAAAACGAGCGCCTGAAGGATCGACTGATCCACGGCGTATGCGATCAGAAACGCCCCGGCGAACAGCAGCGCCACAAAACCGGTCAGGTCGACGAACGTCCCGATCGCCTGGTTGGCGCCCTTCATCCCCATGCTTCGCGCCCGTATCCAGCGCTGGTTCTCGAACCGCGCCGCCCCGAAGGCGATGAACATGATCGCCAGCGTCGTCGGTGGCAGGTACTCCATCGCGATTTCCCCGTACGCTCGATTGGACCGGAGAGCTTCCCCCGCGCGCTTCGCGCCATGCTCGTCTATCGGACCCGGGCCACACCGGTCAATGCGAGCCGCCGCCGAACGTTTGCGCGTTCCGACGGAAGCGCTTCAGACGACCCCATCTTCAATTTAGCGAAAATGCCCGGCGGTGCGGGGCGGTTCCTGTAAGGCGATCCATCCCAACGCGGGGGCGCGCGGTCTTTTGACCGCCCCCGCGAGGGATCGGCTCAGAACGAAAAAAGTGAATGAAGGAGGCGGCGATGCTGCTCTCTACCCTGACGCGCGCGAGCGCGCTGGCGCTGCTCTGCGCGCTGGCCATTCCGGCTAGCACCGCGCACGCCGATGCGATCCGCGACCTTCCCCCATCGACGCTCGAGCAGGAACTCCGCTGCATGGCCCTCAACATCTACCATGAGGCACGCGGGGAAGGGTACGCCGGCATGTTCGCTGTGGCCCAGGTCGTCGTGAACCGGATGACCGATGATCGCTGGCCGGATACCGCCTGCGCCGTGATCAAGCAGGGCGGCGAGATCCGTCGCCACCGCTGCCAGTTCTCTTGGTACTGCGACGGCCGCAGCGACAACCCGACCGACGCCGACGCTTGGCGCGACGCCAAAACGATCGCCCGGACGGTCTACAACGGCCTTGCTCCGGACATTACCAAGGGCGCGCTCTGGTATCACGCGAGCCACGTCTCCCCCTCCTGGAGCACCCGCCTGGCGCGCGGTCCCGTCATCGGCGACCACATCTTCTACACCGACCCACGTCCGCAGCTGGCACGCCGCCAGCCGTAACCAGGAGTCCTCGCATGACCCGCATGTCCATCCAGGCGCTCGCCGAGGAGATTCTCACGCCTTCGCACCCGCGACACGACTTCGACTTCTCGCTGGCCGCGAACAAGATCGAGCACGTCGTCGCGGCGACCACGGCGCGGTTCATACTCCGGGGGTTGCCCGCAATCAGGCGCATCATCGACGCCTGGGACCTGCTGCCGATCGAGGCGATGTCCCGCGGGACCTTCGGAGCGAAGGGCGACGATCAGCCGATGGTGGTGGCGCAGAGCGATGATGGCTACCTGCTGTCGATAACGCAGTTCGTTAGCGCCGAGGTCGAGCAGTTCGACGCCTTCATGATCCTGCTCGAGGGTCAAACGCCGATCCCAGGCGGCAAGTTCGGCCTGCACGACATCGCCCGGCTGGGGCTGCGCCAGATCGTGCTGACCGACCCCGATCTGATCGACGATCGCGGTGATCTGGATTACGCCAGCGCGGTCCACGAGATGATGTTTCGGGGCGCGGACGAGCTGTTCAGGCTCTACGACAACCCCGAACTCACCTTCTTGCTCGATCTCTCCGAGACGCCAGACCGGATCGCGGCCTTGCCGCCCTCCCTGCGCGGCACCCAGGATGTGACCAGCTTCGCGGTCAGTCATGCCATCCAGGACCTCCGCCACGCCGAGGTAACGCCGACCCTGCTGCGCCAGCTGGGGCTGTTCCTTGCGTATGCCCCCGATGCTCTCGAGCGCGCCACCTCCACGACCACGCACGCCTGAAGGACCGACCGAGCGATGACCCAGATCACCTGCCGCCTTCTGGTGAACCGATACAGCCTGCGCAACAGCCACTCGGGCAAACCGGCCGTGCTGTCGATCGACGGGATCGCCGAGGACTACGGTCTCTGCCACGGGCCGTTCGGCACACCGAGCGAGATCGTCGTCTTCGGCAAGCAGGCCTACCTGCTGCGCGACGAGATCCAGACCGCCATCGAGGCGACCGGCGTCGAGCCGATCCAGCGCGGCGAACACGAGGACTGGCACGCCGCCGGCATCGTCATCGAGGCGACCGGTACGGCGAAGGAGAAGGATGGTCGGGGCATCACCCCGCACGTCTGGCTGCACGCCAAGACCGCCCGGATCGTCCCGAAGCCGGGGGCCGAGGTGCCGGACGAGCTCACCCAGTTCCGCACCTTCGTCATACGCGCCATCGAGATCGGCAAGCAGCTCTCAGACGGACTTTGCAAGTCCTCCGACGGCGACCTCCAGGTGGGCTATACCTGGCCGCCGGTCTGCCACGAGGATCAGCGCCCGAAAGCCTACGTGAGCCTGTACGCCTACGTCTTCGGCCCGCACCGCCAGTACGCCTGGTACGGGAACTCGATCGACGAGGTCGTTCGGATGGCCCGGAGCCAGATCATCGACTGGCTGACCGAGGACGGCTGCACGAACGCCCGCGCCGCGCTGGTCGACGGCGACCATCCCGTTCTAACCGACCCCGATGAGGAGGCCGAGGTGAGCGAGGCCGGTGCCGCGGCGTGAGCCGTTTGGTTCGGCCCGACACCACTTCCATCCTGCACCCCCACACCTTCGCCGGAGCTTCCGATGTCGCGCATCGTCGCTAGCTACATGTCCGACCAGCACCATGAGCACCGGACCCACTACCTAGAGCCTTCGGCCTATCGGAAGGATGGCGCGCAGCTCGCGATCCTCGCCGGTGACATCGACAAGCCGGAGGAAGCGATCCCCTACTGCGACGAGATCGGCCTGCCGGCCATCTATGTCATGGGCAACCATGAGCACTACGGCCGCGATTACCACCAGAACCGGGAAATGGCCCGCGCGCTCGCCGAGCAGACGGAAAACGTCCACCTGCTCGACCCTGGCGTGGTCCATCTCGAGATCGACGGGCAGCCCGTGCGGGTGATCGGCGCCACCCTCTGGACCGACTACTGCCTGAAGGGCAAAGCTGTACAGGACTTCGCAATGCAGGCCGCGCAGATGAGCATGAACGATCACCGATTGATCCGCTGCGGCGACGACCGGTTCACGCCAGGCGACGCGCACGCCGCCCATCGCGCAGAGCTTGCCTTCATCCGGGACGAACTGGCGAAGCCCTTCGACGGCCCGACAATCGTGGTCACGCACCACGCGCCCTCGATCCGCTGCCAGGACGCGAAGTACGCGACTTCCAGCGTGGCGCCGGCGTTCTGCTCCGATCTCGAGGACTTCGTCGCGGAGTCGGGCGCGGACCTGTGGGTCTGCGGCCACACCCACGGCGACTGCGACTTCATGCTCGGCAACACCCGGGTGGTCTCCAACCAGCACGGCTATCTGAACGAAAAGCGAGTCGCGATGAAGACCGTCGAGATCCCGGTGACGCGATGAAGCTCCCGCCGATCCACACGCCGACGGACCTGATCGCGCCCGACAACTTCAAGCCGCCAAAGCGCTACCAGGACCGCTACCTGCAGGGGATCTTCGAAGCCGGGCTACGCACGCCGCCGGTCAAGGAACGCAAAGGCGTCCATCGCCGGGACACCTCGAGCGGCTGGTATGAGGCGTTCTGGAACGGCTACGACGGTATCGACGTGCCGGCGGCCATGGGCGGCCCCGGCACGGTGCGCCGCGCGATCTTCATGGCCGGCCGCGAGCACCGGCGGCTGGAGCAATCAGGGCGCCTTCCGTCCCTTGCCGATCTCGCGTCCTGAGGCCCTTCGCACAGGAGATGCCCATGCCGTCCCTTTACGCGTCCAAGACGAACGAAGAGGTCCGGCCGACGGAGCCTCCCAGCGCGCATATCGCCGCGGCCGGCCTCGCCGCCTGCCTCGCCAGGGAACTGGCTCCCGCCGACCTTCCCGAAGATGCCGTCCTGGGCGCTCCCGTATCCTGCGATCGCCACGCCGCCTACACGGTCATGGCGGATCCGGACCTGACCGCCCCGCGCAACCGACAGGAACGCCGGCGGCTGCGCAAGACCGGCCAAGCGCGGCGAGCCTGAGCGAGCGAGCGCTGGCTGGTCGGGATCTTCCCGATCGGGAACAAACGTCCGGAACGCGCGCTCATCGCCACCCATTCTTCCCGCTCGGGAACCGTCAGGGAGCGACCGACATGGCACGCGCCAGCCGATATCGCGGTCTGGAGATCGAGCGCACGGGGGGATGGCTTCGCCCGCGTGACCGCACCCACCTATGCGTGGCTGCGGATCGGCCACTTCGTCGACGCGGCCGATCGCTCCGGCCCGGCCATCGACGCCGACACGAACCCGGGCCGAAGGCTGCAGACGATACTCCTGCACCACAGCGAGATCACCGAGGTGCGCAAGCTGACACGCCACCTGCCGCAGGATCGCCGCTTCCGCCGCTAAAGCAGGCTCGTCACCTCATGCGTTAGCGCGGTAATAACACTTCCGAGTATCCTATACGCTGCCACTCACGACCAGCTCCCGATCAGCCAACAAGGACCTCACGTCGACATGGACGCTCATATCCGGATCTTTCAGCTCTTCCTCGCCGCCGCGGGTATTGTCGGCGTGATGTGGATCGCCAAGAACGGCTACACCGACAGCGTAGTAGCTGGTCTCCTTGGTTTCACGGCGCTCGTTTTGATCGTGAGGATTTACCGCGCGATCAAGTCCCGGTTCAGCTGACCCGACCGAGTACGGCTCCCGGACCGCGCGTGACACGACTGCCTCGCCTGACCAAAACGCAGCCTCTCCCCAGTAAGTCACAAGCAGCCCTGCGCCCGCCCGAAGGCGGCGCAGGGCTTTTTCGTGGGCTCCGGGTCGCCCGGGCGGCGCCCTTGCGGGTGCGCGCCGCCCGGCGCACCGGACCCCCGTCTTGGACTCAAGAGGAGCTGGCTCATGACCTACGCACAGCTGGACGCCCAGCACCAGGGCATCGCCCAGGAGCTTTTCGAACAGGCCGAGGGCCTGCTGGAGCAGTTGGTCGCGGGCCAGATCGTCGGCTTCCGCCTGGACGACCACCGGGGCAACCCCAGCGGCACGGCCTGCGGTCACCACCTGACCAGCTTCGGCACCCGGATCCGCTTCCAGGACGGCCTGGGCGCGAGCGGTATCTACCTCGACCCGACGCGCCCGGATCAGGTGACACGCACCCAGATCCAGCTGCAGCTTGAGCGCCGGATCGCGAGCCTGCTGGCGATCCGCCAGGACCACGATCGGGGCGCCAACAGCTGGCCAACCCTGGCAGCCTACACCCTGGCGGATGTCGGGTTCGCCGCCGCCAGCCAGGCGCCACACGCCGGCCTGCCGGCGTGATCTCCCGCTAACGCGGGCGACCGTATTCTCGTCCGCGGCGCGCCACCATCTCCAGCAGGCACGCAAAGTGATCGACAGCCGAGAGCGACAGGTCATGGAGCTGACCCTGGCGCTCCGGGGGATCGAGCAGCTGATCGCGCACCCCGAGCGGATGGCCGCGGATCTGGTCGGCGACCCGGACCGTCAGGCCAAACTGATGCTCCGCATTGGCGAACGCGCCCGCGCCGCCCTGGCGCGAACGACCGAGCCGACCAACCGGATCGCCGCCTGATGCCAACCCGAAAGACGGAGGATCCCATGCACCGGCCCTACAGGCGCGAGTCCAACCGGCTGGTCCTGCTCGCCGGCGCGGCCTTTCTGATCGGCATGCTGCTCGACAGCTTCGCGCTCGCCGCCACGACCGTGGCGCGGGATCTGCAGATGACGAGCTGGGACATGCTGATGGAAATCGGCCCGCTGCCGCTGCTGTCGATGATCGTCGTGACGGCCCTCGTCATCGGCGCCTGCATCCGTGCCCTCATCGATCGTCGCTGGCGAGCGTGCTGGCGAGTGCGCGATGTCGCCGTCTTCGGCGCACTGGTTCTGGTCGCCATGGCCTCGTCGACGGCCCCACTTTGGCTCGGCCTGACCTGACCCGCGAGCCGCACGGCGCCCCCATTTCCACACCTCCCGCACTTCACCACGGAGTACCCGATGACCAAAACCCTCACCGCCCTCACGGCGGCCGCCCTGCTGCTCACCGGCTGCGGCGCGTCCACGAGCGGGAACCTGACGATCGATCCGCAAGATATCCAGTACGTTCAGGATTCCCGCACCGGCCTCTGCTTCGCTTTCGTCGGCTCCGGGAAGAAGCTGGACCCGGACACCAGCGGCGTGGCGATGTCCAACGTCCCGTGCAGCGACAAGGTCATGGCCCTGATCGAGGGCTGACCCCCTACCCGTGCCCAGCCGCCCATTCCCCAACAGGCCGAAGGCGACTTCCGCATGTCCAACCTTCTGATCGGCTATGGCCCACTGTGCCATCACATCGCTGAAAAGCACGGCCAGGCCGTGCTTGGCGGCGCGCCCACGAGCGCTGCCGCCGGCGCGGATCGATGCGCCGCCGCGGACTGGGCGCTCGGCGAAGCCCGCGAGGGCCTCGAGTCCCTGCTCCGTGACCTGCGCCTGTTGTCAGGCGAGCTGACCCACGCCAGCCACCTCGTCGGCAGGCTGATCGAGGTACGCCGGTCGAACCCCCGCTATCGTAGCCTGTGGGCGTCCTTGACCGGCTCCGACGCCTCTGCGCGCGGTACATCCGACCTCCTGGACCAAGCCATGAGCGACTGTGGCGAGGCCTCCCTCATCGCAGTCACAGCGCTCAACAACCTAGCCCTGCTCCACACCCAGACGAAAACGCTGGCATCCCAGCAAACGTCTCTGGAGCGCGCGATCCTGGGGCTGGCAAGCGCCCTCACGTCCGAGACCTCCGATCCCCGGTCCGGCACCACCAAGCTGCAGCAGGCGCTGCGGCAGGCGCTGGATCTCTGGGCGAAGGTCGATCGCTTCCAGCAGCTGGCCGAGGTCGTTCAGGCCGAAACCAGGATCGTGCTGACAACAGTCCAGGACGAGATCCTGCCCGCCTGCGGCGCCAACTCCGCCCACCCGACGGCGCAGCTGGCGCTCGGCCGACACGCCATCCTGCGACCCTGGACCCGCATCGAGGTCGAGCCAATGGCTGACGCCCTGCGCGGGGTCCAGACCAGGCTCCGCGAAGCTCGTGAGCGCCCCGACAAGATCGCATCCTGGGGCAAGGCCATCGGGCCCGCCGTCGACGCGGTTACCGCCGCGGACCACCAGTTTCGCCTCGCTGTTCAAGGCGTCCTGGGGAATGCCGCTATCAGCCTGGACACACCCCTCCGCCCCCGGGTCGAGACCCGCGGACGGCAGGACGCCAGCATGACCGCGGGCCGCCGACATTTGTCGCGCCGGACCCGTCACCACGCACGCGCAAACGCCGGCGATGGCGGTGACACCGCTACACTCGCGACGGCCGCTGTCATTGGTGTGGCCGCGTCAGGCAGCGGCCTGTCTGCCAGCGACGGAGACGGTGGTGGCAGCAGCAGCGGCGGCGGCGACTAGCCCGGAAACGGGCACGACACAGGAGCGCCGAGGGGGCGTCGTGCTTAACGCACGCCCCTCGGCGCTCCTTTTCTCATGCCTGGAGATCAAGATGCAGTTCTTACGCGCGACCCACCACGCTCACGACGGCTCGTACAAGACCTTCAGTCGCGAGGCGGAGGCTATATGGAACGACACGGAGGCCGGCCTGGTCGGGCACATGATGCTCGATGGCTGGATGTCGTTCGACGCCATCGTCCAGGCCGTTCGGGCGTACGAGGCCGACAACCCGACCGACGGGCCCGTCCCGCTGGAGCCGGCCACGATGGAGCGGATGCTGATCGGTCTCGCCAACCTGATCGAATTCGGGATGGCGGCCGTGCGCGAAGACATCGGCTCCGGCATCGAGGTGGTTCACTTCATCCCGACCTCGGCCGACCGGCCTGGCACCGACGTGCACCCGGTCGCCGCCAGCGTTCAGAACGCGATCCTCGCCGCCCACCAGAAGGGCGGGAGCCTGAGTCTCGACAACATCGAGCGGACGCTGAACGCCGGCCGCCCGGATCACGCGCGCGTTGACGCCGTCGAGCTCCTGAACGCGCTCGCCACGCTGCACACCCACGGCTGGCTCATGTTCGCTGAACACGCTTCGGCCACGCCCCAGGCGGCCTGAGACGAAACCTAATCCCGCACGCACACCGGGTCCGGCGCTTTCCAGGCGCGCGCCGGCCCCGGCGCCTGCGCCGACACACGCAAGACCGAGAGATAAGCCATGCCCCATGAAGCCCTGATCGACGGCGAACCGGTTCCGCGCACCATCGAGCCGCGACGCGCCAGCGCCTGGCTGGTTCGCGCCGATGGCGCTCTGTCCGTCACGATCGGCAGCCTCGATCTTTCGGCCGACGTGGTCGCCGACCTCGCTGCGCACCAGACAAATGCCCGCGAGGTCTCAGTCCAGCCGATCAGCGCCGGCATGTTCACGCTGGACAGCGCGCCGGGCCAGTCCGAGTTCATGGTCTTCAACGACATCCGGGTGAACGAGCGCGGCAACTACGTGGCGGTCAGCTCTGACAAGCGCGATGTCTTCGACTCGGGTGCCGACGCGCCGACCCACGCCGGCGGCGCGATCCACAACAGCGGTCGTCCGATCGACGGCCCCGTGAGCGCCTGGCGCATCCAGTGGCCCGATGGCCGCGCCTGGCTGATGATCTATCCCACCGCTGAGATCGACAGCGAGACCGTCCGGTCGTTCCTGATCTCGCAGCACGACCAGCCCTTCGTGCTCGGCCGGATCGACACCGGCACCCTGCAGATCGACCCTGCCAGCCCAGCGCCCGCCGGCTACAAAGTCCTCCTTGCAGAGACCGAAGCCGCCGCCGGCGTGCCGGCCATGAACTGACCGGCACCGCCAGGGTCCTCAATCCACCCACAGCGCGAGAGATCGCATCCGATGACGCCGCTTTCCAAGCTGCTCTCCAACCTGGACGCCAAGCGCGCCCTGGGCTCAGCCAGCTTCTTCCTGATGCTGCTCGTCGCCTCGCACGCCCTCGCTTTTCTCCTCTCCGGCGGCATCGCTTCGATCGACGTCTCGACCGCGCGTGTCCTGGTCGCCCTGCTGATGTTGCTGCTGGTCTAGATCTCCCACGCGGTGGCGGCGCCCGTGATCCCGGACGGCCCGGCGCGCGAGGCTCAACTCGTACTGCGCGACCTGTTCCTCGGAACCTTCATCTTGATGATCGTGGGTCAAGGCCTCCTCGATCTGGTCGCTTGACCGCCCGGCCCTGTCATCAGGACCCTCGAGTCATGACACAGCGCCCTGCCCGCCACGCCAATATCCTGGTCATTCAGCGGATATGCAGGCAGCACCGCGGCGCCTTCGGCTTCGTCCAGCGCCCAGTGCTTGCCGATGCCGTCGACCGTCAGAATCCGGACAACCCAGAAGCAGACCACCGGCATCTCCTGATCGTCGAAACGGACCGCGCGGATGACGTGATCGGTTTCCTGCGTCTCTATCATCACCCCGACGGCGCGACCACGCTACACGAGATCGGCGTCGAGCGCGCCCACGTCGGCCAGGGCATCGGATCCGCGCTGATGCAGCGGGCGATCGCGGAGACCCGGTCGCATGGTCAGCAGGCCCTGCAGCTCTTCGTGCCGATCGAGCGTGAAACCAACGCCTGGTATCCGCGCTTCGGCTTCGTCCATAACGGTACGCGCGCCGGACGCGTCCGCGACCTCAATCGCTACCGGCTCGAGCTCGCCTAGAAGCCGAACTGAAGCTTCGGAAACCGCACCCGCCGGCGTACCGCGGCGAACGGCACCTCTGGCGGCGACAGCCGGTCCCCGATCTTGCCGCCCACGACCAGCGCCCGCCCGGTCATCGGCAAGCGCATGCCGTCGAGCTCGAAGAGATCCAACCGGAAAGGATCGTCCCCGGCCGCCGGATCGTAGAGCAGCCGGACCGGGAGTTCCGGCGGCACGATCTCGCCGACAGAGACACCCTCGATCACCGCCTTGACATTCGCCGCATGGTCGAGCTCGACGACCCCAACCGTCTCATGCTCCGGGTCGATCAGAAACGCCTGCACGGCGACCGCCTCCTCTCCTGTTTCCGCTCGAACGGTCGCCGTATGAAAGGCTCGCGACCGTACTTCGCACGCGATGTTCCGCGGGAGACGCCTATTTAGCGGCCCGCCACCACCCTGTCACCCCATCTTCCGCTAAACAGCCTTGGGTCATCCCGTAACGAGGAGGCGTTCATGGCCACCACGCCCTGCACCCAACAGCGCGGCTGCCTGGTCGCGATCGGAGGCGCCGAAGACAAGACCTCCGGCCTGGAGGTGCTCAGCCGTGTCGTCGACCTCGCCGATCGCCAGGCCCCCGTCGTCAGCGTGATCGCGAGCGCATCTCGGATCCCCGACGCGGTGCTGCCTGACTACGTCGCAGCCTTTACCCGGCTCGGAGCCGCCCAGGTCCACGCGCTCCGGGTCGCCGATCGCGCAGAGGCGATGTCTGCCGAAGCCGTCGCTGCCGTGATGGAAAGCCACATCATCTTCCTGACCGGGGGCGATCAGAGCCGGCTGGTGGCGATCCTCGGCGGGTCTGCCCTGATGCGGGCGATCCTCGCCCGGCACGACGAGGGCGCCGTCATCGCCGGCACCAGCGCCGGCGCGGCCGCCATGTCGACCGCCATGATCACGGGCGGCGGCTCGGCCGATGCGCTCTACCGGGATACCGTCAGCATGAGCAGCGGGCTCGGGCTGGTGCGGGAGCTGGTGATCGACACCCACTTCCTCGAGCGCGGACGGTTCACCCGGCTGATGTCGGTGACGGCCGCCAACCCCGGCATGCGCGGTATCGGCCTTGGCGAAGACGCAGCCCTGATCATGCGCGCCGATGGTCTCCTCGAAGCGATCGGTCCAGGTCATGCCGTCGTCGTCGACGGACGCGCCATCGATCACACCAATGCCGCGGAGGTCGAGTCCGGCGCGCCGATCGCCGTGGCGAACATCGTTCTTCACGCCTTCAGCGCCGGGTACGGCTACGACACCATATCCGGAACCGCACTCACGCCAGAGCGCCTGCGCTCGCGTATGGCCGCCCAGCGAACACCGGCGCTCGCCTGGGCCTAGCTGCCACGGGCGCCGCCAACAGCCGCTTGCCCGCCCCACGACCGCGAGACGCGAATCGAAAGCCGTGCAAGCAGCGCACCCGGGCGCGGTGCGTGTCTGGCGACACCGCGCCCGGGCGCGCCGCCCGGAAAACCCGTGAAAAAGGAGAAGACGCGCATGACCGGACTAGCCCGCCAGCTCGCGAGCGCCAACGGCGTCGCCGCGATCGCCTGCTACGCCGTCCTGGCCGTGGCGCTGATCTTCACGGCCGGGCCGGCCGCCGCGTTCGGCGTGATCCTCGCGATTCTGGTCGCCGACCTCACCTTCTGCACCCTGCGCCGCCCGCGCACCCGCACCATCGCCGACGACTGGGAGTAAGCACCATGCAGAACTTGCTGCTGAGTGCGGCTGCTTTGGCCCTGCTGACCGCCTGCGCCGACGATCGGCGCCCGGTGATCGATCCCCACGACCAGGTGCCCTTCCCAGGCTCCAACCCGGTGTCACATCCGAACTCGGCGGTCAGCGACTGGCCGCTCGCTCAGGGCGATATCGCCAAGCCGGTGGCACGGGTGACCTCCCCAGAGATCGACCCGCGCTGCGAGCTACTCGACGCTGGCAGCCTCAAGCCTGCATACCTCTGCGAGGTTGCTGGTAACACTTACGTCCTACAGTAGACCGGCGGCGCATTAAGCCACGGGAGGCCCAAGATGTCCGAGATGACCCAGCTGATCTTCTGGCTCTTCCCAACTGGCCTGCTCGTGGCGGTGATCGCCGAACTGCCCGACCTGCGCGCCGCCTGGTCCGGCCGGGACACGGGCTACGTCATCTCGACATTCTCGTACTGGCTCGGCCTCCTGTTCTCAATTGGCTTCGTCGTCCTCGCGCTGAAAGGCGACCTCCCGCCGATCAACGGCTGGGCCGCAGGGACCGCTGCCCTGATCATCAGCGCTTTCCTGGCTACCTGGCACCTGCGCCCGGCCGTTCGCGCTCGTCGCTGAACGCACGCACGCCAACCGACACCCACGCGACGCGGATCGACGCTGCATCCAACCTCAAGGAGTACAGCATGGCTGGCAACACCGAGATCCGTGTCACCTTCGCCTACCTCCAGGACAGCATGCCCGAGAACTCGGTCTGCGCGGTCCAGGACGTGTGGTTCTGCGACTACCTGGTCTGGCGGATGCGTGGGTGGGTTAAGCCGATGCCGGCCGCGATGGCGATGGGCGAGTTCGCGCCCGGCTTTCAGCTGACCGCCAAGGGCTGGAAGGCGACCGCTCGCCCAAGACACGCACCCTTCGTGGCGCCTACAGGCTCCTAGTCGGGCCCCACCCCATCCGCTCGGGCACCGATCCGCGACACTGGTCCTGGAGCATCAAAACGGGAGGCCGAAGATGGCCAGCTACCGCCTATTTCATCTCGACGGCGCCGCACTGAAGGAGTCCGACCGCGACGAGGACCTGTTCCAGGCGACCTTCGGCGACGGCAGCGATAGCCAGGTCGTCGAGCTCGCCGAGGCCGGCTTCTACCGGGAAGCTGCCCTGATCGAGGCCGCTGACAACGAGGATCTCGAACACACCCTCCGCCGGATCTGGGTCGCCACGCAGAACATCGAGGCGAGCTGGGCGGATGCGCCGCTTCCCGAGGTCGCCCCGAGCAAGCCACGTCAGCGCTCCACCTCCGTGGGTGACCTCGTGGTCTCTGCGGACGGGCGCCTGCACGTCTGCGCCCGGATCGGCTGGCGCGAGATCGGCGCAGCCCCCGCGGTCCTGCGGCACGCGGCCGCCTGAAGCGTTTCACCGCCTGCCAACCCGACCAAACGGCGGACGACGGCACCCCCCACAGCCGCCACCCAAGACCCAAGGATGGGCTCCATGACCGTGGACCTGCAGACCCAAAACCCCTTCCTCCTATTCATCGGCGTCCTGCTGGCCGTCGCCCTGTTCGCCCTGGTTTTTCACGCCGCGCTCGACGGGCTGCGGGACGTGGCGCGCACCCACAACCTCAAGCGCGCCGCCCGGCGCTCGGCGCGCAAGACGGTCGACTACCTGGCCGAGCCCGCTCATCCAAGCCGCGCGCGCAGCGACTGTCCGAACTGCGATACACCCACCAGCAAGATGATCCAGGGACCGCGCGCGCCCGGAGCCCAGAACCTCTGCTGCGCCGGCTGCGGCGCCGTCTACGAGGCCGATCTCAACACCACCCGTGTCAGCGCGGATCGGTGCATCGGTTATGCGCTGGTCGATGCTGATCGACGCGTCACGCCGCGGCGCACGCCGACCCGCACTCACCCCCGCTGGCACGACGCCCCGGCCGCCGGCTGAGCTCAATAGGACCCGACGCCGCATGTCCGCTGCCTGGCTGATCCTCGGCGACCCGCATGGCGACTTCTCCGGCCTGCGCGACGCGCTGACCGGCGCCCCCGCGCCCGGAGCGGTGATCGTGCTCGGCGACTGCGACCTGACCCGACCGCTAGAGACCGAGCTGGCCGACGCCGGATTGGATTCCGCGCGCTCGCCGGTCTGGTGGATCGCCGGCAACCACGAGGGCGATTCCGAGCACTGGTACGACAACCTGTTCGCCTCGGCGCTCGCCGACCGGAACCTGTCTGGGCGCGTGGTCGAAATCAACGCCCTTCGGGTCGCCGGACTCGGCGGGGTCTTTCGCGGCAAGATCTGGTCCGGCGGCGCCGAACGGCGGCACACCAGCCGGGACGCCTTTGTCCAGCAGGTGCCCAAGAGCCAGCGCTGGCGCGGCGGGCTGCCGCTGCGCCACCACGGCACCCTGTGGCCCGAAGACTACGACGCCCTCTGGGGCCAGGCCGCGGACGTACTGGTGGTCCACGAGGCGCCGTCGTGCTTTCCCACCGGCAAGCCGGCCCTGGACGCACTCGCGGGCGCGATGGGCGTGCGCGCCATCCTGCATGGCCATCATCACGCCCGCTATACGGCCTGCCTGCTCGACGGCACGCGCGTGCACAGCCTGGGCGAGGCCGAGGCACGCTGGCTCGACCCGCAGGGCGAGCTGTTCGCCTGACGCGTTCCTAGATCGCGCCTGATCAGCGCCCACGCGACTCCCCCGACTTTCCACCTGTGCTCGCGCACCGGCGTGATCAGCGCCCCCACTGCAGCTGGGGGACGCCGGTCACGCCGGCGGCTCCCCGTTCATGTCAATGAGCAGAGGGACAGTGCCATGCAGTACCAGGGTGATGGCCGGGAAGACGCGTTCGCTCAGGCCGAGACGCGGTTCGAGCGTTTGATGCGGATGCTCGAAACCAGGATGCCGGAGAAGCTGACCGAGAAATACGTCGCGCAGGTCGTCGAAAACGTCCGGACCGATCTGGCAGCGCTGACGACCGCACTCTGCCCGATGCTGCGCGACAGCCTGCTGCTGCAGGTCGAGTACGCTTGCCGGTCAAACGACGCGACGAGTAACGCAGTCGCGGGCGCGATCCACACCGCGCTGACCACCGGCCTTTCGTGCGACGGCCTGGTTCCGAGCGAGTACGCGGACTGGGAGGTACATGACGATCGCGCCGCCGGTGTCATCGACTCCTACGTGAAAGCCGGTCTGGTGGCCTGACGCACCGGATTTCGATGGGAGCGCGGTCGCCTGGGCGGCGCGCTCCCATCTCCCCGATACACCACGTGCCTTCCGGGGACGCGCGCCGGGGCACGCTCCCTCCAGCAAGGAGATTCGGATGACGACCACTCGATCCCGTCGCAGCTTCCTGAAGACGTCCCTGGGGGGCGCGGTCGCGGTCGCCGGCGGGGCGATCGCCGCCGGCCCGGCCCTCGCGCAGAAGGCGCCCAAGGCCAGCGTCGCCTATCAGGAGACCCCGAAAAACGGCCAGGACTGCGAAGGCTGCATGTTCTACGTCGCCGGCACCGAGGGTGAGCCGGGCGCCTGCCAGATCGTCCAGGGTGAGATCGCGCCCCAAGCCTGGTGCAACCTCTGGGGCGCCAAGTAGTCAGCCCAGTCCTGGACTGACAGGCCCTGAAAGACGAGCGGCGGCAGGCTGCGGCCTGCCGCCGTTTTTCGTGTCTTCAGGTCACCGGCCGCTGCCGGGCGCGCGCGGACGGATGTCCGCGCCCGGCAGCCGCCAGATCCCCCTCGAGGAATGAGGTGCAAGATGACCGCTTCGACCGCGACCGCCCGCAAGACGCTACGCCGCCACTACGGCAACAAGGTCGTACGCGACCTCGCCGGGCGCCCGCTGTGCCTGGTGAGCGCGAAACTGCGCGACGGCGAGGAATTCCTGCTCGACGCCGTCCGTCCCGGCGGGCGCCTGCGCCTCTTCCGCTTCGACAGCACGCCCCCGCGCGAGGTCGGCCCCGACGTGGTCGAGCGCGTCTTCGTCCCAGCGGAATTGCGTCAGACAGTCGCTAGCTTAAATCACCGCTTCTCGCCCACCCTGGACTGAGGTCGCCCATAATACCGCACCAGACCGCACTCGACCTCTTCAGCCTGCCGCCGAAGACCGTCTACGCCTTCGAGGCCGTGGCGCATGCCCGGTCTCAGATTCTCCGGGCGCGCAACACCGATCAGAGCAACCCCGCACGGGCCGTCGAGGAGAGTATCCGCGAAGGCCTGCTGGGCGAGACCATGCTGTCGCCGGACCCAGCCTACTCCGAGCATATCTACCGGCGCGGGCGCGAGCTTGCCGGCCCGCCGCCCCTCCCGACCAAGGGCGAGACCATGATGGTCGACCCGGACGAGAACGGCCTCGAACCGGAGACCGACGAGGATATCCAAGGTAGCGAATAGCGACTTCCGCCGCGCCCATGTCAACCCGATAGCAAGGACGCTCGCATGACCTACGAGTGCAACCGCAAGATCGCTGATTCGATCCTGGAACTCCCGCCGCTCCCCGCGCACATGAGCGACCATGGGGCGCCCACCGTCGTCAGTCGCCGTCTCGCCGAGGTCACCGGGCTCGTCACGCTCAAGCTGATCCTGCGCGCCGTGCCGCGGATCCGGACGATCCTGTTCGGCTGGGGCCGCTTGGTCCAGGAAAGCGCTCTGACCTCGGGCGCGTTACTCTGCGACGACGCCACCAAAGCGCTCGTCGTCGACCGTTCGCCGTCCGGTGCCCTCGTCGGGCTTGGCTTCTTCGACGCGAGCTCGCCGGGACGCGACGGCCTGCTGTTGCTGCTCCGGGCCAAGGGGCGCGTGCGGCCCGATGACCTCCGCGAGG
This sequence comes from Rhodovibrio sodomensis, assembly GCF_016583645.1. Classification (GTDB taxonomy): domain Bacteria; phylum Pseudomonadota; class Alphaproteobacteria; order Kiloniellales; family Rhodovibrionaceae; genus Rhodovibrio; species Rhodovibrio sodomensis. The sequence goes on along the minus strand of NZ_NRRL01000003.1, from coordinate 83,359 downwards.
AGCAGCTACGCACGATCGCGCTGCGCCGCATCCCGAGACCAGACCCGTGGATCACCAGCGCTGATCGCGAGGGTGCCCCACTGGCTTTTCCAGCCCGCCGGCTCGCTTCGATCATGAATAAGCCAAAGGACCGGCTGTTCAGCTTCACCGACGCGGACATGCTGTTCCAGGTCGACCTCCACGGCGTCGAGGCCGAGATCGCCGCGCGTCCGTTCCTGACCCCCAGCGACGCGCGCGAATGCGCCCTGTCCAGCGCGGTCCAGGAGTTCGCACAGGTCCAAATCTCCCCGCGCGACCTCGAGGAATTCGCAGATGCTCTCGCGTGGGCGCCGCGACAGACCGACCTCGTGCTCTCGCGCATGCAGGCCGCCTGACCGCCACGGCGACAGGCGTGAAATCCAGAACCAGAGGGCGGCGGCGGACCCGGGTCCGCCGCCGCTTTCGTGTGTGGCTGCCGGGTGTCGCCGGCCGTCTGTTCCGGGGGAACAGCCGGCGACACCCTGCCACCACCCCTCGGGAGATCCCATGTTCATCCTGGATGACGGTATCGAGGCGCCGTTCGACGGTCACTACGACATGCTCGCCACCTACTGGCTGATGGCCCGCGAGCGCGGTGACGAGCATATTTGCCGCGAGATCGACGCCGAGGTCCGCGCGACCTACACCCCACTGGGCTACGAGAGCTTTCTGACGGAGATCCGCGAGCGCCAGGTCGCCGGCGAAGGCGCGGCGCCTGCGCCTCCGTTTCCGCCTGAGAAGGACCCCGCAAATGGACATTCTCCGCTCTGACTGGATCCCGGCGCCGCGCACGATCCCGCGCGATCGCATGATCGCCGCCATCGGCGACGCGCACGGCATGGCCGACCACCTCGCGGCCCTTATCATGGCCGTCCGCGGTACCCTCGAGGACCACGGTGGCCCGGCCGCCCTGGTCCATCTCGGAGACTACATCGACCGCGGCCCGGACCCGCTGCGCTGCCTGGATCTCGCCGCCGCCGGCAGCGGCGTTCCGGACGTTGATGAGGTCGCGCTTCTCGGAAACCACGACAGCTGGCTGCTGGACCTAATCAACGGCAACCTCTACGACCCGGACGCCGGGCACTGGATGGCCAACGGTGGCCTCAAGACGCTCGCCGGCATCGGCGTCTCGCCGGCTATCCTTGCCGACGGTGTTCCGGCCCTCGCGGAGGAGGTGCGCGCAGCCCTCGGCGAGCAGCGCATCGGGTTCCTACAGTCCCTCCAGTTGAGCGAGCGGTTCGGCCCGTACCTCTTCGTTCACGCCGGCATCAATCCGGCGCGGCCGCTATCCCAGCAAACCCGCGACCACCTGCTTTGGATCCGCGAGCCGTTCCTGTCCCAGCCCTCCCTGCATGATCCCGACATCACGGTGGTGCACGGCCACACGCCGAAGACGGCGAGCGTGTCCGATCACCGCATCGGCGTCGACACCGGCTGCTTCAAGACCGGCGTGCTGAGCGCCGTGATCCTGAGCGGCGGCAGCCTGCGCTACATCTGCGCGGTCGGTGAAACCGCCAAGCGCGCCTGGTCGCGAGAGGCCCTGCCGGCCGCGTTCCAGGTCACGGCCTGATCTCCAGGGCCGGCTGCCGATGGCAGTCGGTCCGTTCCCTTCCGCCGCCAGATGGAGGTGTCATGTCTGAGCTCGACAGCCTGCTCGAGGTCATGCGGGAGCCCGGCGGCGGCCGGACGGCTGCAATCCTCGTCGACGAGACACTCGACGGCTTACCCCAGGCGCGCCTCGACGACGATCCGCGCTTCGAGCATCTCCGCCTGTTCCGCCTGCCGCTCACGCCCGCCCGCGAGACGGCGGAGGTGACCAAGTCGGCCGAGCGGCTCAGTCTGCTGAACCGCGGGTGCACGCCCCGACGTGACGGGAACACGCTCGCCCTCCTGGTGCCGCAGGGGTGCGCCCTCGCGCTCCCCGTCGCACTTGCCCGGGACCTTTGGTTCGAAGCGTCGATGAGCGAGTGCAGCCTGCTGCGCGCGACCGGCGATCACCTCCTGGTCGCACATCTCAGCTTCTCTCTGCTGCACCAAGCTGACGCGGCCCGCCAGCTGGCCAGCGACCTCGGCTGCACGGATGGACAGCTCGTGCACCCGGATGCGGCCGCAGCGTCGACCGACGCCGTCACCGGCCCGCGAATCACCGCCCGCGACGCGGCACGCTTCGGGTGGGCGTCCACGCCCTTCAGCGCGCGCTACGACGGCCGAGGCGCCTGGCGCGGCCTCGCCCACCCGATCCTCGCGGGCGACCATTTGTTCCTGCTGCGAGGCGACATCAGCTCGCCGCTCGCCGGCTGGACCCCCACCGACCTCGTCGCCGTCTCCTGATCGCGCCGAACCCAGGGAGTGATCGACCTTGATCAAGACACGAACAACGGGCGGGTGGCCGTGTGCCACCCGCCCGTTGTTCGTGTCTGGCCAAAGGCGCAGCTATTCGCCTGCCTGAGCCGCACCTGCACTGTGGTCGCGATCCGGGATTACCGCCACCGCAGCGATGAAGACCAGGTTCGCGCACCGGATCGCCCAATCAAGGCCAGCCGGCCCGGGCACGGCCCGGCGTGTACGCGCAGGTGCGCGCCTGCGGACTGTCTGTTCTGTCGAACAGCCCGCAGGCGCGACCCCGACGAAAATGAGAGACGGAAGGGACGGATCGATGCGCACGATTTCCGACGAGGACTTCTCCAGCTTCTCCGACCTGTTCAAGGACGTGCATGGCTTCCGGCCGCGCGGGCTGACGCCGACCGACCCGGAAGAGTTCGATCGGCAGTACGTCGACCTGCTCGTCCAGCTGCAGCGCCAGCTGGACGAGCAGGAAGCCGAGGCCCGCGCGGCCGGCTTTGCCAGCCATCGCGTATACCATGACCATCAGATGCAGCAGCTCGAGCTCCTGATGGACATCGACCTCCTCGAGGAGGACGCCCCCTACTGCCGCGTCCCGGAGGATCCGGCCGCGCGTGCCGAGATGCTCGCCCCCAAGGTCGCCCCGACCTCGACCTGCGAGCACGGCCGATGCGCCGAGGAGCGTTGGTACGCCGGCACGCTCTGAGCGCCGGCGGCTCGCCACCCATCCGTCTTCGTTTTCGAGGAGACCCGCGATGCGCAAGCACATCGCCCCGGCCGTGGCGCTCCTCGCCTTGGCCGCGCTCACGCTCGCCAGCCTGCACACCTGGGCCAGCGCGCCCCAGCGCTGGATTTTGGTGGACGCTGGCAACGGGATGATCGGCGAGTACGCCAGCCAGCCCGGCTGCTGGAACGGCGGCGTCCGACATTTCGGCAGCGCGGCTGGGTTCGCGTGCCGTCGCAAATAGCCCACCTGTCAGCCCTGACACCTCCAATCGTAGGACTTTCCTCGCGAGGGGATTGTATTCGGTACCGGTTTTTCGGTAAGTCACCATATCGGGAATATCACACGGACGCGCTTGAACGCGCACACGCCAGGAGAGAAAATGGCCCTCGTTCGCATCCTGTGTGCCCTGGCGCTTGTCGTCGGCATGTTCTATTTCGCCGGCACATACTCCTTCAAGGGGCTCAGCTTTATCCCCATTGCGCTGTTTCTCTATCTCATCGGCATTCAGATCTACCGTGCTGTACGGGGCCCTCAGAGATAAGCAGATGGTTCTGGCGGAAGGACAAGAGACCAGCGCGCCAAGGCGACGCGCGAAACACCACCTTCCGGATGTGAGCGGTGAAAGCCCGCGGGACGCGCGCCATCCCCGGTGGGTCGCCCGATGGGGCGCACGACCCACCGGCGCTGGCTCCGCCAGCCCACTGAGAAGGATCAGGCTGATGCAGCGAGTGATGGTGGTTCCCGATCAGGGCAGGCCGTTCGAGGCGACCGACCTGCGTAGCGCCGCTCTGATCGCGGTTCAGGACTCAGCCGTCCTCCAAACCCGCGTGGTTGTCTATCACGCAGGCCAGCCATGGTGCAGTTGGGTCAACGGCGCCATAGAGTGCCCCGACCTCACCCACCTTGAGGCCGAGCCCGCCCTGGCCTGATCACGCCGGCAGCCGCCGCCCCGAATTCAAGGCGCACATCGCGCACGATCCGACCCTGTGTTCAGGCTTGAACAGGCCGGTCGGCCCGATCGGGGCCTTCGGTTTCCTAACACAGCGCCCTGTGGCCCGGCGTCCGTGCGCCGGTGCCTCAGCTGGCAAGCGCAGGTGGGTGTGGCCAGTCCCGAGAACCCGCGGGAGCGGGAGCGAGGAAGGCCTGCGCGCAGGACGCTGTGGATGCACCTGGACCCTGGCACCCGGGAACACACGGACCCGGAGTTGAGCCGGGAACCGCGGACGGGACTTCCCCGGCCCCGAGATGGCTCCGTTCTGCCGCCTGTCACCGGCGTCACCGGCCAGGCGGGCGGAGCCACGAAAAAGATCCGCGGGCCTCGGTCCTCGTGCATCCCTCTTCGGTACTCAAGCCCCGCCGGACGGTCGCCCGGCGCTCCGACAGCACAGAAGCCAGCCGACCGGGAGGTCGGTACGCACGGAAGGCGGCTGCGCGCCGCGCACCGTGCGGGCCTGTGTCCGATGACGAACAGGCCCGCAGGAGCGCGGGCACCACCCCACGGAATTGGGAAAGGATCCCAGCATGACCGATCAGACCCGCGACAAGCGCTACAACCTCACTGGCGTCATCGCCGGCCTCAAGACCGGCACCACCACCGACGGCAAGCCCTGGGCTCGCTTCAAGCTGCAGCGCAATGGCAAGAAGCAGGTCTCCTGCGCCGCCTTCGAGGACAAGGCCGCCGCGCTCACCGACGCCTTCTCCGAGGGCGCTACCGTGAAGCTTTTCGGCTTCTATCGGTCGGTGACCTTCAATGCGCCGGACACCGGCCGCGACGTCACCTACCGCGAGTTCGCGGTGATGTGGTCGGGCGTTCCGGGCCGCCGCGAGGACGCGGACCAGGCCGAGAACGGCACCGACACGGCCGCGCAGGCGACGCCGGCCGCGGCCGAGCCGGCCCCGGCCGATGCGACCACGGCCAGCGGCGAGACCGACGTCGAGATCAGCGCGATCGAGGAGCGCCGCCAGGAGCTGGACGGCTCCATGACCAAGGCGAAGCTGATGGTCTACGCCGAGGAGAACTTCTCCTACGAGCTGAACAGCAAGCTCAACAAGCCCGAGATGATCGACCTGATCATCAAGCTGGAGACGGGCCAGACGATCGAAGCGGCCTAATCGCGACCGCTCGATCCTGAAGACGCGGGGGCGGCCGCTGCCGCCTCCGCCCTCCTCACACCCACGACGACCGCAGCAGGTCCGGCCGGCCGGCGCCGCAGGAGCGACGCCGGAACGGGGCAGGACGGCCTGCCGACCCCCGCCGGGCTGTCTGTTCTATCGAACAGCCCGCCGGGGGACGGCGGACGACCCACTGAGAGAAGGGAACACGCGCTGATGAGCACCCAGACCACGAACGCCGCGACGACCAGCAACGCCCAGGGCCAGGGCAACGGCAAGTCCGTCTACTACAAGCGCTACAACCTGCAGGGCGTGATCGCCGAGCTGGTTGTCCGCCAGACCGCCGACAACCGCGACGTCGCGAACTTCGTGCTGAAGCGCGAGGGCAAGAAGGACTCCAAGTGCGTCGCCTTCGCCGAGAAGGCCGAGGCCCTGCTGTCCAGCTACAACGAGGGCGACAGCGTCCGCTTGTTTGGCTTCTTCAAGCCGGAGAGCTTCACCCCCGAGGGTGAGAGCAAGCCGGTCACCTTCCAGAAGTACCACGTTCTGTGGTCCGGCGCGCCGAAGACACAGGCCGACGCCGAGCAGGCCGACAAGCAGGACGAGAAGGCCGCGTAAGCCTCTCCGATGCCGATCCCCGGAGCGCGCCAACACGCTCCGGGCACCTCCCCGCCAGAAATTTCCCGATCGAGCCGCAGGAGCGGCCGGACGGCGCAGCAAGAACCGGCCGCGCCTCGTTGGGGCTGTTTGCTGTGTGCACAGCCCCACCGAAGCGGGCCCAACCCAAGAAAAGAGAGAGACAGCATGAGCGACAACCAGAACACCCAGGCCGCCGGCTCCAACAGCAAGTACTACAAGCGCTATAACCTGCAGGGCGTGATCGCCAACCTGGTGGTCAGCCAGACCAACGCCGGCGAGGACTTCGCGCGCTTCACGATCACCCGCGAGGGCAAGAAGCCGACGAAGTGCAAGGCGTTCGGCCCGAAGGCCGAGCAGCTGCTGAGCCAGTTCAACGAGGGCGACACCGTGCGCCTGTTCGGCTTCTACAAGCCGGAGAGCTTCACCCCCGAGGGTGAGAGCAAGGCGATCAACTTCCAGACCTACAACGTCCTGTGGTCCGGCGAGCCGAAGGTCGCCGAGGCCGCCTCGCAGGAAGAGCAGGGCGAGAAGGTCGAGGCCTAACACGGCCCGACGGCCAGGCGGGGACGCTCACGCGTTCCCGCCGCGGCCGGCCGGCGGGACCCCTATCCACCCGCGCGGCCATTCAAATCCGTCCCACATAGTGGCCCCGACAGCCACACCATAGCGGATCCGGACGGTATCCGACGCAGCTGACGGCCGCCAAGGCCACGCCAAGACCTGGCGCGACAATCGTGCCAAGCCCGACCGAAAAACCGGGCGCATCGACCGAATAGGGCGCAGCTCATCGCATGGCCGGCACCACACGCCGCACGCCAGGCGATCGGGCTGCGCCCTTTTTCGATTCCTCCCGTCATCCCGCCGCGGCGCCGCGGCGCGGACCTCCGGATGCCCCGTCTGGACGGGGGACATCCGGATCTCCGCGTCCCCAGCTTCAAAACACAAGGGCAGGAGCAGGCAATGGTTCAGGACCACGACACCCGCACCACCGTGGGCGTCACTCATCCGCTGTTGACGCTGATGGATGGATGGCTGCGCGGCCTCCTTCCCACAGATCAGCAGATCCGTGATGCCGTCCATGACCTATGGGCCAGCGATCGCGCCCGAGCACGAAGCGTGCGTGACGCCTATATTCGGCGCTTCGGTTTCACCGTCCCGCTGCCGCGGGCGGTTCGCAGTATCGCTGATCTCGGGCCGATCGTCGAAGTCGGCGCTGGCACCGGCCACCTCTCCAAGCTGATCTCTCACGAAGGCAGCCTCGCCTTCGCCACCGATGGCGGAGACGGTCGCCAATACAGCCTGAACATCGGCGCCTGGGAGCAGGTCCACCCGATGGACGCCGCATTCGCCGCGGCAAGCCTGCCGGAGCGAACCGTGCTGCTGTCCTGGCCGCATGGCAGCGAGTGGCCAGTGCGCCTTCTGAGCGCAATGTCGTCCGGCCAGACCCTCGTGCATAGCGGCGAGGGAGAGGGCGGCTGCTGCGCCGGGCCACTCTTCTTCAAGACGCTCCACCGAGATTTTGAACCGGTCACCGCCCTGCCCTCACTCAGCTTTCCCGGAATCCACGACAGCTTCAGCGTCTGGCAGAAGCGATAGCCCAGAGAGCCAGCCCCGGCGCGCCCGTCGCGCCGGGGCCACCCAAACTTCTCGACCTGGAAAGGTCCAGCCATGCCGCTCTACCGTATCGAACGCCGTCGCCCCGTGACCGTCTTCGAGACCCACTTCGTCAACGCCGATACGCCCGAACAGGCCCAAGCCTACGTCGACGCAGGCCGTGCCCGCGCTCCGAGCGAGGCCCAGGAAGTCGCGTCCCCCTACGCACCCAGCAAGTGCGACGGCCCGGCCGACGTCGAGGATCTGATGGGACTGGGTCACATCATCCATAACGCCCGGACGGGCGAGACCCAGAGCACCTGACCCACACCTTCTGTCCCTGTCCGGAGCCCATCCAATGCGTGACGCCCTCGGCGACCGGATGAAGAGCTACGAAGCCCGTGAGACCGATCGCCGTTTCCTGCCCGGCGTGCCGGTCGTTTCGCGGATCGACGGGCGCGCCTTCTCGCGCTTCACCAAGCCCATGCAGCGTCCCTACGACCCCGACTTCATGGCGGTGATGCACGAGGTGACGCGCGCGCTCGTCCAGGAAAGCCACGCGCTGATCGGCTACACCCAGAGCGACGAGATCTCGCTCGTCTATCTCGCCGACCAGCCGGACGCGCAGATCTTCTTCGACGCCAAGCCGCAGAAGATGTGCTCGGTGCTCGCCGCCTACGCCACCGCGCAGTTCCTGCCCCGCGCGCTCGCGCGCTGGCCGGAGCGCGCCGCCAGCATGGCGCCGCACTTCGACGCGCGGGTCTTTCAGGTGCCGAGCCGCGAGGAAGCAGCCAACTGCCTGCTGTGGCGTGAACTAGACGCGACCAAGAACGCCATCTCGATGGCGGCCCGCGCCCACTTCTCGCATAAGCGCCTGCACGGCAAGAGCGGCGCGGAGATGCAGGAGATGCTCTGGCAGGAAGCCGGTATCAACTTCAACGACTACGAGCCGGCGTTCAAACGCGGCACCTTCTTCCAGCGGCGCAAACGGCTCCGCCACCTCTCCGAGGAGGAGATGGCGCACATCCCCGAACCGCATCGCCCGACCGGGCCGGTCGAGCGCACCGAGATCGCGCGGCTCGAGATGCCGCGCTTCTCCCAGGTCGCGAACCGCGCCGCCGTCATCTTCGACGGCGCTGAGCCCGAGGTGCGCAGCGCCCCGGACTGATCCGCCAGGCCCCGCATCCTTCACGGATGCGATGCGGGGCCCGGCGCCCCTCGTTAACTGAAGGGACGTAGCTCAGTGGTAGAGCAGCGGTCTCCAAAACCGCGCGCCGGGGGTTCGATTCCCTCCGTCCCTGCCAATCCCGACCCACGAGAGGTCTTTGCCATGCGCACTCTGTCAGTGATCTTGCCCGCGGCCGCACTCGCGCTCGCCCTTCTCGCCGGCGCGTCCAGCGCCTGGAGCGACGAGCGCGATCGCGGTGTCGCCCACCTCGGCAATCAGGGGGATATCTTCCTCGTCTACATGCCCCAGATCGAGACGTGCATGATCATCTACGACGGCTTCAAGGCCGGCGGCGCGACCGAGGTTGACTGCACATACGACTTCCGGGCGCTCGCCAAGACCGTGCGCGTCCCCGAACCTTCGGAGTGATAACCATGCCCGTGCTGCTGCGCATCGCCTTCATCCTGACGGCCGTGATGGTGGCCCTCATTATCGTCGGGGGTGCCGGGCTGCTGCTTGACCTGGCACCTTTTGAACAGATGGTGTGGGTCTTTATGGCCGCGCTCGCGATCGCCACGCTTGATTTCATCGTGATCGTCCTCGGTGTCGCTGCCGCCCTGCCCAGAAGGCCCTGATCCGGGGCACGGAACCGGATCATAAGGCCCGGAACGCCGGACGGACTGTCCTTCGGACGAACAGTCCGCCCGGCGCACCCGGCGCCGACGACGAAAAAGGGAGACGCCGATGTTCGAGTTCGAGAACCTACTGAGCGAGACCGCGAAGCAGCAACTCGTCAACGAAGAATCCGAGATCCGGGTGCTCTTCGCGCTGCCGGATCATCTCCTCGCGGTCGAGCTCCTGCGCATGGCGCGCGTCTGCCGCCAGCGCTACCCCGAGCGCCTCTCGAACCCGCACGAGTGCGTCTACGAGCCCTCGTTCGTCTGGCAGTTCATCCCCGAACTCGCCAAGCGACTCGGCGCCACTGACCTCCAGCCCGACGAGGCGACCCGCTATGCGGACGCCACCGACGCCGAGCTACGCTTCCTCGCCGGCGTCTACCTGCGTAACATCAACGACTACAACCTCGGCACCCGGCACGAGATCGAGACCGCCGAGCCCGACATCGGCGAGCTGCTCGCCCGCGATCCAGGACGCGGCAACCCGGTTGCCTTCGCGATCGACCGGATCTGCCCGCCCGCGCAGCGCGACCGCAGCCGGGATGACTACCTGGTCGACCGCAGCCAGGGCGACGCCGAGACCTGGTACCCCGAAGCGTCCTGAGGCCGTCAAAGCCGCCTGAAGGCGGCAACAAGGGAAAACCGGGCCACAACCCCCGGCCGCCTCTCTCTGCTTTTGCAGAGGCGGCCGGGGCCAAGCGGCCCCACGCTGAAGTGCGCCAGACCGAGCGGGGCGTCACCAAATTCCGCAGCGACCAAACCCTAGCTGAACGGGGCGAGGACGTCGGCTCCCAAATCAAGGAATGTTCAGCGGCGCGACGGTGAGGGCCGCGTAATCCGTCCGCCAGGATCGCCTACAAGCCATCAAAGGCGGCCCCTCTCCCCCGATCCTCTCGCAAAAGGACCATGCACATGACCGCCGAGCAAATCCGTCAGGGCGTCTGGATGATCGTGATTGCTGTCGGGCTCTTCCTGGTCCTGGGATATCTCCTCGGCACGGATTTCGGGGCGGCGCCAAGCCACAAGACGTGGCTCGTCTGGATGATTGCCTTCATGGGCTTCGCCTTTCCAGGCGTCTTCCTGGCTCACGAGCACGAGGAGCTCCAGCGCCGCCAAAACCGACGATAGCGTCGATAGCAGGGGAAGCAACGCGGGGCGCCAGCAGGCGCCCCGCTGTTTTTATCGCTGGAAACCGGCGGAAGCCGCTACCGGTGCCGCCGCTCTCGTCGCGGCCGGTTCTTACGAACCGCGACGAGACCACCGGCTTCCGCTCAGGAGGGAGATCGACATGGATCAGAACGACCGCGTCCGCGTCCGCCAGGCCAACCTCGCGCCGCGTGAGCTGGCCCTCTCGATCTCCGAGCAGGCCGAGACCCAACTGAAGGGCCGCATCCTCGAAAATGCTGCGGAGACCGCCAAGCACCTCGGCTGCGAGCTCGCCGATGTCACCTACATGGTCGTTCCCAACCCGACCTTCGTGGAGGACGGCCGCGTCCTTGGCGGGATGATCGTGGACCTCGAGTTTAGCGTGAACGGCGAAGACGTCGGCGGTGAGTCCGTCGATGGACAGTTCAGCGGCACGCTCGCCGCCGACGGCACGCTCACGCTGACCAGCGTCGTCGCGTACACCCACGGCCTGCACTGACGCCAGCGCGGCACCACCTCTCGACTCTGGCACCAGGGGACACCATGACGAACCGTACACCCCGCTACGGCTACGCTCGCATCCTCGGCCTACTCGAACAGCACGCCGATTACCGCCTGGTCCCGTCCGAGAACAGCGCCGGCATGCTGCTGCTCGACGCCGATGGCCGCATTGTGGCGCAGCCTCGCGACCAGCGCGTAGGCGAATGCCTCGATCGCAGCCCGGATCTGGTGAGCCGTCTCGAGCGGGTGGCGCCCGACCATCACGGCGTCTGGCACGCGGCGCGCCATCGCCGGCACCCTATATCCGCCCTCGCCCAAACCTGACGCCTGGCCGGCCCGGCTGCGCCGAACCCGCGAGTCCAGGCAGCGGGCAAACGTACAAGATCGCCACTGATCGTGTCGCGGTCGGTTCTGACGAACCGCGAAACGATCACCGGCTTGAGCCAAGAGGAGGCACCGATGGCGAAGAAGAAGTCGAAGGCGAAGGCGAAGGCCGTCCTCGAGGTCGAGTCGCCGGTCGTCCGCAACCACGCGGCCTCCAGCCTGGCCGACGCGCGCTTCCGCAAGCAGGTAGTCGCCGACAAGAAGAAGTACCGGCCTGCGAACCGCAAGGCCGACAAGGCGAAGCTGAAGCAGCTCGCCGCGGCGGCCTAGGCGCCTCCACCTGCACCTCCGTCCTGGGAGACCCCGATGGCCACTGTCGCCTCGACCCCGCCCTTCACGCGCTCGGAGATCGCCAACCTGAAGATCACCGCCGCAGTGTTCCTGGCGCCCCGTCTCCGCGCACTCGCGGAGACGACGAAGTCCTACCCGGCCGACACGACCTTCGAGGCCTGGCAGAGCGAGCTGAACCAGATGGCCCGGGCACTCGAGCTCGTTATTTCCCACCCCGAGACGCCCGACGAGGTCGCCGAGCACAACGCCGGCCTCGAGCTCCTCGGCCGCCGCTTCCAGCACCTCTGGTCCTGAGTGGCAACCAGACATGAACGTTATTCGGCTCGGGCTGCTCGCGCTCACGTGGATCGCCGGCACCGCCCAAGTCCTGGTCTTGGCCAGCGGTTCTGGCCCGGTCCTGAAGGCACTAACCCTCCTGACCGTCCTGATGGGCGCATTCCTGGGTCTCTTCGCGGCCTACCGCCGCGTCAGCACGGAATCGCGCGCCTGACACCCTGACCACCATCTGCGCGAGGATCCGCCATGACACAAATGCCCGCCACTGGGCCCGGTTTCGCCATCGAACGCCATGAGGTCGTGTTCAATCGCGCCGACGGCAACATGCTTTGCTACCGTGGCGCACCTGTTGGCCTCCTCCTCGACGCTAGCTGCGGCTTCGTCTCGGACGGTAAGGTCGAGGACCTGCAGAACAAGCGGCTCCTTATGATCGCCGGCGCCCGCCAGCTGGCGCCGAAGAACGCCGATCGGATGGCCCGCGATCTGGTGATTCTCGAAGTCGAGCCGACACAAGAAAGCGTGGACCGCGCCAACAAGGCCCTCCACAACCAGCATGCTGCAAAGGCACTGGCGGAAGCCCTACGCGAAGGGCGCTCGCTCGAAGTCGAGGCCGCGCCCGCCTGCTAGGCTGCTACCGCTCGGCATCATCGACCTACCCCCAAGGTGTTCATCGCTACGGGGACGTTGGATCTCACTTACGCAACGCGGGCCTGCAGGCACCCACTCGGCTTTCCCCGGCCCCAGCAAGGAACCCGAGCGTGTTTCTCCTCTACCAGACCCCCATCACGCGCCTGAAGAAGGCCCGCGACCTCTACGGTCGGCGCGCCTACGAGGCGCTTCGCAGCTGCTTCCTCGCGTCGGTCCATGCCGAACTCGTTGATGGGACGAAGGTGAAGGTTGAGCAGATTTGTCCGGAGGGCCAACTGCTCTACGCCTGCCAGACCGGCGGCGAGATGAAGCCGCTTTCGCCCGATACACTTCAGCGCATTTCCTACTAGCCAGCGATCCGGCCTCGTACATCCTCTTGCCACCGGAGCGGCCCACGCCGCTCCGGTTTTTCTCTTACTTGCGCGCTGCTGAAACCGAATATCCATGGCTTTCGTCGATAACGACTTCGGTCGCCGCCGACACCGCCTCGTGTGAGTGGTCGGGTCGACCACACGAGGCGGCGCCGCCGCCGACCCTTCACCGCCTGGAGGTACTGATGTCGAAGATCACGGTGTGCCAATTGATCCACGCGCTGAGCGGTGTGGCTGACCCCAACGAGGCCGTTACCCGTCTCGATATCGGCCCCCACGGCCGCATCCGACTGAACGGCCGGGACATCATGGCGGCTGACGAAGCGGGCGACCTGGAAGATCCGCTTGGCCGCGACACGCTGGCGGTCGATCTCTCCGATGGGATCGAACTCTGGACCGACGGCGCGTGCTCCGGCAACCCCGGCCCGGGCGGCTGGGCTTACTGCCTGGTCAAGGACGGCCAGAAGGTCGGTGAGGATGCCGGCTACGCACCCGAGACGACGAACAACCGCATGGAGATGCAGGGCGTCATCGCCGGCCTCGATCGCCTGCACGCCGGCGCGACCGTCACCGTGCGCACCGACAGCCAGCTGATCGTCGACACCATTCAGAAGGGGTGGAAGCGCAAGAAGAACTGCGATCTCTGGACGCAGCTCGACGCGGCGATCGCCCGACACGACCAGGTGACCTTCGAACACGTTCGAGGTCACAAGGGCGTGCACTGGAACGAGCACGTCGACCAGCTCGCCGTCGCTCAGTACCAGCAGCGCCAATAAGGAGGCGCCATGCCCTCGCTCGGTATGAAGATCCGTCAGGTCAAGAAGACCGGCTTTGGCTGTCCGACGGAATGGCGCGGGCTCGCGGTCGTAAGCGGCCGCGAGCCGATCCCTTTCAAGGCACGCTACCGTGGCTGGTCCCTGTCGATAGGCATCGACGGGGCCACCCTCCAAGCCGACAGCGAGCGGCTCACCGCGCGCTCGGATGGCATCGCCAGCTGGGATGAAGTCGCGGACGCCGCCATGCAGGCTCTCGAAGACCACCTCCTGGCGCACACCGATTGAACGCCTTCCCCGCCGAGCGGGGCGGATACCTCCGACTCTCCGATCAGTCTATCGACACCACGGCCGACGACCCGTGCTGTCGTCACGGCCCCACCCACGACACCTGTTCCGCAGGGGCGACGGTCTCCAGCCCCCCAGGTGCGGACCGCTCCAAGGAGGCGGCACGCGATGATCACCTACACCTCCGGCGATCTTCTGCAATCCGACGCTCAGGTGCTCGTCAATCCCGTCAACTGCGTCGGCGTCATGGGGAAGGGGTTGGCGAAGGCGTTCGCCGAGCACTTCCCTGGCATCCTGGCCCCCTACAAGCGCGCCTGCGCCGAAGGGCGCCTGCGGCCGGGCCAGGTTCAGTTTCTGACCCTGCCTGACGGCCGCGCGATCGCAAACCTTCCGACCAAGGACCACTGGCGCAACCCCTCGCGTATCGACTGGGTCGCCTCAGGCCTCGCCGCGCTCCGCTCGAAGATGGCTGCGCGCGGCCTGACCACGGTTGCCGTGCCGCCGCTCGGTGCCGGCTTGGGCGGTCTGCCCTGGCCCGACGTTGCTTCCGCGATCGAGGCCGAGTTCTCCGCCGACCCCGCAATCACCGCCCTGGTCTTCCAACCCCGCTGACACCGCCAGGACCCGTCCTGGTACCCGGCTTCCAACCAGTCGATCTGGCGACGCGGTTGCCCGCGGCGGAAAGCGCACAGCCAGTGGGCCGCCTTGCCTTCCTGATCGGAAGGCGGCCCACCGGCTGCTCGATAGACAAGAGGAGATCAGGCGCATGTCGACCCAAATGCAGATCCTTGCCATCGGTCCGCACACCCCGGCGCTCGCTGAGCATTACGAGTACCCCGCCGACCACTACGCACACATCGCGCCCGGCAAGCAGATCGCCACCACGATCGGCGAGGAGATCGTCACCCTGCAATCGGCGACGGAGATCGCCGACCTGCTCGGCGCTGACCTCGGCGACCCGGGCACCTGGATCATCTCGTCCGACGCGGAACTTCCCGATGAGAACCCGACGGTTCTGCCGGACCGCGCCTACAACGCGCTTCGCGCGCCCTACACGTCGATGCGCGACGCCGGGTTCCGCTTCCTCCTGCTCGTCGATCGCTGATCCGGGCCAGCACGCCCCCGACCTCGCCAGCACAAACCGCGTGCGACGACACGCTGCCGCCTCGTTCTTGCGAAGGCGGCAGCGCGCCGCCGACCCGGCTTCAAAAAGGAATGTTCCCGATGAAGAGGTTATTCGCTCTTCTCGCGCTGGTCACGCTGATCGCCTCTCCGGCAAGCGCCGAGGGCCTCGATCGCCTGCTCAGCAAGCAAAACATCGGCACTGTCCTGGGCGCGCTGGGCGGCGGCGCCGCCGGCGCTCAGATCGGCAAGGGCAACGGTAAGCTGGTCGCGACCGGCGCTGGTGCCGTCATCGGCGCCCTGATCGGCAACCAGGTCGGCCTCTCGCTCGATCGCGTCGACGAGATGCACGCCCAGCGTTCGACGCAGCACGCGCTGGAGCGCAACCGCGCGGGTCACGCCACGATGTGGCGGAACCCCGACAGCGGCGCACAGGGCTCCGTGCGCCCGGTGCGTACCTATCAGCGCGCCAGCGGTCAGTACTGCCGCGAGTTCCAGCACACCGTCCAGATCGACGGCAAGGTTGCCCAGGCCTACGGCACGGCCTGCCGTCAGCCGGACGGCCGCTGGCGCATCCAGCAGCAGTAGCAGCCGACGCCTAGGCCGGGGTCCCGCAATGGGTGAACCCCGGAGCCTCTCCAGGACACACGACCACGGAGCTGCCGAATGATCCGGTTCCTTGCCGCCCTTTGCCTAACCCTTGCGGTGATCGCCGCGCCGGCTCTGGCCTCCGAGCGGCACGGCTTCGCACCGCCGCTCGCCCACGCGTTCATCTCCGATATCCAGAAGAAGCTCGCCGAACGCGGGTTCTACAACGGCGAGATCACCGGCGACATGGACTCCGCGACCCGGAAGGCCATCGTCGCCTACCAGCGGGCCGCTGATCTCGCAGTCGATGGTCGCGCTGACCCGGAGCTGTCGAATCACCTCAACTTCGGCCTCGTCATCACCGCGACGACCGTCAGCCCCGACCCGGCCGCGTCCGCTCCGGCCGCCCCCGAGGAAAACGCGGCAAAGCCGGCGCCGCGCCCCGATCCCTTCCTGCGCACCGCGCAGAAGAAGCTCCGCGAGCTGGATCTCTATACCGGCGAGATCGACGGCCTGAACGGCCCGCAAACCCGCGCCGCCATCCGCGCTTTCGGCGCGTTGACCAGCATGGGTCCGCTAACCGACCTGACGCCCGAGGTCTATGAGGCGATCATGGCGTACCAGCAGCCGTCTTCCACGCCGGCCGGCGATCCCTCGGCCAACTCGGAGACTGCGGATGAGACGCCCGCTCCAGAGAGCGCGCCCGCGGGTGACAGTAAAGCCGATGCGCCGGTTCAGCCTGAGGCGCCGGACGCGGCGCCAACATCGGATCGGCTGGAGCCTGGCCAGATCGTCTAACGCCCCGATCGTTTCAGACTACAGCCGGCGCACCCGAGGACGGGTGCGCCGGTTTCTTCGTGCCCAATCGCTTCATCCCAACGCTCTCGATGAGCGGGACGCCGGAGCGCCCCTTTGCCCTACGGAGAGCGAGAGCGACGACCTCGGCGCCGGCGAGCCAGGCCCCGTGCCGGGCCGCCTCATTCTGGCGAAGGCGGCCCGGCACGGGGCGCCGGACTGAGATGAAGGGAAAGGGAAGAAAGATGGACGATCTGCTGTTACTCGCCGCCCTCGACGACACGATGATGAGCAACGTCCCGGACGATCTCCTGGACATCCCGCAGGGCATCCTCGACAGCGCGGCGGAAGAGCATCGCAACGCGCCGCGTAACGCTTTCTTCGGCCTTTTCGAGGCAGTCTGAACCGCTCGGACGAGATGACAGGATCGGGCCCAAACAGGGGTCCGATCCCATCTCCCGAGAACCCCCAATCACACCGAACTCGTGCCCGGAGGTTCTGAGAGATGGAAATCGCTGGATCCATCTTGACCGCACTTCTCGCGCTTGCCGCAGCGGGCTTCGTGCTCGGTCTTGCCTTTCGGCTTCTGCGGTTCGGCATCCGGGGCATCCTTGCCCTGATCAGCGCGATCTTCGGCTTCTTGTTCCGCGGTCTGTGGACAGGGGCCTACGCGCTCACCTCACCGTTCTCCGCTCACCGTCAGCGGACCATGATGAGCGGCCTCGACCTCGGCTTCGACGACGAGGACGACGTCGAAGAGCCACAGCGGGTCTCCGCGGCCGATGATCTCCAAACCGATTTCATTCGACGATAATGCCACCGCACACTGCCGGCGGGGCGCCTTGCCTTCCTGTCGGAAGGCGCCCCGCCGGCAGCGCGCGCCCGCTCCCCCACGGAGGCTTCTGAAAGTAAGGCGCAGCGGTCAGGCCGCCGCGCCGACCAACCGCCTGGAGAGCTCCGCCCACTCCTCCGCGCTCCATGGCTGAGCCCGGAACTCCGCACCCACGACGCCCGCGAACCGCGCGTTGAGATGTTTGGCGATCTGCGCAGGTTCGGTCATTCCATCGACGCTTGCGCCCGGCTCTAGCACGAGATGCAGAACCGGTACCGGAGCGAACCCGCGCTGCTCGGCCCAGGTCGTGAAGATCTGCTGCGATCGGTCGCGCAGACTGACCGCCAGCTGGCCGGCCCGCAGCACGACGCGATCATCGAACGGCGCGTCGCTTTCGTCTCTCTCCGCAGCCCACTCCCCCTTCGGCACGATGCAGAACATCACGCCGACGAGCGTTGGCTGACGCCCGTCCGGCGTCATGGTTCCGCGCGTGTCGCCGATCAGGAGATCCGCGACATCGATCGCGTCATCGATCTCTTCTCCCGGGCGGCCAGCGTTGGTTTGCGTGCTCCGGAACGACTTCACGCCGTCAGCCTGCGGGCGCTCCCGGTACTGGCGCACGATCGGTGAGATCACGCGCCATGCGTCGCGATAGCGGTACTCGATGAACTTGCTGCCATTCGCCGCCTCGCCGCCCATCAGCGCGCTGGTATCAGCCTGCTCGCCGCCGCGCATCAGGGATTGCAGAACGACGTCCGCCCGTCCCCCGAGCCACTTCGCGTGCTCGCTTCCGGCCTTCTTCTCGAGGATCTCGTCGACCGTCTGCTGGCCGACCTCCTCGCGTAGCGTGACGATGGATGTGGCGAGCTTCAGGAGGAACTCCCGGCGCTGCTCTTCGGTCTCGAACTCCCTCGGCGGCGTCTCGCCGAACTGCTGCCAGGCAAAGGCCTTGCTTTGGTAGTCAACGATGCGCTCCAGCTGCGCCCAGAGCGTGGGAAGGATGTTGCTGGGGTTGGTCAGCCCCTGCAGGCCGATGGCTTGCAGCTGGCGATCCAGCCCCCTTCGCGTGTTGCGCCCCTCACCGACGACCGCGTGAAGCCAGTTCGTACCCATGCTGGCTATCGTCTCGTCGACTTCGTCCTCGGAGTAATGCGTGGAGGCAGTTCCCTCATCACCGGCGATGATGTCGTCATCGGTCGCCATTCCCTGGATCACGGCGTCGTCCTCCGGGATCGCCTCCTCGCCAGCCTGTCGCTGGGGCTCGTCGCGGTCCCACATGAATGCGCTGACCGCGGCTTCTTCGTCCTTCGCTTCGTAGGCGGAGACGTCGTCCTCGTCCTCGTCAGCGCGATAGGTCTCGCTTCCCGCACCTCCCTCGAGATCGTTCTCGATGGTTACGGCGTCGGGGGCGTGATCTTCCCAGCCTGCGTCCTCGCTATCTTCGTCCCAGCTATGGCTCGCGTTATCTCGCTCCGCGCCATCCGCTTCGCTGTCATCCGAGTAGGTCTCATGGCGGTCGCCATAGGTCGGCTCTTGCCCTCCCTCCTCGTCCCCGAAGTCACCCATGATATCCGCGCCGTCGGCGCTGTCCTCTTCGCTCCCTTGGGTCATCCAGGGCATTTCATCCTCCTCGCTGCTGGGCGCCTGCGCGGAGGGGGTGAAGCTGTCGCCAGACTCGTAGGTTCCGGCAGTTGCGTATTCTCCGGCTAGGTCGTCCTCGACCTCCTGGAGGCCGGCTTCGAGCTGGAGGTGTGGTGGCAGCGATTCGCTCTCTTTCACGTCGTCTTCGTCGAACGTGCTTTCGGCGTCCTGACCTGCGTTCGTAAGCCAGGGATCCTTCTCGACCTCGGTGCCGTCGTCTCCCGCCAGCGCGGGATCGACCAGTTCGTCGGCGGTGGGTTTTTCCATGGCCTGGGCGGGCTCGATACCGAGCTCTCCGGTTTCTCCAAAACCTTTCCCGGCGGCAATGGCGCGAAGGGTATCGATGGCGTTGACACCGCGGTATCCGAAGCGGTGCATGACCTCTCCGACCATACGCTCGTCGATCTGACGGTTTAGCTTTTCCGCTTCCTGCTTCATGCGCTCTGTGCGCTTGTCCGCAGGCGTCTGAGTCCAGACGGTGTAGAATTCGAGGATGCGGTCCGGCAGGCCAGGGTTATCGGCATCGAAGGACGGCTGCTGGCGGCCTTTCGGCTGCTCGTCGATGGAGCCCTCGAGCAGGATGTCTGTTGGCTTCGCCTCCTTTCGTCGCACGAGGCGCGAGAAGATCCCGCCGCTGCTGCGGCTGGCCTTGCTCTCCCTCTTTTCCTCGTTTTCCCCTGGTTCGACGACCTCAATTTCGTCGTCGTTGTAGCTGCTGGTGAAGGCGTGCTTGATGACGTAGGTCAGCTCTGCGATCCGCCCCTGCCGCTGCCGCGGCGTTGCCGGGGTTTCGTTGTCCTCTTTGGCTGCCTCTCGCAGCCCTTTGATGCGCTCTATGAGCGTCTTGATCCCCGCGACGATGGCCGCGGCGATGGCTCCCAGCTTGCGGCCGATCTGGCCGTTCTTTTTCGTATTTCCGTGCGGCTCCGCGAACTCCGCCTCCTCGCCCTGGAGAAGCTCACGCTTCCGGCTTTTGCCGTTTTTCCGCCAAGTTTTCTTCCTGCTTTTTCCGACCGCATCCGCCGCCGCTTCGGCCATGGCCGACGCACTCTCTTCCGACACTTCCGGCTGGTCCGTTGGTGCCGTTTTCCCGGTGGTCCTTTTATGGGCGCGCTTGGCTTCCCGCGCCGCCTTGCGCTCCTGGGCCTTCTCCGCTTTCCTGGCTCTTTTCTCGGCGCTCCCGCTCCATGCGCTTTGTACCGCTGCGATCAGCTCCTCGGCTCCGCGTTTCACGATGGTGAGAAGGATAAGAAGGGCCGTAATCACGGCTACCGCGGTGGCTGTTGCGAAGGCGGACGCCCCCATGAGGAAGAGTGGCCTGAACCCCAGGGGGTCCTGAGCGATCTCGGGCAGTACGATCCGCCAATCGGCGACCGACCAAGGCGAGAAGGGGAAGCTGTTCTGAAGGAAAACAGTGGCCCCCAGGGAGATCAGGGTCGCGACCATCAGGGTTGCCAGTTTGCGCATCAGTTTGCTCCGCTCTTCCGCCTTGCGTCAGTGTGGTTATTCCGGGGTCGCCGGCTTACTCGATGCCGGCGTTCCCGAGCCCGCTTTCGGGGCTCTCCCGGTGTCCGGTGAAGGCGTGTCCGGGGGTGGTCGTGGTGCTCTTGTTGTCGGGCTTGGCGCCGCCGTCTTCGTCGTCGGTCTCGTCGCTTTCGACGTCGCCGACCTGCTCGTTGACCCAGGCTTGCAGGGTCTCCTCGATCCGCTTGATCATCTCGTTCTTCTCGAACCGAACATCGTCGAGAAGGTCGATGCTGTTGAGCAGTACGCTGTTGGCTGCTTCCTCGCTCGCAGCCGCGATCTTGCGCACCATCGGTGCGATCAGCTGGGCCTCCGCTTCCTGGGCTCGCCGCAGCTCTTCCTCGAGCTTGCGCTGCTTCTCCTTGATGGCGTTCCGCCGCTCTTTGAGTGACCTCGACATGTCTCGTCTCCTTGGCTAGGTTCCCGCAATCCGGCTTCGGATCGCCTCTTCATCGATCAGCTCGTCCTCGGGGAAAGGCTCCTCCCCCTCGATCCCTTCGCTTCGTGCCGTTGGCCCGTAGGTGTTTGCGGGCGCACTCGCGCCCCTCTCCTTCTCCTTGAGCCGCTCGATCAGCGCCTCATCAATGGCCTGAGCTTTCAGCTCCTCGAAGACATCGATTCCTTTCGCCAGCAGGCGGTGGGCTATCGCCGTGGCGTTTCGCCTCAAACGGTCGCTTTCGCACCGCTGTGCAATCTCGATCTCCGCATCGATCAGTTCGTTCATCCGGTCGAAGTCGCGCATGCGCTCCTCGAACCGGTCGCGTAGCAACTTCCGACGTCTTTCGACCTCGGCCCGCTTCGCCTCGAGTTCCTCGAGCCGCCGCATCGGGGCTTTTCGCCCCCAGGGGTATTCATGCTTGAAGCCGGCTTCGCCTCGCATCGTCTCCAAATCTCTCTCTTCGTGCCGCACCGGGCGCACCACGCCCGCGCGACACGCACTGAAGGAGTTATGGCCGGACGGGCCGTCCCACCATCTTTCGGGCAATTTTTACGGTCACCACCGCCTCCTCGCGGGGCGCCGAGACCGTTTTCGCGGTCGGACCTGCTGGTCCTGAGACCGTTGTTTTGGGGAAGAAGGCGCAATAACGGGTTTTGTTAGCAGCAGCGTTGCGCCATTCCCCGCCGACCGCAATATCCCGATCCGACCAGAGTCACCGCGAACCGCGCCAAACACGGCGCTGCCGGAGGATGCCGAGATGCTGCAGGAGCAGCTCGACCGACTGGGCCAGCTTCAGCGTGAAGTCGATCAGGCAGTTCAGAGAACCGCCGAGCGCCGGTCGGCCAGCCGCGGCCTGCGCCAAGCCCTTCTGGCACGCGGGCGTTACGCGCGCCGGCCCACCTACGCCGCCCCCGCGATCCAGAGCAGCCGGCCAACCTCCGATCGCGGCCAAACCTTCCACTTCGCGCACACCTTTATCTCGAAACGCAACTCACAGGCGGTCGGCTACCGCGATCAGACCAGCGCGGCTGCGCACCAGTCCTACATGGAACGCCCGGGTGTGGCTGAGCTGGCGGAGAGCGAGGTCGGCGAACGCCACGTGGTCAGCTTCGGGAACCTTGGCGAGACGAAGAACGAGCGCGCCGAGTTCTGGCGCAAGGTCGAGCAGTCCGAGGGCCGGAAGGCGCGCGTTCAGTGCCGGCTGATCCTGGAACTGCCGCACGAGCTGGACACGGCGGGGCGGGAGCGCATCATCCGCGATTTCTGCCAGGAGTTCGAGGATCGCAGCTTTCCCTATTGGGCGGTTGTCCACGCGCCGTCCAAACACAATGATCGCCGGAACTATCACTGCCATATCGCCTACTTCGACCGGCCCGCCCGGCGGATGGAGGATAACCGCTGGGACTTCGAGATCACTGAGGAAAAGCGCTGGGCCAACCGCAAGGTGGCGACGGTTCGGCCGCACAAGCAGCCGAAGCTGCCCGACGCCTCTGGGCCCAAATGGATCCGGGCCCTGCGGGCGTCCTTCGCCCAGGCGGCGAACCGTGAGTTCGAGCGCGCTGGTGTGACCCGACGCTATGACCCGCGGTCCTATCGCGAGAGCGGGATCAGCAAGCAGCCGACCCGCCACCTCGGCAACAAGATCGCCTATGCCGAGTCCCTCGGGATCGACACCAAGCTGGGCCGCGTGAACGCCGAGCGCGAGATGGACTATCAGCTGTCCGCCGGCACGCTGCGATACGTTGAAGATGCCGCGCGCATGGAGAGGATCCTCGATACGCGCGGCACCGGCGACGCGCCCGAGGATGCGTTCTCGGACGACCTCGTTCAGCTTTGCCAGCGCTACCGGGATCTGTCGGCGCAAGCCGCGAAGTTCGAGAAGCGTCGAGCGGTCCACGCGCTGGCGTCGGACGCGGTCGGACGACGTCTCGACGTCCGCCTCAACTTTCTGAGCGACGAAGCCGATCGGTTGATCACGAACCCGCCGCGCGGCGACGATGCAGCGGCCCTCGACATCGCCTCGGCGCTGTTCGAGGAGAAGCTCCTGGTCATGTCCGCCCACAGTGACGTTGCCCCTTTCCGCGAGCGTTGCACCGAGATCTCGCATACAGCAGCCGACCGCGTGCGGGCTCTCGGCGAAGGCCGGCGCCAGACGCTTCTTCAGATTTCCGGGATCGCCCCCTGGATCGCGACCGAGATCGGACCCGTTCAAGCCGATACCGCTGTGCAGAAGGACGCAGATCCACAGCCGATCGGTATCATCGATCTAGGCGATGATATCCTGGACGACGCGGCCGTCGATCAGGCGATCGCGTCTCGCCGCGGGCAAACCAACGCAGAGGAGCTACCGACCGCGGCACCCGATCTCGGCCACACCGAAGCGCTCGAGGAACTCTTCGCCGAGCTTGAGGACGGGGCGGGTTCCGATCCGGTCACCGAACCGAGGCCGCACGCACCCGACCGCGCCGCCCACCACTCAGGCACGATCCCCGCGGACGACCGCATCGCGGACTCCGGTAATCGCACCGACGAACCCGCCGCTACGCGCGAGGAGTGGATCGAAGACCCGGCGCCCTCGTCCGATCGCCACGCGGACCCCTTTCCAGGGGCCCTGTCGCTCAGGACGCCGGCCTCCACGGAGGAGATCGCCGAGCTCGAGGGTCGCCTCTCCGGGTACACGAACGCTGAGCTGCGTTACGCCGCCTTCGCCACTCGCGATGCCAGCGAACTGCACGAAGACGGCCGCGCGGCCGCTCGCCACGGCGCCGCATTGCGCGTCGTTGTGGACCTCGCCGATCGGCGCGGCCTCGATCTCGAAACCGGCCGTCATGACCCGGCGATCGCTCGCGATCCGGCACTCGCCAGGCAGCACACGGATCAGGCCGGAGACGACGTCGTGGCCCGACTGCGGCAGATGCAGCAACGCCGTCATCGAGCGCGATGAAAAAAATTCTTGATTTCCGAAAATCCGGACCAAAACTCAGGGCTGGATGAGTTGGACACCGGCGTGCCCGGTTTCGCCTCTTTCCTTCCCAACATGCCTGCCCCGGACCGCCAACGGCCCGGGGCTTTTTTTTCGGTCGTCCGCCGAATCAGTACGCTCGATCCCATCTTGGAATCGTGTGCGAGCGCATGGCGACCATACAGCGTTGCGACCCGGGCTTGCCGCCTTATCGTCAGGAGGCGGCGCACACACCCGGCGATCGCGAAAACAAAGATGCGGGGCGCGACCCCGCGCGAGGGAAGGAATGCCGAAGAAGACCGATCCACGCTCCAGGATTCATCTGCCCGCGGACGAGCTGTCCGCGATGGTCGTTGCGCTCGATGATCGTGCGCTGGCCATCGCCATGCGTCTGATCAGCGCGCAGGTCGAGAGCAACGATCGCGGCATTCCCGACGACGATGCCACGCGTCGGCGCATGGGTGTGCGTCGCCAGGATCACTGGGACCGGATCCGGGACCAGCTGATGATGTTCTTCGACGTCACCGCAGGCACCTGGCGGCATCCTGCGATCACGGACCTGTTTCGCCGCGCTGCGCGTCGCAGCCAAAATCATCGTGAGGCCCAGATTGCCTGTCAGGAGGCCGCGACCGGGCAGCCGGAAGGCACGAGCTCAACACCGGTCACACCGCCCCGGAATGATAGCGCCGGCAGCCGTACCCGGGCTCAGCCCGCCCCCGTCGGCGCCGCAACGGCGTCGCCTTCGCCGTCAAAGGACAAGGTGGCGAACCAGCACCAGGCACCCCAGTCCCAGACACCCGCGCCGCGCCCACCAGTACCCCGTGTTCCGCGCCAGGGCCAGGGCGATCTGCTCGCCTCGCTGCCGCATCAGGCAAACCCATCGCCCAGCACACTTCCGGCGACCGGCCCCGCGCGCCCAGCCAGCCCGTCTTCAGCCTACGTCGGCGACGCGCCGTCGCTGGCGAAGCTGGCAATCGACCGGGGGATCGCGCTCCTGATGCGCGCGGGCATGAGCGAGCCACAAGCCCGCAAGAACATGGGCATGCTCTGCAGGGATTACGACACCGGATTCGTCCTGCAGGCGATCGACCAGACCGAGCGCTACAATGCCGCCGATCCGAACGCCTACATCCGCGGCGTGCTGAAGAAATACCCGCGCAAGACAGACGATCCGTCGACCGGGCAAACCCCGCGTAAACCCGGCACGGCGAACACTGCGGCGCAGCCGCCCAAGCCCTTCCGTCCGATCGCCGATCAGAGCTCCCTCGGGATCAGCGACGGGCTCGCGAGCTCGATCAGGCGCCGCAACAAGCAGCTCGGCGCGAGCTTCGACTTTGTCGATCCGGCCGCGAGCACAAGCAAGGAGAACGCAGAATGACCACGCGCGAACGGCAGGTCGTCCAGATGGGCGATCATCGCCAGCGAGCGCCCCGGCTCGTCGACCTCGACCTGGAGGCGCAGGTCATCGGCGCCGTGCTCGCCGATTCGAAGATCTACCGGGAGTGCACCGAGCTCGATCAGAGCCATTTCTCCGACCCGGTTCACGCTGATCTCTGGCAGTCCATGCTCGACATGATCGAGGCAGGCAAGACCGTGACCGCTTCGACGCTCGCCGTCGATCTGGGCCCCGAGCGGCTCGATGCACTCGGCGGGCGAAACGTCCTGAGCTCGATGGCGACGAACGGCGCGGGCTTGGTGCACGAGATCGGCGCGGCCGCCGCACGACTGCGCGAGTACGCGCTGTGGCGCCGGATCGTTGCGCTCTCCCAGGACATCGGTCAGTGGGCACAGAACGGAACGATGCGCGCGGAAGAGGCCCTCTCCGCGATCCTGCGTGAGACCGAGATGGCGATCCTCTCCGGCCAGAACACCAGCCTGACAAAGCGTGACGTCGCGCGCGCCGCGCTCAAGGTGGCGACGGAGCCTCGTCAGCCGATCTCGACCGGCATCGAGCCGCTCGATTTCCTGCTCCATGGTGGCCTGATACCACGACGCATGGTGGGTATTGGCGGCCAGTACGGTCGTGGCAAAACGATCCTGCTTGGCACGATCTCCGACAACATCGCCCACCAGGGCGAGAAGCACCTCGTCATCCTGCTCGAAACTCCCCCTGAGGACGTCGAGATCCGCAACTGCGCCCGTCACCTCGGGATGAACGCCGCACAGCTGTTCGATCAGGACGACCCTGACTATCCGAAGTTCGCGGCGAACGCCGAGCGTTACGCCGACCAGGTCCCCGAGGCCGCGATCTACGAGTACATGCCCGGCGCCAGCATGGACGCCATCCGCCGCATGATCATCAGAGCCTCGCATCGCCACGGCATCAAGGGCTTCATCATCGACTATTGGCAGCTGATCCGGGGCCGGGAGAAGGGACAGAGCGAGGAGGCCCACTTCCGCGAGGCGGCCAACGATCTTGCCGCACTGTGCCGGCAGGAGAACCTGTGGGGAATCGTGGCCGCCCAGACAGACCAGTGGGGCAAACTGATCGTCAGCGAAGGGCTCAAGCACGCGGCCTCGCTCTACCTCCGTCTGGTGCGCGAGGAGAACGGCGACACCGCCTACTTCGAGACCGAGAAATCAAACTACACCCGTTACGCCGACGGCGGAAGCGCCGCGGCCCCGAGCGTGCGTTTCAACTATGCCGGACCGCACTTCGCTACGATGGACGGCGTCGGCCTTTGTGAGACCGCACATGACGCCGGCGGGGACCCCGACCTGAGCCTGGACTGACGGCCGTGGGTAACCAGGGCTGTCTTGATCCCGCAAAGTTCGGTTCTTCGCTAAGCTGACACGCTTGTGGGGGACGCGTGCAGAACTAACTTCGGTGATAAGGCCTACGAATACGGTGGCGGGCGCTCACCCCGACCGTGGCCGCACTCACCACACGGAGTTGTCCGATGCTGACCCTGCGCTCGAGCGTCTCGCTCACCCTCTTCGCCGTCTTCGCCGCCGCGATGGCGGTTCTCCCCACGGATGTCATGGCCCAGGCCGTCTTCGCCCCGCCGACCAGCCAGCTGGAAACCACCTTCATGCAGAAGGTGATGGCGGTCTACCGCACCCTGCGGAACATCATCTACGTCGTCGGCGCGATCGGCCTCATCGTCATGGCCGTGTTCGCCTTCTTCGGCAAGTTTCAGTGGAAGTACTTCTTCGCGCTGGCGGGCGGCATGTTCCTGGTCGCCGTGACGGGCCTGCTGATCGACTTCCTGGGTGGCGACGTCACCAACATCCAGCCGTAAGTCGCACGGACGCAGCCTGACGGATACCCGCCAGGCCCATCGGGGCCGGCCGCACGCCGGCCGGCCCCTTTCCATGAGAGCGGGAGCACATGCGCACCTTCAAGAGCCCGGTCCTCACGGCGATCGCCTATCCGGCCACGCTCGCGTTCGTGCCGGTCCAGCTGGTCGGCATGAACATCTCGATCAACGTCGCGCTGATGATGATCTCGATCGTCGTGCTGAACCTGACCCCGGTGATCTGGCTTGTCTCGGCGATCGTCGGGCACCTCGCACTGATGACGTGGTCCTTCCGCGAGCCGCACCTGGTCAGCCTTGGCCAAGCGTTCGGCCGCACGCCGGGCCGCTCCAAGAACATCGTGCCGTCCAGTGGGGTCAAGTATGTTCCCTGATCTGTCGTTCGCCTCCAACAGCCACATGATCACGACTGCGGCGGGAGCCCTCTTCGCGCTCGGCGCGGTCGGCGCGGCGGCAGCCGTGTTCGTTCCGAAGCTCTCGCGGATCATCGTCCCCCAGGCCAAGGAGACGCGCCTGCCGGACTTCCTGCCGTTCGACAGCATCCAGGCGGACGGTCGCACGGTGGTCTGCAAAGACGGCAGCTTCTGTCGCTTCATCGCGGTCACCGGATTCGACCAGTCGTTCCTGACCCAGGAGGACGCCCGCGTGCTCCTCGAAGCCCGCAAGCGGTGCTTCGACCAGCTGGCCGAGAGCAGTGTGATCATGCGCATCTTCACCATGCGCGACCCCATGCCCGTGGGTAAGGAGGCCGGATTTCCCAACGAGATCGCCGAAAAGATCGCGGAGACCTGGAACGCAAACTTCAAGCGGGCCTTCGCGACGCGCAGCGTCATCGCGCTTCACATCAAGGGGTCCACTAAGCGCGATCGCGAGATGCTTGAGGAGGCTGAGAACGTCATCACCTCGACCCTCTCCAAGTACAACCCGGTCCCGCTCAGCCAGAACCCGGAGACGTCGCCGAGCTCCGACCTCACGATCGGTTCATTCCTCGGGCGGATCGCCTCCCCGGTTTCTCGCCCCCGCCCGGCCGCATTCGGCAGCTACCTCTCGGAAGCCGTCGCAGCGGACGAGGTCGAATTCCTGAAAAGCGGTCGGATCGTTTTCCGCTCTGGCGACCAGGTGAAATACGGCTCCGTGATCGGTATCCGCCGACTCGGGGACGAAACAACTACCGTCCTCTCCGGCCAGCTGAGCGCGCTCACCTGCGAGTCGACCATCCTGCAGACGGTCGAGGTGATCTCCAAGACCAAGGCGATGATGCAGCTCCAGCATCAGAAGCAGATGATGGGGACGACGTCATTCTCCCCGCAGCTTCTCGCCCAGTTCGATGATGCGATTTCACTCGTCGAGGGCATGGACGAGGACAAGGCTTCGCTGTGCGCGTTCTCGGAGACGATCTTCCTCTATGCCGAGACGGAGGCGGAGCTCGCCGAGGCTGAGAAGGCCGTACGCCAGATCTTCACGTCCAACGGCCTGACGTCGGTGATCGAGAAGGGTGTCGCGCAGACCTCCTGGTTCATGCAGTTCCCGAGCTTCGACACCCGCCCGCGCGTCTACAA
This sequence comes from Rhodovibrio sodomensis, assembly GCF_016583645.1. GTDB lineage: Bacteria > Pseudomonadota > Alphaproteobacteria > Kiloniellales > Rhodovibrionaceae > Rhodovibrio > Rhodovibrio sodomensis. The sequence goes on along the minus strand of NZ_NRRL01000003.1, from coordinate 54,685 downwards.
GCTGATGAGCACCAACTGCGCCCAGCTCGCCACCTTCGACCGCCCACCGTCCGGTCTGCCGAAGAGCGACTGGGGTCCGGGCCCGATCGCGCGTTTCTACACCGGATCAAGCTCCGTCTACGAGCACCAGTTCCACATCTCCACCCAGGACGCCGCGCTCGGCCACGGCGTCGTGATCGCGCCGACGGGTGCGGGTAAGACCGTGCTCCTGGAGTTCCTGAGCATGATGGCCTCGCGCCACAAGCGTCTGAAGCAGTTCATGTTCGACCGCTTCCACGGTCAGTACGTCTACACGACAGCGATGGGCGGTCAGTACCTCTCGTTCAACGGCGAGGCGATGCCGATGGGTGTCGACTGCGGCATGAACCCGCTGATGTGCGAGCCCACGAACGACAACCTTGAGTTTCTCAAGACTTGGCTGGTTGCGATCAGCGGCTGCGACGACCCGGACTCGATGGATCAGATCTCGCTCGCGCTCGATGTCGCATTCAACACCGTACCGGCCGAGGAGCGGTCCCTGGCGACCATCTACGACCTCGCGTTCACGCCGGGAAGCGAGCTGCACACGCAGTTGCGCAAGTGGGTCGATCCCGCGCAGTACGGCCGGATGTTCAACGCGGAGCGGGACGCCATCAACCTCGACGGGTCGTGGCTGACGACGTTCGACATGACCCAGCTGCTCGACGACCCCGTCCTTGGCGGCGCAACCGTGAGCTACATGATGCACCGGATCCGCGAGGCCATGCGCCGCAACAACGCCCCCGGCCTCGTCGTAATCGACGAGACCGAGCCGCTGCTGCGCAACCCCCACTTCAGAACCATCTTCATGGTCATGCAGCAGGAGCTGCGAAAGCTCTCGGGCGTTGTCCTGTCCGTCTTCCAGCGGCCAGAGGCGCTCAACGCGCAGGGTGTCTCGGAGGTCGTCCGCCAACAGTGCGGCACCTTCTACCTGTTCCAGAACCCCAGCGCCACGGCGCACGACTACCGGGAGTTCGAGCTGACGGACCGTGAGCTCGGCTTCGTTCTCGGTAAGACCGAGCCCGCCCGGCGGATGGAGCGCGCGGTCCTGATCAAGCGTCCGATGACGCGCGAGAGCGTGATCGTCGACGTCGACCTGTCGCCCCTTGGGAGGCACCTCAAGGTGTTCTCCTCGACCAACCGTGACGTTGAGCTGGCCTGCCAGTTGCAGCGTCAATTCGATGCCGACTGGGTCAGCCGCTACCTGCACCCGGAGGCGCCCTGAGAACACGCACTAGGGACGAGGACGCCATGAAGACCCGCCTGCTCACCGCTGCCGCCACCGGAGCCCTGCTGCTCGCGAGCCCGCTCGCGCATGCCGGCGTGCCGACCTTCGATGCCACCTCGGCCGCCCGGGCCGCGCAGATCATGGCCAACACCGCCCAGCAGGTGAACCGGCTGACAGGGATCCTGGGTGCCACGGAGGACCTGTCCTCGGCGATCGGCGGTGCCGGCCAGGGTGGCGGCTTCCTGTTGCAGCCGGACTGGCAGTCCTTCTCAGCCGGCGGTGACTTCCTCGCCAACCTGCAGCAGACGCTGCCGGTCAACCTCTGCCAGATCCGCGGCTGCGAGACCGAGGCCGAGGCGAAGATCCCCATCGACAGCATGACCACCGGCGTCGTGTTCGCGAACAAGTCCTTCTACGCCAACCGCCCGGTGTCCGGCGCCGACCGGCGGCAGTTCCAGCAGGCGCGCGAAAACGCCTGGCGGGAAGCGGCCATCTCTGGCTACGCGCTCGCCATCTCCTCGCGCGATCACCTGGCCGGGGCCCCGGGCCGCGCGCAGAACCTCGAAGGCGTCATCAACAACGCCACCACCCTGCGGGAAGACGTGCAGGCAAACTCGGCCGCGCTTCTCGCACTCCACCAGCAGCTCGTGGTGAGTCAGGCCCTCATGGCCTCGATGGTCCAGATCGAGGCGATGAACGTGATCAACGGCGACAGTGCCATGCTGAAAATCGGCGGCGCGCCGATGCCGCCCGCCGCGCGGAGCGACGCCGATTACCTCGCTGGCACCGATACGCGTGTACGCGTAAGCGACACCGAGCGCATGACCACGGGCGGCGCGAGCGCGGCGCCCGAGAGCGGCGCCCTCGGCGCGATCGCGAGTGCTGTGCCGGGCGGGGGATCGAGCAACGTTCAGACCGCTTTGCAGAGCACCAAGTCCTCCGGTTTGCCTTTCCGCGATCTCGCAAACCTCGCAAGCAAGGTCGCCACGCTGAGCGGCGACCGCGAGGTGGCCCGCGCCGCATCTGCGATGAACAGCGCGGTCAACGGCGGCGGCGGTGTCTTCGGTCTGTTCGCGGAGGGCGTCGAACAGATGGCCCGCTCCAAGGGAAACCAGGAGATGGTCCGCCTGGCCTATCTCGCGAAGCGAAGCACACAGGGCCCGACCAGCGTCGAGCGCCTGATCGGCGAGGCGGAACTGATCGCACAGGGTCGCGGCGATTACGAGACCGCTCAGCAGATCAGCACCGTCCGTCAGGCCTTCAGGGCCGGCCAGCTGACCGGCCCCCAGGCCAGCTCTCAGGCCCTGGCAGCCGCCGGGCGCGCGACTGGCTCCCCGGAGGTCGACAAGCTCGTGTCGGTGATGAACCAGAGCGGCATGACCCAGGCCCAGCAGCAGTACGAGATCGGCGCTCAGGTACTGAGCCAGATCAACAGCAAGTCCGGCAACCAGGACGTCGAGCAGGTCCTCGGCGCTGCCCGGTCGGCGGAAATCGACTGGCAGCAGGTCGACACTACCGACGGTCTGCCCTGGCAGGAGGGTACGGGCTCCTCCTCTACCGGTAGCCAGACGGTCGATACCAGCGAGGATCTGCCGTGGAAGTCCGGTGGACAGACCACCCAGAACCAGCCTGCCGATTCCGGCGACACGTCAGACGTCGCGGGCGATGACGCAGGCGCCTGCACCACCGCGGACGGCGAACCCATCGCCTGCATCGACTAGCCCCACGCTCGCACGGAGCACCCACATGCCGATCGGCACGATGATGCGCATCAGCCTCACGGCGGCCGCCCTTGCGGTCGCTGGAGTACTCGCGGTGAGCTTGACGCCGCGCGACGCGCTGGCCTGCCCACCTGGGTGCCCCAGCCCGATCCATCCCTGCTGCTGCCCCTCACCGTGTCCGGTCCAGGACGGTCAGAAGAACGGCATCCTCTCGTCGATCCAGCAGCATTACCAGGAAGTGCTGACGCAGTACGGCATCTCGCTGCCAAGCCTCGATGCGCTGGCAAACCCGATGGCCTGTCTTACCGGATCCGCGCCCAGCCTGGACCTGTCCGCGGCGGCCGGCGAGATGCCGGACTTCGGGTCGATCGGGATGTTCCCGGGCGACAGCGGCTTCACGGAACTGCCCGGATTCGACTTCAGCCAGGTCACCGACGGCATGGCCAATGACCTCGGCGCGCTCGGCGACAGCCTGGGCGTCAATGACATCGATCTCGGTCTTGACGGGCTGGACCTCGGTGTCGGCGCCCGGCCGAACTTTGGCGCGCCGGGCAGCCTGATGCCGGACATCGGCGATCTCGGGAACATCGCCGACCACCTCCCCAGGTCGGACCCCGAGTTCGGCAAGCTGTTCAATCCCGACTTCAGCCAGTTCGGCACGCCGGACTTCGGTCAGTTGACCGAGGGCTTCAATCAAGACCTGTCGGCGCTGGGCAGCGATCTGGGAGACCTCTCGGGCCTTTCAAACCTGCCCGGCCTGGAGGACCTCGGGGTCTCGCCGGCTTTGGGGCAGCTCGGGTCGATCGAGGGCGTGAACGATATCGCAGACCTGAAGCGCCTGGCAAACCTGGCCCAGTTCAAGGATCTTGACGCCCTGCGAAGCCTCGACATCCCGGCCATGGATCTCGCGCGCCTGAGCGAAATCCCCGGCATCGAGGACGCCGGCGACATCGCCGAGCTCCAGCGGCTGGCCGACCAGCTTAACCTCGACGGCATCACCTCGGCTGCCGACCTCGGTCAGTTGATCGATCACCCCGGCTTCGACGACCTCGACGACCTGATGGCCCTTGGCGAGCTTCGAGAGATCCCGGGCCTTGACTCGCTGGAGGACGCGATCGGCTTGGGCAAACTGGGCGACCTCCCGGGTATCCCGGGGCTGGAAGGCCTGCCGGGCATGGACTTCGGTCAGATCATGCAGGGCCTGCCTGACATCGGCGCGCTGGGAGACCTGATGAACTTCCAGAACGACCCGATGGCCGCGGTGTCGGCCGTCGCGAACTGCGCCGCGAATTTCACCCCGGTCAACAGCGGGATGATCGAGGGGGCCGCCATCCTCGGATCGCTTCAGCAGATCCGGAACGCCTTCGCCGGCCCCGGCGCCGAGAACACGATCACCGCCCGCGTGCCGGACGCCGACCTTCAGGTACCGGAGATCATGCTGCCCGCAGAGCAGCGCGGCCATGTCGCCGCCAGCATGAAGGCCGGCACAGAGTCCCTGGCAAGCGCGCGGATGCGCACCCACAGGGAGATGTACATCCCCTCGCGCAGTGTCGCGAAGGATCAGGACGTCCGGGCCAAGCGCAAGGACAACCTGCGCAAGGTGGCAACTGCCGCGTACGCACGCGCCATCGCCAAGAAAGAGCACCTCGGCGACCCGGACACCGCCAGCCTGTCGGATCTCGAGCAGCGCATCATGGATGCCGCGAACGCCGCGGAAGACATGCGCATCAACGCCGAGATCCGCAGCCATGTCGCGGCCGCCTTCGAGGAATACAACGAGCTGCTCGCCACCTATCTCGAGTTGAAGGCGGCGACGCAAATCGCGACCGACCCCGACATCATGCACTCCCCGCCGAGCAACACGATGGCGACCGCCGCGGCCGCGCTGACCGAGGCCGAGCGCGCGGAGATCAACGCAGGCCGCCAGCTCCAGGCCAGGGTCCGCGCCTACGATCGCCTCCTGACCGAAGCGATTCGCGAGCACAACGCCCTTGAGAGTCTGCAGAACGTGCAGGCGCAGCGCCCCGCCCTCCTGACCACCGTCAAGGAGCACGAAGCGCGCAAGGACCACATGCTCTCGCTCGAGCGCGAGATCGTCCAGCACCTCTCCACGCTCTATATCGACCCGCGCGGCGCCTGGGAGATCCTCAAAAGCGACCTGCGCGGGCCCGACACCACCGGCTATGCCGACGGTAATCGCTACGCCGTGGCCTCCGCGTCGGCCGGCAGGGTCATTCCCGAGCTCCTGGCGCAGGCCCCAACGACCCGCTACGGCGCGCGGATTCCGAACAACTGCACCCCGATGCGCAAGGATCCAGGCGCATGCGTTCCGTTCCGGACCGGCTCCTTCCTGGCGGCTCAGGGGCGCTCCAAGGTCAACAGCTACTACGCCGGTTCGTGGGACCGCTACAAGCCGGACGTCCCGAGGCCGACCGGCGAGGATCGCACTGTTCCCCACTACACCAACCTTTACCTGGCGATGCAGTACTGGCTGGAGGCCCATAAGCGGAAAACGTTCTGGGACGACCTGCGACGCGGCGACCCCAAGCTCGCCGGAACGCTGATGACCGGCGACCTCTACGACGAGCTGCGTCAGAACGCGACCTCCTGCTTTATGGGGCCGCTGCCGGCGACCCAGGGCAACCTCAACGCCCGCCCCGACTTGTTCGATGTCGCCCCGGATTGCGAGCACCACACCTGGAGTTCGGGCCCGTTCGAGGGCGCCCAGATCAACCACCTGCAGCTCGGCGGAGCCGATCAGTCGCTGTGGATGATCCGGAACGCCGAACTCGAGCATCAGCTTCGCTTCGGTGGCCGTGAGCGCATCCAGCAGCTGATGGACGAGATGAAGGCGATCGAGGACTCGGGTCTTGCTGGCGATCTCGACGCCGCCGGCCGCGGCGATCTCGCTTCGTGGTTCGAGACGATGGTGTCGAAGCGCGCGGAGATCGCGGCCGACCCGGAGGCGACGAAGCGGATCGCTCGCGTCGAGCGCTGACCGTACTCGACGTCCCTTGGACCGTCGTGGCCCGAGTTTTCGACGGTCCCTGCCCTTTTTCTTCGGTCGGCGAGCATTATTTTCGATTGTAGCGGACTGCCCCTGGGCTGGCCGCCCCCTTGTTCGTGATCGCCGGAGCTGACCATGCCCACCAAGCGCTTCCTAGTGACGAGCCTCGTCGCTCTGTCCGTCACCGCCTTCTCGGCCGGGTGCAGCACGAGCAAGGAACCGATGCCGGTGGGGCCCGGGTCTGAGCCTCATGAGCTCAAGACCAGCCCCTGTGCGTGCAACGAGATCGAGATGAAGATCCCGGCCGGCTTCTCGGGCCGGGCGGTGGGCTGATCATGAGTCGAAGCAAGTCGCCCGGCATCAAGGGCAACGATCTGGCGAACTACGAGATGCCGAACCTGCCCCAGCGCAACATGCTGTGGGTGACCCGCCTCATGGCGCTCCTGCTGACCGCCAGTCTGCTCGCCAACTTCGCGCTGTCGGCCGCCCTCTTCGCGATCACGCCGCTCAAGGAAGTCCGGCCATTTATCGTCGAGTTCCAGCGCGGCTCAGACGTCGTGGCGACCGTGCGTCCGGTCAGCAAGGAAGTCGAGGGCTTCCAGTACCTGACGGAATCCCTGGTCCGCAAGTATGTCACCCAGCGCGAGACCATCCCGCGGACGTACGAGGACGCGCAGGACGCGTTGGAGAAGCTGTGGGGCCCGAACAGCTTCCTGTCGCAGGCGACCGCGCCGAATGCCTGGCGCCGCTTCGCTCAGTCCATGCGTGACATCATCACCGAGGCCCGCCGGCGCGACATCGCTCGTGCCATCGAGATCGACTCGGTGACCGCGCTGACCCCGTATCAGCTGTACCAGGTCGACTTCACGGCCACCGTCTACGGGCCAGACCGAGACGTGCTGCAGCAGCAGTCCTACACGGCAACGCTCTCCATCACCTTCGCCCCACGTCAGAACGTGACGCCCCAGCAGGCCCTCGCCAATCCGGTGGGCTTCATCGTCACGAGCTACAACCGAGTCGAGGACAAGTAAGATGCTGAAGTCCCTCGCTGGCGGCGCGGTCCTCGCTCTGCTCGCCTCCACCGCCCTCGCCCAGACTGTCGCGCCGCCCAACGCCGGCCCCGGTGGCAACGCATACCAGAGCCAGCCCTACTACGACCCGATCTATCAGACCGGATCCCAGCAGACATCCGGTCAGGGGCGGCAAGGCATGGCCCCTCAGCAACAGCCCTACGTGAGCCCACAGCAGGTCGAACGCGCCCGGCGTCAGTCCGAAGGTGACTACAAGCCGATCGACCGCAGCCTGACCGTGCCGCTCGGGCTCACTCAGGACGCCTGGGCCAACCCGATCGACAACATGTCCAACGGTCAGGTCGCCCCGGGCGTCGTGCGCTTCCGCTGGTCGCCCGAGCTGGTTATGCCGGTGCGCCTCAGGGAGTCGATGGTCACCATGGTGACCCTTCCGGAGTGGGAGACGGTAGCCGACGTCATCCTGGGCGAGAACTACTACTTCGAGGCGATGATCGTCCGGGAGAACACGATCGCATTGCGTGCCGCCGCCTCCGGCGTGGACACCTCGGCCACCATCATCGGCGGCAGCGGCAACGCCTACAACCTGTACCTGCGCGCCGAGTCCACGGCGACCAAGCAACTGACCGACGTCTCGGTCTTCATCGACGCCGCGCCGGCGTCGCCCCGGCATGGCTGGTTCCGGTCTCAGGGCGGCCTGAACGGCGCGCTTCCGCGCGCGATGGACGGCGGACAGAACACCCCGACCGATGGTGCGCCCCGCCTGCCCGGTCCGCCGAAGGGCTCAGCCGAGGGTCAGGGCGAGATCGCCGCGCCCGACACGTCCCCGGCACCCGAGGGCACCAAACCGGCGTCCCCGCTCGGCGCCGATATCGCGGGCAGCAAGTTCTACATCCCGAAGCACGAGATGCGGTTCGTGCACAAGATGTTCGAGGTCAGTGACGGCGACCGAGCGATCGCCCCAGAGCTCGTCTACACCAACGGACGCTTCACCTTCCTGCATTACGGCGACAAAGCCGCCACCATCGACCTGCCGGTTGTCTACCGCGTCGTCGACGGGGTCGAGACCCTCGTAAACACACGGATCATCGGCGATCAGAACGAAGTCCTGGTCGTCGAGGCGCTCGGCGACTTCGTCCTGCGATCCGGTCGGCGCATCGTCTGCGTCCTGCGCGTCCAGGACCGCGACCGCCAGAAGCCTCCGCAGATGCAGGACGAGCAGTCGGTGAGGGATGCCGTCGAGCAAGCTGAGGGCAACTGACCGGGTTTTGCCCCCGGCATTAAGGAGGCGATATGCGCAAGCGCGCCCTGTTGGCGGCCGTCACGGCATCGGTACTGATCCTCGCCGGCTGCGACGACCAGCCCTCAGTTCCACAGAAGGACCCCGCGGCGACGGTCACCACCGACCCGGAGGCCCACGAGGACGCCACGCGCGCGCTGCTCGAGGCGATCCGCACGCCGCCGACCGAGGGCGGCGAGCTCGAGGCCGCGCCCGAGACCCTGACCATCAAGATCTTCGAGGGCGGCCAGGGATCGGCCCGGACGCGCGTCAGCAACATCGGCGACGAGACGGTCACGCTGGTGAGTGTCGAGACCCTCTCCAGCACGAATGACATGGTCTACCGCGCCGACAACTGCGCCAACGGCACCGTTCTCGAGCCCGGCCAGTCCTGCCGGTTCTATCTCGGCTACCGCGACAACCGCGGGTCCGACCTCGAGACCGCGCTTGTGATCCTGTCGGACGCGCGCAAAACCCCGCGCCTCAAAATCCCGATCGTGATCGACGTCGAGCCGCGGCCAGAGCCCGCCCCGAAGCCGGAGCCCGAGCCGGAGCCCAAGCCAGCGCCCGCACCGCAACCCGAGCCCCGTCCGGCCCCGCAGCAGCCCCCGGTCGCGCAACAGCCGGCATTCCCGGTTCACCAGCTCGCGACCGCACATGCGGCGCGCAACGGTTCGGGATTCGGCCGGGCCTATGCCCGCGCCGACCGCGCAACGGTCGACTCCGATCCCCGCTACCCCAAGGACGACTTCCCTTGGACGACGAGCACGCTTCCCGTCGACCGCTCCCGCATCCTGACCTCCGACAGGATCATCAAGGCGGTGATCGAGCGCCCCTTCTCCAACATCGCCTGCGACCGGGTCACCGCTCAGGTCGAGACGGATGTCTACTCACCGGACAGCGCCAACATCCTGATCCCGCGTGGTACGCGCTTCATCGGCACGTGCGGCGACTTCAACGACCGGCGCGCGACCGTCACCTGGACCCGCTTCATCACGCCCAACGGGGTGTCGGCCAAGATCCAGTCTAGCAGCGCGGACGAGAGCGGCCGTCACGGCATTCCGGGACACCTCGACCGCCGGGTCATGGACCGCTTCGTCTACCCGCTCGCCTTCAGCGCCCTCAAGGCGGCCACGACCTGGTTCCTGGCGGACGACGACGAGACGACGACGAACGGCGAAACCGGGGAGCGCACCACGACCGAGACCAACGAGAGCAAGGCGGTCGAGCAGTTCCAGAACGATGCCGAGCGGACCGCCGGCGAGTTCATCAAGGACTTCACGAACACCAAGCAGGTGCTCTCGATCCCGCGCGGTACGCGGATCGACATCCTTCTGTCGGAGGACGTCTACTTCAAGTCGCCGCGTGAGGTCGTGCGGCTCGACGATGTCGAGTACGAGATCAAGCGCGACGAGGAACGCCGTGTGGTGACGCCCGCCAATGACCCCAGGGCCTTCCGTGGCGCCCACCCCTACGAGGAGCCGGGCCGCTACATCGAGATCAACGGCAAGCGCTATCGCCTGGTCGAGGAGGGTGATCAGGGCGGCTCCCGGCGCGGCGGCCAGTCCGGATCCGGTGGCGGCCAGGTCGGTGCCGGCGATGTTTACCGCGGCCCACCGGCCGCTGAGCAGCTGATGACACGCTAAGCCATGCTGCAAGCCACCGACGGCGGGAACAGCCTAGCACTCAAGGTTCTGGAGCCCCTCGCTGCGTACTACGCGCATGACGATGTCGAAGAGGTCGTCATGAACCGCCCGGAGGAGATCTGGGTCAAGAAACGGCGGTCGCCGTGGGTCCGGCTGGACGCCCCGGAGCTGACCTACGACTATGTCGCCAAACGGGTCTGCCGCGTGCTCGCCAACATCAACCGCGCCCGGTTCGATCCGCACACCATGCCAGTGGTCTCCTGCGAGCTGCCAGGCCTGCCCTTCCGTTTCCAGGCCGTGGTCGGCAGCTCGGTCAGCTACGAGCTCCAGGATCGACAGGGACTGGCCCTCGCCATCCGGTCCCTGATCGCCGACACGTCGATCTCGATGGACACCTTCGTGCCCCGCGGCGTCGACCTACCGGGTCTGCAGCGCCTGTTCGACGCGATCCCGGCATCGATGGAGCATGTCGAGAAGATCAAGCGCGCGATCGACCGGGGCATGTCGATCCTTGTGAGCGGCGCGACGTCGACCGGCAAGACGACCTTCCTCAATCAGGTGATCCGGATGATCGAGGACGATAGCCGGATCATTACGGTCGAGGACGCCCGCGAGCTCACCGTCCCGCAACCGAATCGCGTTCACTTCAAGGTCGCGCGCAACGCAGGCACCACCAGCTTCGACTACAACGCCTGTCTCGACGCGATCGTGCGCCTCACGCCCGACTACGTGATCTGCGGCGAGGTCTCGGTGAAGAACGCGGCCTCGATCTACTCAGTCTCCGGCAAGGGACACCCCGTCCTCTCGACCGTCCACGCGTCGACGCCGGACGAGGCACTGCGGGCTTTCGTCAACAACATGGCGGCGGCCGGCTCGACCCTTGAGCCGACCTCCACCCTCGAGACCCTGCGCCAGCAGATCGGCTGCATCATCCAGCTCGACCGCCACGGGCCGGAAAAGCGCCGTCAGGTCGTCGACATCACTTTTCCGGCTCTCGCCTACCAGCAGCGCGTCGCTCAGGAGGCCGGATCCGAGCAGGAGGACGCCGGGCAGTGAAGATCAAGTTCGACGAAAGCCTGAAGGACAGCGGCGCCTACACCGAGCACAAGAAGTGGAAGAAATGGAACGACAGGGCGATCCTGATCGCCGTGGTGCTTGTCTTCGTTCTGATGCCACTTCTCTGGCCCGCCGACATGCTCATGGCGATCGAGGGCAGCCGCTTCCCCTTCGATGAGCGTCTTGAGTACGCCAAGGCCTACTTCCGGGATCTCTACGGCATCTTCACAGGCGGACGCTTCTCGCCCAAGGAGTTCGTCAACGCCTACTACATCGCCTGGATCGCCTCCGTCATCCAGGGCCAGAACACCCTGCCGATGAGCTGGGTGATCTACTTCCTCCTGCCCCTCTTCACCTGGTTCACGATCCAGCAGGTCAATCCGCATCGCAAGACGCCGAACATCTTCGGCGACACCCGCTACGCGCGGGACAAGGACATTGAGGCGATGCAGAAGGACAACAAGATCGGCCTCGCCGCCAAAAAAGCGCGCAAGGGCTTTCGCGGTGTCCTGGATCGGCTGTTCGCGAAGAAGGAGAAGGGGCCGGCGCCGCGCCTGTTCGTCGTGGGCAAGTGGAAGGACCGCTTGCTCAAGATGGGCGAAACGCTGTCCGTGCTGATTCTGGCGCCGCCCGGCACCGGTAAGTCGGTGGGCTTCGTCGTGCCGTCCATCGTGACCATGGACAAAACCTGCCTGCTGGTCCACGACCAGAAGCCCGAGCTCCACCTGATGACGTCGAACTACCGGGCGAAGATTGGTCCGGTCTACCAGTTGGCCTGGGCTGCCACAGACGCCCCCGAGGGAAAGTACATCAGCTCCGAGGAGGAGAAGTACATCTCCCCCGACGTTCTCGAGCGAAATGCCAGCGGCGAGATCGTGCGGCATCCGGGAACCGGCGAGGCCAAGACGGTGCCGCTGTTCTACCCGTCCTGGAACCCGCTGTCGCCCAAGTCGATGCCGACCTTCGGCCCACGGCGCGACATGTACATCGACCGTCTCGTCAACGTGCTGGCGCCGGACCCGAAGGGCGGCGACGTCTTCTGGACGCGCAAGGCGCGCGCCGCCCTGATCGGCTTCATCCACTACATCTGCGCCAAGGTCGAGCTCGCAAACGATCCCGAGCTCGACATCGACTGGGACCCGATCCCCGAGAACTGGCACCACATGGAGGCATCATTCCCCATGCTGGTCGACTGGCTCGGGTACAGCCAGTCCGACCTGGGTGATGGGGATTCCGACGATCCCCAGCGCGACATGTTCATGAAGATCGTGCAGGACGCCAAGGCGATCGACCAGTATCTCGACCAGACGCGCGGCATCCGTCCGATGAACCGGGCGATCCTCGAGATCACCTCCCTCGCGCAATCGCCAGACAAGACCCGCGGCTCGATCATCACCACGCTGGACGAGGCCCTCAACCCGTTCCGGAACGAGGCCGTGCGCCAGCGGACCATGTCCTCGGACCTGCCGTTCTCCGAGCTGCGCGGCCGCCCGATCCCAGATGCCGAGGCCCGGGAGCAGAAGAAGGTCGAGGACGCCTGCGCCCGGGGCGACGAGTACAAGCCGCGCTACGCGCCCGAGGAGTTCGAGCCCGTCTCGATCTACATCTGCGTAAACCTCGAGGACGCGAAGGCCCTGTCGGTGATCACCGGCATCTTCGTCGACGCCGCCAACAGCTACCTAGTGGCCAACGGCCCGAGCACGATCGACGACCAGGGAAACCAGCTCGGCCCGTACGACTTCTGCTTCATGCTCGACGAGTGTCCGCAGCTCCCGAAGCTCGAGAACACCGTCATGAACGGTCCCGCGGTCGGCCGGTCCAAAAAGATCTCCTACATCCTGATCGGCCAGGACTACGGCCAGTTCATGCAGAAGTACAGCAAGGAGGAGGTTGAGACCCTAAAGTCGACGACCGCGATCAAGATCATCCTCAGTCAGAACAACGAGAGCACGGCCGAGGCGATCTCGAAGGCGGCAGGCAAGATGACCTTCATGAAACAGGGCTTCAACGACGGCGGTAAAAAGAAGCCGTTCGACATGAAGGGCATCCTGGGCGAGATGTTCGAGACCAAGAAGACCACCAGCTCGGAGAGCTTCGAAAGCACGGAGTTCCTGAAGTCCGCCGACCTGATGAGCCTGCCGCCCAACAAGCACGTCGTGCTCGTTCAGAACTTCATGAACCGGCCGATCATGGCCGACACACCGAAGTTCTTCCTCGACAAGGATCTGGCCTCGCGCGTCTTCAACCTGATGAATTTCACCGGCCCCGCGCCCTGCCCGCCCATGCCCCGGCGCGACAGCGATGCCGCCTTGAAGCGCCACAACGAGATCCGGCAGCGCAAGGCCGGCGGCGCCACCGGCGGCACCGCCGGCGCAACGATGCAGCAGGCCTACGATCCACGGCACGTCATCATCGCCACGCCCAGGGACATCCAGGCCCTGTCCCGCGATCCCTTCGGCAACAAGGGCGACCTGGGTGATCTCTTCGCCGCGGCGGCCGTGGAGATCGAGGAACGGGCACGCTACACCCACTTGCCAAGCGACCCGGGCGAGATCCTGGTCACCAATGACCCCGCCGAGATCGCCCAGCTTGTCGGCTCCTCCAAAATCATCCTGTTCAACCAGACGAACCTGGAGGAGGAGCTCAACGCACCCCTCTCGGCGCGCGGCGCGCAACCGATCGACCCGGCTCAGCTCGTCTCCATCTCCGAGTTTGCCGCCGATCTCGGTGAAAGCGCGGGCGAGGACATCTTCCGCCTCGGCTTCGACGGCGGCGCGAGCCTGGATCCGCCCGATGCGCCCGAGAAGGTCACGCCGGAGTTCACGCTCAGCTGGGTCAGCGAGATCGTCACCTTCCTGCTGGGCTGTCGCGAGCACAAGCGGATGTTCGCCGAGGCCGACTAGCCGTCACCGCGAGGCCGTCGACACAGATCAAGGGCCGCCCCACCTCTCGGGCGGCCCTTTCTGTCCCTAGCCCCAAGGCACCTCAATCATGACCGACGCGCGGCCAGCGACACTCGACGACATGATCGCCGACGAACTGGGTGTCTGGCTGTGGTGCAACAACTGTCATTACCATCGGTCGATGGACCCAAGCCCGCTCGCCGACAAGCTGGGTGGCGACTTTCCCGTCCCTGACGTCGGTCGACGCGCCCGTTGCGGGTCCTGCGGCAGCCGGAACGTGGAGAGCCGGCCCGATTGGACCTCACGCTCGATCGGCGTGGTCACCCGGCACACCCTCGACGAGGACGGCTGAAGGACGCCCCGCAGCAGCGATCCAGGAAGCTGCCGCCCAAAATCGAAAACGCACCCATGTACCATTTGGCACAGGCCGCTTCTCTCAGGGAAGCGAGCAAGCTCTCTCGGACCACATGGACATGGCGATGTTCTCAGCACTTCTACCGCTTCTCCGATCGACCGACGTCACCCTCCACCTGAGCCTGCAGCACGACGGCCAGATCCGCGTTACGGGCTTGCCGAAGCGCACCGACACACGTCTCGACGCGAGCCTCTTCCACCCCTTCACGCTGACCGGCATGGCGCCCGACCTGGATCAGCAGTTCTCCAGCCTGATCGCCGGCTACACGGCCACACGCGACGACCTTGCCCAGCAAATGGCCAAGGTCCAGGCGGAGATGACGCGCAAGGCCGAAGCCAGTAAGGCTAGCAAGACCAAGAGCGCCTCCACCGGTGGTGCGAGCAAAACCCAAGCCTCCACGCAAAAGACCGGCGGAGCGTCTTCGTCGAAGGGCACTGCCAAGCCAGGCAGCACGGCCGCCCAGACCGGCCCAACCGCGACCAAGTCAGCATCCGGTAGCCCTGCGGCCTCGAAACGTTCGAGCGCGTCCAGCACCGCCGGCGGCGCGCGCCAGACGAAGACAGGCAAGACCGACGATTCCACCGGAGCCACCGAGACCAGAGTCGCCAAGGCGACCGGCGGCAAATCGGCCCAGCAGGCCGACACCTCGAAGGCGCCGACCCAAGCGGCCTCGGATCAGCGCACCGCTTCCAGCAGCAACAGCCAGACCGCAGCGCACTATGACGAGGCCTATTTCAAGGGCTTCGGGATCGTCGAACTCAGGACCATCGCAAAGCAGGTGCTCCCCGCAAGCGAGCAGACGAAGCTTCCCAAGAGCAACCGCAAGACCCTCGCCGGCAAGCTGTCGAAGGCGGTCCGCGAGCGCGCGAACCCGGATGGCACGCTGCCCAACGATATCCTGTCGATCCTCACCGCGTGGTCGGTGATGGCCGACGCGACGAGCTAGGGAGACCGGTCAGATGACCAAGCCGACGAACGACCAAGACACCGGCGCCGCACAGCAGCCGCGCATCGAGGAGCTCAAGCGCGTCTTCCACTGGCAGGGATGCGTTCTGCCGGACCCGGATCCGAGCGCCAGCCCTGAGGCGGTGCGCGACATCTTCTCCGGGACCTATCCAGAGCTGGCGACGGCCACGACGAAGGGGCCCGAGTTCAGGGACGGCGAGATGATCTACACCTTCCAGCCAAACGCCGGCGTCAAGGGATGACGGTCGAGAGCTGTCCGGGATCGCAGGCAAGCGCGCAGGAGATCGATCGATGCCGGTTCTGGCTACGACGTCTTCGCAGGACCAAGCAGACCGACTGCTGCTCCCTGGACTCCTCACAGGCCCCGAAGGAACTGCAGGCACAGATGACGAGTCTGGCGAACGCGATCCGGCTGCGCGGCACCACCCGGTCCGCCAGTCTCCCGTCGGAGCTCCTGCCGCCGCTTCCCTGAGCTTACCGGCTCTGCCGCGCGAGATCCCGAACCGCATCGAGCTGTGCGATCGCCAGGATCTCGACTTCACGATCGCGGAGGGGTTGGTGCATGCCGGCTGGCTGAACAGCAACACCCTCGCCATCTCCGAGAGCGTTGAGCAGGCTATCCAGCGCGCACTCGTCGACGGCCTGACCGGCGGCTTCGAGCCCGCGCTCCATGACCTGATCCTGACGATCGACAACGACGTCCAGCCGGACGCCTACGGCTTCGCGCACCCGGAAGCCGGCGACCACCTCAATCTGATCCTCAGCCTTGGCGAAGTTCACTGCCCGCCGATCGGCCGCAAGCTGATGCAGATGTGCCGGGGCGACACCCGCCCCGCGCGCGCGGTCCTGCTTTGCCTCGAGGTGGCTGGCAACAAGGGCGTCCCGCTGTTCACCCCGGAGATCGCCCGCTATCAGCTGGAGATGCTCCACTGGCATGGATGCCAGAGCCAACGCGAGGCCCGTGCCGAGCTTATGAGCATGGGAGAGCATCCATCCGAGTTCGACCTGATCTCGGACCAGGAGGCGTTCGGTTACATGCCGCGCTGGACGACCGACACCTCTCCCGCACTGCGCGGATCCGGCTGGAACCCGTTCCAGGACAGCCTGGAACGCGCCGTCGACGTCATCCTCGGCCCCTGGATCAAGCGGCTGCCGACCGAACTCATCGAACTCTGCAGCAGCACCCTCGAGACTGCCCATAAGCAGAAATGGCCACTGTGGATGGACCCAGACACCAATTTCGCGCTGGTCGACTTCGAGGACTGCGATCAATGCTTCTGCACCGTCGTTCGCTGGTCGCCGGATGACGCCATGCTCCGCCTGTTCGATGACTGGGCCGAGTACACACAGCAGCACGGGAGCGTCGGCAACGTCACGCGGCGCACGGTGCCGGCGGCCGAACCCGGACGCGCGGCAACCGTCCTGAACGACTTCAAGGCCACTTTCGACATCCTCCGTGCCACGGACCAACTCCTCCAGCTCCTCGTCGAGGAGGACCAATGACGATCCAGACCCGAACGGCCATCCGTAACGGATCCGGCTTCGAGCTGACAGAAGCGCTTCTGATCTACAGCGATGGGTGGGCCGCCGTGGCGACGCGGCATCAGATCCGCGCCACCGACAGCACACCCTCCCTGAAACCCGGCGAGCTGATCGGCAGCCGCGCGCTGACCGCGCTCGCGCGCGATCTTGTCTCTGGCGCCACGACCTCATGCGAGTACCTGCCCGAGAACATCCTCGCCAACGGCCTCGACCGAACCGTCTGGTGGATCCCCGCAGGTCGGCGCGAGATGTACTTCGCCAGGCCCGCAATCGACAAGATCGACAAAGCCAACAACGGCCGCAAGGCCGCCCAGCCGGCCCTCGTCCTAGTCGCCAGTGGCCGCCACCTGCGGGTTTTTGCCCTGCGCGACAACAAGCGACCCACCCCGGGCACGCCACTGATGAACGCCCCCTACTTGAACCTCTACGACGACGGCACCGTCTGCCTCGGCAGTTCGCGCGTCCCCGATCGCCATGGCCCGGATCAGATCGAGGCCTGGACCCAAGGCTGGCACGACAGCGCCTTCTCGCACGCGAACCCGATGGGCACTCAGAAACGCCTCAATCACCGCCTGGGCGTGCTCGGCCTGTGGCAGCGCCTGATCGAGCAGCAGACAGAGCACTTCCCCACTGATGCCCTGGTGGACAGCGGCTACACACTCAATGCCGTGATCGCGAGCGGGAGTGCAAAGCGATGATCGACCACATCCCGCTGCCAAGCAGCTTCTACGCTCGCCCGGTGAAGGTCTGCCTCGCCGGCTGCGGTGGGTCGGGCAGCCAGGTCCTCTCCGGGCTCGCCCGCCTGCACACATGCCTACTGGCCGTGGGTCATCCCGGTCTCGAGGTCGTTGCCGTCGACCCGGATCGGGTCAGCCAGGCGAACGTCGGTCGCCAACTGTTCGCACCCGCCGACCTCGGTCAGTTCAAGACGGACGTCCTGATCAATCGGCTCAACCTCTGGTACGGCGTCGGCTGGGAAGCGCGTGTGGAGCGGCTTACGCTCGAAACCGCCACGGCGACGATCCGGCACTGTGATCTCCTGATCGGCTGCGTGGACACCGTGACCGCCCGACTGGAGATCGGCGCCGCCGCCGAACGGGTGAACGCGGCGCTGTGGCTCGACCTCGGCAACGAAACGACCTGGGGTCAGGTCGTTCTCGGCCATCCCGTGCCCGACCGGCCGGAGACACCGCGTCTGCCCACCGTTCTGGAGCTGTTCCCCCACCTGACCGACAGTGCGGGCGCTGAAGATGACGGCCCGTCCTGCAGTCTCGCGGAGAGCCTCACCCGTCAGAGTGCGTTCATCAACCAGATGATGGCGACCGTGGCCCTTGACGCCCTGTGGCGGATCTTCCGCTCGGGGCGCATTGATCGCTTCGCCTGGTTCGTGAACCTCGCCGATGGCCGGATGACGTCCCTGGCGGCGACCGCAGCCGTCCTGGGTCACTACGCCCGCCGCGGCCAAGCCGCATGAGCGAACTCACCTTCCGCGTCGGCATCAGCGACTTCAACGATGGCCCGCTGCTCCGCGCAGCCCGCGAGATGGGCGCGCCCCTGCTCGTGTCCGCGAACCGGCTTGCCCGCAAGTCGAACGCCGACCGCCTATCGAGTGACCAGCGCCGGCGGCTGCGCAACGCCTTCGCGCGAAGCCACCCGAACCTGCGAGGCGCCCGCCTGGATCGGGAGTTCGACCTCTACGCTGGCCGCATGCTGGCCACCTTTCGCGCGTGGCGAGATCTCCCCGCGCCGCTGGCATCCCACGATGTTGCCCTGGACAGCGCGGGCTTCGTAGCACATCGCCTCTACGGAGACTACCTCTGGGGACTTTCGTCCTACCTGCGGATGGCCGAGCGCGGCCGCTTCACCTGGGCAGCCGTCCTGGACTTCGCCTGCGAGCCGGAGATCGCCGGAAGCGAGAACGAGGTTCTGCGCCGAGTCGCGCTAACCGCCCGCGCGTATCACGAGGCCGTCCGTTACACAGAGGACCATGGGCTGCGCGTGCCGCTGCTTCCCGTCCTCCAGGGCTGGCGACCGGAGCACTACGTCCGCTGCTACGACCTGCTCGGCCGCGCACCGGAGTTCGTCGGGCTGGGCAGTATGTGTCGACGCAGCATGCACGGGCCGAACGGCGCCCTGGCGATCATCTCCCGCCTGGACGCGGATCTGAAGCCGCCTGTGCGATTCCATCTCTTCGGGGTCAAGAGTCAGGCCCTGGCGCAGCTGGTCCGCCGCTACCCCGACCGCATCGCGAGCGCGGACAGTGCGGCCTGGGACTTCCGGGCCAGCAGGCAGCTCTACCAGCAGGGCCAACCGAAAACGCAGGCTGCGCGTGCGCAGTTCCTGCGTGACTGGTACCAGCGCAACCGCCGGGTCCTTGCCCAGGCTTTGCGCGAGCCGGCGACCGATGCGCCGTCCAACCATCCGGTCATGGATTGCCAGGCGCCCGCCTCTGAGCGCGCGTGTTCAGCCGACGCGCTCGAGCGCGAGATGTCCAGGGTCGCCCATGAGACGATCGAGCAGGTCGCTGGCGGCGAGATCGACGATCTGTGCCCGCGGCTCGTTTACGAGCGCGCCTGTGAACACATCGCGGAAGCATCGGCGGATCGCAGGTAGTGCCCGGAGCGCCGGGAAAACCGATCGCCAGCGCCCGTGGCTGCTCTACTCGCGCTCGTCGCGCGCAGCGGCCGGGTCCAGCTCATCCTCGCCGACGTCACGATCGCCGTCCGCCTCGTCGCGCCGCTCGACCTCCCGGCGCGCCTGCTCGCGCATCAGCATGTCCACCGTGCGCAGCGTGGTCCGCTCGGCTTCCCATGTGCGGCGCGCCTCAGGCGTCAGGTACTGGAATAGGCCGTTCAGATTCGCCTTCGGGGTCGCGTAGAACATGCGAACCCGCCGATCCCACTTGAGACCCGGGGTCTCACGCACCTTCGGCGCGTCATGCAGGGGCACGTACAGATAGACCCGCTGGTCCTCGCCGCGGCCGCTCGAGAGCGCACGGAACAGCTCGTCGAGGTTCGGTGGTGCCTTCTCGTGCGGCCGGCGCTCCCAGACATCGCCGAGCACGCGCGTCATCAGCTCGATACACCAGCGGTAGCGGGACGCCGTCGTGCGCCAGCGATCGAACGCGACCTCGGGCACATCGACCGGAAGCGGACGCGGCTTGGCCAGCCGCGCGTCACCCGGCACCTGAACCGCGCCCAGGGCGAGCGCCTCCTCGACCTCCGAGGCCGGCACGTACAGGAATTCGCGAACACCCGAGGCCATCGCGTTAACTCAACTCGCCCAGTGCGCCGATGAAGTCGCCGCCGGCCTTTTTCGTCAGGGTCGACGTGGCGATACTCGCCTTCACCGACACCCGGCCGGACTCCTTCGCGACGTTGCCGGTCGCGCGGGCCAGGGCCTTCCAGCGGCCCTCCTTGTCGCCGCGCTGCAGCGCGCCGTCGTAATCGCGGGTCATCCACTTGGGAAGACGCTTGCCGATGTCGCTGTGCAGCGGCTGCATCGTCGGCGCGGCCTCCTTCTCGGTGATCCAGCCTTCCCGCGCCATCTTCTCCACGAGCGCACGGCGACCGAGCTCCAGACGATCATGCTGAACGAACATCGCCTGCTTGTCGGTCTCGCCGCCTTCCTTCCAGCCCTTCCCCTCCCGGATGCGCTTCTGCAGCGCGACGTTGTTCTGGAACAGCCGCGTTACGGTCGGCCGATCGAGTTTGTCCAGTTCCTTGTCCACCGCGCCCGCGCCAAACGGCGCCTTCGGCGTCGATTTGGGGCTCGCCGCCCCGCGGGTCATCGGGAGCGCGAGGATCGCGTCATCCTCGCTCACGCGCCCCATCACCTCCTTGAGATCCCGGCGACGCTCGGCGTAGCCGCGCGCCACAGCCCGGTTGATGCCCTTGCGCTCCCGCTCGATCTCGCGCGCCAGGTCGCCGGACGCGTTCTCGTCCGCTTGGCCCGCCTTCTCCGCCTGTACCTGCTCTCGCTTGTCGCCGGCGCCGACGCCTTCATCGCGCGCTGCCTCGCGCTGATCGGAATCGCCCTGACGCGCCATCTCCTCGCGCCGGCTGTCCATGCGCTGGCGCGACATGAAAGCATCGGCGGTCCATTTCTCCTTGAGGTCGGGATGACGCTTTGAGAGCTCGCCCACCGCGGCGTAGCTCTTGCCGATCTCGAACGCCATCTCCTCGCTGAACCGCGCCATGTGCTTGATGTCGGCACCGCCCTTGCCGGTGACCTCGGCCCAGCTCAGGCGCTTGTTCACCGCGGCGTACAGCGCCACCACGTTGTGCTTGGCATTCTGGTTCTCAGCGAGGAAGCGCTCCTTGAACGCGCCGTAATCCTGCTCGTCCTCGCGCAACTCGCCCATCACCTTTTGGGCCAGAAACCGCTGCCCCTTCTGCCCGGCCATCTGCCCCGCGACGACGAAGCTCTCGGGCGCCTGGCGCATCGCGCGCACATGCGCCTCACGCTGGTCGCGCAGCAGCGCGTACTCGCCGCCGTTTCCGCGCGCCTCGGCCCGCACGGCCGCGTCGAGCCGCAGGTACTCGGCCGCCATCGTCCGCGCCCGTGCCCACTGCGCCGGCGAGACCTGACCAAGCCCCTCCCGCTCCCCCATCAGGGATTCGGCCGCCTTCGGATCGTTGGCGCCGATCCGCATCATCAGGCTCGGGTTCTTGACGATCATCTCGGCGCTGCGCGCGCGCAGAACACCCAGCTGATGCACGATGGCCGGGTCCTCCCCGGCAATCGCGGCGGCACGCATCCGGCCGCGCGCATGAACGTACATCTTCACGGGATCGCGCAGCAGGCCCGAAACCTGCTGGTGGATCTCGCGCGCCTGTTCCGGATCCGTCTGGTCGGTAATCGGCTTTGCCAGCAGGCCGGCGAGGTCGTTGGCGCCGGGCGCGAGCGACGGGTCGCCCTCAGCCGAGCGCACGTCGACATCGAGCTGACGCAGCAGCTCCGGCCGGTCGGTCGCCAGCTTCATCATCTCGTCTGGGCGCTCGCGGATCTGCAGTGCGAGCTCCGTGCGCGCCTCCAGAATCTTCTGTTCGTTCCGGACGTCGCCGCGCATCGCGGCGAGTGCATAGAAGTCGTGCAGGCCAACGTAGCGCTGCGCGGTCACACCGTCGTCGGCCGGCTCCGGACCGCTCTCATCCGCGTGCGTATCCAGCCGTGCGGCGGGCTCCGTCTTCGCCGGCGCCGGCTCGGAGGCGCCCTCGCTCAGCAGCTCGCGCAGTTTGGCTTCCTCGAACCGCGCATCACCCTTCATGACCGCCGCCCCTTGTCTCAGCGCGTCTCATTTCCGCGCGTCTTCGTTGCGCCCCGAGCCTTCGGGTTCTTCGCCAGGAAAGCGCTGGTGTCCCCGGGCGCTGTCGCCGGCGCGTCATCGCCCTGCTCGCTCTGTGCCGACTTCTCAGCCGGGGTCGTCGCCCGTTCGCTCGGCTTGGACTTGCCGGCGGCGGCCTTCACGCCCCCGCGGCCCTGCTGATCGTAGTAACTTCCGGGACGCGCCTTGCCGGTGTCATTCCGGGCATCCACCGGCGCGCCGCCGTGATAGTTCTCTCCAGCCTTGGCGCGCTCATCCAGGACCTCTCGCGCCCGCGCGATCGCGCGGGACAGGGTGCCGATCCGCTTGATCTGCCAGAACTGGAGGCGCTTCCCGTCCGCCTTCAGCTTGCGCTCCTCGGTGAAGATCTCCTCGCGCGCCTCGGTCGTGATCTCGACGAGCTTCTTCAGCCGGGCGGTGCCGATCCGGCCGATCGCCGCATGGGCGCGCTTGTAAAGCTCCGGATCCTTCTCCGGATCGGCCAGGGTCAGCGGTACCATATTGATCCGCTTGTCACTGGTCAGGGTCGCGGCCGCCGACTTGGTCGCAGTCTTCTCCTCGGAGTAGCGCCGGAAGCTCTCCGCCCGGTCGCGCTTGGCCTCCTCGGTGCGGAACGCCTCCAGCTCGGGGTGCGGCTTCTCGATGGTGTAGCGCAGCCCCCAGTGCGGCGAGTTCCGGTCGCGATCGATCAGCAGCTTGACACCCAGCTCCTGGGCCTTGGTGTCCAGAAGCTTGTAGTGGTAGGGACTCTCGGCCTCACGCGCGGTGTAGTAGTAATACCGCTCCGCCTCGGGATCGCCGGCGTTTTCCGGCAGCGGACGTGCGGGCGTGAGGCCATGCGCCTCGACCTCCGCGTTGGCCGCGCGGGCGAGCATCAGTCGGTCCGCCCGGCCCGCCCGCTCGACCGCCTCCTTCGCCTCGACCACGGCCGCCTCCATGCGCCGCTTCGCGGCCTTGGTCGAGAAACGGCGCTGCACCCGGCGTGCGGCATCGCTGTCGGCACCATCGGGAAGGCGCCAATGATCGGTGCCCTCGACCGGGCTCGCTCCACCCGCCCGCGCAATCGTCTCGTCGCGCTCGTCCTCCGGGAGCTTCCGCTGCTCGGGGTGACTTGCCGGAATCACATACAGCGGCTGGTACGTCACCGCCGCCTTGGTGTCCTCGATCTGGATGTCGTCGCTCATACCGGTCTCCCTCGCAACGGGCGCGCAAACTGTGCGCTGACAGGCGCCCGGATCGACCGGCGCCCACACCATCGAATTTGGCGGCCGGAGGCCTCCGCGCAACGCTCCCAGCGACAAAACGGCCGTTTTGACCGCATCGAACCTATATCCGGTATATGTTTTACCGTAACCCGGGATGTCACGTCGGATGCCCACGCTTTACCTGACCGAGAAGCCCGACCAGGGGCGCAAGATCGCCGGCGCGATCGGCGTGGCCAGCAAGGCCGACGGGCACATCGTCTGCAAGGACGGCAGCCTGGTGACCTGGTGCTTCGGTCACCTGCTCGAAACCGCGATGCCCGAGGAGTACGACGAGGCGCTGAAGCCCTGGCGGTGGGAGACTCTGCCCTTCATCCCGGCGCCCTTCCGCTTCCGGCCGAAGAACGGCGGCGCCGCCAAGCAGATCAAGGTGATCGCGAGCCTGCTCAAGAAAGCCACCGACGTCGTCGTCGCGACCGACGCCGACCGGGAGGGAGAGATGATCGCCTGGGAGGTGCTCGTACACCTCAAGTATCAGGGCAACCCGCGACGCCTCTGGATCGCCGATCTGACGCCCGAGGGCATCCGCAAGGGGCTCGCTGCGCTGCGCGACGGCGCGGAGACCAAGCCGCTCTACTTCGCCGCGCTCGCCCGCTGCTGCGCCGACTTCATGGTCGGCATCAACATGACGCGCGGCGTTACGATCAAGTTGCGCGCCCCGGAAAAGGGGGCACGGCCGTTCAGCATCGGGCGGGTCCAGACGCCGACCCTCGCGCTGGTCGTCCGGCTAGAACGCAAGATCCGGAACTTCAAGCCGGAGGCTTACTACGAGCTGCTCGCGCACGTCGACACCGCCACGGGCAAGCAGGTCAAGATGCGCTTCGCGCCGCCGCCCGAGAAGCGGATCATGGACGCGGATCGGATCGAGCGCGGCCGGGCCCAGGCCGAGGGGCAGTCCGGTCCGATCCAGCGACAGACCACGCCGAAAAAGACGGCGCCGCCGGAACTCTACAGCCTCACCAAGCTGCAAGGCGACTGCAACAGCCGCTACGGTTTCTCGGCCGACAAGACCCTGAAGCTGGCCCAGGAGCTCTACGAGAAGGCCGTCCTCACCTATCCACGTACCGACGGAACGGTGCTGTTCGAGGAGCACCAGGAGCGCATCCCACAGATCCTGTCCAACCTGCTCGCCCTGCCGGACCTGAAGCCACTCTCCGGCGAACTCGCCAAGCCGATCGTGCGCAAACGTCACTACGACGACGCCAAGGCCGGCAAGGCGTCCCACCACGCGATCGTACCGACGCTCAAACCCTGCGATCTCGCCGACCTCACCGACGAGCAGGCCAAGGTCTACCTGCTGGTCGCGCGCAGCTACCTCGCGGCCCACATGGCCGATTACGAGTACCTCGCGACCAGCATGATCCTGAAGGCCGGCGGCGTGCCGTTCCGGGTAGGCGGTTCCGTCCCTACGGCCCTGGGCTGGAAGATGGCTTTCAAGGGTGTTCCCGAGGAAACGCAGGAGAGCTCTGAAGAGGACGAGAGCGACCAGGGCGAGTTGCCGGACATCAAGGACGGCGAGATCGGGACGGCGACCAAGGTCGAGACGGTCAAGAAGATGACCAAGGAGCCGACCCGGTTCACCGAAAAAACGCTGCTGGCTGCGATGGAGAACGTGGCCAAGTACGTCGAGGACGAGGCAGCGCGCAAGCGCCTCAAGGAAACGTCCGGGCTGGGCACGGTGGCCACCCGCGCCGCGATCCTGGAAACCCTGAAGCAGCGCAAGTTCATCGAGACCAAGAAGAAGAAACTGGTCCCCACAGATAGTGGCATGGGACTGATCGCGGCCCTTGAGACCGCCTTGCCGAGCTACGCCGACCCTGTGCAGACCGCGCTCTGGGAGGACTACCTGGAGCAGATCGCGGCCGGCAAGGCCTCGACGAAGGACTTCATCGGCCACATCGCCGGTCAGATCAAACGAGACGTCGCTCACCTCAAGGGGGCGAACGACCTGCCCATGTTCTCCGCCTCCGGCCAGCAGGTTGATCGTAAGGCCGCGATGGCCGCGCGCCCGAAGGGCAACGGTAGCGACTGGGCCAAACGTCGCGAGGAGACGATCGCGAAGGGGCGACCGCTCAAGGTCCCTTACGAGAAGCGCGAGGAGGCCAAAAGCCTTGGCGCGATCTGGAACCCGGACAAGAAAGCCTGGATGATCCATCCCGACACCGACCCAGCCCCGTTCGTCGAGCGCGGATGGCTCGGCGCGGACCAGGAAAGCTGAACCGTGGCCTACTACACCGTCGTCGCCACCACCGCGACCCGCACCTTCGCCGCGTGCGCCCTGGTCGACGCGATCTCGGACCAGGACGCGACCCGGCGAGCCCGCGAACTGCGCGAGAGCGGGCAGCTCGACTTTCTCCCGATCGAGGCGAAGCTCGGCATCCGTCGGGCCTCGCGGGTCGAGATCCAGTCGTATCAGAGCTTCATGGCGCTCAAGCCGGGCAAGGCCCCTGCAGCCTACGATACCGGACTGAGTGCCCGCAACGACCGTCTCCGACGGGCTTTTTTCGAAAAGCTCTGGCGCCGCGAGATCACGCCTCAAGCCTGATGAGCGACCGAGCGTGACCTGATACACTCCAAGGAGTCAGCGACCACCTGGAGCCCACTCAGATGGCCGACATCAAGACCCGCGCGAGTACGCGCAACACGCGCCGCCTCGATCCCCGAACCGCTCCGGATCCGGCCTACGACCGGCATATCCTGGACTTCGTAAAGTCGGAAGGACTGGCAGGACGCAGCGTCGACGGCGACCTCGTCGAACTGCCCCCGGAAGAAGGCGCGATCGCGTTTTCGCTGGAGTGGGACGGAGCCACTCTGGACCTGAACGTGAGCTGGGAGCAGATCAACGACATGATCCGCTCGGTCCAGCCGGTGATCGACGCGAACAGGAAAAGCGGCGACGACGGCCGGGCGTTCGCGCGCGAGGCCATCCTGCAGTGCGTCGCCGCCAACCAGCACCTCCGCCCGGAGGGCGCAAGCGCCGTCGTCTCGCTGGCGGCGTGGCTGGCGTTCACCGGACCGCAGGGCCCTCGCCTGCGCCAGCTCGACATCAAGCACTTCGGCTACATCATCTCCGGCCCGGACGGCAACCGGAACTTCCGCCGGATCGCTGGTCGTTAAGGCATCGACTAGCCGCGCCGCACGATCGCACCCGCTCCCGGCAACGTCGCATCATCCTTCGGCGTGACCTGGAACACCACGCGCTCGACCCGCTTCTGCCCTGCGGCGCGGAAGGACTCGTAGCGGACGGTGAACGGCGCGTGCTTGTTGACCTCGGCCAGCGCCGGCTCGATCACCTGTGAGCGCAGCTTCCCCCAGTCGGCGAACTTCCCCTCCACGCCGAGGAACTCCCGAAGATCGGCAATCGGGACGTTCCACAAGCGCTTCTGGGTGTTCACCCAGCCTGCGAGCATCTCGTAGAGGATGCCGGCGTACCGGCTGCGCAGCCGGCTCGCGACCCGCAGGTGGATCCACGCCCACTTGCCGGGTTCCGCCAGGTGGGGGCGCAGCACGGGCTCGAAGTTCCACTGCACCAGCCCGGACCGCCCCCGCGGCACCGACTGCATCGACAGCAGTCCGCAGACGACCTCGTTCTCATTGCCATCCACCAGCATCGGGAAGCGCACGTCGGTGTGCCGCAATCGGTGCATCGATCCCCGCAGCTGACTGTTGCCGCGCTGGGTCGTCTGGCCCATGGCGGATCGTATGTCAGCGGCCGGCGCCTCGAACGGCCCCGGGAAGCGCGGGTCGGCCAGCCGGTCCCACGAGATCGCGAGCAGAACCAGGTAGAGCTTCCGGTCATCGGCATGCAGCTCGCCCTGGTCGATGATCTCGATCAGCCCCCGCGGCTTCGGCAGATCCGCCGTGCCCTCCATCAGATCACCCCTGACCCGGGGCCGGGTCAGGTTGCTCTTGCGGTTTCCAGTCGCGGCACCCCGCTCGGTCTCGCCCGGTAGTTCGAACTGTAGCTGCATCTCGGCGTCCTGCCATTCGGGTACAGGATCGGAAGGTGGGATCGTGTGTGGCACGGTGGCATCCTCAGAAATCTTCGACATATCGGCCAGCTCTTCCGTGCCGAGCGCCCATGAGGCGGCCGACCAAACCGGACCGACGCGCAGAGCCTCGCGCCGATCCTCCCGCGATCGGATGAAGAACCGGCGAAGGTACCCGAACCCGGCCCCTTCAGGCCCCTTTTAAGGGCGCAATAGGGGAGCAATTGCTCCCCTCCGATTCAACGTTTTCAGTGAGTTAATCCCACTTATAGAGCACATTTTTGTGCCCTCACAGAGCACGCAATCGTGCATTCGCCGCCGAAGTCGAAGATCTCTGAGGATCATGTCGAACATTTCTGAGGATGATGTCAAAAATCTCTGAGGATCATGTCGAAGATCTCTGAGGATTATGTCGAACATCTCTGAGGATCACCCGCCAAAACCCCAGCGATTCCGCGGGACTCCGAGGGCCCTGAAGTAAGGGAAGTAAGAGAAGTAAGGGGAAGGAAGAGGAAGATACGCCCTTCGGGCGGGGCGCGGGCGCCCCGATTGCATGACCAGGGGGACCGGAGCCGGGTCGCGATCCCATCTCCGTCGTGATCAGCACGAACCGAGGGATGCCCCCCATGACCCTGGCCCGCGCCATCGGCCTTGCGGCCCTGCTCACCACCACCCTCCCGGGCCTCGCCCACGCCTCCGGCTACAGCACGCTCGAGCCAGCCGAGGCGGACCCAGACGTCGTGATCACCGCGATTATCGGGAACCAGGTCCTGCTCCGTGCCGATGGCAGGCTTTTGACCCTCTGGCAGGGGGACTATGTCAGGTACCGGGGTCAGTTGTACCGGCTTCGGACCGAAGGCGACAAGATGGTCCTGATTCCGCTCGAGGGCCAGCCGCTGAAGATCCTTACTGTCGACCAGGAGGGCTGAGCCCGTGGGCAAGACCCGAACTCGCTCGGAGTATCACTGCAGCAACTGCGGCGCCGTCGAGCCCAAGTGGGCGGGACAGTGCCCCTCCTGCGGCGAGTGGAACACCTTCGAAGAGCGCGCCCAGGCCCAGCGTGGCCGCACCCAGGCCGCAGCCGCGCCGGCCGGCGTGGTCCGCCTCGATGGCCCCTCGCGCCCCGTCGTGCGGCTGGTGACGGGCGTGAACGAGTTCGACCGAGTCGCCGGCGGCGGCCTCGTGCCTGGCTCCGTCATGCTGCTCGGTGGAGACCCTGGCGTCGGCAAGTCGACCGTCCTGCTGCAGGTTCTCGCCGCCCTGGACGCTGACGGGATCGGCGGGCTCTACGTCTCGGGCGAGGAGTCCATCGAGCAGGTCCGACTGCGTGCCCAGCGGCTCGGCCTCGGCGCCTCGGGATTCTCGTTGACCGCCAGCACGGACGCCTCGACCGTGGCCGCCACCCTGGAGAGCACCGGCGCCAAGGTCGCCGTCGTCGACTCGATCCAAACGATGACGGTCTCCCATCTGGACACCGCGGCCGGCACCGGCACCCAGCTTCGCGCCGCAACCCAGGAACTGATCCGTGCCGCCAAGGACCTTGGCGTCGCGATGATCCTGGTCGGTCACGTCATCAAGGAGAGCGCGATCGCCGGACCGCAGATGCTCTCCCACATGGTCGACGCGGTGCTGCAGATCGAGCGCGAGACCGGCCAGCACTTCAGGATCCTCAGGGCGCACAAGAACCGCTTTGGCGCCACCGACGAGATCGGCGTCTTCGAGATGGCCGATTCCGGCCTGCGCTCGGTGGACAACCCCAGCGAGCTGTTTCTCATGGACCGTCGCGGCGATGTGGCGGGCTCGGTGGTCTACGCCGGCATGGAGGGCCAGCGGCCCATCCTTGTCGAGGTCCAGGCGCTCGTCGCGCCCTCCGCCTACGCCACACCCAAGCGTACCGTGGTCGGCTGGGATGCCGGCCGCCTTGCCATGGTCATCGCTGTTCTCGAGGCCCGTTGCGGCGTCCTAATGGGACAGAACGACGTCTACCTGAACGTCAGTGGCGGCTTCCGGATCACCGAGCCGGCCGCCGACCTCGCCGTCGCGGCCGCGCTGCTGTCAGCCCTGACCGACGAGCCGCTGCCGCGCGACACCGTCCTGTTCGGCGAAGTCGGCCTGGGCGGGGAGCTGCGCCCGGTCGTGAGCGCGGACAAGCGCCTCAAGGAGGCGCGCAAACTCGGCTTCGCGGCGGCGATCACACCATTGCCGCGCAAGGCCGATGAACGCCGGGCATCCGGCCCGAAATCGACGCGTCCGCTGCGCAACCTGATCGAACTCGTCGGCGACTTCACCTCCCGCGGCGCCGCCCCGGATGGCGGCCCCGCCAAGAGCGCCGCCTGACCACCGCCGGAGAACGTTCGTCCGGGAAATACGGGGCATACGCGACCGAATACGGTTCTTGATCGATTTTTTGACCGTATTTGTATCTTCGAACCCACCTCCTGCTCAGACAGAGCGGAGGACCCTGACATGGCGACCCTGATCGACGACGAGAACGCCTACGGTGGCGCCCGGACGCCCGCCGAGCGCCGGGCCTACCTGAACGGCCTCCGCGCCCGCGCCGCCCTGGCGCGCGAGACCCATTCGGGCTCAGTGAGCTACCGGGAGCTCGAACTGGGGATCGCAGCGGAGGTCTGCCCGTTCGCGGCAATCGCGCTCAGTCAGCGCGAGTTGGTCGCCGCGCGCAAGCGCCCTGTGGCCGATCGCGCCCGTGCGATCCAGCGGGTCGAGGCCGAGGTCATCCGCGCCCTGAAGATGCTGAACGCGCGCATGGACCGGTCGGCCGGGGACGACAGCACCAGCGTCCTCGCGACCGAACTCCGCGAAGCCGTAGCGCACGCGCACGCGCTCCTGGCCGAGATCGCCATCGATGAACGGCGCAGCCACGCGCTCGCCCTGCATCACCTCAACGCCTCGATCAAATCCGGGGGCTGTGCCCTGACGCACTACCTCGTTGCCCGACTGGCCATGGGCGGGTCCATCGGCGGCGTGACGCCCGGCAACATCCTGGCCCACCTGCGTGAGGCGGATCCGGCCACCCTGCGCGGGCATCTTCCGCCCGAGCGTCATCGGGCCCTTACAGAGGCGAGCGCCCGGCTTGAAGCGGCCGCGCGGACCGGCAGTCCGGAGACGCTCGAAGCCGAATGCGCTCACGTGATCTGCAGCAGCGGTCTGGCGGCGTAACGGACTGTGAGGCCTCGCCGATGCGGCTCACAGGCCCCGGTATACCTACTCCAGAAAAGCGGTTGCTTCGATCACGAGCCCGCGCTCCCGTGCCATGGCCAGCAGCCTGCCGAAAGGCGCGCCGCGTGATACCCGGCCTTCCAGGTAAGGCACATCGGCCAGCACGATCAGATGCGTCCGTGCGCGGGAGAGGCCGACGTTAAGCAGTCGCGCCCCGACGTCGCGGTGCGGTTCGCCATGCCAGCCGAAAAACCGGCCGAGCGGCAGGCCGGTCGCCTCCACCGTGTCGAACATCACCAGGTCACGCCCCTCGCCCTGCAGGCTATGGACCGTTCCTGCGGCTCCCTTCCAGCGCGACGCCTGCAGCGCGCGGCCAACGCGCCGCGCCTGTCCCCTGTAAGGCGTCACGACACCCAGGGACGCTTCCGGCGGCAGCAGTGCCTCCAGGGGCGTGAGCAGCTTGCTGATGAGCTCGGCGTGAACATCGTTGCGTCGGGACCCGCCGGCACACGCACGGCCTCGGGATCCAACCGAGAAGTGCCCACCACCGCGAGCGTCGGCAAGACAGCCGAAAGAGGATCCCGGACGCCGGCCGGACTCCGGAGCGCGCCGGCATAGAACAGGACGCTGACGAGCTCGGCGATCCGCGCATCCATCCGATACTGCTCGACAAGCGCGGCCGTCCGACGCCCGAGAAAGACCGGGCAGCGGCAACCAAGAGCACCACTGGCTTGGAAGGGATCGAGGCTGTATCGGCTGCCCCAAGCCCCATGCGGACCCCTCCCGTCTGGCGGCCCTGCGGCAACCCGGTCGCCGCGCCACCACATCCGGGGAGTTGGTAGTCGCGAGCAGAGAGGCCGGCAGAATAGTGAACCGAACGATCCCTGGAGAAGCCTTCCAGGTCTTCGTCGTGCACCACCCGGATCCGCGGGGGCCGAATGGCGCCGCCACCGGAGCCGCGCTGGTAATCGGCTACAGCGGCCCCCTGCACCGGGTCGAACAGATCCACCCGTGCTTGGTCGCCGGCGCGGCCGGGCGGCACCGCACCTTCCTGATGGCCGTCCTGACGGATCTCCTGTCGCGGCTACCGGACGATGCCGAGGTCGCCGTCTACGTCGAGCCCGTCGACGTCGTCGACGCGCTGGACACCCTCGACTCCGACGAGAAAGCGCTGCCCATACCCTGGGCTCTACGGGAGGCGCTGCGAGCCGAGGTTGCTCGCCTCGACGTCGCTGTCGACGCGCCGGACAGCGCCCTGTGCCCGCGATTCAAGGAGTTGCACGGTTTCGACGCCAGGGCCGGCGCCGACCGCCGTCTTTCCGATGGCGTCCGTGTCGATCTCGGCAAGTTCGAGCGCCTCTCCCGCCCCCGCTCGGCCCTGTCGGACTAGCCTGCCCCGTCGGCCAGGCTGCCGAACCGGCCCCATTTACCTCACGATAACCCGCAGGCGCTTGAGTTGGCCTGCCGGATCGGCGTAACGATCCTTGGAGCCTGTGATGGCAATCCAATGGAGCCTCTGGGTCTGGCCAAGCCAGCGCCAGCCGGACAGCCTCGACCACGAGCGCGCCCGCGCTGCGGGGCTTTCGATTGAGGACTGGCGCGCGCGTCAGCGGTCTGTCGAGGCGCGATCGAGTTCGGATTGGGCCGAAGTGCTCGACGCGGGCGGCGAATCAGAGGACGACCGCAGGACGCGTTACGATCGCCAGCGCCAGGCCTACGGCTTCGCCTTCGACCCGATGCGCGCGCTGCGGGCCGACCAGCTCACCGCCGGCTCGTCGGGAACCGGCCAGCAGCGCCGGACCGTCGTGCATGCGGTCGCGGCCGACACGGTCCTCAGAGGGCGGCTTAAACGACGGCCGGGCGAAGCCCTGTGCAAGCCAGATCTCGTGCCCCATGACTGGGGCCAGGCGGCCCCGGACGCGCGAATCACCTGCAAGGCGTGCCGGCGCCTGCTCGACCCGCATGCGCGCGACTGAGGGGCCCAGGGTCAGGCGCGCACCTAATCAGATGAGCGCTTGAATAGACCAGGTCCGGCGGCCCGGAGCATCTCACCGACGAACGGCGACGGCGCGGCCTCCTGACGGCCGCGGCTCAACGCGTAGGAGACCCCAACAAAGCTCCGCGCCCGGGTGATCGCGACGAAGGCGAGCCGCCGCTCCTCCTCGATGTCGTCGTTCTTGGCGTGCGGCAGCACACCTTCCTCGCAGGCGGCGAGGAACACGGCCGACCACTCGAGCCCCTTGGCCGCGTGGATCGTGCCCAGACTAACACCCTTCTGATCGCCCCGCTGACCGACGGCGCCGCGCGCCTTCACGAAGTCCCCGAACGCCTTCGGCGAGCCGAGCACCTTGATCTCTTCGGCCAGTACGTTCATGGCGGCCTGCCACGCTTCGCGCCGCTGTCCGGTGATCACCTTGCTCGGGCTGCGCGCCACGGCATGGCACACCGACCGGGCGTCCTTGACGAAGTTCCCGCTCGGCTCGCCGATCTTCTCCATCAGCCAGCGCGGCGTCGGTTCACTGTCGGGGGCGACCTGCGTGCCGGTCACTTCCTGGATCGCACGCAGCGCGCGCTTCACCTCCGTGAGCGTCCAGAAGTTGGTGACCCCCAGCAGCTCGAACGGAATGCCGCGCCGCGACAGCGCCTGCTCGATCCAGGTACCGTGGTGCGCCACCCGCACCAGCACTGCCATCTCTTCGTAGGGCACGCCTTCCCCGGCCAGGCGCTCGATCTCGTCGGCGACCCATTCGGCCTCGTGCATGGAATCCCGGGCCTCGTGCAGCCGCAGCGCCGCCGCATCGGACCGGTACGCGCGCAGCTCCTTGGCGCCGAAGCGCAGCCGGTTGTTCGAGATCAGTCCCGTCGCCACGTCCAGGATGCCCTGACACGACCGGTAGTTCTGCACGAGCTCGATCCGCCGGCGCCCGGGGAACAAGCGATCGAAGTTCAAGATGTAGCGGATGTCAGATCCGCGAAACCCATATATCGACTGATCCGGGTCGCCGATCGCCCAGACGTTGCCCCCTTTCCCGGCCAGGAGCTGAACCAGGCGGTACTGCGCCTTGTTGATGTCCTGGAACTCGTCGATCATCACGTGGGTATAGCGCTCCCGCAGGGTGGCCAGCAGACGCTTGTCCTGCGCCATCGCGCGCACGACCGCCATCACGATGTCCCCGAAGTCGATCGCGTTCCGCTGCGCGAGCTCTTTCTGGTAGCGGGCGTACACCCGCGCGCGCACCTCCGCGCCGTGACGCGCGACACCCTGCGCCTTGCGGGCGTCCGCGATCGCCTGCTCGGGGGTGATCAGCTGATCCTTGTACCGCTCGATCGCATCCGCCAGGCCGTCACTGGGGACATCCAGCTCGCCTGCCAGCTTGAGCACGATCAGCTCCGGCTCGCTGTCCCCCAGGATACGTCGGCTCGGCAGCTCGCCGAAGGCCTGCGGCCAGTTCTTGATCACGAACAGGGCGATCGAGTGGAAGGTGCCGATCGCGGTGCGCTTGGCCTCGACCCCGACCTCGCGGGTGATCCGGGCCAACATGTGCTGGGCGGCCTTTCGGGTGAAGGTGATCGCCAAGATCCGCTCGGGCTCAACCCCGCGGCGCAGCAGCTCGCGATAGCGGGCCGCAAGAGCGGTCGTCTTGCCCGTACCGGGCCCGGAGACGACCAGCATCGGACCATCGAGGTGCGCGGCCGCGCGCGACTGCTCCGGATTCAGCTGATCGATGTCCATCCCCGCCTCCGGACGCGCGGCTCACCGCGCCATGATTGCCGCCACGCCGTCGATGCCATGGCGCTCCAGCTCGGCGCGCAGCTGCGCGAGCGCCCTCAGTTCGATCTGCCGCACACGCTCGCGCGAGATCCGGAACTCCTTCGACAGCGCCTCCAGGGTCACCTGCGGGTCGATCCGGTGCCGGGCATCGAGAATGCGCTGTTCGCGCTCGCCCATCGCCAAGATCGTCCGGTCGATGATCTCCCGGACCCGCGCCTGCCCGAGGCGCTCGAGCGCACCCTCCTCCGGGCTGAGCCCCTCGTCGATCAGCTCCACCGGCCTGGTGGTTTCGTCGCCGTTGATGCCCGCACCGGCATCCAGCGGCACCGGCGAAGTCACGGCCATCTCGAAACGCTCGAGCTGCCCGCGGTCGATCCCCAGTTCCTGGCAGATCTGATCCCGACCTTCCTCGTCCAAGATGGCGCCCGTCTCGGCCTCGATCTCGCGACGGCGCCGGTTGAACCGGCTCATCAGCGCCTTGGTCGGCGCGGTGTTGAAGATCCGCACCGGCGCGCTGTGCTCCAGCGAATAGATCTGAAGCCGGCTGATGATGTGGTACCGGCAGAAGGTGGAGAAGCCGAACTTGAGATCCGGGTTGAAGCGGTCGAGCGCCTGCAGCAGACCCATGTTGGCCTCCTGCAGAAGGTCCTCGTAGGACAGCCCGGAGCGGGCGTTCTTCGCCGCGTAGGACTGCGCCATCGGCTGGTAGGCCGCGATGATCTTCGCGCGCGCCTCATAGTCCTGATCGTCGAGCCAAGCCCGGGCCAGCGCCCATTCCTCGTCACGAGACAGGAACGCCGTGGGCCCGTTCGTCTCCTGGGGGGCGCTTTTCGCCATGGCTCGCCTATCCTTGTCGGTTCAACGTGGGCCGTACGGCCATTGCGCGTGACCGTACTCACATCTATGAGGATAGGTCCGGGTACGGTACCCGCAATCGCGGGGACCGTACTTATCCCTCCAGGTTCCTCGGGTTCATCATCGACTTGAGCTTGCTCATGCCCGCCTTGCCGCCAACCATGCCGCCGGCGGCAACCGGCGCGACCATCGCCACCGTCGCGCCCATGATCGCCTTGGTGCCCACACTCTTCGCGAAGTTCTGGGCGGCGATACCCATGTTCTGGTCGGCGCCGTGCGTGCTGAAGATCCCCGAGATCAGCGTCGCCGACTTACGCATCAGGAACAGCGAGAACAGGCCGGCCATCAGCATGTACCAGTAGGCCGTCGACTCGAACGAGAGGTTAACGATCATCTTCGCGTTCGACAGCGCAACCAGGACCTCGGTGAAGGTCTTGAAGGTGCCGCCGGCCGGGTTCTCGATCATCAGCGGGACGTAGCTCATCATGGTCGCCGTGAGCGCGTAGATCATGGCTGTCACGATGATGGTCACGACGCCGGCGAACAACGCTTTCGCGGCCGCGACCGAGAACTGCTGGCTGGGCTTGAACAGAGCCATTAGGATGAAGATCGGTGCGAAGGCCGCGATGAAGAAGATCCGCACCAGGATATCGATGAAGAAAAACGGGTAGGCGACCAGCGCGATGATGAACACGATCAACAGGATCAACCCGGCCAGGACCGCCGCGATGCTGGAGAAGATTCCCGAAAAATCGAGTGTCACCGCCTTCGCGGCAAAGCTCGCACTGTCGCCACCCATCTCGGCCAGAATGTACGTGCCGGCCAGCCGGCCTACGTTGTTGACGCGCTGCATGTGCGCGATCTGGCAGGTCATCACTTGGATCGTCTCCTGCGGCAGGAAGCTCCGGCCCTCATCACCCCCAAGACCGGCCAGCGAGCCCTTCGAGGCGTCGTTCGCATCGTCCCGGAGCGTGTCGTACTGGCCACAGGTGCTATTCTCCCCCGGATCTGCGAACGACGGGTTGCCCCCACCTCCGTCATAGATCGCCTGATTCGCGCCGAACTTTCCGCTGCCGACGATAATCTCGTTGCTGACGTCCGCCGCGGCGTCGATCAGGGCGTAAGGGCCCCAGTCGAAGAACATCTGGCGCCCCTCGATGATCCCCGATGCCCGACCGCCGTAGGTCTGGGGGCCGGTGAGCAGGAAGGCGACGATCAGAAAGAGCAAGCCACGCGTCACCAGGGTCCGGAGCACGTTCGACGGGCGATCCGTGTGCTCCGGGAAAAACAGTTTGGTGGCCTGCAGCAGCAGCCAGATTGCGAACACGAGACTGACGATCGGCCCCAGCCAGATCGAGATCTGAAGGTAGACCTCCCGGGAGAACGCGTCCGCCATTTCGGCGAAGCGGCCGACGAAGGTGCAGGACCAGCAATCCATATTCAGTTTGGCATTGATCTGGTCAGCGTCCACCTCTTGGGCGCCATAGATCGCCCACCGCCCGGCATTTCCCACACCTGTCACAAGAGCGTCGCCAGCACCGATTACCCCGTCGACAGCCGTCCGCGCGCCCTCAGCGACCCAGGAATTGTCGACGAACGTAATCGCGTCACTTGCAACACCGCTGACGCCATCCCAAACGCGCCCGACCCCGTTCGTCACGGTGCCAGACATGTCGCTGAGGGTGTCCGCGAAGACGTCCTGCGCGCCCCCGGCGAAATCGCCAATGCTGAAGGCGTGCGCTTCACGGGGCCCGGTGGCGATGAATACAAGCGCGAGTGCCAGTACGGCGAGCAGGTGTCGGATCATTTCAGCCTCCCCCGGCGGATCAACCACCACGCGGGAAGTCCGACCACCGCCGCTCCCCACAGACAAACGCTCAGCCATCCGCCGAACACGAAGAGGTCCAGGACGGCGGGAACGAGCGCGAACCCCACCAGCATGGACGGGTTGTTCAGAAGCTGCCTGCGGAGCTGCAGCCAGACGTTCTCGTCCATCACGGCCGCGCCTTCCGGCAGCCGGTGCTCCGCCGGCTGCTCCTCGATAACGACCTCCGACTGCTTCTGCTCGGCCATCACCCTTAACCGTAATTCGCGTGGACGTATCGCCTAAGCGCGCCCTGATCCAAAACGAGCTGTCCGCCGCCGTTGGGCAGCTGGTAGATCATGCACAGGAACGAGTAGATCAGCGGATCGTTGAGTCCCATCTCAAACAGTGCGCGCCGGCACAGCTGGGTCAGCTTCGGGTTCTTGGGCACGTCGCCGATGATCGAGAACACGATGTCGTCGGTATCGTCCCTCTGGCCGACGATCAGGTACTTACCCGGCGGGCAGATACGGGTCTTGCGTGAGAACATCGGTCGTCGTTCCGTGGCAGGGGTGAGAGCGACCGTAAAGCGGCCTCTATTACCGAGATATGGGCGGGATGGCCCCGCGCAATACGGTCGCACCTTCCCGAATCGACCCCGGCCAGCCCAAAAGCGCAGTTTTTCGGGCCTGACGCGCAGACCGACCCCATTTACCTGATTAGGATCGCCGCCCGCGTGCCCGAACATACCGCGAAGGCCTCATGCGTCAGACCGAACTGGAAGTCTCAGCGCCTCAGATCCCCGGGCTCGACCCCAAGTCGAGTGATGCCACGCACGTCGCTGGCGAGATCATGAAGGTGCGCTTCACTGACATCGACACAGGATTTTCGATCCTGCGCGTGCGCCGGGACGGTGGTGACGTCGTCACCGTTCAAGGCCGCGGCGACGCAGTGGTCGTCGGCGGCCGGATCTCCGCCGAAGGCAAATGGGTGGTCGACCCGAAGTGGGGGCGGCAGTTCAAGGCCAAGTTCATCCAGGCCGAGATCCCGGAGACGCCCGACGGGATCGTCCGCTACCTCGCCAACGCCGTGGACGGGATTGGGCGCAAGACCGCCGAGCGGATCGTCGCGAAGTACGGCACGCAGACGGCCCAGGTGCTGGAATCGCCGACCATGATCGCCGCCGCCGACGTGCCGGACCAGAAGGCCAAGGCGATCGCCGACCACTGGAAGCTGCGCACCCGCTACGGGCGCCTGCTCTCCATGCTGTACGCCCACGATATCGGCCCCGGTTTCGCCCGGCGGATCATCGACGTCTACGGCGACGGCACCATGCAGGTGATCCAGACGAACCCGTACAAGCTGATCGAGGACGTCCGGGGCATCGGCTTCAAGACGGCCGACCAGATCGCGCTGTCTCAGAGCATGCCCCGCGAGGCGCCCGAGCGCGCGCGGGCGGGCCTGCTGAGCCAGGTCCAGCAGTACCAGCGCAGCGGTCACTGCGCCACGCCCGCGAACACGCTGATCGCGGAGACCTCCGATCTGCTGATGGTCAAGGAGCGCCTGCTGCGCGCCGAGCTGGACCGGCTGATCCACGAGGGCCGGCTGGTCGAGGACACGATCGCCGGCCAGCCGGTGCTGTTCGACAAGCGGATGCGCGACTGCGAGATCGAGGTCGCCGAGCGCATCGTCACACTCGCCCGCCCCGCCACGCTAGATCCGGGCGCGGACATCGACGGCGCGATCGGCCGAGCCGCCGCGGCCCTGGGCCTTGCGCTGCACGAGGACCAGCACCGCGCGGTCGCGCTGGCCATCCGGAACCAGACCGCCGTGATCACCGGCGGACCCGGCATGGGCAAGACGAGCGTGCTCCGCACCTTCCTGAACGCCCTCGACGAGCTGGCCGGCCAGTCGGTCCCCGCCGCCACGTCCAAGGCGATCGAGAAGGCGCTGGCAGCCCCGACGGGGCGCGCGGCCAAGCGCATGGCTGAGGCGACGGGACTTGGCGCGCGCACCCTGCACCGCCTGCTCGAGTTCTCTAACGCGCCCGGCCATCGCGGTTTCACCCGCAACGCCGACAACCCGCTGCAGGTCGGCTGCGTGGTCATCGACGAGGGGTCCATGATGGACCTCTTCCTGATCCGGGACGTCCTGCGCGCCCTGCCCGAGGGTTGCCGTCTGGTGATCGTCGGCGACGCCGACCAGCTGCCGAGTGTCGGCGCCGGCAACGTGCTCGCCGACCTGATCGCCTCCGGTGTGGTCCCCACCGGGCGCCTCACCAAGACCTTCCGGCAGAAGGAGGGCTCGGCGATCGCCACGGCGGCGCGGATGATCAACCAGGCGACCGTCCCCGAGATGACCGCGCCCAGCCGTTCCTCCGACCTCTGGGGTGTGTTCGAGGAGGATCCGAAGGAGGTCGTGCGCAAGACCGTCAAGCTCGTCACCGAGCTTCTGCCCAAGGTGGGGTGGGAGCCGATGCGCGACGTGCAGGTGCTCACCCCTGGCAACAACAACGACTGCGGCACGCACAATCTCAACCTGCTCCTGCAGCAGGCGCTCAACCCGCGCCGGGACGGCGAACGCTGGATCGAGCACCGGAACCGGGAGTTCCGGGTCCGCGATCGCATCATCCAGATGAGCAACAACTACGACGACGACGTCTTCAACGGCGACCTGGGCGTGATCGTCGACATCGATATGGTCGACGGTCACGAGACGGTCCTGATCGACTTCGACGGCAACCGGGTGACTTACCAGCGCAGCGAACTGGATCAGATCTCGCACGCCTACGCCATGTCGATCCACCGCAGCCAGGGCGGCGAGTACCCGGTCGTGATCGTGGTGATGACCACCCAGCACTACATCATGCTGCGGCGAAACCTGATCTACACGGGTGTCACCCGGGCCCGCAGCCTGTGCTGCATCATCGGACAGGCCCGCGCCGTTCAGATCGCGGTCAAGACCGATGGCAGCAAGCGCCTCACCGGACTCGCCGAGCGGATCGCCGGACTCGGCCTTTCGGCCCCATATCTCCAGTCGGTACCCACAGCCAGCTCCGCCACAGATGACGACGGAGGGCTCCCGACGGAGGTTTTCTGATGACTGCAGCAGGGCGAACCGCGGTCGGCGGGCATCCCGACCGGATCAACGATCTCGAGGCCGCCTTCCGTCGCCTGGTGCAGGTCTACGACAGTGGCCGATGGGTGGCCCAGCACGGCCAGTCCCTCCGGGTTATGTCGGGAGATCGCGCGTCCGGCCAGCTGACCGGCGCCAAGGCCGAGGCGGTCAAGGAACTTCTGGTCGGCTCGCGCAAGGCCTGGGCGAAGGATCAGCTCGAAGCCGTGCTCGCCTTCCGGATCGAGGACCACCAGGCCGCTGAGGTTGCCGTCCTTCATCTCCAGGAGCGCCGCGTGATCGCCCGTGCGGAGAAGATCCGTCTGACCGAAACGGGGGCCTTCGAGCGCCTCCAGGCGCTGCTCGCACCGGCAACCGGCCTCGTCCTACGGAGCCAGAAATTCTACTCGCGCGCCGCCGTCGGCCGGATGCTCGGCGCTGCCCGCGTGACCACCCGGCCACTCGAGGTCACCGAGGTCGATCTCAAGGGACAGACTGACTACAAGGACGTGCTCGCTGGCTCCGCTTGGCTGGACATGAACATCCAGCCGGGGCGCGACGATCTCTTCGCGACAGCCCTCATGACCGCCCTGCAGGTGCGCTCACTCCGGCGCGGATGCCTGGAGACCCACAAGGTGTCCTACTACGCGGTCAGCGCCGTCAAATGGCTCGCCCAGGCCGGCCACAGCGTCGAGCAGATCGCCGAGGAAGCCTCGGTCCCGATCCACCTCGCCGCCCGCTGGTCCGGCTTGAAACCTTCTGAGCCCCAGGCGGCGGCGGACGCACCTGCCGCCGCTGTGCCGGAAGGTTTGCCGGCCACCGAGAGTCAGGTTGCCACCGTTCTCCGGCTATTGGAGGAACTGCCCCCGCTGCATCGGGCACTCCCCAAGGACTGGAAGTCCAACCGAAAGGCGACGTCCGCCTTCATCGCGCGGGCAATCGAGATCCTGGAGGCCGTGCGCGGCCGCCTTCGCGCCGTCCGCTCGGAGCGCGAGGCCCGCCTGATGCTTGGCGCCGGCCGGTCGCTCTCCCAGGCCGCGAATGCGTGCGATCTCGATGTCGACGAGCTCTCCCGCCTGCTCGCCAGCGATTTCACGAGCCGGCTCGACGATCTTGCCGCCGATCTCGGTCGCATGCTGGGGGCGAAGCTGACCTCCGCCGATTTGCTCGAGGCCAGCTGAAAACTGGGGCGACAGCCAGCGATCTCAGCTGTCGACCGTCCAGTCGCTCCCGTTCAACCAGGCCCGCTCCTCGCCACCGAGCTGCTCGCGCATCTCGCGGGCGAGCTTCCCGGCGCGGTCGTTGCGGGTGCGCGCGACCTGATCGATCGCCTCGACGATCCGCCGTGTGGGCTTCAGCCGGCCCAGCTGCTTGAGTGCGTTGCGGACCATCGGGGTGTCGCACGAGACGTCGCAAACGAGGTCCGTCAGGAACGGCTCCCGACGGTTCTCCGGCAGGCACTTCACGGCCCCCCACATGGCCGCCCCACGTGCCCCGGCATCGATCTCCGGGTCGCGGGCGATGCGCGCGACCTGTTCCGCGCGCTCGGGATCGCCCGCGGCCATGTCCGCGGCGGTTTCGGCAAGGCCAGCGCGCATCGAATGGGCCTGGTCCTGCACCGGCTGGCCGAGCAGGGCGAGGCAGACCTCCCAGCTCGGATCGTCGCCGAACTTCCGCAGGACCGGCAGCAGATTCCGCTCAAACGCCGGGTTCGGCCAGGTTTCCGCGATCTCCTTGACCTCCCGCCAAACGGGTTCCTGTGGCGAGCGATCGAAAAAGCCGAGCGCGCGCAGCGCATGCGACATGGCGAGCGCATGCATGTGGCGGGTCTTGAGTGCGGCGAGCCGGCCCTGGAAGGCCCGGGTGCGCTGGTGATCGCTGACCGCCGGTTCGCGGGCCAGGATACGAAGCTCGTAGGGCTCAACGGGCTGGCCAGCAGCCGCGCGATCGGCCAGGATCGCGACATAGCTCTCGACCTCGTCCTGATCGAAGAGATCGCTTGCGGCCAGCCGGATCTCCTCCGCCGGGTCGAAGGCTAGCGGCACCAGTCGCTCCCGGTACTGATCGAGCGTCGAGCTGTTCTTGATCAACTCCAGCGCCCGCGCACGGATGTCGCGATCCGGATCGGTCACGAACGACACCAGTCGGCCGGCAGCGTCCGTTCTGGACACGAAGGGCGCGAACGCCTCGAGAGCGGACAGCCTGATCTCCCGATCCTCGTCGTCCCTGAGGCCGTGAACGGCGTCGGCCACGTCCCGGAACCCGATGAAGCCGCCCGCGACCTTCACGGCCGCCCGGCGGACGCGGGCGTCGGGATCCAGCATCGCGAGACTCAGCACGCGGCGTCCCGGGCGCCCGTCGTAAGTCTGGAGCACGGCAACGAGAGCCTTGGCAAGACGCCCGGACGGGTCGCCGAGCGGCTGATGGCTGAACGCGAGCGGGTGGTGCAGCGCCACCTCCTCGCCGGGCTCGGACATGCGCTCCCAGATCAGGCGGTAGATCACCTGACAGGCGCGGGGGAAGTCGCGCACCTGCCCGTCCGCCGGGAAGAGATCGCGCGGTGCGGCGTCGTGGAAAACCTGGCTGAGCGCGGTATCCAGCCGCTCGATCCCGTTATTACCCTGCGCCAGCAGCTCCAGCGGGGTTTGCCCGTCGACCCGCGGACGTTCGCCCCGGGTGCCCACAAGCGCCTCGTCATCGTACAGCAGATACATCATGTCGAAGATCCGGCGCATCCGCTGCGGCTGAGTGCGCACGGCCGTCTCGACTGTCGCGACGTCTTCGTCGCAAAGACCGAGTGCCAGCGCGAAAGCCTCTGTGAGTTCGCTGCTG
Source organism: Rhodovibrio sodomensis (assembly GCF_016583645.1). Classification (GTDB taxonomy): domain Bacteria; phylum Pseudomonadota; class Alphaproteobacteria; order Kiloniellales; family Rhodovibrionaceae; genus Rhodovibrio; species Rhodovibrio sodomensis. The sequence goes on along the minus strand of NZ_NRRL01000003.1, from coordinate 11,742 downwards.
TCGAGAAAGCGCATCTTGGGCTCCCGGATGGCCTGTCTATCGGGTCGTGTTCGTGCAGCACATGGCCTGCACTTTTAGCATAGGTCCGCCCGACACGCACGGAACCTGCGATTGTGCCATCCGGCACAGCCTCTACTTCCCACGACTTGGTCCAGCCCTTACCTAAACGACCGTATCCACGACGCCCACTACGGTCCCGCGACTCCATATTCCGGTTGCCCTTTGAAGTCAACCGAAAGAGCCACCTGTGACCACCGTCACGCAGAAGCCCCAACAAACCGTGGTCGTGGGTATCGACGAGGTCGGCCGGGGATGCCTTACGGGTCCGTGTCTCGTGTGCGCGGCGGTGCTGCCCGGGAGCGTCCCGGACGATGTCCGGTCGGCGCTAACGGACTCCAAGAAGCTCTCCCCGAAGCGTCGCGAGGTGCTGTCGGCAGCTCTGCGGGAGCACGCGATCTTCGCATTCGCCGAGGCGAGCGTGGCCGAGATCGAACGCCTCAACATCCGCCGCGCAACCCTAGCCGCGATGAGCGCGGCCGGTGCCGCGATCGTCGAGCGCCTGGGCGCCCTGGACGTTCGGTTCCTCGTCGACGGCCGCGATCTGCCCGAACTGCCCGGCAAGGCTGAGGCAATCATCGGGGGCGACGGCTCGATCCCAGAGATCTCGGCGGCGTCGATCCTCGCCAAGGTCACGCGCGATGCGGCGATGCACGCCGCCGCGCAGAAGTATCCCGGCTACGGCTGGGCGCGCAACGCCGGCTACGGTACGCCCGAGCACGTTGCTGCCATCCGCGCGCTCGGAAAGACTCCGCTGCACCGTCCGTCGTTCCTTCGGCGCCTGCTCGCCGAGTCAAAAAGTCGGTAGCGACGACCGTATTTTCGTAGGCTCTGGATTGCGGGCGACCGTATCCGACTTAAACTTACGGTATAGAGCCCGACGCGTCTCGCCGGACGGTCGCGCGCCGACAGGCAACCACGACGGAACCTAGGCTTGTGCTCATGAACACGATGTCCCGCAAAGGCGCGCTGCTGGCCGGCGTGCTGGCTCTCGCCGTCCCGGCTGCGCAGCCGGCCTCGGCCGGCTTCGAGCGCCTTACCCGCCTCGGCGAGATGGCGCCGATGCACGCCTACGACCCGCAGCCCGTCTACGGCCTGCAGGACGCCATCCAGATGGCGGGCCTGCCCGGCAACGTCCGGTTCGACGAGGACGGCAACCCGATCCTGACCGAGGACGGCTACGTCAAGCCCGAGCCGAAGCCGGTGCATGACGGATCTGACGGTGACGCGGGCGTCGACCCCGTCGGCGAGACGGCCGGCGCTAAGGGTGCGGACGACGCAACGGGACACGCGGCCGGGGGCGGAACCGACCCGATGGCCGATGAGCCGATGGCCGAGCAGACCGTCGACGAGTTGCCGGTCGAGGGTGCGATACCGCCGGAGATCTGGCAGGCGGACGCTGGTCAGACGGTACAGGCGACCCTGGAAACCTGGGCGGGCATGGCCGGCTGGACGGTCGTCTGGAACTCCGAGCACCAGTATGTGCTTCAGGCAGGTGCGACCTTCGAGGGCGGCTTCGAGGACGCGTCGTCGGACCTGATCGCCGCCTTCGCGCGGGCGAACCCGCCGATCGCCGGCAAGCTCTACGGCGGCAACAAGGTGCTCGTCATCCAAACCCCCAGCGCCTACGCGCACCAGTGATCCGGAGTAGCACCATGCGCCGCACGACCCTGCTGTACGCCTGCCTGCTTGGCACCACAATGGTCCTCGCCGGCTGCAAGGCCCACGTCAAGGAAGCCGCCCCGTTCAACGACACCGTCGAGAAGCGGGCGGCGGAAGCGATCGACCAGATGCGCGCCGTCGACATCCGGACCGGTCCGGCGAACGTGCAGCGCAGCGACGACATCTACCTGGGATCGGTGGGCGTGCGCTTGCGCAACGGTCAGCCGTTGCCGACCGCCTTCGAGCGTCAGGACGGGTTCGACTTCTTCTCGCCTCGCGAGATGACCCTGAGCGATGTCGCTCGCGAGATCACGCTGTACACCGGCATCCCGGTCTCCGGCGTAAGCTCTCTCAGCGAGGACCGAGGCGTCCGTCCGAACCGCCCGTTCCACGCCAACTACCGCGGGCCCCTCAGTGGCTTTCTCAACCAGGTCGCAGCGTACTATGACCTCTCCTGGGAGCACCGGGACGGTACGATCCGCTTCTACGGCGTGGAGACCCGTAACTTCACGCTGATGGCTCCGCCAACGTCCATGGAGAGCGAAGCCACTATCCAGACGGCCTCGAGCGCCGGCGGCGGTGCCGGCGCGGATAACGAGGCCAACATCGAGAACACCTTCAAAACCTCGCTTAGCGTATGGGAGCGCGTCGACGAGGCCCTTGATGGGATGATTAGCGACGACAGCGCTAGCTACAGCCTGTCTCCGGAGACCGGTACTATCACGGTTACAGCGCGCGGTCCGGTGCTGAGCCGGGTCGAGGACTACATCCGGCGCGAGAACCAGCAGCTCTCGAAGCAGGTCTCGATCACCGTCCACGTCCTCAAGATCGACGAGACGGATTCTCAGAACAACCAGATCAACATCGACGCACTGCTGGTAAACGCCGGCAACACCCTGACTGGCGCGACGCTCGGCAACATCTTCGGCGGCTTCGCCGGCGCGGCCACCACGGCCGCCGACTTCGCCCAGGGCACTCAGGACGGCCAGCTGCAGCTTGGCACGATCGCCCAGAGCCTGAACGGTGACGGCACGCTCAAGAAGGCCGGCGGTGCGGCGATCGCCGCGGAGTTGGCCCGCGTCGACGAGCGAATCAGCCTGGTCGATAGCGCCAGCGTCGCCACGATGAACAACCACCTGGCTCCGCTGCAGGTCGGCACCCGCCAGAGCTATGTGGCCGAGTCCAAGCTCGAGCCCAACGGCGACGGCCAGTCGACCCTGGAACTCACCCCGGGATCCTTCACCACAGGATTCAGTATGAGCGTTCTGCCGCGCGTTCTGGATGGCGGCCGCATCGCCCTGCAATACGGCATCTCCATGTCCGAGTTGCTGTCGCTCGACACCTTCGGCAACAGCCAGAGTGAGATCCAGCTGCCGCAGATCTCCACCCGCGACTTCATGCAGACGGTGGTCGCCCGCAGCGGCGACACGGTGGTCGTCGGCGCCTTCCGCAAGGAGGGCGCGACCGAAAGCGAGCGCGAGAGCGGCATTCTCAGCTTTGCCAACAAGAGCGACATGACGCGGGAACTGATCGTCGTGCTGATGACCCCGGAGATCCAGGGTCAGCCCGAGGGTCTGAGCCTGGTCCGCCGCTGATCCGCCGATCGTCCGGGAGCACCGTCATGGCGCGCAAGCAGCGCACCCGCACCAAGCAGAAAGCCGAGACCGCATCGCTCGGGAGCCCCCGCGCACTTCGCCTCGGCCGCGCCAAGTTTGCCGTCGGTCTGTTCTGGCAGGTGGCTGCGAGCCACGCGACGATCGCCCGCGAGGCGAAGGAACTCGCCGCCAACCCGAAGGTCCAGGCCGACCTTTTCGTGGCCTGCCGCGCGCCCAGCGCGAGCTTCGCCCTTGCCCGTGAGGATGACGGCACCAAGCCCGGTATGATCGCCGCCGCGGCAGCCCTGATCCCCGCGGTCGACGCGGCGAACTGGCTGCTGGCCGCCGAACTCGGTGGGGGCTACTGGGTCGTCGCGATCCGGGATCGCGCGGTGGTACCGGGTACCGACCTCTACTTCACCGACGCCGAGGCGGCCCAGGCCACCTTTGCCGACCTGCTCGACCAAGGCGGCTGGAACCGGGTGATTGCGCCCGAGGACTGGGCAAGTGACGCTTCCAGCCTGGACGTGGTCGCGGCCCTCAAGTCCGCGAAGGGCCCGAAGCTGGATCGGACCAGCTCCGCCCGCAAGCTGCTGACCTTCGGCCTGGTCGTGGTCGGCGGGGCAGCCTTGATGATGACCGGCATGTGGGCCTGGAACAGCTATCAGCAGGCCCAGCAGCGCGCTGAATACGAGCGCATCATGGAGCAGCGCGCGAAGCTGAAGCGCAAGGAGGTCAGGCCGATCCCGGCCCCGACACCCTGGGTCAAGCAGCCTCACGCCGGCGCCACGATCCGCGCCTGTCTCGATGGCATGCAGGTCCTTCCCGCCGAGGCGCCGGGTTACGCCCTGGTCAGCATCACCTGTGAGGACGGCGAGGTCACCCATCGCTGGCAGCGCACGAACGGAACCGTCAGCTGGTTCCAGCACTGGCTCCAGAGCTACGGCCCCTACACCAGCCGCTTCTCCGTGGACGCCTCCAGTGTGCGTGTCGAGATCGACATCCGCGACCTCGCCCCGCGGGGTAAGCAGAAGCTGGCGGACGCGCAGGCGGTCCGGTTCGAGCTCGCCGACTGGGCGCAGAGCCTCCAGGGCGAGAGCGTCCAGGGCGCCCAGGTCTCGGCCAGCAACGATCTCGACCGTTTCCGTCCGCCGACCGGCGAGGACGCCCCGAAGTACCTGCCCGCGAACTGGGCCTCGATGGACTTCGAGATGGTCGTCGGCACCCCATCGATCTGGGCGAGCGCCCTGCAGTCCATCCCCGGCACGGTAATCGACACCGTCGAGTTCAACGCGGCCGACAGCCAGTTTCTTGTGAATGGAGAGATCTATGTCCGCGATTAAGGTGAAGCTGCTGGCGGCCACCGCCGCACTCGCGCTGCTCCCGGCCTCGGCTTCCGCCGAGGCGACACTGCCGCCCGAGCTTCAACAAATCAGCCAGTCGGAGACCGCCAGCACAAAGGACGCGGCTCAGGCCAAGGCGAAGGCGGAACCCCCTGTCGGCATCGAGATCGATCCGACCTCGGTAAAGCAGCTGCGGGACATGGCCGAGCGCCAGACTCGCATCAAGATGCTCCGGCTCGAGCTTACCGAGAAGGAACTGCAGGCCGAGATCGACGCGCTCGCCGCGGAGAAAGAGGACGCGAACGCCGAGCCGGCCGAACCGCCGGTCCGCGATCCCAGGAACTACCCGCAGTACTGGCAGCAGCAGCCGCAGCAGCCGGGCGCCATGGGTCCAAGGAGCCAGATGCCTCCCGGCTTCAACCCGCGCCCCAGCGACGACCTCTCGAAACTTCCGAACCTCGTCTCGATCGGCGGGGCCGGCGGTGACCTCGTCGCCCGCGCGAACCTGAACGGCGGTCTGGTCCTGCTGCGCGAGGGCGACCGCCTGCCGGGCGGGTTCGTCGTGCATGAGGTCAGCCGCAACGCGGTCACCGTGAAGTCCGACGTCACCGAGGACACCTACCTGCTAACCGCCAACGGGGCCGAGCGCACAGACGGCGCGGATCCGCAGAGCCGCGGCGCGATGTTCCGGCCGATGGGTCAATAAGACCCGGCGCCGATCCCGGACAGCCCTCCCGACAGCTTGGACACCACGATGACCGAAGCGCTGCAGCAGACCGCACCCAATCCGTCCGATGCGCCGATCGATGCCCGACTGCCGATCCTGGACGCGATGACCGGTCAGTCGCACAACATCACCGGCGAGGTCATCACCGCGCCCAACGGATCCTTCGAGCAGAGCCGCCAGCTGCGCGATATGTGCGCGCTGACCAGCGACGGCCAGTTCCTGGTCTCGGTATCCCACGCCCACGATCCGGCCGTGCTCGCACTCGCCGAGCGCGCCCGCCTGCTGGGTCACAAGGTCGATACCCCGTTCATCCGCGTCGAGATGGGCACGCTGCGCGCGCTCTATGAGAGGGCGGACGCGGAGACCGGTCGCTCGACTGACACCAACGAGAGCCAGCGCCGTGTGATCCGGCTAATCACCGAGGCGGTCGAGGCGGGCTCCTCCGACATCCACGTGGTCGCCGAGCCGACCCACGCGCACGTCGAGTTCCGCATCGATGGCCTCAAGCACAAGCACGTCGAGATGCGCCCTGAGGAGGCGATGCAGCTCTGCGGTACGGTTCACGCGATGTCGGACGATTCCGACACCGCCCACACCGAGCTCGAGCGGCAGCAGGCGCGTATCGACTCCACCAAGTACGACCTGCCGCGCACGGTCGGCCAGATCCGCGTCCAGTGGAACCCGCTCGGCTTCGGGGGCCGGTTCATGGTCATGCGGCTCAACGACCGTGACGAGAGCAACGCCAGCACCGACATCTCCGCACTCGGCTACGAGCCGGAGGAGCTCGCCCAACTCAATATGATGCGCGCCCAGCCCTCCGGCCTGTTCGTGATCGCCGGGCCGATGAACAGCGGCAAGAGCCGCACCCTGTCGCGCGTCCTCCGTCACATCATTAAGGAGCGTCGCGGCACTTGGTCGGTCCAAACGGTCGAGGATCCGATCGAGAACATCATTCCTGGCGCGCAGCAGATGCCGGTGGTCGCCTCCAATGATCCCGCGGAGCGCGCCCGCAAGTACTCGGATGCGATCCGCGGCGCCCTGAGGTCCGACTTCAACGCTCTGATGATCGGTGAGATCCGCGATGCCGAGGCGGCCCAGCTCGCAACCGAAGGCGCGATGATCGGGCGTCAGGTCTGGACCAGCTTGCATGCCAACGACGCGATCTCGATCATCTTCCGACTGAAGGACCTGGGCGTCGAGGCCTTCAAGCTCTACGACCCGACCATCCTGCGCGGCCTGATCGCCCAGCGGCTGCTCCCGCGGCTCTGCCCCCACTGCAAGGTTGACGCCGAGGCCTCTGCGCATGATGGCTTCAGCGATCCGACCAAGGTTGCGCGCGCCGCAGCCCTGCTGGCCGACGTCGGCCACAAGGACACGCCGATCTACGGGGCGGGCCCCGGCTGCCAGCATTGCCGCGACACCGGCTACTCCGGCCGCGTCGCCGTCGCCGAGACGGTGCAGCCTGACGACCGGCTGATGGATCTCGTGCGCGAGGACCACAAGTCGGAGGCCCGCCGGCACTGGCTTGAGAACCTCGGCGGCAAGACGATGCTCACCAACGCCGTGCTCAAGTTGACAGAGGGCGTGGTTGGGCCCGAGGAGGTCGAACAGAACGTCGGCGTCCTGCTGGCGGATCCCTCGATGCAGAGCTTCTTCGCGAGGCGCCAGGGTGAGCAAAAATGAGTATCGCAACCCAGGCCGCGAATCTCGGGGTTCCGGTCGAGGAGATCATCGATCTCCTCGCGCGCAAGTCCTGTGACCGGAAGCGGCGGCTGAAGCTCTACCGTCAGCTGCACACCTACCTGATAAACGAGGTGCCGATCCACAAGGCCCTCGACATCCTTCACGACATCGCCTCGGACAACGGTGAGCGCCCCTATACGATCGACGCCTGGATCATCGATGTCTGGCGCGAGGGCTACCAGCGCGCCGCAAGCTTCTCCGACGCGATCCGGGACTGGGCGCCCAGCAGCGAGCACCAGCTGATCATGGCCGGCGAGAAGTCGGGCCAGCTGGAGCAGGCCCTCGCCGACGTCATCAGCCTCGCGGAGACCGCGTCCAAACAGACCGGCGCGGTGATCGGCGGACTGATCTACCCGAGCCTGCTCACCGTGTTCCTGATCGGCATCATGCTGATGTTCAGCTACGAAGTTCTGCCGCAGTGGGCAAAGCTGCTGCCGCCCGAACGCTGGACCGGCACGCCCGCCCTGGTCTGGGACATCTCGGTGTTTGTGCGCAGCTATCTGATCTTCGTGCTGGCCGGCCTTGCCGGCCTGCTGGCGGCGAGCCTTTGGTCCCTGCCGAGGCTGACCGGACCGCTGCGCCAGCGGCTTGAGAAGCTACCGCCCTGGAACCTCTATCGGCGCATGCAAGGCGGCGCATTCCTGCTCTCGATGTCAGCGATGATGCGCGCCGACGTGCACCAGCGCGACGCCCTGCTGCAGCTGCGCGAGACCGCTTCTCCCTACCTCCGCGAGCGCGTCGATGCCGCGCTGCGATGGGTCCTCGAGGGCTACAACATCGGCGATGCCCTCTACCGTAGTGGCTACGAATTCCCCGACCGCCAAATCATCACCGACCTGCGCGGCCTTGCAAAGCTGAAGGGTGTCGAGAGCGCCCTAGAGCGCATCGCCCGGCAGTGGGTCCAGGACGGCGTGGACAAGGTCCGCGCGATCATGGGGCTGGTGAAAGTGGTCATGATCGTCGCCGTGGGCATCACCCTGATCATCTTCTGGACCGGCCTGTACGGCATCTACGAGCAAGGCCTGACACAGATCGGGATGTGACGACCGTTGTTAAGGCGTGAAATACGGTTGTGGGTTGGACCCCCTGCCCTATTTCCATAAGGAACCCAACGCCCCCGGCCCGACGCCGCGCGGCCATCCGATGGAGAGATCGTTGATCAAGACACTGACCCTTACCGAGATGCAGCGGCGTCTGCGCCGTCGTCGCGGCTTCGCCATGACCGAGGTCCTGATGGCCCTGGTCCTGATCCTAGTGGCCGGCCTGCTGGGCTACAACATGTTCGCCACGGGCACCAGCACCAACAAGCTCACCCGTGCCAACACCGAGCTGCAGGCGATCGCCACCAAGGTCTACCAGGGGCACTCGGCCTCCGCCAGCTACACCGACCTGGACACCGAGGGCGCCATCACCGCCGGCTGGATCCCGCCGCAGATGGTGATCAGCGACGCCGAGGCGGTGAACCCCTGGAAGGGCAGCGTCGAGGTCGAAGAAGGCAGCGTCGCGACGCAGTTCGACATAACCTACAGCAACATCCCGCTGGCGTCGTGCGTCGACCTTGTCACCCGCAGCGCCGCGGCGATGTCGAGCTCCCTGGTCGAGATCTCCAGCGGCAGCGACAGCATCTCGTTCGACGATGCCGAGGTGCGTCGCTCGGGCATCTCCCCGTCCGACGCGATCGGCCTGTGCGACCAGAACACCTCGACCGTCGAGGTCACCTGGACCGTGCAGTAAGCGCCATCCCGATCGGGCATGACGTTCACGGGCGAGCCCGGCCGGCGTAACCAGCGCTAGCCGGGCTTGTTCGTTTGGGACCAATGGCACAAGCCAACAGGAAGCCGCATGTACACCTTCGTCTTTCTGGCCCTGGCCGCCCTGATCTTCTCGCTCGGCATGCTCGCCGACGGGCCGGTCAATGACGGCCGAACGATGGCCGACGCCCGCGCCTCCGCGTACGCCCAGTCTCTGTCGCAGTTCCATCAGGCTGCGACGCGCTTCGCCCGTTCGAACGCGGCATCCGTCTCCTTCACACCGGGCAGCACTCTGAGGGCCGACGACACGCTGCCGTCCGGATTTCCGGAGGACGGCCTACTCTCGATCCAGAACTGGGTCTCTCAGCGCGGCCCGGGCGGCGACGTGATCACCTACTGGTCGCCGGCCAGCCCCGGCCACGACCAGGTGATCGCGCGCAGCGTTCTCGAGCACCTGCAGGACCAGGGCTACCGGCGTGCCGCTGGCTTGGTGAGCGCGAGCGGTACACTGGTCATGCCAGGGAGCCGCAAGGACGCGCACGATCTCCCCGTTCCCCTCCCCAAGGGCACGCTGGCGATCGTCTCGGACCTTGGACAGTGAGGTTGCTGACTTGGACCCAACCCTCTGCGCCGATACCTCCAAGATGAACCTTATCGCGAAGTGAGCCGCTTATGACCGCCCAGCCCCGCCGCCTCCGTCGCTCGCTGATCAGCCGTCTGCGCCGCCGGCGCGGCTTTGCAATGCTCGAGGTCACCATGGCGCTGCTGCTGTTCGCGGCCGCGGGCACGGCCGGTGCGTACTGGATCAACGAGCAGCAGCAGACCATGCGCGCGAAGATCGTCGGCGAGCAGCTGGCGACCGCCGGCGAGGCCGCTGAGCGCTACCTGCGGGACAACTGGCTCGACCTGCTGCAGGCCGGCGGCCCGCTCGCGGGATCCGACTTTGCCACCATCGACATGCTCGATCTGATCAACGAGGGCTATCTGCCGGCCGGCTTCGGGACGAACGCCTACAACCAGACCCTGCAGCTCGCGGTCCGCAAGATCCCGTACTGCGAGGACGGCTCGACGCCACCGGCCTGCAGCAGCCCGACCGTGCGCCGCGAACGCGTGGACGGCGTGGTGATCGCCCGCGACGGCCAGGATCCGACGCTCGACCGCAAGGGTGCGGCGATGATCGCGGCCGGCGGCATGGCCGGCCTGGTCGACACGGACGACACTCCGACGATCCTGAGCGGCGCTTTCGGTGGCTGGCAGGCCGACCTGACCGACTACGGCCTGGACGCGGACTCGAACGTGCGTCTTGGTTACGCCCTGTCGGCCGCCGAGGACACGGTGATCGACGACTTCCTGTACCGCGCGGAAGTGCCCGGCCGCCCGGAGGCCAACGAGATGCGCGCGGACATCACCTTCAAGCAGCGCCCCGACGGAACGACCACCGGCCTGGCCTTCGACGACCCGACAGCATCGGACAGCGCGCATTTCCGGGTCACGCGCGACGGCACGGACGACCAGCTGACCTTCGAGAGCGACAGCGGCCAGGGGCGCTTCCTGTTCGACGGCTTCGAAACCGAGGTCGAGATCCGCGGTGACACCCGCCTGGCGGACGGCCCAGGCGACGTCGGCGGCAATCTGGCAGTCGAGGGAGAGACCACGCTGGGCGAGGACGGCGCGGACACCCTGATCGCAAACGCCACCGCCACGTTCACCTCCGACCTCACGGTCGGAGACGACGCGGCGGACCGCCTCAATGTTCAGTCGATCGCCGACTTCGACAACGTCGCGAGCCTCAACGAGGACGTGAACATCGGCACCGATGGCGGCGACCAGTTGACCGTCGAATCGACCAGCACGTTCAACGGCGAAACCACGATCAACAACGCCCTCACGGTCGATGCGGGCCCCTCCGACGTGAGCGTGGATGCCAACCTCATCAGCCTGACTGGTCAGACCCAGATCGACGGCAACACCGACGTCGTGGTCGACTGCGTTAACGAGAACCTCAACGTCGGCCTCGGCCCCAACATCGCCGGCGCGCGCACCGACGCCTGCCTGCGCGTGGGCGGCTCGGCGGATGTCGAGGGCGAAATCTACGGGACCGGCTTCTTCTACGATTCCGACCGCCGACTGAAGTACGATATCGCGGACGTCGAGAACGCTTTGGAGCGCATCGATGCCCTGCGCGCGGTGAGCTACAAGTGGCGTCGCAACGGCAGCCAGGACCTGGGACTGATCGCCCAGGAGGTCCGGGAAGTCTTCCCTGAGCTGGTCGCTGCGGACCAGAACGGCATGCTCTCGGTCAAGTACGGAAACCTGGTAGCCCCGCTGATCGCAGCCGTCCAGCAGCTCAAGCAACAGAACGAGGAGTTGCGGGCGCACGTCGATGCAGCGACACGCCAGCACGCCGCGTTTCCACCGACGCTTCCCGTACAAACCCGCCGATAAGGACGGCTCGTACATCCCGAGCAACCGTATTGACGATCCTGATTCGCTCACGTTCGACATAAAAAGCCGTAAACCGCCTCCTGATATGGTAGAGATTACGGTCTATGACCCCAAATCCATGCGTGCGGGTGCCAGGGCGGCACACGCCCCACGATGATGGGAAACCACATACATGGAGAGTGAAGTGTCAGCCCTCTTCTTCCAAGTGCGCCGCCGTCGCGGCGCGAGTAAGATCGGCTACGCGATCCTTCTGGGCGTCATTTCGCTCGGGACGGTCGGTGCGATCGCCGCCACCGGCGACAGCATCCGCCACCTGTTCAACACAGTGGAGAACCAGGCGGTCGGCCCGGCGGGCGAGGTCGCCGAGAGCGGCAAGGCCCAGGTCCGGATCGCCGGCGCCACGGCCAGTGAGGACGCCG
>NZ_NRRL01000002.1 GCF_016583645.1 Rhodovibrio sodomensis | reverse complement strand
CGTCATTTCCGACCCGCGATCCCCACCCACAACACCCGCCGCGGGGTGGAGCAGCCAGGTAGCTCGTCAGGCTCATAACCTGAAGGTCGTGGGTTCAAATCCCACCCCCGCAACCACCGATCCCAGCACCCGTGCCAGCACCCGCCCATCCCCCGATGCGGCGGGTGCTTTGCGTGGCGAGGCGCCGCCGCGCGACGGCTCTATGCCGGCCGGCACCGCGTCGGAGAGCCGGACCCGCGCGCCGCCGGCGCGTTGATTGCGAGGGGCGACGGTGATCCCCTCGACGGGATCGGTGTCCGGCTGTGCAGGCGCGCCGTCCAGACCCACCACGCTCGCGCCGTCCGCCAAATCCCGGGCTACCCGGCAATCCAGCCCCCGGTCGCGGCGGCGCGGACTGTCTGGCCGGCGGCGCCGGCCACGTTGGCCGTCGGGAAGGTGGTATTGATGCGCGCCGCTCATCTCGGGCCGGACGGCGCTGGCCTCCGCGTCGCCGTCACCGCGGCGCCGCGTTATCCGCGCGCGGAGGCCATGCTGGGGCTGGATCGACGCGGTTGCGGACAGCTTCGGGGCGCGTGCCGAAAGCTGTAACCGCCGGTCAGCCGACCCTTGCCCTAGCGTCCGGCCGTCACCGGGCGGACCAGACAGCCGCCGAGGGCCTGCGGGTCGCCGATCAGCCAGGCGCCCCGGTCGTACAGGCGTTCGGGGGCGCTGCCGCCCAGGTCGACGATCGCGATCCAGTCGGCGAGTCCGTTGCGCACCAGGCGCATGCGCGTGCCCGCGAGGCGGCTCTGCACCTCCGCGAAGCCGACGCCCGGCGGGAAGATCGCGGCGACCTGGTCGACCCCCGCCGGCGGGCGCAGGGAGAGCGCGCCGAGCCCCAGGAAACTGGCCAGCAGCAGGGCCCCGGCCGGCATATAGGCCAGCCGGCGCCGCGGCGGGGTGGAATCGCGGTGCGCACGCATGCGCGGTGGGATACCGCGCCGGGCGTTGCCGGGCGGTAAATGCGGCCTGTCGTCCCGCGCAGTCGGTCGGGTCGGTATGGCAAGGTCCAGAGCGCCATGCTTGAAGGCCGGACCGGCCGTCAGGCTGAAGTTCGCTCAAGCTTCCCAATATGAGCGCACGGTTCAGCTGACAGATGGCTTCACCTTTCAGCATCTTGCTTTAGCTGCGCGCGAACGCGGCGCCGGCCGCGAGCGACAGCGCGAACAGCGCCGTCGCCGCGACCACCATCGCCGGGCCGGACGGCAGGTCCCACTGATACGACGCCGCCAGGCCGACGACGACCGAGACCAGGCCGACGCCGGCGGCGGCGACCGCCATGCGCTCGGGCGAGACGGCGAACCGGCGCGCTGCCGCGGCCGGGATGATCAGCATCGAGGTGATCAGCAGGATCCCCACGACCTTCATCGCGATCGCCACCAAGACCGCCAGCATCAGCATGAAGGCGAGCCGCACGGCGAGCACCGGGATGCCTTCCGCCGCCGCCAGTTCGGGATGCACCGAGACCATCAGCAGCCAGCGCCAGAGCGCGACCAGCCCGGCCAGCACGACGCCGCCGGCGCCGTAGATCCAGCCAAGATCGCGCCAGCTGACCGCCAACACGTCGCCGAACAGGTAGGTCAGGAGGTCGACGCGCATGCCCTCCATGAACGAGAGCGCGACCAGGCCCAGCGCCATGCCGGCGTGCGCCAGGATACCCAGCAGCGTGTCGTCGGCCAGGCGGTGCTGGCGCTGCAAAGCCACCAGCAAGAGCGCGACCGCCGCCGCCGCCATGGCGATGCCGAACATCGGGTCGATCCCCAGCAGCACGCCCAACGCGATGCCGAGGAACGCGTTGTGGGCCAGGCTGGTGCCGAAATAAGCCATCCGCCGCCAGACCACGAAGCAGCCGAGCGGCCCGGCGACCGCGGCGATGCCGAGCCCGGCCAGCAGCGCGCGCTGCAGGAATTCCAGCTGCACAAGCGCGGGCAGGGTCATCGCGTGCCGCCTTTGCCGTGCGGGTGGGGATCGGTGTGGCTGGCGTGCCCGTCCAGCGGCACGACGTTGCCGTGGGCGTCGTGCGCGTGATCGTGGGCGTGGCTGTAGACCGCGAGCGCGCGCGCGGCCTCCGCCCCGAACAGACGCTGGTAGTCGGGATGGCGGCTGACCGATTCGGGCGCGCCGCGGCAGCAGACGTGGTGGTTCAGGCACAGCACGTGATCGGTCTGGCGCATCACCAGGTGCAGGTCGTGACTGACCATCAGAACCGCGAAGCCGTGCGCGCGGCGCAGCTGGGCGATCAGATCGAAGAGGGCCGCCTGACCGCTTACGTCCACGCCCTGCAGCGGCTCGTCCAGCACCAGCACGTCGGGCCGGCGGAGCAGGGCGCGCGCCAGCATGACCCGCTGGACCTCGCCGCCCGAAAGCGTCGCCAGCTCGCGGTCGACCGCCTCGGGAACGCCGACCTCGTCGAGCGCGGCCGCGACGTCGGCCCGGCTGCGCCGGCGGGGCAGGGACAGGAAGCGCCCGACCGTGAGCGGCAGGGTCGGGTCGACGGCGAAGCGTTGCGGCACGTAGCCGAAGGTCGTCCCGCGCTTGCGCCGGACCGTACCCGAGGTGGGTTTGGTCAGGCCGAGCGCCACGCGCAGAAGGCTGGTCTTGCCCGCCCCATTGGGCCCGATCAGGGTCACGATCTCGCCGGCACGCAGGGTGAGGTCGACGTGCCGCAGCACGTCGGTGCGATCCAGGCGCAGACCGACGTCGTCCACCTCGAGCAGCGGCGGCCCGGATGCATCCGACCTGCGGGCTGCGGCAGTATCAGTGGGCAACGGGGTCTCCCGTCGCTCCGTCCGGCGTGCAGACCGGGCACAGGCCGCGCATCTCCACCGTCTGGCGCTCTACCCGGAAGGCGACATCGGCGGCCGCCGCGGTCAGCGCGCGGTCCAGCCGCGTGTCGACCATCTCCGCGGTCGCCCCGCACGCCCGGCAGATCAAGAAGCAGCCGCTGTGCCGTTCGCGCGGATGGTGGCAGCCGACGAAGGCGTTCAGGCTCTCGATCCGGTGGATCAGGCCGCGGTCGAGCAGAAAGTCGATCGCCCGGTAGATTGTCGGCGGCGCCACCCGGCCGCGTTCGCGGCTGAGGTCGTCGAGCAGCTGGTAGGCGCCGACCGGTTTGCGGTGGGCCCAGATCAGTTCCAGCACGCGCCGGCGGGTCTTGGTCAGCTGGCCGCCATGGCGCGCGCAAACATCTTCGGCCGCCGCGAGCGCGGCGTCGATGCAGTCGCGATGATCGTGCGCGTGCTGGTCGAACGCGGCGTGGGCCTGCGTGGCTCCCATCGTCGTCTCCATCGGGTTGACTTCGGCATGTTATAGCGTATCAATCAGATCCGTGGAATTCAATGTCCGCTCGATGGAGGCGACCCATGCGAACCGTATGCCGCACCGCGCTGTTGGCGACCGGTCTGCTGGCCGGAACGGCGCTCGCCAGCCCGGCGCAGGCCGCGCCTCAGGTCGTGGCGAGCGTGAAGCCGGTGCACAGCCTGGTCAGCGCCGTGATGGACGGGGTCGGCGAGCCCAAGCTGCTGCTCGAAGCCGGGCAGTCGCCGCACACCTACGCCCTGACGCCCTCGGACGCCGGCGCGCTGGAGCGGGCGGACCTGGTGGTCTGGGTCGGACCGGCCCTGGAGGCGTTCCTGCAGCGTCCCGTGCGCAACATCGCCCAGGACGGCGCGGCCGTCCAGCTGCTCCGCCTGGACGGGTTGACCGTGCTGCGCACGCGCCAAGGCGGCGCCTGGGCCGGGCACGCCGATGCCCACGGCGACAACGATCACGGGCACGGCGAAAGCCGCGACGCGGCCGCCAAGGCCGCGACCGGCGGCGACCGGGGCGACGCCCATGCGCACACCATCCAGGGCATCCCGGAAGACGAGGTCGACCCGCACGTCTGGCTGGACCCCGACAACGCGCGCGTGATCGTGCAGGCGCTGGCCGAGCGGTTGATCGCCCTCGACCCCGAGCATGCTGAGGCCTACCGGCAGAACGCCGAGGCGGCCCGGCAGCGGATCGCGGCGGTCGACGCGGAGGTCGCCCAGACGATCGCGCCGGTCAAGGATACGCCGTACGTGGTTTTCCACGACGCCTACCACTACTTCGAGCACCACTACGCCACGAACGCCGTCGGCTCGATCACGCTCAGCCCGGACCGCAAGCCAGGCGCGCGGCGGCTGGTCGAGATCCGCGGCAAGATCGCCGAGCTCGACGCCCGCTGCGTCTTCCGCGAACCGCAGTTCGCGCCCGACCTGGTGGCGACGGTGGTGGAGAACACGGAGGCTGAGATCGCCACCCTGGACCCGCTGGGCGTCGACCATGCGGCCGGTCCGGACGCCTACCCGAAGACGCTGCGCGGCCTCGCGACCGACCTGCGCGCCTGTCTGTCGCCCAAGAGCTGAGCGGACCGGTTGTCGTCCCGGCTGGCGCTCGGCGCGACCCGGCCGACCCCGGCGCGCACGCGCGCCGGTGCAGGTCTCCGGCGACTCGCGGCCGTTCGCCGCGGCCAACTCGATGCGCCTCTCGGGCCGCTGTCCGCCCTGGCGTCCGGCCCGTGTGACGCGATCTATCCGTTTGATCGCTCGTGTCGGGCAAGAAAGTTCGGTAACGGTTTCTTATCTATATACCACCATGATCCCGAGCGCCTGACGAAGTCGAAGATGAAGGTCCAGCCTGCGGATGTCCGTTGAGTCGGCCCACCCAGACGCCGCGCCCCCGCGCGGTCTGCTTGAGATCGTTCAGGCGATCGCGGCCGGCGAGGACCTTCGCCAGACGCTCCGGGCGCTGTGCCATCTCCTCGAAGCCGAACTGGGCCGCGAACACGGGTTTCGCGCCTCGATCCTGCACCTGGATGCGGCTGGCCGGCTGTCCGCCGCGTGCGCGCCGTCGCTGCCCGACGCCTACCTGCACGCCTTCGACGGTGTTGCCATCGGGCCCGGGGTGGGCAGTTGCGGCGCCGCCTGTTTCCAGGGCGAAACCGTGGTTTCCGAAGATATCGCCCAGGATCCGAATTGGGACGGTTATCGCGACCTCGCGCTCGCCCACGGCCTGCGTGCCTGCTGGTCGCAGCCGGTGCGCGACGCGTCCGGCCGCGTGACCGCCTGCCTGGGCATCTACAGCCCGCGCCCGAGCGCGCCCGACGAGGCCCAGCGCCGCTTTCTCAAGGAGGCGTCGAGGATCGCCGGGCTGGCGGTCGACCGGCACGTGAAGGAGCGCGAGAACGCCGCCACGGCGGAGCGCCTCAACCTGATGCTGGAGGCGAACGAGGACGGCGTATGGGACTGGGACGTATCCAGCGGCGCGGTGTATCTGAGCCCGCGTCTGGTCGCCATGCTCGGCTACGGCCCGGACGACCTGTCGGGCCACGTCAGCACCTGGGAGTCCCTGGTGCACCCGGAGGACAGGCCCTGGGTGATGCACGTGCTCCACGACCACCTGGACGGCCGCACGCCGTATTACGAGACGGAGCACCGGTGTCGGACCGGTGCCGGTGCGTGGATGTGGATCCTCGACCGCGGCAAGGTGGTCGAGCGCGACGGCGACGGCCGGCCGGTGCGGATGGTCGGCACCCACACCGACATCACCCGGCGCAAGGACCAGGAGCGCCAACTGCGCCACAACAAGGCGCGCTACAAGGCGATCATCAATACCGCCGCGGACGCCATCATCACGATGGGCGAGGACCGTCGGATCACCGAGGTGAACCCGGCGACCGCCCGGATGTTCGGCTGGGCGCCCGGCGAGCTGATCGGCCGGCCGGTCGAGGTCCTGATGCCGACCGAGGAGCGCGGCGAGCACGTCGCATGGGTCGAGCGTTACGTCGCCGGCGGGCCGGCGCGCGTGGTCGGCCTCGCCAGCCGACAGCTGACGGCGCAGCACCGGGACGGACACACGTTTCCGGTCAGCCTTTCGATCACCGAGTGGTGGATCGACGGTCAGCGCAACTTCACCGGCATCATCCGCGACATCTCCGAGGCGGTCGCCGCCGACAGCCGCCTGCGCGCCAGCGAGGCGGAGGCGCGTAAGCTGGCCCTGGTCGCCGACCGGACCACCAACGCCGTCCTGATCACCGACGCGCACAGCCGGATCGAATGGGCGAACCGCGGGTTCGAGCAGCAGACCGGCTACACGCTGGCGGAAGTGCGGGGCGCGCGGCCGGGCGACGTGCTGGCCGGCCCGGGAACCGACCCGGACGAGTTCGACCGGGTGCGCGCCCGCACCGACCGCGGCGAGGGCTACACCACGGAAATCCTGAGCTACACCAAGCATGGCCAGCCCTATTGGGTGGCGATCGACTGCCAGCCGGTGCACGACGCATGGGGCCGGATCGAACGCTTCGTCACGATCCAGAACGACATCACCCGCCACCGCGATTTGGAGCGCCGGCTGCTGCGCGCTGAGCGGGTCGCCAAGCTGGGCAA
The DNA here is from genome assembly GCF_016583645.1 of Rhodovibrio sodomensis. Lineage (GTDB taxonomy): Bacteria > Pseudomonadota > Alphaproteobacteria > Kiloniellales > Rhodovibrionaceae > Rhodovibrio > Rhodovibrio sodomensis. Next base: position 142,559 of record NZ_NRRL01000002.1, on the reverse strand, counting down.
CTGGGTGCTCGATCCCGCGACCCGGCGGCTCAGTTGGTCGGACGAACTGTTCCGGATCCTGGAGATGCCGGCCGACGCCGGCGAGCCGACCCTGGAAGAGGTGTTGACGTTCTATCATCCCGACGACCGCCGCGAAGTCGAGACGATGCTGGCGCACACGCTGGAAACCGGCGAAGAGCTGTCGTACCGGCGGCGGTTGTTGATCGGCGACCGGATCAAATGGGTCGATGTCCGCTGCGCCGGCGAGCTGGACGCCAACGGGCGCGTGGTCGGCGTGTTCGGGATCTGCCAGGACGTCACCGGGTCGATGGAGCGCGAGCGCGAGCTGCTGGAGGCCCGCCGCCATGCCGAGGCGGCCAACCGGGCGAAGAGCGAGTTCCTGGCGACCATGAGCCACGAACTGCGCACGCCGCTGAACGCCATCATCGGGTATACCGAAATGATGGCCGAGGAAATGCTGGGCCCGCTCGGCAACGAGCGCTATCGCGGCTACAGCCGGAACGTCCTGGAAAGCGGCCGGTACCTGCACAGCATGATCGAGAACGTGCTCAACCTGTCGCGCATGGAGGCCGAGCGTGTCGAGCCGTCGATCCAGCCGGTCGTGCTGGACGAGGTGCTGGCGCGGGCGCTGAGCATGATCCAGCCGACCGCCGACAAGAAGGGCGTGCGCCTCGGCCGCGATACGGCCGGCGACGCCGCCCAGGCGTTCGCCGATCCGCATCTGCTGCAGCAGGTGCTGGTGGCGTGCCTGGAAAATGCCGTGAAGTTCACGCCCCACGGCGGCCGGGTATGGCTCGCCGTCGACGCCGCGGCGGCGGCTGTGCGCGTGCAGGTGCGCGACACCGGCATCGGAATCCCGCAAAAGCACCTGGCCAACGTCTTCAAGCCGTTCTACCGGGTGCACGACACCGCCGCGACGTCCGGCAACACCGGGACCGGGATCGGCCTGGCGCTGGCCGACCGGCTGGCCCGTGCCATGGGCGGCCAGCTCGAGATCGAGAGCACGCCGGGCCAGGGCACGGTCGTCACCATCGCCTTGCCGACCAGCGATTCCCAGGTTGTGACCCTGCGCCGCCCGGCTTGGAGCCCGTCTCAGACCTGATTCGTACCAGTCATGCGTACGGCTATGCTTGGTATGCTTAATAAAAAATGAACGAAAGTTAAAAGCGCCAAGAAATGATTTAGATCAATGCTCGATCCCTGGCGCTGGTGCTTTCTGACCGAACTTTCGACTGGGGCAAGATTCGAGCTGGAATCACCTTATCAGCTGAATCTTTTCCTAGCTTCAACCAGTTAGGGCTACCTTCAGCTCGAAGGCCGTTGCGGCCTTCAAGCATCTTGCTCTAGCAGTCCGGAGGCGCCCGATGTCACGACCGAAGATCACCCCATCGGGCCGCGAGAGCCCGTTCGGCGTGGACGAGATCATCGTCTCCAAGACCGATCCGAAAGGGCGGATCACCTACGCCAACGATGTCTTTCTGCGGGTCAGTCACTACCGCGAGGCCGAGGTCGTCGGCCAGCCGCACAACCTGATCCGGCACCCGGACATGCCGCACAGCATCTTCAAGCTGCTGTGGGAGACGATCCAGGGCGGTGACGAGATCTTCGCCTATGTCCTCAACATGGCGCGCAACGGCGACCATTACTGGGTGTTCGCGCACGTCACGCCAAGCCGCGATGCCCAGGGCCGGATCGCCGGGTATCACTCCAACCGCCGCAAGCCGGATCCCGGCCAGATCGCCCGGATCGAACCGCTGTACCGCGATCTCCGCCAGGCCGAACAAACCCAGGGGCGGATCAAGGACGGCATGACGGCCGCGCTGAACCGGCTGCAGGACCAACTGAAATCCCGGGAAATGAGCTATGATCGCTTTGTCTTCTCCGTCTAGCGGCCTGCGGCTGGGCGTGCTGGCGATCGGGCTGGTCGCGGTCGCGGCGGTCGCCGGCGTGCTCGGCGACGGCTGGCGTGTCGTCGGCTGGGTAGCAAGCGCCCTGGCCGTGCCCGCGGTCGGCGGGGCGGTGGTGGTGCTGCATCGCATCCGCGCCGACTTGCGGGCGCTGGCCGCCACGGCCGAGCGGGTGGCGCGTCACGGCGACTTCGCCGAGCGCTTCGCCCCCACCGCGATGGGCGGGGAGGTCGCGGGCCTGAGGGCCACCCTGAACCATCTGCTCGATGTGACCGACGCGTTCGTGCGCGAGGCCGGGGCGTCGATGCAGCACGTCGCGCAGGGCAAGTACTACCGCAAGATCCTGCTACGCGGCCTGCCGGGCGACTTCCGGGCCAGCGCGGAGCGGGTCAACGCGGCGACCGACCAGATGGACGCGCGCACCCGCCGGTTCGCCCGGCTGACCGACCGGTTCGAGGAGCAGGTCCAGGCCACGATCGGCGCGGTCCAGCGCGCCGCCGAGGCGGTGTCGGAGCAGTCCGGCAGCCTGAGCCGGGCCGCGGAAGACACCTCGCGGCGCACCGCCACGATGTCGGCCGCGGCCGAGCAAGCCTCGACCAACGTGGAGACGGTCGCCGGCGCGGCCGAGGAACTGTCCGCGGCGATCGCCGAGATCACCGAGCAGGTCGGCCGGCAGGCCGCGATCGCCCGCGACGCCCGCGCCGAGGCCGAGCGCGCGCGCGGCGAAATGGACGCGCTGGTCGCCACCACCCGGGAGATCGGCGAGGTCCTGGGTCTGATCCGCGACATCGCCGACAAGACCAACCTGCTGGCGCTGAACGCGACCATCGAGGCGGCGCGGGCGGGCGAGGCCGGCAAGGGCTTCGCGGTGGTGGCGCAGGAGGTCAAGTCGCTGGCCCAGCAGACCGGCAAGGCGACCGAGACGATCACCCGCCAGATCGCCGACGTGCGCCAGGCGACCGAGCGCACGGTCGAAGCGAACGAGCGTGTCGGCCGCACCGTGGAGACGATGAGCGAGATCGCGGATTCGATCGCTGGCGCGGCCGAGGAGCAGAGCGTGGCCACGCGGGAGATCGCCAATTCGATCACCCAGGCCTCCGCGGGCGCGCGGGAGATCGCGGAAAACGTCGTCAACGTCAGCGCCGTCGCGGCGCAGACCGGCCAGTCCGCCGGCACGATGCAGCGGTCCTCCGCCGAGATGGCGGATCGGATCACCGGTCTGGAGAGCGCCGCCGGCGGCTTCCTGCAGGCCGCCCGGGCGGGGTAGGGCGCCGCGCCCGGCGGCAACCGGGATGGCTGCGGCGGTGGCGACCGGCTTTGCCGTGCGCGTCTCGGCCGCCGGCCCGTCCCGGATTCACCGCAGGTCCGGCCCCGTGCGTCCCCCCGCGCCTACGGGCCGACGGCACCCATCGAACGTGTCTGGCGCGTCAGGCCGCTTGCTGATAGGCCACGTTGGAGAGTGGAATCGGTGCGGTCCCCGCCGGCCGGCGGACGCATGTTCGCTGGCGCCCGGGGGAACACGACGTGGGAGGCCGGATGGATACGCGCCGCGGGATCCCGCAGCCGATCGTGGGTTTCCACCGTGACGAGGAAGGCCACTGGGTCGCCGAGTTGGCGTGCGGCCATGGCCGGCACGTCCGCCATCGCCCGCCGTTTCAGGTTCGCGCCTGGACGCAGAGCGCGGCGGGACGGCAGGCCATGCTGGGCGTGCGGCTCGACTGCCGGAAATGCCTGCCGGAGCAGGCGGCTGACGTGCAGGGCTGACCGCGACCGGTGTCCCGGGCCGGGTCGCCAACGGCTGCCCGGCCCCTGCGAGGCGGCGTTAGTTCTCGTCGTCCTCGATGCGCTCGGAGAGGTCCTGGCGCAACTGGGCCAGGGTCTGGCGGAAGTTGGCCAGTTGTTCTTCCGGCAGCGCCTGCAGCGCGGCGACCAATTCCTTGATCGGATCCTGCTCCAGGGCCGCGCGTCCGGCCTCGGTCAATTGGATGCCCACGTTCCGGCTGGAGTAGCGGGTCTGGCGCGCCAGGTACCCCCGCTTGACCAGGGCCGAGACCACCACCGAGGCCGACCCGGTCGTGGAGTGCCGGTGACGGGCGAATTCCGTCAGGCTCTCCCCCGGATTGTCGGCAAAAAACCGCATTGCCTGCCACTGCGCCGGGCGCAGCCCGTCCCGGAAACCGGCCCGCATATAGAGCCGCGCAACGGCTTCCAAGTCTCGCGCACAGGTTGTCATGGGCTGGTCGGAAGCGCCATCGAACGAAGGCATCAAGGTGCCGTTTCTTTTCTAATCAAAGAGTTTTATGTTGCATAGGTGGGCAAACAAGCGTCGATCTCCCGGCCAGTAACCTTGTAGCCGATATCGCCTTCAATGACAAGAGTACTGCGCAGGGTATAGGCGCCCTCAGCCCTTTTAGTTTCCTGAATATACTTACTTTTTTGTGTACGAATGCGTGAGCTATGCGCTTGACGATGTTCAAGATTTGGGAGGGTGCCGAATATAGCAAAGCGGGGCGAAGTGTAGAGTTTTAAAAGATGTTAATTTGAGCAGCCCGGCACTGCGCGCCGCGCTGACCGGGGCAGGTGCACCAGCCGGGCGAGGATCGGACAAGATTGCAGTCGGCCGGCGCGGCTTTCAGCAGCACGGGCGGAGGGGGCGCCTTCCCAGCGCCGTTAAAATGGCGTTTGGTGCTTCGCCCGTGTGTGTCGCGGTCATTACCTGCGCAGATTTGGTGTGCCGGCATACCTTTATACCAGTCGGCCCGGTCGACGGGTCCGCGCGGCCGGCGTCAGGCGTCGCCCGCCGGGGTCCCGTGCAGCGTCACCGGCGCCCCCACGTTCAGGCCCAGGTCCCGATCCGCGCGGCCCTGGTTAACCGCGACCTCGGCCAGGCCGGAGCTGTTGGCGTACCAGAGCGCGCGACCCGGGGCGACATCGGCGAAGGTGCGGGCGCGCGCGATCCGCCGGTCGCCCGCCAGCAGCTCGGCGTCGGCCGGCAGGGTGTCGGCCCGCAATCCGGTCATGGCGTTGCCGTAGCTGTCGATGTACACCACCTCGGCCAGGTCCGGCGGGGCGGTCGCGCCGACGATCCGCCCCGGGTCGATCGGCGTGCTCGGCACCGGCTGGCCGGTCGCCAGCAGGGCGGTCGCGGGCATGAACAGGTCGCGGCCGTGGAACGAGGCGGACAGGCGTTCGGGCCGCCAGTCGAGCGTCCAGGTGCGCGCACCGGGATCGCGCCGCGCCACCATCGCCAGCAGGCCGTTGTCCGGACCGACGAACCACTGCCGGTTCGCCTGAACGATCAGCGCCCGCCGGTCGGAGCCCACGCCCGGATCGACCACGCAGCAGAACGTGCTGCCGGCCGGGAACGCCGGCGCCAAGGCGGCCAGCAGATAGGCCGACCGGATCGGCTGGAACGCCGGGAGATCGGCCACCAGATCAAGGACCGGGAGATCGGGCGCCCGCGTCAGCGCGGCGGCATGCATCTGCGCCAGGTACGGGCCGGCGACGCCGAAGTCCGTGACTGTCAGGATCATGCCACCTTTTCCCTCCATTCAAGCCTCCGGCCAACGGCTTGCCGAAACTGTCCACAAGAATTTGGGCAGCACGGCTTGCAGACGCAAACTCCCGACTGGACACGAAGGGGGTATACCGCATATGGTGTTTTGAATATTGCCCTGCTCTAAATCTAGATTGTCTTTAGCGCAGGTTAATCAAGGGCTTCGACGCGCAACACACGCGGTATCAGGGGTCGATGAACGCATGAGTTGGACCGACGAACGCATCCAAGAACTGACCCGTCTTTGGCAGGCGGGCCACAGTGCCTCGGAGATCGGCAAGCGTCTTGGGGTCTCCAAGAACTCGATCGTCGGTAAGGCGCATCGGCTGAAGCTTCCCTCCCGCCCGTCGCCGATCAAGCAGCAGCAGCGCGCCGAGGCGGCCGGCCAGGCGCCGGCCGGGTCGGCAGACCAGGGCGCTCCGGCGGCCAGCGCCACGCCAGCCGGCGCCGGCCGCCCCGCGAGCGCGAGCGCGAAAGCCTCGGTCGCCCAGACCGCCAGCGCGCAATCGTCGAGCCCGCAATCGCCGAGCCCGCAGTCGTCGAGCCCGCAGTCGTCGAGCACACGGCCTTCCAATGCGCACGCCATCGCCGATCAGCCGGGCCGCGCTCAGACCGTGGCCGGTCCGAACGGCGCGCGCCGGAGCGGGGGCGGGCCGGCCGACAGCACCCAGGCCAACGGGGCATCCACCGGCGTTACCGCGCCCGGCCGTTCGGCGGCGAAAGCGGCCGCGACCGGCCCGGCCAAGACGACCGCGCCAAGTGATACAGGGGCCCGTGCGGTCAACGCTCAGGCGGGACCGGCCAGTGCCCCGGCCAGTGGCCCGGCCGTGGGCCAAGCGGCGGCGCCGGATACCGGCGCCCGCGCCGCCAGCTCCGCGGTCGACCAGCACAGCGCTCAGGCCGCCGCGCGTGCCGGTGGCGCCGCCGCGCGCAACGGGACGGCCGCGCGAACGGGCGGTCAGCGGGCAGCGAGCTCGGCGGAGGCACGGCGCAGCGGCGGGCTCGGACAGGGCGCCGGTGGGGCTACCCGGCTCGGCAGCCAGCGCGCCCGGGTCGAGCAGCGCGGCAGTTCCAGCGGCTGCCTGTGGCCGATCGGCGACCCGGGCGATGCGGACTTCCACTTCTGCGGCGCGGATCCGGTGCCCGGCAAGCCGTACTGCGAGGAGCACGCCGCGCGAGCGGGTGATGTAGGCGCGCGCCGCAGCTTCGGATCCACCGTGCCGGCCGTCGGGCACCGCCGACGGCCGGTTATTTTGTCCGAGGACGCCGTCGCCATGCCCGATCGCCCGACCCGCCCGGCACGCGCCCAGGTGAACGTGCCCAGCCAGCATGGCGTCGGCGGCCTGCCCGCCGGGCGGCCCGAGCGGCGGGTGCTGACTGGCCACTGGTGCCGGCTGGAGCCGCTGGACGCGCAGGCGCACGCGGACGCACTCGCCCCGCATGCGCTGGATCCGGCGGCGCGCGACAGTTGGGCCTACATGCCCTACGGGCCGTTCGACACGGCGGCCGACTACCGCGCGCACCTGGACCGGCAGGCGGCGGGGGACGACCCGCTGTTCTTCGCCGTGCGGGACGGCGACGCGGGCCACGCGGCGCGCGGTGTCGCCGCCCTGATGTCGATCGCCCCCGAGCATGGCCGGATCGAGATCGGCCACATCTGGTTCGCCCCCGTCCTGCAGCGCACCCGCGCGGCGAGCGAGGCGGTGATGCTGCTGGCGATCCACGCCTTCGACCTCGGCTACCGCCGGCTGGAATGGAAGTGCAACGCCGCCAACGCGGGCTCGCGCCGCGCCGCGCTGCGCCTGGGGTTTACGTTCGAGGGGATCCACCGCCGGCACATGGCGGTGAAGGGCCGAAACCGCGACACCGCCTGGTATTCGATCGTCTCGGAAGAGTGGCCGGCGGTGCGCGCGGCCTACGAGGCCTGGCGCGATCCGGCGAACTTCGACGGCCGGGGCCGGCAGAAGACCCGGCTCGCCGCGCGGACGGAGAGCGATTGGGACGCTACTCCGCAACCTCCGCCCGCGGATCGGGCCGGCAGACCTGGCGCAGGTCGGGCGACTTGACCTGCCGGCACAGCGCCGGATCGGCGCCGTTGGTGACCAGCTTGGCCAGACACGCGTCGTCCATCGGCTCGGTCGCCAGCTGACGGCACAACTCCGGCCGCCGGTAGACAAGCGCGAGGGTGGAGAGGCAGAGGTCGACCGTCACAGTCGCATCGCCGCCGGCGATCGCGTCCGCCGCGGCCCCGTCGGCCGGCGGGCCGGGCAGCAGCCGGCAGGTCTCCGGCCCGCCCGCCACCACGGCGTATTTCGCCACGCACGGCCAGCGCGTGTCGGGATCGGGCGCCTCGAAACAGACGGTGGGATCGCCGGCCTGAACCGCCCGGTCGGACAGGCAGGCCACCCGCTGGCGGATGAAGCGCTGACCCCGGCAGACGCCCGCGATGGCCGGGGCCGGCGGCTTGACCGCGGGCTGGGGCACATCGAACGGCGCCGGCCGGTCGGCGGGCGCGGCCGCGACGGCGCTGTCGGCCCGGGGCGGCGCGGTGACGCTCCGGTCGGCTGCCGTAAGCGCGAGCGGCAGGACCCCCGGCAGCACAGCCGCCGAAAGCAGCGCCGCCCGGGGCAGCAGACGGCGGAGCGGCACGCGAGGCTGCACGGCTGTAAGTCCTGGTCCCATGGGGCAGGGCGGCCGTTCGGCGATCGTGCCGGACGGGCCCTCAGGTCATAGCAGCCTAGCCGCGAAAGGGTTAGCGGGCTGTTAAACGCCCGCGCGCATTCGCGACGAATGCAGTCGATTTCAGGCGGTTAGGGTAGGCCGCGCCGTGCCGAACGCGGCCATCGCGCAGCGCCCGATCTGGTCTCTGCCGCTTGGCGAGAGTCGCGCGGACTGGGCGCAGGCGCCCGGTCGCGGCCCTGGCCTAAAACCCAAGCGCCTGCTGCGGCGGGACGAAGTCGTAGCCCAGGTTGTCGGCGACCGCCTTGTAGGTGACCTGGCCCTTGTGGACGTTCAGGCCGTTCATCAGGTGCGGGTCCTCGCCCAGCGCGCGCTTCACGCCCTTGTCGGCGAGCGCCAGGACGAACCGCATGGTGGCGTTGGTGAGCGCGAAGGTGCTGGTGCGCGCGACCGCGCCCGGCATGTTGGTCACGCAGTAGTGCACCACGTCGTCGACCACGTAGGTCGGCGCGTCGTGGGTCGTCGGCCTGGAGGTCTCGAAGCAGCCGCCCTGGTCGATCGCCACGTCGACCATCACCGAGCCCGGCCTCATCTTGCGCACCATGTCGTGGGTCACCAGCTTGGGCGCCGCCGCGCCCGGCACCAGCACGCAGCCGATCACGACGTCGGCGGCCTCGACCGCCTTTTCGATGTGGTCGACGGTGGAGTACAGCGTGTCCAATTCGCGGCCGAAATAGAGGTCGACCTCGTTCAGCTTGTCGAGCGACTTGTCGATCGCGAACACCTTGGCCTGCATGCCCATCGCCATGCGCGCGGCGTTCATGCCGGAGACCCCGCAGCCGAGCACCACCACGTTGGCCGGCAGCACGCCCGGAACGCCGCCCATCAGCACGCCCTTGCCGCCCTGGTTCTTCTCCAGGCAGTGCGCGGCGACCTGCGCGCTCATCCGCCCGGCGACCTCGCTCATCGGCGCCAGCAGGGGCAGGCGGCCGTGCGCGTCGGTGACCGTCTCGTAGGCGATCGCCGTGCAGCCGCTGTCGACCAGGCCCCGGGTCTGCTCGGCGTCGGGGGCAAGGTGGAGGTAGGTGAACAGCAACTGGTCCTCGGACAGCTGCGTGTACTCGCGCGCCAGCGGCTCCTTCACCTTGACGATCATGTCGGCCTTGGCGAACACCTCCGCGGCGTCGTCGACGATCGTGGCCCCGGCGTCCTGGTAGTCGGCGTCGAACATGCCGATGCCCGCTCCGGCCCCGCTTTGGACGATCACCTGGTGGCCGTGGTGGACCAGTTCACGCACGCCCGCCGGCACCAGGCCGACCCGGTACTCGTGAACCTTCACCTCGCTTGGAACGCCGATCAGCATGGGCTTCGTCCTTCTTCGTCGTGTGCAGGGGTGCAAACGCCCGCGTGCCGGGCCGACACGCGGGCGTTCGGGTCTCAGGCCCCGGTCGCTGGGCCCGGGTCGCTCGGCCCGGGTCGTTGGGCGCCGTCAGGGCGTGGCGTCGAGCGCCTTGCGCGTCATCTCGACCATCTGGTCGATCTGCTGTTCGCTCACCATCAGCGGCGGCGACAGCGCCAGGATGTCGCCGGTCACCCGGGTCAGGAGGCCGTCTTCCCAGGCGTTGGTGAACACCTCGTAGCCGCGCATCCCGGGCGCGCCCTCGCGCGGGGCGAGTTCGATGCCGGCGACCAGACCCAGGTTGCGCACGTCGATCACGTGCGGATGGTCGGCCAGGCTGTGGACCGCCTCCTGCCACTTGGGCGCCAGGCTGGCGGCGTGCTCGAACAGCCCGTCCTCCTTGTAGACCTCCAGCGTCGCCAGCGCCGCCGCGCAGGCGAGCGGGTGGGCGGAGTAGGTGTAGCCGTGGAACAGCTCGATCGTCCCGCCGCCGTGCTCGGCTTCCTCCATGAACGCGTCGTAGATTCCCTTGCGGCAGAACACGGCGCCCATCGGCACGGTCCCGTTGGTGATCCCCTTGGCGACCGTGATCAGGTCCGGGGTGACGCCGAAGTAGTCGGCGGCGAAGCCGGTGCCCAGCCGGCCGAAGCCGGTGATCACCTCGTCGAAGATCAACAGGATGCCGTGCTTGTCGCAGATCTCGCGCAGGCGCTGCAGGTAGCCCTTGGGCGGCACCAGCACGCCGGTCGAGCCGGCCAGCGGCTCGACGATCACCGCGGCGATCGTCTCCGGGCCGTGTAGGGCGCAGATCCGCTCCAGCTCGTCGGCGAGATGCGCACCGTGTTCCGGCTGGCCCTTGGTGTTGCGGTTGTGCTCGGGCAGGTGGGTGTGCGGCAGGTGGTCGACGCCCGTCAGCAGCTGGCCGAACTTGCGCCGGTTGTTGACGATCCCGCCGACCGAGATGCCGCCGAAGCCGACCCCGTGGTAGCCGCGCTCCCGGCCGATCAGGCGGGTGCGCTGGCCCTCGCCGCGGGCACGGTGGTAGGCGAGCGCGATCTTGAGCGCGCTGTCGACCGCCTCGGAGCCGGAGTTGGCGAAGAACACGTGGTCGAACGCGCCGTCGCCCGGCGCCATCCCGATCAGCCGGTTGGCGAGCTGGAAGGCGAGCGGATGGCTCAGCTGGAAGGCCGGCGCGTAGTCCAGCCGGGCGACCTGCTGCTGCACCGCCTCGACGATCCGCTGGCGGCCGTGACCGGCGTTGACGCACCACAGCCCGGCGGTGCCGTCCAGCACCTGGCGGTTGTCGTCGGTGGTGTAGTGCATGTCCTTGGCGCCGGTGATCACCTTGGGCTTGCGCTTGAATTCGCGGTTCCAGGTGAACGGCATCCAGAAGGCCTCGAGGGTGTTCGCCGACCCCTCGAACTGGACGTCGAACTGGCCGGCGAAGTCGCCTTCGCCCGTGTGCCCGTGACGGGTGGCCTGGTCGCCGCCGCCGGCGTGCGATCCCTCCATGGCGTTGTCTCCCTTGCATGGCCCGGTGCCTGGCCCGAACCGGCTTGGCCCGAACCGGCGTCGCGCCGCGCTCAATGCGAAATGCCTAGAGGCCGCGTCCGCCTTCTGGCCGATTCTCGCGCGACCTTCTTTGAGAGCGGGCAAGACACAGCGGAAAGGTGGAACCACCTTTCCGCGTATCGCCCTGAGCCGGCCGCGGCCGGTCCCTCGGCGGCGACGATAGCACCTGCCGGCGGGCGTACAACCCGCGTCTCGCAGCGGGTCGCGGGGCGCGACTGCTAGCCGGCCTTGCGCCCGATCAGTTCGTACAGCCCGACCGCGGCGGCGTTGGAGACGTTGAGTTCCGCGATCGGGCCACGCGTGGGCAGGCGCACCAACGCGTCGCAGGTTTCCCGGGTCTTGTGGCGCAGGCCGTGGCCTTCCGCGCCCAGCACCAGGCCCAGGCGGTCCTGGCCGGCTTCGTCGGCGAGCGTGGCGGTCGCCTCCTGCGCCAGGCCCAGCAGCCGGAAGCCGTGGTCCTGCGCACGCGCCATCGCGCGCGCCAGGTTGGTGACGTGCGGGTAGGGGACGTGTTCCAGCGCGCCCGACGCCGCCTTGGCGAGCGCGCCGGTCTCGCCCGGGGCGTTGCGCTTGGTGGTGACCACCGCCGTCGCGCCGAAGGCGGAGGCGGAGCGCAGCACCGCGCCGACGTTGTGCGGGTCGCTGACCTGATCCAGCAGGACCAACGCCGCCGGCCGGTCGGCGGGCAGGTCGGCCAGCAGGCTCTCCAGATCGGGCTGATCGAGCGGGTCGGCCTGCACCGCGATGCCCTGGTGCACGGCGCTGGCGGGCAGGTGCTGGGCGAACGCGTGGCGGGCGATGATCTCCGGCTTGCGGACGTCGTCGCGCGCCTCCAGCAGCTCCGCGACCTCGGTTTCCCAGGTCTCCACCGTCTCGCCCGCGATCAGGACGCGCCGGCACTGCCGCGCCGGGTTGGCGAGCGCGGCGAGCACGGCGTGGCCGCCCCACAGCCAGCCGGCCGCGTCGCGGTCGGGCGGCCGCGGGCCGGACGGCTTGCCTCCGGGGTTGCCCTTGCCGGCCGGGCGCTGGCGCGCGCCGGCGGGCGGGCCCGGCTTGCGGGCGCCTTGGCCGCGCGCGCCCTTGGGGCGGTCGCCTTGGGCGGCGGTGGCTGGGCGGCTCGGGTCGTTCTTGCGTTCGCGTTGGGCCATGCCTACCCTTCTGACGGGCCGTGATAGACGACGCAACCACGCAGGCCACGCACCCGGCCGGCCGGTCGCTTCCGGCCGCCGGCTCCGGCGGGCGGCGCCGGGGGGCGTGCGCGGTCTTTTAGCGTTGACAGGCAACCGTGATTCGCCATAAGTCACGGGCCCGAAGCCGACGGGTCAACCGCCGGCCGTAGACCTATGCGGCCGGCCCAGACGACCCGACGGCAGCGGTGCCCGGCCGACGACGCAGGTGCAGCCGCGCTTGCGCGGGTGTAGCTCAATGGTCAGAGCACCAGCCTTCCAAGCTGGGGATGTGGGTTCGATTCCCATCACCCGCTCCAAACCGACCCCCTGCCGACCCGCGGCGGGAACGCGTCGGCGGCTTGCGAAGGCGCCGCGCCGGTGCCGGACGATCCGGTCACGGACCGGCCCGGCACGACGGCGCGCGGATCGGAGCGCGGACACAGCTGAGCCCGCGTCGGGCGCAGCGCACGGAGCATAACCGCCGGCCCTCCGGCAGACCGCCCTAGGTCGATCGCGGGCGTTGCCGCCCGCCAGCAAAAGCGCAAACAGGAACGCGAGATGGCGAAGCAAAAGTTCGAGCGCGACAAGCCGCACTGCAACATCGGGACGATCGGTCACGTCGACCACGGCAAGACGACGCTGACGGCGGCGATCACGAAGGTGCTGGCGGAGCAGGGCGGTTCGCAGTACATGGCGTACGACGCGATCGATAAGGCGCCGGAGGAGAAGCAGCGCGGGATCACGATTTCGACGGCGCACGTGGAGTATCAGACGCCGCACCGTCACTACGCGCACGTCGACTGCCCGGGTCACGCGGACTACGTGAAGAACATGATCACGGGCGCGGCGCAGATGGACGGCGCGGTGCTGGTGGTTTCGGCGGCGGACGGACCGATGCCGCAGACGCGCGAGCACATTCTGCTGGCGCGCCAGGTCGGGGTTCCGGCGATCGTGGTGTACCTGAACAAGTGCGATCAGGTGGACGACGAGGAGCTGTTGGAGCTGGTCGAGCTGGAGGTCCGGGAGCTGTTGAACAACTACGACTTCCCGGGCGACGACGTGCCGGTGGTCAAGGGCTCGGCGCTGGTGGCGATCGAGAACGGCGACCAGAAGATGGGGGCGGACAGCATCCTGGAGCTGGTCGACGCGATCGACAACTACATCCCGCAGCCGGAGCGCGCGGCGGACCGGCCGTTCCTGATGCCGATCGAGGACGTGTTCTCGATCTCGGGGCGCGGCACGGTGGTGACGGGCCGCGTCGAGCAGGGCGTGGTCAAGACCGGCGAGGAGGTCGAGATCGTCGGCATCCGGAAGACGCGCAAGACGGTGGTGACCGGTGTCGAGATGTTCCGCAAGCTCTTGGACCAGGGCCAGGCGGGCGACAACATCGGCGCGCTGTTGCGCGGGGTTGCGCGCGACGACGTGGAGCGCGGTCAGGTGCTGGCGAAGCCGGGGACGATCACGCCGCACACGAAGTTCACGGCGGAGGCGTACATCCTGAACAAGGACGAGGGCGGCCGGCACACGCCGTTCTTCACGAACTACCGGCCGCAGTTCTACTTCCGGACGACGGACGTGACCGGTGTCGTGACCCTGCCGGAGGGCACGGAGATGGTGATGCCGGGCGACAACGTGACGATGGACGTGGAGCTGATCCACCCGATCGCCATGGACGAGGGCCTGCGCTTCGCCATCCGCGAGGGCGGCCGCACCGTCGGCGCCGGCGTCGTGTCGAAGATCATCGAATAGGCGCCGCCGGGTGCGCGGCGGCGCCAACGGAGGGCTTGTAGGAGTGTAGCTCAATTGGCAGAGCACCGGTCTCCAAAACCGGCGGCTGGGGGTTCGAGTCCCTCCACTCCTGCCAACTCCTGACAAGAGGCGAGACGACCGTCACGGATCGACCGCTGCGGCGCCCGGAGGGCACGACCCTTCGGGCGCCCGCGTCGTCTAGGGCATCCGGGCGGCACGGCAAGACGAAAACAGCAGGGTCGGGCGCGCCGACACGCGGCGAGGGTCCGCCCCAGCGCGGCAGTCGGAACCGGCGCGGCCGGCGCCCGCGACCCTGACGGAAGCGAGATCGATGGCCACCAAGTTCAATCCCGGACAGTTCGTCCGCGAAGTCCGGCAGGAAACCGCGAAGGTCACCTGGCCGACGCGCAAGGAGACGACGATCACCACCGTGATGGTGTTCATCTTCGTGTTCCTGGCCGCGATCTTCTTCTTCGTCGTCGACCAGGCGCTGTCGGCGATCGTGCAGGTCATTCTCGGGTTCGGAGGGTAAGCGCAGCGATGGCGGAACAAGCTCTGGATTCCGGGCCGCGGCCGCGCTGGTACGTCGTGCACGCCTACTCCGGGTTCGAAAAGAAGGTCGCCGAGGCGATCCAGGAGCAGGCTCAGCAGAAGGGCATGGACCACCTGTTCGAGCAGGTGCTGGTGCCGACCGAGGAGGTCGTCGAGCTGAAGCGCGGGCAGAAGGTCAGCCAGGAGCGCAAGTTCTTCCCCGGCTACGTGCTGGTGAAGATGGTGATGACCGACCAGTCCTGGCACCTGGTCAAGAACACGCCGAAGGTGACCGGCTTCCTGGGCCAGCGCGGCAAGCCCTCGCCGATCTCCGAAAAGGAAGCGACCCAGATCCTGAACCAGGTTCAGGAAGGGGTGGAGCGGCCGAAGCCGTCCGTCACCTTCGAGGTCGGCGAGCAGGTGCGGGTGGTCGACGGCCCGTTCACCTCGTTCTCGGGCACGGTCGAGGATGTCGATACCGAGCGCAGCCGGGTGAAGGTCGCGGTGTCGATCTTCGGCCGCTCGACGCCGGTCGAACTGGAGTTCACGCAGGTGGAAAAGCAGCAGTAGCGCGGCCGCTGCCCGAACGTCTGGACGTAACGCCGAAACATGGACCGCGGGGCACGCCCCGGACCGGTCCGTGAGGCGCGGGAGGCGCTGCCATCGCCGGACCGCGCAACCCGAAACTCAAGACACAGGGTTGAGAGATGGCAAAGAAAGTAACCGGATCCATCAAGCTGGAGATCCCGGCCGGCAAGGCGAACCCGTCGCCGCCGGTTGGTCCGGCGCTGGGCCAGCGCGGCCTCAACATCATGGAGTTCTGCAAGGCGTTCAACGCCGCCACGCAGGACATCGAGCCGGGCACCCCGACGCCGGTGATCATCACCGCCTACTCCGACCGCTCGTTCACCTTCGAGACCAAGACCGCCCCGGCGGGCTACTATCTCAAGCGGGCGGCCAAGATTAACAAGGGCGCCAAGACGCCGAAGATGCAGACCGTGGGCTCGGTCACGCTGGACCAGGTCCGCGAGATCGCCGAGGCGAAGTTCCAGGACCTGAACGCCTACGACATCGAGACGGCGATGGAGAGCATCAAGGGCTCGGCGCGGTCCATGGGCATCGAGGTCACGGAGTAGCACGATGGCACGACGCGGCAAGAAAATCACCGACGCCTACAAGGGCCTCGACCGCACCCGTGCGTTCGGCCTTGAGGAGGCGATCAAGACGATCCGCGACCGCCAGGTCTCGCGGTTCGACGAAACCTTCGAGATCGCCATGAACCTGGGTCTGAACCCGCGGCACGCGGACCAGACGTTGCGCGGCGCCGTGACGCTGCCGCACGGCACCGGCAAGGCGGTGCGCGTGGCGGTGTTCGCCCGCGGCGACAAGGCCCAGGCGGCGCAGGACGCGGGCGCCGACCTGGTCGGCGCCGAGGACCTGGCCGAGCAGATCCAGAACGGCGAGCTGAACTTCGAGCGGGCGATCGCCACGCCGGACCTGATGCCCGTGGTTGGCCGGCTGGGTAAGATCCTGGGCCCGCGCGGCCTGATGCCGAACCCGAAGCTGGGCACGGTCACCAACGACGTCGCCGAAGCTGTCAAGGCCGCCAAGGGCGGGCAGGTGACCTTCCGCGCCGAGCGCGCCGGCCTGGTCCACGCCGGCATCGGCAAGGCCAGCTTCGACGACCAGCAGCTGGCCGAGAACGCGCGCGCGTTCTACGACGCGATCGTGAAGAACAAGCCCTCGGGCGCGAAGGGACAGTACATCAAGAAGGTGTCCATGTCCTCGACCATGAGCCCGGGCCTGAAGCTGGACGTGGCGACGCTGCAGCCGCAGCAGTAGCCAGCCTGGCTTCGCGAACGCATCGAGGGGGACGGCGCGGGGACGCGTCGTCGCCCCCTTGATTGCGGTGCCGGCGCGGCGTTACCCGTCGCGTCCGGCACCTTGACGGGCGGCCGCCCGTCCGTTCCGGGCAACCGGCGCGGAACGGACCGGCCGCCAACCTGTCCGAGACTGCAGGTGCGGAGAACCGCCGGTTTTCCGCCTAAGTCCTGATCGATGGGGCCTGCATAGACAGGAAGCAAAAAGGTTCGCGCGTGAGCCGCGGCCTGGACCGGGCAACCGGCCGGGCTCCGGCTTAGACACGCACGGGCTTGAGCTTCCGGGACAGGCGAACCGGGCATCCGGGTCGCCAGCTTGCTTGGGTGATCCCGGATGGCCTCGTGCAAACGCCGGACCGGCGCGACCCACCGGCGCCCGTAGTTGGCCGCACTCCTAGGACGCGGCCGAACGGGGCGGCGGAAGCCGGCTCGGACAAGAGGGAACGGAGAAAAGATCCGTGGACCGTGCAGAGAAACAGCAACTGGTCTCCGATCTGCATCAGACGTTCCAGGACGTGTCCACCGTCGTGGTGACCCGGCCGAACGGCCTCACCGTGGCGGAGGTCAACGACCTGCGGCGCCAGATGTACGACGCGGGGGCGCGGTACAAGGTTGCGAAGAATACCCTGGCACGGCTCGCCCTTGACGGCACGCAGTTCGAGGGGCTGCTGCCGATGATGGAAGGTCAGACCGCGCTCGCGTGGTCCGACGACCCCGTCTCGGCCGCCAAGACCGTCGTTGAGTATGCCAACAAGAATAAGAAGTTGGAGATTCTCGGCGGCGCCTACGGCGAGAAGGTCCTGGACGCCAGCGGCGTCGAGGAGCTGGCGAAGACCCCGAGCCTGGACGAATCCCGCGCGACCATCGTGGGCCTCCTGCAGACGCCGGCGCAGCGCGTCGTCACCGTCACGCAGGCGCCCGCCAGTCAGATCGCCCGGGTGCTGCAGGCATACGCCGACAAGGACGAGGCCGCGTAAGGGCGGTCGATTACCCGAGACATCACGAAGCTCAAGCCTAACTGGAGATAGAAATGGCTGATCTGGACAAGCTCGTCGACGAGCTTTCGAACCTTACCGTCATGGAGGCCGCCGAGCTCTCCAAGAAGCTCGAGGAGCACTGGGGCGTCAGCGCGGCCGCGCCGGTCGCGGCCGGCGGCGGTGGCGGCGAGGCCGCCGCGCCCGCGGAAGAGAAGACCGAGTTCGACGTCATCCTGACCGCGCCGGGCGACAAGAAGATTAACGTGATTAAGGAGGTGCGCGGCATCACCGGCCTGGGCCTCAAGGAGGCGAAGGAGATGGTCGAGAACGTCCCGAAGGCGCTGAAGGAAGGCGTCGACAAGGACGAGGCCGAGCAGATCAAGAAGAAGATCGAGGATGCCGGCGGCACCGTGGAGCTGAAGTAAGCTGACGGTTTTGACCGCTCACGCGAAGCCGATCGCGGCGCGCGGCCCCACGGGGCGGCGCGCCGCTTCGGTGCGTTCGCCATCGGCAGGCGTCCGGCGGGCAGCCCGAAGCGGGCTGACGCGCGCGGGCGCCGTCGTCGCTTTACCGCACGGATGTTTGGCGGGGGGCCTCGATGGCAAGACGCGCGCGGCCCACGACGTGACAGCCGCTTCCTTCACCGGCGGAGCCAGCCGCGCCGGTGAAGCAAGCGGCGCGACGCCCGGGCCTGTCCCAAGCAACCGGCGGCTGCCCTTGGTCAAGGCACCAACGCTCCCCGCAACCAGGCAATCCAGAGCGCTGATGTAAGAGCTTTCCGACGCAAGCACACGGGACTGAGACGCGCCCGTCCCTCCACCTCCGCCGACGTGTGCGCGGGGGCCGTCGCGGGCGCGACAGCAGCACGATCCACCGCTCCGGCCGGCCGGGGTGTCCAGGGTCCCCGGCGAGGGTCCGGCGGCGGCGGTGGAGCCGAACACAGAGGACGAGATATGTCGCAGCAGCAGACGTTCACCGGTCGCAAGCGGATCCGCAAGACTTTCGGGAAGATCCCCGAGGTCACCACGATGCCCAACCTGATCGAGACCCAGAAGCAGTCGTACGATCAGCTGCTGCAGAAGGACATGGAGCACGAGGAGCGTCGCGAGGTCGGCCTGCAGGAGGTCTACAAGTCGATCTTCCCGATCCGCGACTTCTCGGACCGGGCGGAGCTGCAGTACGTCCGCTACGAGCTCGAGGAGCCCAAGTACGACGTCGAGGAGTGCCAGCAGCGCGGCATGACCTACGCCTCGCCGGCGCGGGTGACGCTGCGGCTCGTGGTCTGGGATGTCGACGAGGACACCGGCGCCAAGTCGGTGCGCGACATCAAGGAGCAGGACGTCTACATGGGCGACATGCCGCTGATGACCGAACACGGCACGTTCATCATCAACGGTACCGAGCGCGTGATCGTCTCCCAGATGCACCGCAGCCCGGGCGTGTTCTTCGACCACGACCGCGGCAAGACGCACTCCAGCGGCAAGTACCTGTTCGCCGCCCGGGTGATCCCCTACCGCGGCTCCTGGCTGGACTTCGAGTTCGACGCCAAGGACTTGGTGCACGTGCGCGTCGACCGCCGGCGCAAGCTGCCCGCGACGACCCTGCTGATGGCGCTCGACAGCGCCGAGACGGCGAAGCTGCGCGCCGAGCGCGCGGCGCAGGGCGGCACCCTGGAGCCGCACGAGGCCGAGGGCATGAGCCCCGAGGAGATCCTGGCGTATTTCTACGACCGGATCGACTACAAGAAGGACAAGCAGGGCTGGCGCACCAAGTTCGACCCGCAGGCGATGCGCGGCGTGAAGCTGTCGCACGACCTGGTCAACGCGGCCACCGGCGAGACCCTGGTCGAGGCGGGCGAGAAGATCACCCCGCGCAAGGCGCGCAAGCTGGTCGAGGAGAACGGCCTGGACGAGCACGTCGTCCCGGCGGACCAGCTGGTCGGCCGCTACGTCGCCGCCGACCTGATCAACGAGGAAACCGGCGAGATCCTGTGCGAGGCCGGTGAAGAGATCTCCGAGCACATGCTGGAGCAGTTCGATCAGGTCGGAATCACGCAGGTGCCGACCCTGGCGATCGACCACGTGTCGGTCGGGGCGTACCTGCGCAACTCGCTGATGATCGACAAGAACACCAGTCGCGAGGACGCGCTGATCGACATCTACCGGGTGATGCGACCGGGCGAGCCGCCGACCCTCGAGTCCGCGGAGCAGATGTTCAACAGCCTGTTCTTCGATTCCGACCGCTACGACCTGTCCTCGGTCGGTCGCGTCAAGATGAACGCGCGCATGGGCTTCGAGACCGACGATCAGCTGCGCACCCTGCGCAAGGACGACATCCTGGCGATCGTCAAGGAGCTGTGCGAGCTGAAGGACGGCCGCGGCGAGATCGACGACATCGACCACCTGGGCAACCGCCGCGTGCGCTCGGTCGGCGAATTGATGGAGAACCAGTACCGCGTCGGCCTGCTGCGCATGGAGCGCGCGATCCGCGAGCGGATGAGCTCGGTCGAGATCGACAGCGTGATGCCGCACGATCTGATCAACGCCAAGCCGGCGGCGGCCGCGGTGCGCGAGTTCTTCGGCAGCTCCCAGCTGTCGCAGTTCATGGACCAGACCAACCCGCTGTCGGAGATCACCCACAAGCGCCGCCTGTCGGCGCTCGGCCCGGGCGGTCTGACGCGCGAGCGCGCCGGCTTCGAGGTGCGCGACGTGCACCCGACGCACTACGGCCGGATCTGCCCGATCGAGACGCCGGAGGGGCCGAACATCGGCCTGATCAACTCGCTGGCGACCTACGCCCGGGTCAACAAGTACGGCTTCATCGAGAGCCCCTACCGTAAGGTCAAGGACGGTCAGGTCACCGACGAGGTGGTCTACCTCTCGGCGATGGACGAGGTGCGCTACACCGTCGCCCAGGCGAACGCCGAGGTCGACGAGAACGGCAAGCTGTCGAGCGACCTGATCTCCTGCCGCCGGGGCGGGGAGTACCTGCTCGCGCGGCCGGAGGAGATCGAATACAAGGACGTCTCGCCCAAGCAGATCGTCTCGGTCGCCGCGGCGCTGATCCCGTTCCTGGAGAACGACGACGCCAACCGCGCGCTGATGGGCTCCAACATGATGCGCCAGGCGGTGCCGCTGGTGCAGTCGGAGGCCCCGCTGGTCGGCACCGGCATCGAGGACAAGGTGGCGCAGGACTCCGGCGTCGCGATCTCCGCCAAGCGCGGCGGCGTGGTCGACCAGGTCGACGCCACCCGCGTGGTGATCCGGGTCACCGACCAGACCTCGTCCGGCGAGCAGGCGGTCGACATCTACAACCTGCGCAAGTTCCAGCGCTCCAACCAGAACACCTCGATCACCCAGCGGCCGCTGGTGCGCGTGGGCGAGGAGATCGCCAAGGGCGACATCATCGCCGACGGCCCGTCGACCAACCGCGGCGAACTCGCGATCGGGCGCAACGTGCTGTGCGCGTTCATGCCGTGGATGGGCTACAACTTCGAGGACTCGATCCTGCTTTCCGAGCGCGTCGTGCGCGACGACGTCTTCACCTCGATCCACATCGAGGAGTTCGACGTGATGGCCCGCGACACCAAGCTGGGCCAGGAAGAGATCACCCGCGACATCCCCAACGTCGGCGAGGACGCGCTGCGCAACCTGGACGAGGCGGGCATCGTCTACATCGGCGCCGAGGTCAACGCGGGCGACATCCTGATCGGCAAGGTCACTCCGAAGGGCGAGAGCCCGATGACGCCGGAGGAGAAGCTGCTCCGCGCGATCTTCGGCGAGAAGGCGTCCGACGTGCGCGATACCTCGCTGCGGGTGCCGCCGGGCGTCTGGGGCACGGTCGTCGAGGTCCGGGTGTTCTCCCGACGCGGCGTCGAGAAGGACGAGCGTGCGCTCGCGATCGAGCGCGCCGAGATCGAGCGCCTCGCCAAGGACCGCGACGACGAGAAGGCGATCCTGGAGCGTTCCTTCTACGGCCGTCTGAAGGACCTGCTGCTGGGCCAGACCGTCGGCTCGGGCCCGAAGGGCATGAAGGCCGACCAGGAGGTCAGCGAGCAGCTGCTGTCCGACTACACCCCGGGCCAGTGGCGCCAGATCACCGTCAAGGACGACAAGGTCCAGGGCGAGATCGAGGAGCTGAACCGGCAGTTCGACGAGGCGATCGAGGCGCTGACCAAGCGCTTCGAGAACAAGGTCGACAAGCTGCAGCGCGGCGACGAGCTGCCGCCCGGCGTGATGAAGATGGTCAAGGTCTTCGTCGCGACCAAGCGCAAGATGCAGCCGGGCGACAAGATGGCCGGCCGGCACGGCAACAAGGGCGTGATCTCCCGGATCGTGCCGATCGAGGACATGCCGCATACCCAGGACGGCGACCCGGTCGACATCGTCCTGAACCCGCTGGGCGTGCCCTCGCGCATGAACGTCGGGCAGATCCTGGAGACCCACCTCGGCTGGGCCGCCGCGGGTCTGGGCAAGCAGCTGAACGACATGGTCTCGACCGCGCGCAAGAACGGCGTCAGCGAGTTGCGCGGCAAGCTGCAGCGGATCTACGGCGAGGAGAGCTACAACAAGGAGATCGCGCCGCTCGACGACGAGAGCGTGGTCGACTTCGCCGAGAGCCTGAAGGACGGCGTGCCGATGGCCACCCCGGTGTTCGACGGCGCCAAGGAAGACGAGATCGTCGATCTCCTGGAGGCCGCGGGGCTGGACAGCTCCGGTCAGGTGACCCTGGTCGACGGCCGCACGGGCGAGCCGTTCCACCGGCCGGTCACGGTGGGCTACATCTACATGCTGAAGCTCCACCACCTGGTCGACGACAAGATCCACGCCCGGTCGATCGGTCCGTACAGCCTGGTCACCCAGCAGCCGCTGGGCGGCAAGGCGCAGTTCGGCGGCCAGCGGTTCGGCGAGATGGAGGTCTGGGCGCTGGAGGCCTACGGCGCGGCCTACACGCTGCAGGAGATGCTGACGGTGAAGTCGGACGACGTGTCCGGCCGCACCAAGGTCTACGAGGCGATCGTCAAGGGCGACGACAACTTCGAGGCCGGCATCCCAGAGTCCTTCAACGTGCTGATCAAGGAGCTGCGCTCGCTCGGCCTCAACGTCGAGATGAAGCAGAGCGAGCCGTAAGCCGCCGGACAGGCACAGGCTTTAGACGACCAAGACAGGCGGCGGACCGGGCCAATCAAGGCGCGCCCCCGGCCCGCCGCCGATCGAGACCGCTTCCGGCCCGCGCACCCGGACGGTCTGGCGCGAGACGCGCTGAACGGTGGGAGTAGCCCAGTTATGAACGAGTTGATGAACATCTTCGGCCAGGTCAGTGGCCCGCAGAGCTTCGACGAGCTGAAGATCTCGATCGCGAGCCCCGAGCGGATCCGCTCCTGGTCCTACGGCGAGATCAAGAAGCCGGAAACCATCAACTACCGCACCTTCAAGCCGGAGCGCGACGGCCTGTTCTGTGCCCGCATCTTCGGCCCGGTGAAGGACTACGAGTGCTTGTGCGGCAAGTACAAGCGCATGAAGTACCGGGGCATCATCTGCGAGAAGTGCGGCACCGAGGTCACGCTGGCCAAGGTCCGCCGCGAGCGCATGGGCCACATCGAGCTGGCCAGCCCGGTCGCGCACATCTGGTTCCTGAAGTCGCTGCCGAGCCGTGTCGGCCTGCTTCTGGACATGACGCTGAAGGACCTGGAGAAGGTCCTGTACTTCGAGAGCTACGTCGTCGTCGAGCCCGGCCTGACCACGCTCAAGTGGGGCCAGCTGCTGACCGAAGACGAGTACATGAACGCCCAGGACGACTACGGCGACGACGCCTTCACCGCGATGATCGGTGCCGAGGCGATCAAGGCCATGCTGCAGTCGCTCGACCTGGAGGAGATGCGCACCGAGCTGCGCACCGACCTGCGCGAGACGACCTCCGAGGCCAAGCGCAAGAAGCTGGTGAAGCGCCTGAAGATCGTCGAGGCGTTCGCCGATTCCGGCACCAAGCCGGAGTGGATGATCCTGGACGTGGTCCCGGTGATCCCGCCCGAGCTGCGCCCGCTGGTGCCGCTCGACGGCGGCCGGTTCGCGACCTCCGACCTGAACGACCTGTACCGCCGGGTGATCAACCGCAACAACCGCCTGAAGCGGCTGATCGAGCTGCGCGCGCCCGACATCATCGTGCGCAACGAAAAGCGGATGCTGCAGGAGGCGGTCGACGCGCTGTTCGACAACGGCCGCCGCGGCCGGGTGATCACCGGCGCCAACAAGCGACCGCTGAAGTCCCTGTCCGACATGCTCAAGGGCAAGCAGGGCCGGTTCCGCCAGAACCTGCTGGGCAAGCGCGTGGACTACTCCGGCCGGTCGGTGATCGTGGTCGGTCCCGAGCTCAAGCTGCACCAGTGCGGCCTGCCCAAGAAGATGGCGCTCGAGCTGTTCAAGCCGTTCATCTACCACAAGCTCGAACTCTACGGGTACGCCTCCACCATCAAGGCCGGCAAGCGCATGGTGGAGAAGGAGCGCCCGGAGGTCTGGGACATCCTGGAAGAGGTGATCCGCGAGCACCCGGTGATGCTGAACCGGGCGCCGACGCTGCACCGCCTGGGCATCCAGGCGTTCGAGCCGGTGCTGATCGAGGGCAAGGCGATCCAGCTGCACCCGCTGGTCTGCACCGCGTTCAACGCCGACTTCGACGGCGACCAGATGGCCGTGCATGTGCCGCTCGCGCTGGAGGCCCAGCTCGAGGCGCGGGTCTTGATGATGTCGACCAACAACATCCTCTCGCCGGCCAACGGCAAGCCGATCATCCAGCCCTCGCAGGACATCGTGCTGGGTCTCTACTACCTGACCCAGGAGAACGAGGGCGCCCCCGGCGAGGGTATGGCGTTCCGCGACATGGGCGAGATCGACTACGCCCTGCAGCAGGGCTCGGTCACGCTGCAATCGAAGGTGAAGGCGCGGTTCGATACGGTCGACGAGAACAACAACGAGGTCACCCAGACGATCGAGACCACCCCGGGCCGGATGCTGCTGGCCGAGGTGCTGCCGCGCCATCCCAACGTGCCGTTCAGCCTGATCAACCGGCTGCTCACCAAGAAGGAGATCACCGAGGTCATCGACATCGTCTACCGCCACTGCGGTCAGAAGGACACGGTGATCTTCGCCGACAAGGTGATGGCGCTCGGCTTCTCCTGGTCGACCAAGGCCGGGATCTCGTTCGGCAAGGACGACATGATCATCCCGGACGCCAAGCACCAGCTGGTCGCCAGCGCCGAGTCCGAGGTCAAGGAGTTCGAGCAGCAGTATCAGGACGGCCTGATCACCCGCGGCGAGAAGTACAACAAGGTGGTCGACGTCTGGTCGCGCTGCACCGACGATGTCGCCGACGCGATGATGGCGGAGATCTCGAAGAAGACCGGCGGCTCGATCAACTCGGTCTACATGATGGCGCACTCCGGTGCCCGCGGCTCGCCCGCGCAGATCCGTCAGCTGGCCGGCATGCGCGGCCTGATGGCGAAGCCGTCCGGCGAGATCATCGAGACGCCGATCATCTCGAACTTCAAGGAGGGCCTGACCGTGCTCGAGTACTTCAACTCGACGCACGGCGCGCGTAAGGGCCTGGCCGACACCGCGCTCAAGACGGCGAACTCGGGCTACCTGACCCGCCGTCTGGTCGACGTCAGCCAGGACGCCGTGATCTCCGAGGAGGACTGCGGCACCCGCAACGGCCTGACCGTCAAGCCGGTGGTCGAGGGCGGCGAGGTGATCGCGCCCTTGAGCGATCGCGTGCTCGGCCGCACCGCGCTGGAGGACGTCTACGATCCGGTCTCCGGCGAATTGATCATTCGGCAGGACCAGATCATCACCGAGGAGCTGATCGACGTCATCGAGACCGCCGGTCTGGATCACGTCAAGATCCGCTCGGTGCTGACCTGCGAGTCCCGCAAGGGCATCTGCGCGCAGTGCTACGGCCGCGATCTGGCCCGCGGCACCAACGTCAACATCGGCGAGGCCGTGGGCGTGATCGCCGCGCAGTCGATCGGCGAGCCGGGCACCCAGCTGACCATGCGGACCTTCCACATCGGCGGCGCCGCCCAGGGCGGTGGCGAGCAGTCGAGCGTGGAAGCCTCGGGCGAGGGCGTCATTCAGATCCGCAACAAGAACGTCGTCGAGAACTCCGAGGGTCAGCTGGTGGTCATGGGCCGTAACAGCGAGCTGGTGGTCTCCGACAAGGACGGCCGCGAGCGGGCCAGCTACAAGGTGCCCTACGGCGCCAAGGTGCTGGTCCAGGAGGGCTCAGAGGTCGAGAAGGGCACCCGTCTGGCCGAGTGGGACCCCTACACCCAGCCGATCATCACCGAGCGTGAAGGCACGGCCCAGTACGAGGACCTGGTCGAGGGCACCTCGATGCGCGAGGTGACCGACGAGACGACCGGCATCACCAACCGCGTCGTGGTCGACTGGAAGCAGCAGCCCAAGGGCTCCGAGCTGCGGCCGCGGATCGTGTTGCGGGATGCCAACGGCGACGTGGTCAGCCTCGCCAACGGCGCGGAGGCCCGCTACTACCTGAGCGTCGACGCCATCCTGTCGGTCGAGAACGGCGATCAGGTGAAGGCCGGCGACGTGCTGGCCCGCATCCCGCGCGAGTCGTCCAAGACCCGCGACATCACCGGCGGTCTGCCGCGCGTCGCCGAGCTGTTCGAGGCGCGCAAGCCGAAGGACTACGCGATCCTGTCCGAGATTCCCGGGCGCGTGGAGTTCGGCAAGGATTACAAGACCAAGCGCCGGGTGATCGTGGTGCCGGACGACGAAAGCCAGACCTCGCGCGAGTACATGGTGCCGAAGAACAAGCAGATCACCGTGCGCGAGGGCGACTGGGTCGACACCGGCGACATGATCGTCGACGGCAACCCGGTGCCGCACGACATTCTGGACATCCTGGGCGTCGAGGCGCTCGCCGAGTACCTCGTCGAGGAGATCCAGAGCGTCTACCGGCTGCAGGGCGTGAAGATCAACGACAAGCACATCGAGGTGGTGATCCGCCAGATGCTGCAGAAGGTCGAGATCCTGTCGCCCGGCGACACCACCTACCTGGTGGGCGAGCACGTCGACCGGCTGGAGTACGAGGAGGTCAACCGCAAGATGGCCGAGCAGTCGATGGCCCCGGCGCACGCCCGGCCGGTGCTGCAGGGCATCACCAAGGCCTCGCTGCAGACCCGCTCGTTCATCTCCGCGGCGTCGTTCCAGGAGACCACCCGGGTGCTCACCGAGGCGGCCGTGTACGGCAAGTCCGACTACCTGGAAGGCCTCAAGGAGAACGTCATCGTGGGCCGCCTGATCCCGGCGGGCACGGGGGCGACCATGAACGAGTACCGCAAGCTGGCCTCGCAGCGCGACCGGAAGCTCCTGCAGGAGCGCGAACAGCGCGAGGAGCTCGCCGGCGGGGGCGACGCCGAACAGTCGGCGGCGCAGTAACTCCGGGAAATCGACCCCGGAACGCAGACGCGATGTGACGACTCGGTTGCGGCCGGGGCGTCACATCGTTAGGTTCGCGCGGGACGCGGCCGGGCGGCGCCGTTTCAGGACGGCAGCGCCCGGTCCGGGTCCCGCGCAACGCGTATTCGACGGTGGGGTGAGCAGGTCTCCGCCAGGGCCGGTCCAAGCCGGGCCGGAAGCGGCGGAAAAGAGCGGTTTTTGACCGCTTGACGCACACTGGCGCCCTCACTAGGATGCGCCAGCCTTTACGGGGGCTGGTGGTAGGTCGCGTTCGGCGCTTCGCCGTTCTTCGGCCTAGACGCAGTCCCGCGCGACCAGACTGGAACATAGCCAACGCAACGCTAACCGGCGGATGTCCGCGTGTCCGCACGACGGGGCGGCCTTACCCAAGGCCTGGCTCCCGACGGCGTTTTGCTTGGTAACGACAAGGGTTGAATGACGAATGCCGACGATTAACCAGTTAGTCCGGCGGGGCCGTAAGGACCGCACGGTACCGAACAAGGTGCCGGCGCTCGAAGCCTGCCCGCAGCGCCGCGGGGTCTGCACGCGCGTCTATACCACCACGCCGAAAAAGCCGAACTCGGCGCTTCGTAAGGTCGCCCGCGTGCGCCTGACGAACAGCTACGAGGTCACCAGCTACATCCCGGGCGAGGGACACAACCTGCAGGAACACTCGGTCGTGCTGATCCATGGCGGCCGCGTGAAGGACCTGCCGGGCGTGCGCTACCACGTCATCCGCGGCGCGCTGGACGCCCAGGGCGTCAAGAACCGCAAGCAGCGCCGCTCGAAGTACGGCGTCAAGCGTCCGAAGTAAGGAGCCGACCGCATGTCTCGCCGGCACAGCGCGGAAAAGCGGGAAATCCTGCCGGATCCGCTGTTCAACGACGTGATCGTCACGAAGTTCGTGAACAACTTGATGTACGACGGCAAGAAGGCCACGGCCGAGAAGCTGATGTACCAGGCCTTCGAGCGCATCAAGTCGCGGACCGGCGGCGATCCGCTGCAGACCTTCCACGACGCCCTGGAGCACGCGACGCCGGACATCGAGGTCCGGTCCCGGCGCGTCGGCGGCGCGACCTATCAGGTTCCCGTGGAAGTCAAGCACAACCGGGGTCTGGCGCTCGCCATCCGCTGGCTGATCCGCGCCGCCCGCTCGCGCTCGGAGCACACCATGACCGAGCGTCTCGCCAACGAGTTCATGGACGCGTCGAACAACCGCGGCGCGGCCGTCAAGAAGCGCGAGGACACGCACAAGATGGCCGAGGCCAACCGTGCGTTCTCGCACTACCGCTGGTAACCGGCCACCCGCGCCGCCCGCACGCGAAAGAGAGCAGCCATGACGTCCCGTCAGACCCCGCTCGAGCGGTATCGTAACATCGGCATCATGGCCCACATCGATGCCGGTAAGACGACCACGACCGAGCGCGTCCTGTACTACACCGGCCGGTCCCACAAGATCGGCGAGGTGCACGAGGGCGCCGCGCAGATGGACTGGATGGAGCAGGAGCAGGAGCGCGGCATCACGATCACGTCCGCCGCGACGACCTGCTTCTGGAACGACCATCGCATCAACATCATCGACACGCCGGGTCACGTCGACTTCACCATCGAGGTCGAGCGTGCGCTGCGCGTGCTGGACGGCGCGGTGGCGGTGTTCGACTCGGTGGGCGGCGTCGAGCCGCAGTCCGAGACGGTCTGGCGCCAAGCCGACCGCTACAAGGTGCCGCGGATCTGCTTCGTCAATAAGATGGACCGGATGGGCGCCAACTTCGATCGCTGCGTCCAGATGATGCGCGATCGCCTGGGCGCCACGCCGGCGGTCATGCAGCTGCCCTACGGCACCGAGAACGAGCACAAGGGCGTGATCGACGTCATCGCGCAGCGCGCGGTGGTCTGGCAGGAAGAAACGCTGGGCGCGAAGTGGGACTACGAGGAGATCCCGGACGACCTGAAGGAGGCGGCCGAGAACGCCCTTCAGGAGCTGATCGAGCATGCGGTGGAGCAGGACGAGGAGGCCATGGAGGCCTACCTCGAGGGCAACGAGCCGGACAACGACACGCTGCGCAAGCTGATCCGCAAGGGCACCTGCAATCTGGCGTTCGTGCCGGTCTTCTGCGGCTCGGCTTTCAAGAACAAGGGCGTGCAGCCGCTGCTCGACGGCGTGGTCGACTATCTGCCCTCGCCGATGGATGTCGAGGCGATCCGCGGCGTCAAGCCGGGCACCGAGGAAGAGGACTTCCGCAAGGCCGGCGACGACGAGCCGATGAGCGCGCTCGCCTTCAAGATCATGACCGACCCATTCGTCGGCACCCTGACCTTCGTGCGCGTCTATTCGGGCAAGGTCACCAAGGGCGCGCAGATCATGAACTCGGTTAAGGACAAGCGCGAGCGGGTTGGCCGGATGCTGCTGATGCACGCCAACCACCGCGAGGAGATCGAGGAAGCGCTCGCCGGCGACATCGTCGCGATCGCCGGGCTGAAGGACGTCACCACCGGTGAGACGCTGTGCGATCCCAAGCAGCCGATCGTGCTGGAGCGCATGGAGTTCCCGGATCCGGTGATCGAGGTCGCGGTCGAGCCGAAGTCGAAGGCGGACCAGGAGAAGATGGGTCAGGCGCTGGGCCGGCTGGCGCAGGAAGACCCGTCGTTCCAGGTGCAGACCGACGTCGAGAGCGGCCAGACCGTGATCAAGGGCATGGGCGAACTGCACCTCGACATCCTGGTCGACCGGCTGCGCCGCGAGTTCAAGGTCGACGCCAACGTCGGCGCGCCGCAGGTGGCCTACCGCGAGACGATCTCGCAGCGCGCCGAGATCGACCACACCCACAAGAAGCAGACCGGTGGTGCCGGGCAGTTCGCCCGGGTCAAGATCGTGTTCGAGCCGCTGGAGGCCGGCGAGGGCTTCCAGTTCGAGAACGCGACCGTCGGCGGCTCTGTGCCGAAGGACTACGTCCCGGGCGTCGAGCGCGGCCTGCAGAACGCTCGCGAGGGCGGCGTGATCGCCGGCTTCCCGGTGATCGACTTCAAGGCCACGCTGGTCGACGGCGCCAGCCACGACGTCGACTCCAGCATCATGGCCTTCGAGGTCGCGACGCGGCAGGCGTTCCGCGACGGCATCAAGAAGGCGAAGCCGGTTCTGCTGGAGCCGGTCATGAAGGTCGAGGTGGTGACCCCGGACGAATACATGGGCGACATCATCGGCGACCTGAACTCCCGGCGGGGCAGCGTCGGCGCGATGGATCACCGCGGCAACGCCCGCGTGATCAACGCCGAGGTGCCGCTGGCCAACATGTTTGGCTACGTCAAGACGCTGCGCTCGATGAGCCAGGGCCGGGCCCAGTTCACGATGCACTTCAGTCACTACGACCGCGTCCCGCAGGCGGTCGCCGACGAGGTGGTGTCGAAGATGGCCTAACGCCGCTGGCGCGTCCTCGCGACGCGCGGCGCGGCAGCCTGACGCAGCAAACGCATCCGAACAGCAACGCCCGGCGCCAGACGCGGGGCGGCAGACAGATACCGGGTAACGGAGACAGACAGCGATGGCGAAGCAAAAGTTCGAGCGCGACAAGCCGCACTGCAACATCGGGACGATCGGTCACGTCGACCACGGCAAGACGACGCTGACGGCGGCGATCACGAAGGTGCTGGCGGAGCAGGGCGGTTCGCAGTACATGGCGTACGACGCGATCGACAAGGCGCCGGAGGAGAAGCAGCGCGGGATCACGATTTCGACGGCGCACGTGGAGTATCAGACGCCGCACCGTCACTACGCGCACGTCGACTGCCCGGGTCACGCGGACTACGTGAAGAACATGATCACGGGCGCGGCGCAGATGGACGGCGCGGTGCTGGTGGTTTCGGCGGCGGACGGACCGATGCCGCAGACGCGCGAGCACATTCTGCTGGCGCGCCAGGTCGGGGTTCCGGCGATCGTGGTGTACCTGAACAAGTGCGATCAGGTGGACGACGAGGAGCTGTTGGAGCTGGTCGAGCTGGAGGTCCGGGAGCTGTTGAACAACTACGACTTCCCGGGCGACGACGTGCCGGTGGTCAAGGGCTCGGCGCTGGTGGCGATCGAGAACGGCGACCAGAAGATGGGGGCGGACAGCATCCTGGAGCTGGTCGACGCGATCGACAACTACATCCCGCAGCCGGAGCGCGCGGCGGACCGGCCGTTCCTGATGCCGATCGAGGACGTGTTCTCGATCTCGGGGCGCGGCACGGTGGTGACGGGCCGCGTCGAGCAGGGCGTGGTCAAGACCGGCGAGGAGGTCGAGATCGTCGGCATCCGGAAGACGCGCAAGACGGTGGTGACCGGTGTCGAGATGTTCCGCAAGCTCTTGGACCAGGGCCAGGCGGGCGACAACATCGGCGCGCTGTTGCGCGGGGTTGCGCGCGACGACGTGGAGCGCGGTCAGGTGCTGGCGAAGCCGGGGACGATCACGCCGCACACGAAGTTCACGGCGGAGGCGTACATCCTGAACAAGGACGAGGGCGGCCGGCACACGCCGTTCTTCACGAACTACCGGCCGCAGTTCTACTTCCGGACGACGGACGTGACCGGTGTCGTGACCCTGCCGGAGGGCACGGAGATGGTGATGCCGGGCGACAACGTGACGATGGACGTGGAGCTGATCCACCCGATCGCCATGGACGAGGGCCTGCGCTTCGCCATCCGCGAGGGCGGCCGCACCGTCGGCGCCGGCGTCGTGTCGAAGATCATCGAATAACACGATAGACGCGGATCGGCCGCGCCCGCCCGTCCCGACGACACGGGATCCGGCGGGCGGGCGCAGCCGGCCCAGATAAGGTGGCGACGATGGAAAGCCAGAATATCCGTATCCGCTTGAAGGCCTTCGAGCACCGGGTCCTCGACCAGTCGACCTCGGAGATCGTCAACACGGCCAAGCGGACCGGCGCGCGGGTACGGGGCCCGATCCCGCTGCCGACGCACGTCGACAAGTACACGGTGCTGCGCGGCCCGCACATCGACAAGAAGAGCCGCGAGCAGTTCGAGGTGCGGACGCACAAGCGTCTCTTGGACATCGTCGACCCGACGCCGCAGACAGTGGACGCGCTGATGAAGCTGGACCTGGCCGCGGGCGTCGACGTCGAGATCAAGCTGAAGGGGTAAGCCGCGATGCGTACCGGCGTACTCGCCAAGAAAGTCGGCATGACCCGCGTGTTCACCGAAGCCGGCCGGCACGTGCCGGTCACGGTGCTGCAGGTGGACAGCTGCCAGGTCACCGCGGTCCGGACCCAGGACAAGGACGGCTACACGGCCGTTCAGCTGGGGGCGGGCAAGGCCAAGGCCAAGAACGTAAGCAAGGCGCAGCGCGGCCACTTCGGCAAGGCCAAGGTGCCGCCGAAACAGAAGCTCGGCGAGTTCCGGGTCAGCGAAGACGCGCTGCTCAAGCCCGGCCAGGAGCTGTCCGCGGCGCACTTCGTGCCCGGGCAATACGTCGACGCCTCCGGCATCACGATCGGCCGCGGTTTCGCCGGCGTCATGAAGCGCCACAACTTCTCCGGTCTGCGCGCCACCCACGGCGTGTCGGCGGTGCACCGCTCGCAGGGCTCGACGGGTCAGATGCAGGACCCGGGTAAGGTCTTCAAGGGCAAGAAGATGCACGGCCACATGGGCCAGAAGAAGGTCACATCCCAGAGCCTGCAGGTCGTCTCCGTGGACGGGGAGCGCAACCTGATCATGGTGCGCGGCAACGTCCCCGGCTCCGACGGGTCGTGGGTGCGCGTGGCCGACGCGGTCAAGCGGGCGCTGCCCGAGAACGCGCCCTTTCCGGCCGGGCTGCGCGGCACCGACGACGCGCAGGTGAGCGCCGAGCAGGATCCGCTGGCCGAGACCGCCGAGGAGCTCGAGGGCGATCAGGGCGCCACGGCCGCCGAGGACAGCGGCGCCGGCGAGCAGGGCGCTCAGTACGGCGGCCAAAGCTCCGGCGGCGAAGGCTCTGGGGCCGGCGGCGACGAGAAGAAGGACGAATAGTCATGAAGTGCCCGGTCACCACGCTGGATAACAAGACGGCCGGCGACATCGAGCTGAGCGACAGCGTGTTCGCCCAGCCGGTGCGCAAGGACATCCTGACGCGCGTGGTCAACTGGCAGCTGGCCAAGCGCCGCGCCGGCACCGCGTCGACCCAGAACCGCAGTGAGGTCACCACCTCGAAGACCAAGATCTACCGGCAGAAGGGCACCGGCCGCGCCCGCCACGGCTCGCGCAACGCCAACATCTTCCGCGGCGGCGGCGTCGCGCACGGCCCGCGTCCGCGCAGCTTCGCCCATGATCTGCCCAAGAAGGTGCGGCGCCTGGGCCTGAAGGTGGCGCTGTCGGCGAAGGCGGCCGAAGGCAAGCTGATCGTGCTCGATCAGGCCGCCGCGGAGAGCCCGCGCACCAAGGAGCTGCAGAAGCGGCTGGAAAGCATGGGCGTGTCGAACGCGCTCGTGATCGGCGGCGAACAGCTCGACCAGAACTTCTCGCTGGCCGCGCGCAACATCGTCGGGATCGACGTGCTGCCGCAGGTCGGTGCGAACGTCCACGACATCCTGCGGCACGATCAGCTCGTGCTGACCAAGGAAGCCGTCCAGGCGCTGGAGGCGCGACTGACATGAGCGGCGAAGCTCAAGCGATCAAAGGCAAGCACCGGCCGAAGCCGAGCCAGGAGCGGATGTACACCCTGGTCAAGCGCCCGGTGATCACCGAGAAGTCGACCCTGAACCAGGAGCACAACCAGGTCACCTTCGAGGTGCCGCTGGATGCCACCAAGCCGGAGATCAAGGCCGCGGTGGAGAACCTGTTTTCGGTCAAGGTCACCGACGTGAACACCCTGCGCCAGAAGGGCAAGGTCAAGCGCTTCCGCGGCATCCGCGGCCGCCGGTCGGATTTCAAGAAGGCCTACGTGTCCCTGGCCGAGGGGCACTCCATCGACGTGACGACGGGGATTTAAAAGATGGCGCTGAAGACGTACAATCCGCGCACCCCGACGCAGCGCCAGCTGGTCACGGTCGACCGCAAGGACCTGTATCGCGGCCAGCCCGTCAAGAAGCTGACGGAGGGCCTGTCCAAGTCCGGCGGCCGGAACAACCACGGCCGGATGACCGCGCGCCGTCGCGGCGGCGGGGCTAAGCGCACCTATCGGCTGGTCGACTTCAAGCGCCGCGACAAGTTTGGCGTGTCGGCGACGGTCGAGCGCATCGAGTACGATCCGAACCGCACGGCCTACATCGCGCTGCTCAGCTACGAGGACGGCGATCAGGCCTACATCCTGGCCCCGCAGCGCCTGAAGGCCGGGGACAAGGTGATCGCGGACGAGAAGACCGACGTGAAGCCCGGCAACGCGATGCCGCTGAAGTCGGTGCCGATCGGCTCGATCATCCACAACGTCGAGATGAAGGCGGGCAAGGGCGGCCAGATCGCCCGCGCCGCCGGGTCGTACGTCCAGCTGGTCGGCCGCGACCAGGGCTACGCGCTGCTGCGCATGGGGTCCGGCGAGGTCCGGATGGTGCGCGGCGAGTGCATGGCGACGATCGGCGCGGTCTCCAACCAGGACCACGCCAACATCAACAAGGGCAAGGCCGGGCGCAGCCGTTGGCTGGGCAAGCGGCCGAGCGTGCGTGGCGTCGCCATGAACCCGATCGACCACCCGCACGGCGGTGGCGAGGGCCGCACCAGCGGCGGCCGCCACCCGGTGAACCCGTGGGGCAAGCCCACGAAGGGTGCGAAGACCCGGAAGAACAAGAAGACCGACCGGCTGATCGTCCGCCGTCGGAATAAGCAGCGCAGCTAACGGAGGACCGATCTTGGCGCGCTCGGTTTGGAAAGGGCCTTTCGTCGACGGGTATCTGCTGGAGAAGGCAGAGAACGCCCGCGAAAAGGGCCGTAAAGAGATCATCAAGACGTGGTCGCGGCGTTCGACCATCATGCCGCAGTTCGTCGGCCTGACCTTCGGTGTCTACAACGGCAAGAAGTTCCTGCCGGTGCTGGTCACCGAACACATGGTCGGCCACAAGCTGGGCGAGTTCGCCCCGACCCGTACGTTCACCGGCCACGCCGCCGACAAGAAGGCGAAGAGGAGATAAGCGCGATGGGCAAGGCAAAAAGCGCCCGCCCCGTCGCCGAGAACGAGGCGTACGCGATGGCGCGCTCGATCCGGACCAGTCCGCGCAAGCTCAACGAGGTGTGCGGCCTGATCCGGGGGCGCGGTGCCGAGACCGCGCTGGCGGAGCTCAGCTTCTGCAAGCGCAAGGTCGCGGACGACGTTCGCAAGGTCCTCCAGTCGGCGATCGCCAACGCGGAGAACAACCATCAGCTGGATGTCGACCGCCTGTACGTCTCCGAGGCGTCGGTCGGCAAGGCGCTGGTGATGAAACGCTTCCGGCCGCGGGCCCGGGGCAGCGTCGGCCGGATCGACAAGCCGTTCAGCCGGCTGACCGTGGTGGTCCGCGAGCGCGAGGAGAGCGCCTGAGATGGGTAACAAAGTCAATCCGACCGGCCTGCGGCT
Organism: Rhodovibrio sodomensis; assembly: GCF_016583645.1. GTDB lineage: Bacteria > Pseudomonadota > Alphaproteobacteria > Kiloniellales > Rhodovibrionaceae > Rhodovibrio > Rhodovibrio sodomensis. Next base: position 107,154 of record NZ_NRRL01000002.1, on the reverse strand, counting down.
CGGCATCAACCGCACCTGGGACTCGCGTTGGTTCGCCGCGCGCCACCAGTACGGCGACCTGCTGCACGAGGACCTGAAGCTGCGGCGCTACCTGAAGCGCCGGCTGCACCAGGCGGGCGTCTCGCGGATCGTCATCGAGCGGCCGGCCAAGAAGGCGCGGATCACCATCCACACGGCCCGTCCGGGTGTGGTGATCGGCAAGAAGGGCGCCGACATCGAGAAACTGCGTCAGGCGCTGCAGCAGATGACCGACAGCGAGGTCCACCTGAACATCCTCGAGGTCCGCAAGCCGGAGATCGAGGCGAAGCTGGTGGCCGAGAACATCGCCAGCCAGTTGGAACGCCGGGTGGCCTTCCGCCGCGCCATGAAGCGGTCGGTGCAGTCTGCGATGCGCCTGGGGGCCCAGGGCATCCGCATCACGTGCTCCGGGCGTCTGGGCGGCAGCGAGATCGCCCGGACGGAGTGGTACCACGAGGGCCGCGTGCCGCTGCACACGCTGCGGGCCGACATCGACTACGGCGACGCCACGGCGAAGACGGCCTACGGCACGTGCGGCGTGAAGGTTTGGGTGTTCAAGGGCGAGATCCTGGCCCACGACCCGCACGCACAGGACAAGCGCCAGGAGACCACCGGGCGCAACCAGTAACCAGTGGGCCCACGAGGCCGCTCCCGGCCGAGACGGCCGGCGCTAGGTCTCCGAACCGGCAGCCGGCGCGCACGCGCCGGCGGCTTTGGGGAAACCACGCTAGACGTTTGAGGATCGGCCAAGATGCTACAGCCGAATCGAACCAAGTACCGCAAGGTTCAGAAGGGCAAGACCAAGCTCCGCGGCGTCGCCAAGGGCGGCACGCAGCTGAACTTCGGCCGGTACGGCCTCAAGGCGACCTCGAGCGCGCGGATCTCCGCGCGCCAGATCGAGGCCGCCCGCCGCTCGATCACCCGCCACATGCGCCGCGTCGGTAAGCTGTGGATCCGGATCTTCCCGGACGTCCCGATCACCGACAAGCCGGCCGAGGTCCGCATGGGCAAGGGCAAGGGCACCGTCGAGTGGTGGGCCGCCCGCGTCCGTCCGGGCCGGGTGATCTTCGAGCTCGACGGGGTGCCGCAGGAGGTCGCCGAGGAGGCGTTCCGCCTCGCTTCGGCCAAGCTTCCGGTCGAGACCAAATTCGTGACGCGCTTGGAGGGCTAAGACGCGATGAAGGCCGAAGAAGGGCGCGCGAAGACCGTCGACCAGCTGAAGGAGCAGCTGCTGCAGCTGCGCAAGGAGCAGTTCAACCTGCGCTTCCAGAAGGCGAGCGGTCAGCTCGAGAACACGGGCCGGGTCAAGGAGGTGCGCCGCGATATCGCGCGCATCAAGACCCTGCTCACCGAGAAGAACAAGAACATCCCGGGCAAGGAGACGTAAGCTATGCCGCGGCGAGTCCTGCAGGGGTACGTGGTCTCGGACAAGGGCGACAAGACCGTCCAGGTCAGCGTCGAGCGCCGGGTCAAGCACCCGCTATACAAGAAGTTCATCAAGCGGTCCAAGCGTTACGCCGCCCACGACGAGGCGAACGCCGTCAAGGTCGGCGACTTCGTCCGGATCCGGGAGTGCGCCCCGCATTCCAAGTCGAAGCGCTGGGAAGTGGTCGGCGACGAGCAGGCCGCCGGCTAGCCGCCCGTCGGCACGTACGAACAGAAGGGTAGAAACCGATGATCCAGATGCAAACCCAGCTGGACGTCGCCGACAATTCCGGCGCGCGGCGGGTCCAGTGCATCAAGGTGCTGGGCGGCTCGAAGCGTAAGTTCGCCAGCGTTGGCGACGTGATCGTGGTCTCGGTGAAGGAAGCCATCCCCCGCGGCCGCGTGAAGAAGGGCGACGTGCACAAGGCCGTCGTCGTGCGCACGGCCAAGGAAATCCACCGCCAGGATGGCACCGGCATCCGCTTCGACCGGAACGCCGCGGTGCTGCTGAACCGGCAGAACGAGCCGATCGGCACGCGCATCTTCGGCCCGGTGACCCGCGAGCTGCGTGCGCGCAAGTTCATGAAGATCATCTCGCTCGCGCCTGAGGTGCTGTAATGGCGAACAAGATCAAGAAGGGCGACACGGTCGTCGTCCTGACCGGCAAGGACAAGGGCAAGAGCGGCGAGGTTCTGCGCCTGGACCCGCGCGAGAACCGCGCGGTCGTGCAGGGCGTGAACGTGGTCAAGCGCCACCAGCGCCCGAGCATGCAGTCCCAGGGCGGCATCGAGGAGAAGGAGGCGCCGATCCACGTCTCCAATCTGGCGGTGTCGGACCCGAAGGACGGCAAGCCGACGCGCGTCGGCTTCCAAATGCTCGACGACGGCCGCAAGGTGCGCGTGGCGCGGCGCTCCGGCGAAACCATCGACCGCTAAGAACGCCCGAGCACTGGAGACACGAGCCATGGCGGCCCGACTCAAAGAACACTACGACACCGAGGTGCGCAAACAGCTGCTCGAGCAGTTTGCGTACCAGAACCCGATGCAGGTCCCGAAGCTGCAGAAGATCGTGATCAACATGGGCGTCGGCGAGGCGACCCAAGACACGAAGCGGGTCCAGAACGCGGTCAACGACCTGTCCAAGCTGGCCGGCCAGAAGGCGGTGGTCACGCGCGCCAAGAAGTCGATCGCCGGCTTCCGGGTACGCGAGAACATGCCGCTCGGCTGCAAGGTCACGCTGCGGCGGGACCGGATGTACGAGTTCCTGGACCGGCTGGTCACGATCGCGCTGCCGCGCGTGCGGGACTTCCGCGGCGTGCCGCCGAAGTCCTTCGACGGCCGCGGGAACTTCTCGATGGGCCTGAAGGAGCAGATCGTGTTCCCGGAAATCAACTACGACGACGTCGACGTGATCCGGGGCATGGACATCGTGATTTGCACGACGGCGCCGACCGACGAGGAGGCCCGCGCGCTCCTCAAGGGCTTCGACATGCCGTTCCAGTCCTGAGCGGCGGCAAGGAGAGCAGACGAGATGGCGAAGAAGAGCGACTTCGAGACCAACAAGCGCCGGCGGCAGATGGCGGACAAGTACGCTGCCAAGCGCGCCGAGCTGAAGAAGCGCGGGCGCGACATGTCGCTGTCGCCGGAGGAGCGGTTCCAGGCCCAGCTGGACCTGGCAAAGCTGCCCCGCAATTCCTCGCGCACGCGCGTCAACAACCGCTGCGAGATCACGGGCCGGGCCCGCGGGTATTACCGCAAGTTCCGGGTGTCGCGTATCGCGTTGCGTGAACTGGCCCTGTCCGGACAGATCCCGGGCATGGTCAAGTCGAGCTGGTAAGCAAGGGAGCGCCGGCAATGGCACTGAGCGATCCCCTCGGGGACCTGCTGACACGGATCCGCAACGGCCAGATGGCCAATAAGCGGACGATCTCGGCGCCCGGCTCGCGGCTGCACCAGAACGTTCTGGAAGTGCTGCAACGCGAGGGCTTCATCCGCGGCTACGAGGTGCGCGACGTGCGCCCCGGTGTGCGCGAAGTCGAGATCGAGCTGAAGTACAACGAAGGCGAGCCGGTGATCCAGGAGATCAGCCGGATCAGCCGTCCCGGGCGGCGCGTCTACTCCAAGATCAAGGAGCTGCCGCGCGTCTACAACGGTCTCGGCATCACCATCCTGTCGACGCCGCAGGGCGTGCTCTCGGACGCCGAGGCGCGCCAGGCGAACGTCGGCGGTGAAGTGCTCTGCCGCGTGTTCTAGAACGAGAGGCGTCGAAATGTCCCGCGTAGGCAAGAACCCGGTCGCGATCCCGGACGGCGTCGAGATCGACGTCCGCCAGACCGAGATCCGCGTGAAGGGTCAGAAGGGCGAGCTGGTCGCGCCGGTCAACGACCTGGTGCGCACGGAGCACAAGGACGGCAAGTTCAGCGTGCGGCCGGTCGACGAGAATAATCCGAAGGCCCGCGCCATGTGGGGCACGACGCGCGCGATCGTGGCCAACATGGTGATCGGGGTGACGAGCGGCTTCAGCCGCGAGTTGGAGATCAACGGCGTCGGCTTCCGCGCGCAGGTGCAGGGCAGCAACCTGTTCCTGCAGCTCGGCTTCAGCCACGACATCTATTATCCGATCCCCTCGGATCTGAAGGTGGAGTGCCCGAAGCCGACGTCGGTCAAGGTGTCCGGCGCGGACAAGCAGCGCGTCGGTCAGTTCGCCGCGGAGATCCGGGCGATGCGCCCGCCCGAGCCTTACAAGGGCAAGGGCATCCGGTACATCGACGAGACGATCCTGCGTAAGGAAGGCAAGAAGAAGTAACCATGCTCGACGCACGCAAACTGCGCCAGCGGCGGAAGTACCGCCAGCGCTTGGCGATCCGGCGCAAGGGCGGCAGCCGTCCGCGCCTGTCGGTGTTCCGTTCGAACAAGCACATCTACGCGCAGGTGATCGACGACACCGCCGGCAAGACCGTGGCGTTCGCTTCGTCGATGGACCCGGAACTGCGCGACAAGCTGGCCAGCCGCAACGACCGCAGCGCGGCGATCGAGGTCGGCAAGCTGGTCGCCCAGCGCGCCAGCAAGGCCGGCATCGACAAGGTCGTGTTCGACCGCAGCGGCTACGCCTATCACGGCCGCGTGCAGGCGCTCGCCGACGCCGCGCGTGACGGCGGCCTTTCGTTCTAGGGATTGGGAATTCGATGGCACGCGACAACAGGCAGCAAGATCGCCGAGGCGAAGACAGCGAGCTGATCGAAAAGCTCGTCCACATCAACCGCGTCGCCAAGGTGGTGGCCGGTGGCCGCCGGTTCGGCTTCGCCGCGCTGGTCGTCGTCGGCGACGGCAAGGGCCGGGTCGGCTACGGCAACGGCAAGGCGCGCGAGGTTCCCGAGGCGATCCGCAAGGGCACCGATCAGGCCAAGCGCAACATGGTCCGCGTGCCGCTGCGCGAGGGCCGCACGCTGCACCACGACGTCAAGGGCCACTTCGGCGCCGGCCGGGTGACGCTGCGTGCCGCACCGCCCGGCACCGGGATCATCGCGGGCGGGCCGATGCGCGCGATCTTCGAAGCGCTCGGCGTGCAGGACGTGGTCGCCAAGTCGAACGGGACCCAGAACCCGCACAACATGATCAAGGCGACCGTCGACGGTCTGACCAGCAGCTACAGCCCGCGCCAGGTCGCCCAGCGCCGGGGCAAGAAGGTGTCCGACATCGTCGGCCGGCGCGACGAAGCGCATACCAGCGGGGAGTAACCGTCCATGGCGACGAAGAAGAAGACCGTTCGGGTGACCCAGGTGCGCGGCGGCAACCACCGCAAGCGCGCCCAGCGGGAGACGTTGCTGGGGCTGGGGCTGACCCATCGCGGCCGCACCCGCGAGCTGGAAGACACCCCCGCGGTGCGCGGCATGATCGCCAAGGTCCAGCACCTGGTGAAGGTCGAGGAGGCCGGCAGCTAAGCTAGAGCAAAATCGATCAAGGTCGTATCGACCTTGATCGTGGATTTTGCTCTAACCGCTTGAAGAGTGAGCAAGATGCTAAAAGGTGGCTGCACCTGTCAGCATCTTGCGCGAGCCGGCCGCCGGCGTCGCGCGCTTCGCGCGGCGGCGCCGCACGCTCCGAAGACGACCGCCGCAGCGCCGGGACGCGCGAAAACGCCCCGGCGCAGAGTCAAGGCAACGGCGTGCCGCCGCTGATATTCCGACGCCCGCGCCAACCGGGCCCGCGGCACGCGCAACGCAAGGATGGCGAGGCGATGAAACTCAACGAACTCCGCGACAACCCGGGCGCGCGCCACGACGAAAAGCGCCTCGGCCGGGGGATCGGCTCCGGGCTGGGCAAGACCTCGGGCAAGGGCCACAAGGGTCAGAAGGCCCGCTCGGGCGTGGCGCTGCACGCCTTCGAAGGCGGCCAGATGCCGCTGCACCGCCGCCTGCCCAAGCGCGGCTTCAACAACATCTTCGCCAAGACCTACGCCGAGGTGAACCTGGACCGGCTGCAGCAGGCGGTCGACGCCGGCAAGCTGGACGGCTCCAAGCCGGTCGACGCCGAAGCGATCCGCGCGGCGGGCGTGGTCAAGCAGACCCACGACGGCGTGAAGCTGCTTGGCCGCGGCGAACTGAAGGCCAAGCTCGACCTGCGGGTCGCCGGCGCGTCGAAGACGGCGCAGGCGGCGGTCGAGAAGGCCGGCGGCTCGATCACGCTGGTCGATGCCGAGAAGGCCGCCCAGCGCGAGGCCAATAAGACCAAGCGCGGCAAGGCGCAGGCGAAGTAGCCGCGCGGCGCGCCGGTTAGGGCGCGCCCGCGCGCGGCCCACGCGGCAGGCCGCCGCGGCTGTAACCGGTCGCGGCGGCCTTTGCCGTCCGGGGGTGGCGTCTGCTAAGACCCGACGCCCACCGTGCCGCGCGCGACCCGAGGATCTTGAGGACACCGGACCCATGGCATCCGCCGCCGAGCAACTGGCTCAAAACATCAATTTCCGCAGCTTCGCCCAGGCCACCGAGCTGAAGAAGCGGATCTGGTTCACCCTGGCCGCGCTCGTGGTCTACCGCCTGGGCACCTACATCCCGGTGCCGGGAATTGATCCGGTCGCCCTCGACCGGATCTTCCAGCAGCAGTCGCAGGGCATGCTGGGCATGTTCGACATGTTCTCCGGCGGCTCGTTGGGGCGGATGACGATCTTCGCGCTGTCGATCATGCCCTACATCTCGGCGGCGATTATCATGCAGCTGCTCACGGCCGTCTCGCCGAGCCTGGAGCAGATGAAGAAAGAGGGCGAGACCGGCCGTAAGAAGATCAACCAGTACACCCGCTACGGCACGGTCGGCCTGGCCGCGGTGCAGGCCTACGGCATCGCCGTTGGGCTGGAGGGCATGAACGCCCCGGGCGGCGGCTCCGCGGTGATCGATCCCGGCCTGTTCTTCCGGTTCGTGACGGTGATCACGCTGACCGGCGGCACGATCTTCCTGATGTGGCTGGGCGAGCAGATCACCCAGCGCGGTGTCGGCAACGGCATCTCGCTGATCATCTTCTCCGGCATCGTCGCCAACCTGCCCAGCGCTTTCGCCAGCACGATGGAGCTCGGCCGCACCGGCGCGCTGTCGACCGGCGTGATCATCGGCATCCTGGTGATGGCGGTCGTGGTGATCGCCTTTATCGTCTTCATGGAGCGCGCGCAGCGCCGGCTGATCGTGCAGTACCCCAAGCGCCAGGTCGGCAATAAGATGTTCGGCGGCGAGAGTTCGCATCTGCCGATCAAGCTGAACAGCTCTGGCGTGATCCCGCTGATTTTCGCCTCCTCGCTGCTGTTGATGCCGCTCACGGTAGCCGGCTTCTCCGGGCAGGGCGGTCCGGAGTGGCTGACCACCGTGACCGCGCTGCTGGGCCGCGGCCAGCCGCTCTACCTGGCGCTCTACGTCTCCCTGATCGTGTTCTTCGCGTTCTTCTACACCTCGATCGTCTTCAACCCGGACGATACGGCGGAGAACCTGAAGAAGAACGGCGGCTTCATCCCCGGCATCCGCCCTGGGCGGAACACCTCGAACTACATCCACTACGTCCTGATGCGCCTGACCACGGTCGGCGCGATTTACCTGGCCCTGGTGGCGGTCCTGCCGGAGATCCTGGTCGCGCAGTACAACGTGCCCTTCTACTTCGGCGGCACCAGCCTGCTGATCGTGGTCTCGGTGACGATGGACACGGTGCAACAGGTTCAGTCCTACCTGCTGGCCCACCAGTACGAGGGGCTGATCCGCAAATCGAAGCTTAAGGGGAGGCGTTCATGAACATCATCCTTCTGGGGCCGCCGGGTGCCGGCAAGGGCACTCAGGCCAAGCGTCTGGAGCGCGACTACGGCATTCCGCAGCTGGCCACCGGCGACATGCTGCGCGCCGCCGTCGCCTCCGGCAGCGAGCTCGGCCAGCAGGCCAAGAAGGTGATGGACGCCGGCGAACTGATGCCGGACGAACTGATGGTCCAGATGATCGAAGACCGGATCAGCCACGACGACTGCAAGAACGGCTTCATCCTGGACGGCTTTCCGCGCACCACCGCGCAGGCGGAAGCGCTGGACGCGATGCTGCAGAAGCGCGGCACCGCACTCGACCATGTGATCGAGCTGAAGGTCGACGAGGAGGCGCTGGTCGACCGGATCACCGGGCGCTACTCCTGCGCCAACTGCGGGGCCGGCTACCACGATCGCTACCAGCCGCCGAAGCGCGACGGGGTCTGCGACGACTGCGGCGGCACCGAGTTCAAGCGGCGCCCGGACGACAACGAGGAGACGGTGCGCTCGCGCATGCAGGCGTACCGGGACCAGACCGCGCCGATCCTTCCCCATTACGAGCAGCAGGAGAAGCTGAAGCGGGTCGACGGCATGGCCGACATCGACGCGGTCACCACCCAGATCAAGCGGATCCTGGACGGCAAGGCCTGAGCACGGGACTGGGACCGCGACTCGGGACAGGGGCGGGAAATCGCCCGGGCATGCGGTCTTGGTTGACAAGCGGGGAAGCGGTTTATATACGGACCGTCCCGGCGCCGACGCGTATGCGGACGACGATGTTCGTCCCGTGCCCGCGCACCCGGACGGCCCGCGACAGCGCTTCCAGGCGAGCGAACCGCGGGCGCAGCGGGGTGGGGCCAGACGCCAACGCCGCGCACCCCGCGTGGAAACGATAGAGTACGACACGCGCGTCCCGGCCCGTGCCTCACACGGGTCGGCCCGGCCCTTCGGTCGGCGGCAATCGGGCCGGACGCGGGCAACGAGACGGCGGACTTCAAGGAGACGGCCACGTGGCACGCATTGCTGGCGTCAACATTCCGACGCAGAAGAAGGTCCACATCGCGCTGACCTACATCCACGGGATCGGGCACACGCAGGCCCACAAGATCTGTGAGACGGTCGGCATCCCGGACGAGCGGCGGGTCAACGACCTGACCGAGGACGAGTTGGTGCGCGTGCGCGAGACCATCGACAACAACTACACGGTCGAAGGTGACCTGCGCCGCACGACCGCGGTGAACATCAAGCGGCTGATGGACCTGGGCTGCTACCGTGGCCTGCGGCACCGCAAGGGCCTGCCGGTGCGCGGTCAGCGCACCCACACCAACGCGCGCACCCGCAAGGGCCCGGCGAAGGCGATCGCCGGCAAGAAGGGCCGCAAGTAAATGCGGGCGGCGTTGGCGGTCCGGTCAGGATCTCCGGCGTGCCGCGCCCAAGCGCGATAGACCAGTCAAGGACGGCGAAACGGCATGGCAAAGGCTACCCAGGGGCGCCTGCGTAAGCGCGAGAAAAAGAATATTACCTCGGGCATCGCGCACGTGACGGCGACCTTCAACAACACCACGATCACCATCTCGGACGTCCAGGGCAACGCGATCTCCTGGGCCAGCGCCGGCCAGATGGGCTTCAAGGGCTCGCGCAAGTCGACCCCCTATGCCGCCCAGCTCGCCGCCGACACGGCCGGGCGCAAGGCGCAGGAGCACGGGATGAAGACGCTCGACGTGAACGTGAAGGGCCCGGGCTCCGGTCGCGAATCGGCGCTGCGTGCGCTGCAGGCCTGCGGCTTCACGATCACCGCGATCCGCGACGTGACGCCGATCCCGCATAACGGCTGCCGGCCGCCCAAGCGCCGGCGCGTCTAAACGCGTTCGCCGGCGCCGCGGGACGGCGTCGCGCGGGCGACGATGACGGAACTTACGGCACGGCCGGTCGGGTCAAATCCCGGCCGGCGTCCGTGCGTTTCAGGGCCCGGTGCCGCGATCCGCGCGGCCGGGCTTTGGCTCAACGACACTTACGAACGAGCATGGGGCACCAGCCGTGCTGCAGAAGAACTGGACTGAACTGATCAAGCCGAACAAGCTCGACATCCAGAGCGGGAGCGACCCGAAGCGCTTCGCGCAGGTTGTCGCGGAGCCGCTGGAGCGCGGCTTCGGGCTGACGCTGGGCAACGCCCTGCGCCGGATCCTGCTGTCCTCGCTCCAGGGCGCCGCCGTCACCTCGATCCAGATCGACGGCGTGCTGCACGAGTTCTCCTCGATCGCCGGCGTGCGGGAGGACGTCACCGACGTCGTCCTCAACGTCAAGGCGCTCGCGCTGAAGATGCACGGCGACGGTCCCAAGCGGATCCGCCTTCGCGGCGAGGGACCGGGCGAGGTCAAGGCCGCCCAGATCGAGACCGGCCACGACATCGACGTGATGAACCCGGAGCTGGTGATCTGCACGCTGGACGACGGCGCGCGGATCGACATGGAGATGACGGTCGAGTCCGGGAAGGGCTACGTCCCGTCGACCCAGAACCGGCCGGAAGACGCGCCGATCGGCCTGATCCCGGTGGACGCGGTCTACTCCCCGGTGGTCAAGGTCGCCTACCGCGTCGAGAACACCCGTGTCGGCCAGGTCACCGACTACGACAAGCTGACCATGGACGTCGAGACCAACGGCGCGGTCAGTCCGGAGGACGCGGTGGCGCTCGCCGCCCGCATCCTGCAGGACCAGCTGCAGCTGTTCATCAACTTCGAGGAGCCGAGCCAGCGCGGCGAGCAGGAGAGCTCCAGCGAGCTGCCGTTCAATCCGAACCTGCTGCGCAAGGTCGACGAGCTGGAACTCTCGGTCCGCTCGGCGAACTGCCTGAAGAACGACAACATCGTCTATATCGGCGATCTGGTTCAGAAGACCGAGGCGGAGATGCTCCGGACCCCGAACTTCGGCCGCAAGTCGCTGAACGAGATCAAGGAAGTGCTCCAGCAGATGGGCCTGTCGCTGGGCATGGACGTGCCGGGCTGGCCGCCGGAGAACATCGAGGAACTGGCCCGCAAGCTGGAAGAGCCGTACTAACGGCCTGACGGCGGGCGCGGCGCCAGAGCCGTGGCGTGACGCCCGCCGCCGGCAGCCCGGCGGCGGGTTTTCCCTGGGCGCCCGGGGGACGGACGAGCGAGGGCGCAGCCGGCGTACCTGGCGGATGAGCGGGGCTCATGCGCCGCGGCGTCGGAGCCACCCAATCGATCTCGTACCGCGAGATCCGGCGATGTCGAGGAGGATGCGGGAACACCCGACCGGGCGGATACGCCGCGCCCGGGTACGAGCTTGAGGAGATGACGCCATGCGTCACATGAAGAGCGGGCGGAAACTCAACCGCACGCAAAGCCACCGCAAGGCGCTGTTCGCCAACATGGCGACCTCGCTGATCAAGCACGAGCAGATCGTGACCACGCTGCCCAAGGCCAAGGAGCTTCGGCGGATCACCGATAAGCTGATCACGATGGGCAAGAAGGGCGATCTGCATGCCCGTCGCCGGGCGGCGTCCCAGCTGCGCGACGAGCGGATGGCGAAGAAGCTCTTCGACGAGCTCGGCCCGCGCTACAAGGACCGTCCCGGCGGCTACACCCGCGTGCTCAAGGCCGGCTTCCGGCAGGGCGATTGTGCGCCCATGGCGGTGATCGAGCTGGTCGACCGCGACCCCGCCTGGAAGGGCGCGGATTCCGGCCCGACGGCCGAGCAGGAATACGAGATGGAGGACGAAGAGTAAGCCTCCGCGATCCGCTATCTGGTCAGGCGCCGTGCGGTTTCGCACCGGCGCCCGAGGCGGCCGCCGCGCGTCCACCCGCGCTGGCGGCCGCTTTCGTATCCGGTCCCGATTTGCGCGGCTGTGGGACCCCCGGGGCGTAACCGGCGATCGGGCAGGCCGTTTGACCTGTCGGTGGCCGCCGCTACAGTGAGCGACGTTGCAGACCGAGGACGGCCCGATGCCCCTGTCGACCCCCGCCGCGCGCGATCACCTGCATACGCGCACCTACCAGTTCGACGGCTTCCGCCGGAGCGACGGCCTCTGGGACATCGAGGGGCGGATCGTCGACACCAAGGGCTACCCCTTCACCAACACCGAGCGCGGCGAGATCCAGCCGGGCGAGGCGCTGCACGACATGCAGGTGCGTCTGACGGTGGACGACCGGTTCGTCGTCCGGGCGGTCGAGGTCAGCACCAACGCCGGCCCGTTCGGCGTCTGCCCGGCGATCGCGGCGAACTACAAGAAACTGGAGGGCAAGCGCATCGCGACCGGCTGGCGCAAGACCCTGAAGGAGCTGTTCGCCGGCACCGAGGGCTGCACCCACATCACCGAACTGCTGGGCGCGATGGCCACCCCCGCCTTCCAGACGATCTATCCGGTGCTGCAGAAGGAGGGCAAGATCCGCGGCATCCAGGGCGGCCGCCCGCCGCTGGTCGACAGCTGCCACGCCTTCCGCAGCGACGGCCCGGTGGTGCAGCGCGAATGGCCGGAGCACTACACCGGCGAGTAGGCGGTATCTGGTTTCGCACCCGGCGCCGCTATCGCCGTGCGGGGTGGCCGTAGAGCAGGCCGTGGCCGGCGTTCATGTGGCCGCTCTCCGTCGCGGCGGCGCGGAAGTAGCCCAGCACGAACACCCGCACCCGTGCGGTCAGGCCCGCACCGCGGCCGAGCCGATCCCGGTCGATCCGGGAGACGACGTCGCTGACGCGCACGCTCTCCCGCTTGGCGATCTCGTCCAGGGCGTCCCACATCTCCGGCTCCAACCGGATGCTGGTGCGCCGGCCGTTCACCGTGACGTTGCGGTTGATCAGGCCGCCCTGGGCGTCCGCGTCGCTGCCCTGCATCTTTCCGTAACCCGCTCGGCCAGAATTGCACGCAATGAGAGTGTCATGCGAGCGTATGCGAGCCGCCGGAAAATGCAACTAGAGAGTTTACGGCGCGTGGAGGCGGACAGCGAAAACGTGTGGGGTCGCGTCCGACCCCCTACACGCCCAGCTTCGCGTCCTCCTCCGGCGTGCGGCAGGACAACTGCAGGGCGTGCACGCGCTCGCCCATCTCGGCCTTCAGCGCGTCGTAGACCAGGCGCTGGCGGGCGACCCGGCCGACCCCCTCGAAGTCGAGCGACACGACGACCAAGCGAAAGTGCGTCTCGCCCAGCGGGTGGGCGCCGGAATGGCCGGCGTGCTTGGCCGAATCGTCGACGACGTCCAGACGCTCGATCTCGAAGGTCTGGCGCAGCTGGCGGTCGATCCGCTGGGCGAACTCCATGATGCGGTCTGTCCTGTCTCGGGTGGGCGGGGCTGGCTGGATTGGTCCAGGGTGCGACAGCATCGCCCGCGGGTCCGGCCTGTCAAGCATCCGGCGCGCGTTGTCCTGCGTGCGGCGGGACGCTGCCGTCCGCCGGCGGGCGGTTGCACGCTGGCCGGCGGGTGGTAGCGTGCACGCCAACCGGCGGCCGTGGCCGTCCGCGTCGTCCCGACCAGCCCGAAGTTTCTCCGCCAGTCTCGCACAGAGGTTCGATGAGCGCGCGCGCCGACAGCGACACCGCCGCCCAGACCGGCCAGGCACCTGCGTCCGGCGGCCGCGGGACCAGCGGACACCATCCGGGGACCAAGGGCGCCTATCTGCTGCTGGCGGCGGTGATCCTGCTATGGGGCACCAACTGGCCGGTGATGAAGATCGGCCTGCAGTCGATCACGCCGTTCTGGTTCGCGGTCGCGCGCATGTCGATGGGCGCGGTCACGCTGTTCGGCGTGCTGGCGGTCACCGGCCGGCTCAGCCTGCCGCGCCGGGCGGACATGCCGATCGTGGTCTCGGTCGCGCTGTTGCAGATGGCGACCTTCCTGTCGCTGGTGAACCTGGCGCTGCTGACGGTCGACGCCGGCCGCTCGGCGATCCTGGCCTACACCACGCCGCTGTGGGTGACCCCGGTCGCGGTGTACCTGCTGGGCGAACGGCTGAACGCGCGCAAGGGCGCGGGCCTGATCCTGGGGCTGACCGGGGTGGCGGTGCTGTTCAACCCGCTGGGCTTCGACTGGTCCGATCCGGACGTGGTGCTGGGCAACGCGTTCCTGATGCTGGCGGCGCTCGGCTGGGCGGCGACCATCCTGCACACCCGCCGGCACACCTGGACGTCCAGCCCGCTGCAGCTGGCGCCCTGGCAGATGCTGGCCGCGCTGCCGGTGCTGCTGATTCTCGCCTTCGTGTTCGAAGGCGACGCCCGGATCGACTGGTCGGGCGAGCTGATCGCGATCCTGCTCTACAACGGCCCGCTCGCCACCGCGTTCTGCTTCTGGGCGGTGGTGACGGTGCAGCGCAGCCTGCCGGCGATCTCCACGTCGCTCGGCCTTCTGGGCGTGCCCACGGCGGGGGTGATCATGAGCACGCTGGTCCTGGGCGAGGCGCTCTCGCTGACCCGCGTGGGCGGGCTGGCGCTGATCGTGGGCGGCATGGCGCTCGTCAACCTGGCGGACCTGCGCGCCTCGCGGCGGTAGGGCGCGGCGGTCGGACGCGGCGGTTTTCCGGCCGCGATCGCCGGGCGGACAGCTTGCCTCGCCCGGAGGCGCCGCCCATACTTGATGGCATCATGGCGCGTACCGATTCCGAGGCCCTGCACAGACCGTTCGCGCGGATGCGGCGCTTTTTCCGTCAGGAGGCGGAGACGCGCACGTGCGATCGCCCGGGCTGTACCGGCCACGGACAGTACCGCGCGCCGCGCAGCCGCGACCGGCTGAACGAATACTACTACTTCTGCCTGGAGCACGTGCGGGAGTACAACCGCGCCTGGAACTACTACGCCGGCATGTCGGAAGCGCAGATCGAGCAGGAACGCCGGCGCGACAGCTGCTGGCACCGGCCCAGCTGGCCGTTCGGCTCGATCGGGCAGGGGCCGCGCTGGCGCGACGACTTCGGCTTCTTCCACGCCGAGCAGACCGACCAGCAGGACGCCCGCCGGCAGTGGGAGCAGAACCGCCAGCGGTCCTGGCAGGACGCGCACGACGGCACCGGCCGGGGCCGCGCCAACGGCGGCGGCGGCACCACCCATGCCGGGGAGACCGACCGCGCGCTGGCCGAGTTGGGCCTGGATCCGCCGGCGACCTTCGCGGCGATCAAGGTGCGCTACAAGGAACTGGTGAAGCGCTTCCACCCGGATGCCAACGGCGGCGACCGGACCAACGAGGACCGGCTGAAGACCGTAAACCAGGCCTACGCCACCCTGCGCAAGGCCTATCGCTAAAGCCGCGGGTTCGGGCGGCGGCGGCAAAACAATCCGGGCGCCAAGGCGTTGATCCTTCAGACGGAACGCCGGCGCGCCCGGGTGGGCTCCCGTGCCGGGGGTACCCAAAGCACGTCAAAGGTCTTAAATCTGAGGCCGGACGGTCCCACCAAAACCCGCGCAACACCGCGTCCCGACCCGACATCGCCACCCCGTCAGCGGCCAGCCGCCGGGGTGCGCGCGACGGTTCAAAGCGGACGGAAAGGATATCGATGGCTAGTCAGACCGCAAACGCCGAAACCTCGCTGCCCGCCACGGGCCCGGACATGAAGATCTCGGTCGCCCAGACCTTCGGGCTGGACGTCGACATGCAGGTGCCGGCCTTCTCCGAGAAAAGCGAGTACGTCCCAGAGCAGGACGACACCTACCGCTTCGACCGGGACACCACGCTCGCCATCCTGGCCGGCTTTGCCTACAACCGCCGGGTCATGGTGCAGGGCTATCACGGCACCGGCAAGTCGACCCACATCGAGCAGATCGCCGCGCGGCTGAACTGGCCCTGCATCCGGATCAACCTGGACAGCCACATCTCGCGCATCGACCTGATCGGCAAGGACGCGATCGTTCTGCGCGACGGCCAGCAGGTGACCGAGTTCCGCGAGGGCCTGCTGCCGTGGGCGCTGCAGAACCCGACCGCGCTGGTGTTCGACGAGTACGACGCCGGCCGGCCGGACGTGATGTTCGTGATCCAGCGCGTGCTGGAGGTCGAGGGCAAGCTGACCCTGCTCGACCAGAACAAGGTGATCCATCCGCACAACGCCTTCCGCCTGTTCGCCACCGCGAACACGGTCGGCCTGGGCGACACCACCGGCCTCTATCACGGCACGCAGCAGATCAACCAGGGCCAGATGGACCGCTGGAACATCGTGGCCACGCTGAACTACCTGCCGCACGACGAGGAGACCAACATCGTGCTGCAGAAGCTGCCGCAGTTCGACACCAAGGACGGCCGGGAGCAGGTCTCCGCCATGGTGCACTGCGCCGACCTGACCCGCAGCGGCTTCGTCAACGGCGACATCTCCACCGTGATGAGCCCGCGGACCGTGCTCACCTGGGCGGAGAACGCGGCGATCTTCAACGACATCGGCTTCGCTTTCCGGCTGAGCTTCCTGAACAAGTGCGACGAGCTCGAGCGCCCGGTGGTGGCGGAGTACTATCAGCGCTGCTTCGGGACCGAACTGCCCGAGACGGGCGTGCAGGCGACGCTGGTTTAAGCGCGCCCGGTGGCGACGATCCGCGCGCCCGGCAGAGCAATGGGTGGATAGAGGATGAAGGACGACAACGAGAGTCCCCTGGATCGCTTCCGGCGGACCACCGGGGCGACCATGCGCGCCATGGCCCGGCGGGACGACCTGCACGTGACCTTCTCCTCCAACGCGCAGGGTCTGTCGGGGAACGAGATGCGCCTGTCGCAGCCCGGGCGCGACCTGAACTACAACGAGGCCAGCCGGGTGCGCGGCGAGGCGGACGCCGAGGCCCTGCGCCTGCGCTACCACGACAGCCAGGTGCACTCCCAGAACCGGCCGCAGAACACGGTCGCGCGCGAGGTGTTCGACGCGGTCGAGCAGGCGCGCTGCGAGGCGCTGGGTGCCCAGGGCATGGCCGGGGTCGCGAGCAACCTCGATGCCGCGATGAACGAGCGTTACAAGGCGCGCGGCTACACCAACATCGAGCACCGCGAGGACGTTCCGCTGTCCGAGGTCATGCGCGTGATGGCGCGCGAGGCGATGACCGGCCAGGCGCCGCCGCCCGCCGCCAAGGCGATGGTCGACGCCTGGCGGCCGACCCTGGATGCCGACGTCCTGCGCGAACTGGATCAGCTGGGCCAGCACGTCACCGACCAGGACGACTATGCCCGCCAGGTGCGCAAGCTGCTGCAGCACCTCGACCTGGAGAGCGCGACCGACCAGGAGGAGGCGTCCAGCGACGAGGACGAGCAGGCCGAGGCCGAGGAGTCCGACGACGACAGCGGCGAGGGCGACGCCCAGAGCGGCGAGCAGGACAGCGCGGAGTCCGGCAGCTCGATGGACGGCGACAGCCAGGACGAGGGCGAGGGCTCCGGCGTCGAGGAGCAGGAGAGCGATAGCGAAGGTCAGATGACCTCCGGCGCGAGCTCCGAGGAGCCGGGCCGGCCGGGCACCCAGCCGCGCCATCAGGACCGGCGCAACTCGACCGACGACTTGCCGTACGCGCCCTATACCCAGGAATTCGACGAGATCACCGACGCCGCCGAGCTGTGCGATCCGGACGAGCTGGCGCGCCTGCGGCAAATGCTGGACCAGCAGCTGGCGCACATGCAGTCGGTCGTCTCGCGCCTGGCGAACCGCCTGCAGCGCCGCCTGCTGGCCAAGCAGACGCGCGCCTGGCAGTTCAACCTGGAGGAGGGCTACCTCGACACCTCCCGCTTGGCGCGGATCATCGCCAACCCGGAATACCCGCTGTCCTACAAGCAGGAGAGCGACAGCCGGTTCCGCGACACCGTGGTGACGCTGCTGATCGACAATTCCGGGTCGATGCGCGGCCGGCCGATCACGGTCGCCGCGATGAGCGCCGACATCCTGGCGCGCACGCTGGAGCGCTGCGGGGTCAAGGTCGAGATCCTGGGCTTCACCACCCGGATGTGGAAGGGCGGCCAGTCGCGCGAGCGCTGGATCGCCAACGGCAAGACGGCCAATCCGGGGCGGCTGAACGATCTGCGCCACATCATCTACAAGTCCGCCGACACCCCCTGGCGCCGGGCCCGGCGCAAGCTCGGCCTGATGCTGCGCGAGGGCATCCTGAAGGAGAACATCGACGGCGAGGCGCTGATGTGGGCGCACAACCGCCTGGTCGGCCGGCCCGAGCAGCGCCGCATCCTGATGGTGATCTCGGACGGCGCGCCGGTCGACGATTCCACCCTGTCGGTGAACCCGGGCAACTACCTGGAAAAGCACCTGCGCGAGGTGATCGACTTCATCGAGCGCAAGAGCCCGGTCGAGCTGACCGCGATCGGCATCGGCCACGACGTCACCCGCTACTACCGCCGCGCGGTCACGATCGTCGACGCCGAGCAGCTGGGCGGCACCATGCTGGAACGTCTCGCCGATTTGTTCGACGAGGAATCCCTGGTCCCCGCCAACAAACGCCGCGGCCAGCAACGCGCCGCAGGCGGCCGCCGGTAGCGCCGCTGCTTCCCCCTCTCCTTCCGTGGGAGGAGAGGGCCGGGGAGAGGAGGATGCTCGCGGCGTAGACCCGTGGCGCCTCCTCCCCTAACCCCTCCTCCGACGGGAGGAGGGGAATAAATGAGTTAAAACACCTGGCGCAGCTGCAGCTGGGTCATCATCTTGGGCAGGTCGCGGGCGGCGGCCGCGATGTCGGCGGCGAGCGCGGTCAGGCCGTCGTCCTGGTCTAACGCCTGCGCTTGGGCGTGTGCGGTCAGCTGGCGGGCCTCGGCGCGCGACAGGGCGAGCAGGGGCAGGCCGTCCTCGCCGGTCGCGCGGGTGCCGAGCGCGAAAGCTTCCTTGATGTCGTGCAGGTGGTAGTCGCCGCCGCGGTCCGCGTGGATCAGGCGCCACCTGTCGTCCGGGTCCAGCAGGTAGACGCCCGGGGCTTCCGTGTCCGCGTCGCCGCCTTGCATGGCGTTACTGCTCCCCGATCAGCTGCAGCCAGTCGTCCTCGCTCAGCACCGCGACGCCCAGCTCGCGCGCCTTGGTCGCCTTGGAGCCGGCGTCCGCGCCGGCGACGACGTAGTCCGTCTTCTTCGACACCGAGCCCGAGACCTTGGCGCCCAGCGCCTCCGCGCGCGACTTCGCCTCGCTACGGGTCATCTTTTCCATCGTCCCGGTGAACACGATCGTCTTGCCGGAGACCGGCGTGTCGGAGGCGCGGGTGTCGACGAAGTCCTCGACCGTGACCTCCGCCTCCAGCGCTTCGAGGACCTCGCGGTTGTGCGGCTCCTGGAAGAACTCGCAGATCGCGTCCGCCACCGTCATGCCGATGCTCTCGAGGCCGCACAGCTCCGCGTAGGCCTCGCCCACGCGCTCCGGCTTCTTGGCCTCGTCGGGGGTCGCCGCGCGCTCCTCGGCGGCCTTGGACATGGCCTCGTCCCAGGCCTTGAGCGTGCCGTAACTGCGCGCGAGCAGGCGGCCGGTGGTGCTGCCGACCTCCTGGATGCCGAGCGCGTAGATGAACCGGTCGAGGCCGATTCTCCGGCGGGCCTCGATCGCGTCGAGCAGGTTCTTGACCGACTGCTGGCCCCAGCCCTCCCACTTCAGCAGGGTGTCGCGGTGGCGGTGCAGCTGGAAGATGTCGGGCGGCGTCTTGACCAGATCGTTCTGCCAGAACGCCTCGATGTTCTTGGTGCCCAGCCCCTCGATGTCGAACGCCTCGCGGGAGACGAAGTGCTTCAGCCGTTCGACCTGCTGGTAGGGGCAGGCGAGCTCGCCGGAGCAGCGCGGTACGACCTCGCCGTCCGGGCGCACCACCGGCGTCTGCAGCTCGCACGGGCAGACTTCCGGAAACGCGAACGGCTCCGAGGCGGCCGGGCGCTTCTCGGTCACCACGCCCAGCACCTGCGGGATCACGTCGCCGGCGCGCTGGACGATCACGGTGTCGCCCTCGCGCACGTCCTTGCGTGCGATCTCGTCGGGATTGTGCAGGGTGGCGCGGGAGACGACGACGCCGCCCACCGTGATCGGCTCCAGGTTCGCGACCGGCGTCAGCGCGCCGGTGCGCCCGACCTGGATGGTGATCTTATTCAGGATCGTCTGCGCCTGCTCCGGCGGGAACTTGTGGGCGATCGCCCAGCGTGGCGCGCGCGAGACGTAGCCGAGCCGCTCCTGCAGGGCGAGGTCGTTGACCTTGTAGACGATACCGTCGATCTCGAAGGCCAGTTCGGCGCGCTCGCTCTCCAGCTTGCGGTAGTACTCCAGAACCTGCTCGACGCTGGAGCAGGTGGCGGCCGGCTGGTTCAGCTTGAAGCCCCACCCGTGGAAGCGGTCGCGCACCTCGGTCATCGTCCGGCCGAGCGGCTGGCTGACCTCGCCCCAGGCGTAGGCCAGGAAGGACAGCGGCCGGGACCGGGTGATCTTGGGGTCGAGCTGGCGGACCGCGCCGGCGGCGGCGTTGCGCGGATTGGCGAACAGCTGCTTGCCGGCCTGGCGCTGGCGCTCGTTCAGGTCCTTGAACGCCTGGCGGTCCATGAAGATCTCGCCGCGCACCTCGACGACCGCGGGCCCGTCGTCGCCCGGCAGGCGGTCGGGGATGTCGTCGATGGTGAGGACGTTGCGGGTGATGTCCTCGCCCTCGGTGCCGTCGCCGCGGGTGGCGGCCTGGACCAGCCGTCCGCGCTCGTAGCGCAGGGCGCAGGACAGGCCGTCGATCTTCGGCTCCGCCAGCACCTCGACCGGGTCGTCGGCGCCGAGCCCGAGGAAGCGGCGGATGCGGTCGAAGAAGTCGCGTACCTCCTGCTCCTCGAACGCGTTGGCGAGCGAGAGCATGGGCACGCTGTGGCGCACCTTGGCGAAACCGCTGGCCGGCGGCGCGCCCACCTTGCGCGACGGGCTGTCCGCGCGGATGTGCTGCGGGAAGCGCCGCTCGATCGCCTCGTTGCGCCGGCGCAGGGCGTCGTAGTCGGCGTCCGCGATCTCCGGGGCGTCGTCGCGGTGATAGCGCGCGTCGTGGTAGGCGATCAGCTGGGCCAGGCGATGCAGTTCGTCGCGCGCCTGGAAATCGCTCAGCTCGTCCACGGCCGCGTCCGGATGGCCGGCCGGGATCTCCGCCGGACCGGCCGGGATCTCCGCCGCGCTCAGCTGTTCCGGGCCGGGTTTGTCGGCGCTCTGCTCGTCGGCCATCGGCGTGCTACGCGGCTCCCATCAGCTTGGCCGCGGCGGCGCGCGCTTCGTCGGTGACGTGCGTGCCGGAGAGCATGCGGGCGATCTCCTCGCGGCGCTGGTCCTGGCTCAGCTGCGATACGTCGGTCACGGTCGCCTCGCCGTCGCTCGCCTTGGCGACCCGGAAATGGTGGTCGGCGCGCGCGGCGACCTGCGGGGAGTGCGTGACCACCAGGAGTTGGCGCCCCTGCGACAGCCGGGCAAGCCGGTCGCCCACGGCCGCGGCCGCCGCGCCGCCGATCCCGCTGTCGACCTCGTCGAATACCAGGCTGCGCTCCGGGCTGACCTGGGCCAGCACGACCTTGAGCGCCAGCAGGAAGCGCGACAGCTCGCCGCCGGAAGCGATCTTGTTGAGCGGGCCCGGGCTGGCGCCCGGGTTGGTGGCGACGTCGAAGGAGACCCGCTCGATCCCGTTGGGTCCCCAGTCCTCCTCGGATTCGAGCGGCTGCAGGCGGGTCTTGAAGGTCGCCTTTTCCAACTTGAGCGGCGGCAACTCGGCGTTGATCGCGGCGTCCAGCCGCTGGGCAGCCGCCGCGCGGGCTTGCGACAGCGCTTGCGCGTCCGCGTGGAACGTCTGGCGGGCCTGCTCGGCCGTGTCGGCCAGCTCCCGCAGATGCTCGCCGCCGCTGTCGATCGCGTTCAGGCGCTCCTGCAGGCGGGCATGGACGTCCGGCAGGGCGTCGACCTCGCAGCCGTGCTTGCGGGCGAGGTCCTTGAGCGCGAAATAGCGCTCCTCGATCTCCTGCTGCCGGCCGCTGTCGAGCTCGATCTCCGAGGACAGGGAGCGCAGGCGGGCGAGCGCGTCCTCGGTCTCCGACATGGCCCGGTCGAGGGCGTCCAGCGCGGCCCGGATGTCGTCGCCGCCCTGGTCGGCGATCCGTTCCAAGGCGCGGCGGGCGCCCGCCAGGCTGTCCTCCGCGCCGCGGCCCTGCTCGCTGCCGGTCAATTCGGCCTCGGCGGCGTTGAAGGCGTCGACCAGCTTTTCCGCGTTCATCAGGCGGTTGCGCTGGTCGGCCAGCTGCTGCTCCTCGCCGGGTGCGGGCTGCAGCTGGTCCAGTTCGTCGACCTCGTGACGCAGGTAGGCTTCGTCCTGCTGCGCTTGCTCCAGTTCCGCCTGCGCGCTGCGGTAGGTGTCCAGTGCCGTGCGCCACTCCTGGTAGCGCGCGGCGACCTGCCGGGCGCGGTCCTGCAGACCGCCGTAGGCATCGAGCAGCCCGCGGTGATTGGCCTGGTTGAGCAGCCCGCGCTGCTCGAACTGGCCCTGGATCTCGACCAGATGATCGGCCAGCCGGCGCAGCAGCGTGACCGAGACCGGCTGGTCGTTGACGTAGGCGCGGCCGCGGCCGTCCTTCGACAGCACCCGGCGCATCACCAGCTGGTCGTCGTCGATCTCCACGTCGTGGTCGTCGAGCACGGCGCGCACCGGGTGGCTGTCGGAGATGTCGAACGAGGCGGCGACCTTGGCCTGATCCGCTCCGGGGCGCAGCAGGCCGCTGTCCGCGCGGTTGCCGAGCGCCAGGCCCAGCGAGTCCAGCAGGATCGATTTGCCGGCACCGGTCTCGCCGGTCAGCGCACACAGGCCCGGGGTGAATTCCAACTGCAGCCGATGGATTAGAACGACGTCGCGAATCGCAAGACTTCGCAGCATGCGCGCCGCTAGCTCACCTGGTCCCAGGCACGCGAGATCCAGGAATCCTCGTCGCGCTCCGGGGTGACGTCGCGGCCGGTCAGAAGTTCGTAGCTGTCGGCGTACCATTCGGTGCCGGGATAGTTGTGGCCGAGCACGGCGGCGGTCGCCTTGGCCTCGTCGACCACGCCCAGCGCCATGTAAGCCTCGACCAAGCGGTGCAGCGCTTCAGGCACGTGCGTGGTGGTCTGGTATTCCTCGACCACCTTGCGGAAGCGCTTGATAGCGGCCAGGTAGTGCCCGTTGTTCAGGTAGTACCGCCCGACCACCATCTCCGCACCCGCCAGATGATCCTCGGTCAGGTCGAGCTTGAGACGGGCGTCGCGCGCGTACTTGCTGTTGGGGAAGCGGTTGACGACTTCCTGCAAGGCGTTCCGGGCTTGCCGGGTCATCTGCTGATCGCGGCGGACATCGGCGATCTGCTCGTAATAGCAGAGCGCCTTCAGATAATAGGCGTAGGCGATGTCGCGGTTGCCCGGGTGCAGTTCGATAAACCGGTCGAGCGCGTTCACCGCTTCGGTGTAGCTGTCGTTCAGGTAGTGGGCGTAGCCCGCCATCAACTGGGCCTTGGACGCCCAGGTGGAATAGGGGTGCTGGCGCTCGACCTCGTCGAACGTCTGGGCTGCCTGCTGGTACTGCTCGTCCAGCAGCTGGTTCATCGCCTGGTTGTAGAGCTCGCCCACCGGACGCTCGACGTACTGCGGCTCGTCGCTGGCACAGCCGGCAAGGCCGACGGGCAGGGCGAGCGCGCACGCCAGCAGGAAACCGCGCCACCGCCCCAGGCGGAGGCCGGTCGCGGTGCCGCCGGCGGTCGGGGCGGTGCGGCTGCGGGGGTCACTGACCCGGGAACGATCGATCACGGAATATCCGTCGTCTTGCTGTCGAGGGAACCGCCCAGCCTGCCGCGTGCGGGCAGGGACCAGACAGCGGCGCCGGGGCCGGCGCCGCCGGTCGACTATAAGAAGAAGCCCCGTGCGCCTCAAGCGGCGCACGGGGCTTCCCCACTCCCCCCGATCGCTGGCCGGGCGGGCCGGCCGGTCGACGCCAGACCCGGCGTCTCCGCGGCGCGGCTCCGCGCCGGCCGTCAGGCGCGCGCGGCGACGGCGCGGGCCGGCGGCACGCTGGCGCCCGGCGCCATGTCGGCGCGCGCCAGGTCGACCCAGCACCACGCGCTGTCGTCGGCGAACAGGGCGCGCAGCAGCCGCAGGTTCATTGCGTGGCCGGTCTTGTGCCCGGCGAAGCGGCCGAGGATCGGCGCGCCGGCCAGATACAGGTCGCCGATCGAGTCGAGTACCTTGTGGCGCACGAACTCGTCTTCGAAGCGCAGGCCGCCTTCGTTCATCACGCCGTTGCCGTCGATCACCACGGCGTTGTCGAGCGAGCCGCCGCGCGCCAGGCCGTGCTGGCGCAGCTGGTCGACCTCCTGCAGGAAGCCGAAGGTGCGGGCGCGGGCGAGGTCGGACTTGAACTGCTGGCGGTTGATGCCGCCGGACCAGCTCTGCCGCGCGACCACCTCGCTGTCGAAGTCGATCTCGAAGTCGATCCAGAAGCTACGCGACGGCGACAGGCTGGCGTGCCGCCCGCCGTCGTCGATCTCGACCGTCTTGAGGATCCGGATCGCCCGGCGCGGTGCGTTCTGCACGGTGATGCCGGCGCACTCGACCAGGAACACGAACGGCGCGGCGCTGCCGTCCATGATCGGCACCTCCGGCCGGTCGAGCTCGACCTCGGCGTTGTCGACGCCGCAGGCCGCGAGCGCGCTCATCAGGTGCTCGATCGTGGCGACCTTGACGTCGCCGTCGGCGATCGTCGTGCACAGCGGCGTCTCCTGGCCGCTCAGGTGCGAGGCGCGCACGCTCGGCTTACCGGCCAGGTCGCGCCGGCGGAACACGATGCCGGTGTCGGGCGCGCCCGGCTTCAGCGTCATCGCGATCTTGGCACCGGAGTGGAGGCCGACGCCGGAGCAGTGGATGGCGTTCTTGAGCGTCTGCTGATAGCCGCTGTCGCCGCCGACGACCGGATCGCCGACGCTGGAGGGGGGACGGCCGCCCTCAGCCTCGAATTGATGTAGTCCGCGAAGTGCCCCCATACGGGATCCCCCAAAGGTAACAGGTCTCGTCCGATTGCCGCTTCGCAGCCCCGTCTGGCGATCCTCCGATCGGCCGTGCCGCAGGGCTGCGCTCCCCCCGTCGAGTCTCGTCTTGAGGCCGTTTGCGATCCGGCCGGTAGGTTGCCCGCGCGGGGCGCCGGTGCCGGTCGTATTGGCCTTGTTGTTCTGTCGCCTTATCGTGGCTTGTCGTCTGGTCTCGTATGCGTGTGTGCCCGGGTGCCTTGGCGGCCCCGTCGCCGCTTACTCCTTGGAACGCCAACCGTTCGGTCCGAACGCCGCCGGTCTCGCCGGCAGGACCCCTCGATTATACGTCCCGGATTAGGGTAAATCTTGCGCACGAATGTAGGGGTCGCGCTGAGTCGCCTCAAATCACTCTTTGTTACAGCGTGTTTCAGAAAAAATCCCTGAAGAACAACGAGTTATTAGGCAAATGTGAGCGCGCCGCGCGGGGTGTCGCCGTCGGCGCATGAGATCGGTCAAACCGCTGGAATTAATCCTATCGTAGAACTCTTCGCGCCGTCGACCCTTTGCCGTTGCGGTGTTGCGCCGCGGAAACCGGGGCTGCGGCGCGGAATCGCCGCAGCCCCGGACCTACTCCTTGGTTAGAGCAAGATGCTGAAAGGTGAAGCCACCTTCAGCTGACTCTTGCTCTCTCCTCGAGCAGTCAGAGCCAAATTCACGATCAAGGTCGACTCGATCTTCATCGCTTTTGCTCTAGTTCGCCTGCCGACGCAGGAACGCCGGGATGTCCAGCTGGTCGTCGTCCTGCGCCGGGTCGTGACGATCCGCCGGGTCCAGGCCGGACAGCCGCGGCTGGCTGCTCTCGCGCTGCGGCTCCGGCCGCGCCTCGGCCCGGGCGGCCTGCGGCCGGGCCTGGGTGCGGGTCTCGCCGGCCGGCTCGCGCGCCGGCTCCGGCTGGTGCGGCTCCGGCTGTCGGGACTCGGGCTGTCGGGACTCCGGCTGGCGGGCCTGCGGCTGGGCCGCCCGCTGACCGGTGGCCAGGGTCGGCTCTTCGGCGCGGCGCGGGGCCGCCGGGGCCTCGCGCTCCGGGGCCGTGCTGGTCGACCGCGCCGCCCCGGTCACCCGGGCGAACAGGCTGCGGCCCTTGCGCTTGAGGCCGGTCTCGCCGCCGCGCTCGGTGTTCTGCGCGGCGCCGGTCCGGGCCGCCTGGGCGCGTTCCTCGGCCGGGTAGTCGGCCTGCCGGGCCTTCGGTTGGCGCGGCGCCTGCGCCGGGGCCGGGGCGATGAAGGCGTCCTCCCGGGCCGCCTCCGGCTCCGCCGGCTCGTCCGCCGGGCCGTAGGCCGGCTGGGCCGCGGCCGCGGTCGCCTGCTGGGTATAGTCCCGGCTCTCGGCGTAGCCGCCGTCGGTGCCGGTCGCCGCCATCGCCGGCATCTCGGCCGTCTCCTGAGCGCTGGCGCTGGCGGGCTGCTGGCGCAGCTCCTCGGCAACCGCCTGAGCGGTGTTCTGGGTCGCCTGACGGTTCTGCTGGGCCTGCTGCTTCTCGCCGCCGGACACCACGGACAGGGTCACCGGCTTCGGCCGCTCGGCCTCCTCGGCGTCGATCCCGGTCGCGACCACGCTGACCCGCATGGTGCCGTCCATCGACTGGTCGAAGGTCGAGCCGAAGATGATGTTGGCGTCCGGGTCGACCTCGTCGCGGATCCGGTTGGCGGCCTCGTCGACCTCGAACAGGGTCATGTCGGAGCCGCCGGTGATGTTGATCAAGACGCCGCGCGCGCCCTTCATCGACACGTCGTCGAGCAGCGGATTGGAGATCGCGGCTTCCGCGGCGGAGATTGCCCGGTTCTCGTCGGCGGCCTCGCCGGTGCCCATCATCGCCTTGCCCATCTCGGTCATCACCGAGCGGATGTCGGCGAAGTCCAGGTTGATCAGGCCGGGCATGACCATCAGGTCGGTGACCCCGCGCACGCCGGAGTAGAGCACGTCGTCGGCCATCTTGAAGGCGTCCGCGAAGGTCGTCTTCTCGTTCGCCACCCGGAACAGATTCTGGTTCGGGATGATGATCAGGGTATCGACGTACTCCTGCAGCTCCTGAATGCCCTGCTCGGCCAGGCGCATCCGGTGAACGCCCTCGAAGTGGAACGGCTTGGTCACCACGCCGACCGTCAGGATGCCCTTTTCACGCGCCGCGCGCGCGATCACCGGGGCGGCGCCGGTGCCGGTACCGCCGCCCATGCCGGCGGTGATGAACACCATGTTGGAGCCGTCGAGGTGGGCCATCAGGTCGTCGATCGCCTCCTCGGCGGCGGCGCGGCCGACATCCGGGCGGGAGCCGGCGCCCAGGCCCTGGGTGATGTTACGGCCGAGCTGCAGGCGCTGCGGGCATTGCGAGCCGGCGAGCGCCTGGGCGTCGGTGTTGCAGACCAGGAACTCCACCCCTTCCAGGTTGGAGTTGATCATGTTGTTGACGGCGTTGCCGCCGGCACCGCCGGTGCCGACGACGGTGATCCGCGGCTGGAGCTGCTCCTCGGTGGTCGGAGCGTGCAGGTTCAAGGTCATCTTCGCCTCCGTTGGCCCTTGCGTATTGGGTGCCGTTTCCTGGGTCGCCGGGCCGTCCTGGTCCGGCCGATCCGTCTCGTGCTGCTGCGTATCGTGCGCGGGCTGCATCGCTTGCGGCCCTGTCGCGTGTTGCTGGCTCGCCTGCTGTTGGCTCACCGGTTGATGGGTCGTGCGTTGTTCGTGTGTCTCGGGCTTGCTTTCGGGCGGCTGCTGCGGCCGGCGCGGGTGGCTGGCATTCCCGGACCCAGCGTCCGCCCGGTTGATGGTCTCGCGGTTGTGCGGGTCAGAAGTGCTCACGTAACCAATGACCGAGCCGTCCGAGGACGTTGCCCGGCTCCCTTGCTTCCGGCCGCGAAGCGCGCGGCGCGGCCGTTTCCGCCTCGACTGCGTAGGTCAGCAGGCCAGCGCAGGTGGCGTACGCCGGCCCGCCCGTCGCCTCGGCCAGGCCGTTCACGCGGATCGGCCGGCCGACACGGACCTGCTTGTCCAGCACCAGGGACGCGAGATCGCGAATCCCCGGCAGCTGGCTCGCCCCGCCGGTCAGCACCACGCGCCGACCGGCGATTCGCTCGGCGCCGCTCGCCTCCAGGCGCGAGCGCACCAGCTCGAAGGTCTCCTCCAGCCGGGGCTGGATGATCCCGGTCAGAAGCGAGCGCGGCACCTGCTGGGTGGCGCCGCTGTCCTCCTCGCCGACCTGCGGGACCTCGATGGTCTCGCGCTCGTCCGCCGCGGCGGCGACGGCGTGGCCGTACAGGGTCTTCATCCGCTCGGCGTGCACGCGGCTGGTCGACAGGCCGCGCGCGATGTCGTTGGTGACGTGCTGGCCGCCGATCGGGACGACGTCGGTGTGCAGCACCTCGCCCTCGCCGAACACGGCGATCGTGGTGGTGCCGCCGCCCATGTCGATCAGGGTGACGCCCAGGTCGGTCTCGTCCTCGACCAGCGCGGCGAGACCGGCGGCGTACGGGCTGACCACCACCGCTGCGACGTCGAGGTGGCAGCGCTCGATGCAGTGCATCAGGTTCTTCATCGGCCCGCTGGCGGCGGTGACGACATGCATGCTCACCCCCAGGTGCTCGCCGTACATGCCGCGCGGATCTTGGATGCCGCGGGTGCCGTCGACGGCGTAGCCGGTGGCGATCGAGTGGACGATCTCCCGGCCGTGGCCGGCGTGCCCGTTCAGCGCGTGGGTCAGGCGGTGCGGCTCGAGCGCGCGCTGCAGGTCCGCGTCGTGGATGGCGTGGCCGTTGATCGAGACCTCGATGCCGACCGTGTCGGACGCCGGATTGCCGCCCGACAGGTTGACCACGACCTGCTCCAGCGTCTCGCCGGCCATCCGCTCGGCGGCGTCGACCGCGCTGCGGATCGCCATCTCGGCGGCTTCCATGTCGACCACCGCGCCGGCGCGAACGCCGCGGCTGGCCTGCTGGCCGATGCCGACGATGCGCGGGCGCCCGTGCTCGTCGACCCGGGCGATAAAGCAGCAGATCTTGCTCGATCCGATGTCGAGCGCGGCGATCGTGCCGGTCTTGGCGCTGGCGAGAACCCGTCTCATCGTGGCTTGGCGGTCCGTTGTGTCTTGAGGTGTCGCGGTCGTGGCGTCGTCGGCGGCTTGGGGTTGGATCGGATGACGGCGGTCAGGTGCTCTCGCCGATGCCGCGCGGTTCGCTCATCGGTTTCGAGCCCGGCGCCATCCGCACCACCATCCGGTCGGGCAGGCGCAGGTCGATCATCCGGATGTCGCGCTGCAACACGCCGTACTTGCGCTCGATCTCGGCCAGGCGGGACCAGGCGCGGCTCGGTGTCTCGGCCGGCAACTGCACTTCCACGCCGTTGCGCAGCACGATGTTCCAGCGCCGGTCGCGGACCCGCACGGCGGCCTTCACGCGCGCATTCATCTCCGGCTCGCGGGCGAGCAGGGCGAGCAGCTTCTCGGCGTGCGCCGGGGCGCCGGGACCGACCAACAGGGGCAGATTCGCGTGCGCTTCGGGCGCAGCGCGATCGATCCGTTGGCCCGCGCGGTCGATCACCGACAGCGCGCCGTCCAATTGCCACAGCGCGAGCGGCGCGCGTTCGGTGAGGTCGATCCGCACGGTGCCGGGCAGGCGGCGTTCCACGGTCGCGGTCTTGACCCACGGCAGCCGCTCCAGCCGCCGCTTCGCGCTTGCCGGGTCGAGGCCGAGGATCGGGCCGCCCTGGCGGATGCCGAGCGCGGCCAGGATCGCGTCCGGTTCGGTGCGCTCGCGGCCGCTGACCACCACCTGGTCCAGCCTCAGCCCGGCTTCCGCCGCGGCATCGACGGCGGCATGCGTGAGCTGCTGGCCCTGCCGGGCGATCCAGCCGCTCTGCCAAGCCCAGACGCCGCTGCCGGCGACCAGGGCGAGCAGCACCGCCGGCACTCCGGCGCGGACGCTCAGGCGCAGCAGCGCCTGCCGGCGGGCGCGGCGCTTGCGCTGGGCGCGCGCATCGGCCGCCTGCGGGCTGCGGTTGGACTTGCCGGGAAGGGGCAGGGTCAGCCGTCGCATGCCGCCTCCTCCACGCACCATTCGACCAGCTCGCCGAACGAGATGCCGAGGTAGTGCGCCTGCTCGGGCACCAGCGACAGCTCGGTCATGCCGGGCTGGGTGTTGACCTCCAGCAGGATCAATTCGCCGGTCCCGCGGGGCGTGTCGTCGTAGCGGAAGTCCGCCCGGCTGACGCCGCGGCAGCCGAGCGCCAGGTGCGCCTCGACCGACAGATCCAGGCAGCGCTGATAGACGTCGTCCGGGATCGGCGCGGGCAGGATGTGCTCGCTCTGCCCGGCGGTGTACTTGTTGCGGTAGTCGTAGAAGCCCTGGCTGGTCCGGATCTCGGTCACCGCGAGCGCCCGGTCGCCCATCACGCTCACGGTCAGTTCGCGTCCGGGGATGAATCGCTCGACCAGCGCGTAGTCGCCGAACGTCCAGCCCTCGGCGTCGAACGGGGCCTCGTTGTCGCCTTCCTGGACGATGTGCACGCCGACGCTGGAGCCCTCGGCGACCGGCTTGACGACATAGGGGCGGGGCATCGGGTCGAGGGTGGCGAGCATCGCCTCGCGGCTTACCGTCATGCCCTCGCACACCGGGATGCCGGCGGCGGCGAATGCCTTGCGCGCCATCGCCTTGTCCATCGCGAGCGCGGAGGCGAGCACGCCGGAGTGGGTGTACTTGATGCCCAGAAGGTCGAGCACGCCCTGCACCCGGCCGTCCTCGCCGAACTGGCCGTGCAGCGCGTTGAACACGACGTCCGGCGGCGGGGTCAGCTCGCTCACCAGCTGGCCGACGTCGCGGCCGACGTCGATCAGGCGGACCTCGTAGCCGCGCTCGTACAGCGCCGCGGCAACGCCCTTGCCGGAATTCAGCGACACCTCGCGCTCGGCGGAGACGCCGCCGTAGAGCACCGCGACCCGGGTCATGCCGCACCCCCTGCGCCAGCGTCGCCGGCGGCGACGCCGATCCGGCGGATTTCCCAGTCGAGCTGCACGCCGCTGGTCTCGAACACCCGGCGGCGGACCTCCTCGCCCAGCGCCTCCAGGTCGGCCGCGGTCGCATCGCCGATGTTGATCAGGAAGTTGGTGTGCTGCTCCGAGACCTGCGCGCCGCCCAGCGTCAGTCCGCGGCAGCCGGCCCGGTCGATCAGCTGCCAGGCCTTGTGGCCTTGCGGGTTCTTGAAGGTGGAGCCGCCGGTCGCGGTCTTGATCGGCTGGCTGTCGCCGCGCTGGCCCTGGATCTCGGCCATCCGCGCGCCGATCGCCGGCGCGTCGCCGTCCCGGCCGCGCAGGCGGGCGGACAGGAAGATCCAGTCGGCGGGCAGGCTGGCGTGGCGGTAGCTGTAGCCGAGCTCCCCGACGCCGAATGTCCGCACCTCGCCGGTGCCGGCGTGGACGGCTTCGGCCCCGACCAGCACGTCCTTGATCTCGGTGCCGTAGGCGCCGGCGTTCATCCGCAGCGCGCCGCCGATCGTGCCGGGCACGCCGCACAGGAACTCCAGCCCCGCGATGCCGGCCTGCTGGGCGGTCTTGGCGACGTTAAGGTCGAGCGCGCCCGCGCCCGCCAGCAGATCGGTGCCGTCGGCCTGGATCTCGACGAAGCCGCGCAGCAGGCGGATCACCACACCCGGGACGCCGCCGTCGCGCACCAGCAGGTTGGAGGCCACGCCCAGGACCGTGACCGGGACATCCGCCGGGCGGTTCCGCAGGAAGGCGATCAGATCGTCGCGGTCGGCGGGGCGGAACAGCACCTCCGCCGGGCCGCCGACCCGGAACCAGGTCACGTCCTTGAGCGGCGCGTTCGCGCGCAGCCGGCCGCGCACCGCCGGCAGGCGGTCGATCAGGCCGGGCTCAAACCCGGCGGTCGGCTGGATGCGTTCGGCGGCCATCATGCCGTGCCTCCGCCCGACTGCAGGGTTTCCAGCTGCCGCGGCAGGGCCTGCGCCCAGTTGGTGATGCTGCCCGCGCCCAGGCAGACCACCAGGTCGCCGGACTGGGCGTGGTCGCGGACCATGCGCGCCAGCTGGTCCGGGCCCTCCAGCGCCAGCACCTGCCGGTGGCCGTGCGCGCGCAGCCCTTCGACCAGCGCGTCGCGGTCGACCCCTTCGATCGGGTCCTCGCCGGCGGGGTAGACGTCGGCGACAATCACCTGATCCGCGTCGTTGAAGCAGGTGCAGAAGTCCTCGAACAGCTTGGCCAGGCGCGAATAGCGGTGCGGCTGCACGACCGCGATCACCTTGCCGCGGCCGGCCCAGCGGGCGGCCTTCAGCACCGCCGCGATCTCCACCGGGTGGTGGCCGTAGTCGTCGACGATCGAGACGCCGGCGACCTCGCCGGTCTTGGTGAAGCGGCGCTTGACCCCGGCGAACGAGGACAGGGCCTTGCGGACCTGGGCCTCGGTCATGCCCATTTCCTGCGACACCGCGATCGCGGCTAGCGCGTTCAGGACGTTGTGCTGGCCGACCATGGGCAGGTGCAGGTCCGCCATCTTGGACGACGGACGCTCGCCGCGGCCGTCGACCTCGACCGTGAAGGTTGCGCCGTCGGGCGCCTGCGACAGCTCGGTCAGGCGCACGTCCGCCTGCGGGCTGACGCCGTAGGTGACGATCCGCCGGTCGCGGATCCGCCCGATCAGCGCCTGCACCGCCGGGTGGTCGATGCACAGCACGGCGAAGCCGTAGAACGGGATGTTCTCGACGAACGTCTCGAAGGCGGCGTGCAGCGTCTCGACGTCGCCGTAGAAGTCGAGGTGCTCGGGATCGATGTTGGTCACGACGGCGATCGTCGACGGCAGCTTGGTGAAGGTGCCGTCGCTCTCGTCCGCCTCGACCACCATCCAGTCGCCGGAGCCGAGCCGCGCGTTGGTGCCGTAGGCGTTGATGATGCCGCCGTTGATCACCGTCGGGTCCTGGTCGGCGGCTTCCAGGAACGACGCCATCATCGAGGTCGTGGTGGTCTTGCCGTGGGTCCCGCCGACCGCGATCGACCACTTCAGGCGCATCAGTTCGCCCAGCATCTCCGCCCGGCGGACGACCGGCACGAAGCGCTCGCGCGCCGCGCGGACCTCGGGGTTGTCGGCCTTCACGGCGGACGAGATCACCACGACCTTGACGCCCGCGACGTTGTCGGCCGCATGGCCGATCCGGACCGTAATCCCGAGCGCGCGCAGGCGCTTGACGTTGGCGCTCTCGGCGATGTCGGAGCCCTGCACCTGGTAGCCCAGGTTGTGCAGGATCTCCGCGATCCCGGACATGCCGATCCCGCCGATCCCGACGAAGTGGATGAGGCCGATATCGAGCGGCATGGCCCTCATGCGGCGGCCTCCTTGTTACCGGTCGAGGGGGCGCCGGTGGCGCCGTTGCCCTGCGCCTCGAGCGCCAGGTCCGCCAGCCGCTTGGCCGAGTCCGGCTGGGCGAACGACAGCGCGCCGGCCGCCGCGCGGGTCAGCAGCGACGGCGTCTCGAACAACGACTGCAGCCGCTCGGCGAGCGCGTCCGGCGTCAGGGTGTTCTGCGGCATCAGCCAGCCGCCGCCGGCCTGGGCCAGCGCCTCGGCGTTGGCGGTCTGGTGGTCGTCGGCGGCGAACGGGTAGGGCACCAGGATCGCCGGCCGGCCCGCGGCGGCGAGCTCGGTGGTGGTCGACGCGCCAGCGCGGCAGATCAGCAGGTGCGCGCGGGCGAGGCGCTCGGGCAGATCGTCGAAGAAGGTCTTCAGCTCCGCCTCCACGCCGGCGGCGTCGTAGGCCGCGCGCACGTCGGAGGTATCGCTGCCGCGGACCTGTTGGGTGACCTGCAGGCGCTCGCGCAGCCCCTCGGGCAGGCGGGCGACGGCGTCCGGGACCAGGTCGTTGAACACCCGCGCGCCCTGGCTGCCGCCGGTCACCAGCAGGCGCAGCGGGCCGGCGTCGTCGGCCACCGCGCTGGGCCGGCGCCCGATCGCCTGGATCGACTCGCGCACCGGGTTGCCGGTCAGCACGACGCGCGCCTGCGCCGGCGCGCTCAACCCGCGCACCTCGGGGAACGAGGTCGCGATCGCATCGGCGCGCGCGGCCAGCATCCGGTTCGCGCGGCCGAGCACGGCGTTCTGCTCGTGCAGCACCAGGCGTACGCCCTTGTGCGTGGCGGCGAGGCCGGTCGGCAGCGCGGCGTAGCCGCCGAACGCGAGCGCGACCGAGGGCCGGGTGCGCGCCACGATCCGCCGGGCCTGCAGGTAGCCCAGCACCAGCTGGCCCAGGCTCTTCGCCTTGGCGAACAGGTCGCCGCCGGCGAACCCGGCGGCGGCGATGTGATGGGTCTCGACCTGCTCCGCCAGCTCCGGCCCGAAGCCGCCGGCGCGCTTGTCGGTGACCAGCACCGGCTGCAGGCCGCGCGACAGCAGCTCGCGCGCCAGCGCGGCGGCGGGGAACATGTGCCCGCCGGTGCCGCCGGCGGCCAGCAGTACGCGGGTCGCGGTGCGCGCGCTCATACGCCGTCCCCCCGGTTCACGCGCCGGCGGGTCAACGCCAGCACCATGCCCATGCCCAGCGACATCGCCATTAGCGAGGAGCCGCCGTAGCTGATGAATGGCAGCGTCATGCCCTTGGTCGGCATCAGGTGGACGCTGGAGGCCATGTTAATCATCGCCTGCAGGCCGAACTGCGCGAGCAGGCCGGTTGCCGCCAGCAGGACGAACAGGCTGTCCTCCTGCAGCATCCGGGAGAAGCCGCGCAGCACGATGAAGGCGAACAGGGCGATGATGATCAGGCAGGCGATCGCGCCCAGTTCCTCGCCGGCGACAGCGAAGATGAAGTCCGAGTGCGCGTCCGGCAGCGTCTGCTTGACCGTGCCCTCGCCGGGGCCCTGGCCCAGCAGGCCGCCGCGCTCGAATGCCTCGAGCGCGCGCTCGACCTGGTAGGGGTTGCCGTTCTGCGGGCTGAGGAAGCCGTCGATCCGTTCGGCGACGTGCGGCATCGTGAAGTACGCGCCGACCACCAGCAGCACGCCGCCCAGGGCGAGCGCGATCACCCAGACCATCGGCAGGCCGGCGATGAAGAACTGCACGCCCCAGACCGCGGCGACGACGAAGGTCTGGCCCAGGTCGGGCTGCATCAGCAGCAGGCTGGCGACCACCACCAACAGGGCGATCGCGATCGCGTCGCCAGGGATGCCGCTGCGCTCGCGCTGGGCGGCGAACATCCAGGCGACCGTGACGGCGAAGCACGGCTTGACGAACTCGCTCGGCTGGATCGACAGGCCGGGCAGGGCGATCCAGCGCTGCGCGCCGTTGATCTCCGGGCCGACCAGCAGGGTCAGAACCAGCAGCACCAGGCTGCCCAGGAAGCCGACAGCGCCCAGCCGGCGGACCCACAGCGGGCTCAGCAGCGAGATCGCGAAGGTCACGCCGGTCGCCATGGTCAGATAGACCATCTGCCGGGTGGCGAAGTAGAATCCGCTCAAGCCGATCCGCTCCCCAGCCGCCGGGGAGGCGGCCAGGATCAGCACCGCGCCGAAACCCATGATCAGCCCGAGCGCGACCAGCGTCCAGCGGTCGACGGTCCACCACCAGGCGCCCAGCGTGCTCGTGTCGGTGCGCGCGACGGTGATCATGCCGCACCTCCAGCTTCCGCGCTCAGGTGCCGTCGGCCGATCTGCGCACGGGTGCCGGGCAGTTGGCCGACCAGCGCCTTGAAGTGATCGCCGCGCGCCTCGAAGCTGTCGAACTGGTCGAAGCTGGCGCACGCCGGCGACAGCAGCACGACCGCGCCCGGTTCGCCGTCCGCCCGGGCGTCGGCAAACGCGCGCTGCACCGCCGTGTCCAGGGTGCCGCAGAGCTGCGCGTTGGCCTCGCCGTGCAGGCTTTTCGCGAACGCGTTCGCCGCTTCGCCGACCAGGTAGGCGCGGCGGACTTGCGGCCAGTAGGCTTCCGTCCCCGCGAGACCGCCCTGCTTCGCCCGGCCGCCGGCGATCCAGTAGATCGCGCGGTAGCACGCGAGTGCGCGGGCCGCGGCGTCGGCGTTGGTCGCCTTGCTGTCGTTGACGAAGGCCACGCCGTCGATCGTCGCCGCCGGCTCCTGCCGGTGCGGCAGCCCGGGGAACGACTGGAAGCCGGCGGCGATCGCGTGCGGCGGTACGCCAAGGTGCCGGCAGGCGGCGTAGGCCGCGGCGGCGTTCTGCCAGTTGTGCTGGCCCGGCAGGCTCGGCATCTGCGCCAGGTCCAGGACCGGCGCCTGCGCGCCGTCGATGTCGTCGAGCAGCGTCCCATCCTGGACGCCGACCCCGCCCGACACCGCGCGGGTGCCCGAGATCGGGATCAGGTCCTGGCTGCCGGCGGCCTTCAGCCGGCCGTAGACCTCTTGGCTGTGCGCGTCGTCGACGCCCACCACGGCCGCGCACGCACGGGTCTGGCGGTCGAAGATGTGCTGCTTGGCCGCGACGTAGCCCGCCATGTCGCCGTGCCGGTCCAGGTGGTCGGCGGAGATGTTGAGCCACACCGCGACGTCGAATGTGATCGCGCCGGTCCGCTCCAGCTGGTAGCTGGACATTTCCAGGACGTAGACGCCGCCGGCCTGGACCGGGGCGAAGTCGAGCACCGACGGCCCCAGGTTGCCGCCGACCTGCGCATCCGCCCCGCTGGCGTTCAGCACGTGGCCGATCAGCGCGGTCGTGGTCGATTTGCCGTTGGTCCCGGTGATGCCGATGTAGCGCGCGTCCGGCATCGCCCGGCCCAGCAGTTCGATGTCGGAGACGATCTCGCAGCCCGCCGCCCGCGCCTCGGCGGCGAGCGGGTGGGGCTTGGGCAGGCGGTCCGGGATGCCCGGGGAGAGGACCAGGCAAGCCGGCTGGCGCCAGTCGATCTCGTACAGGTTGTTCAGCGTCACGCCCTCGGCCTCGGCGCGGGCGCGGGCGTGCTCCTGGTCGTCCCAGGCCCAGACCTCGGCGCCGGCCTGCTGCAGCGCCTTGGCGGCCTGCAGACCGGAGCGCCCGAGCCCGAGCACCGCGACGCGAGAGCCGGCGATGTAGGGAAGCGGGATCATGCCTGGTTCCTCCCTACCGCAGCTTCAGAGTGGACAGGCCGATCAGCGCCAGGATCGCGGCGATGATCCAGAACCGGACGACGATGGTCTCCTCGCGCCAGCCCTTCTTCTCGAAGTGGTGGTGCAGCGGCGCCATCCGGAACACGCGCTTGCCGAACATCTTGTAGCTGGCGACCTGGACGATCACCGACACGGTCTCCAGCACGAACAGCCCGCCGATGATCGCCAGCACCAGCTCGTGCTTGGTGATCACCGCGATGCCGCCCAGCGCGCCGCCAACCGACAGGGAGCCGGTGTCGCCCATGAACACCATCGCCGGCGGCGCGTTGAACCACAGGAAGCCCAGGCTGGCGCCGACCAGCGCGGCGCAGAACACCGCCAGCTCGCCGGTCCCCTCGACGAAGTGCAGCTGCAGGTAGTCGGCGAACACGATGTTGCCGACCAGATAGCTGATCAGGGCGAAGCAGCCGGCGGCGATCATCACCGGGACGATCGCCAGGCCGTCCAGCCCGTCCGTCAGGTTGACCGCGTTCGACGCGCCGACGACGACGAACACCATCAGCGCGACGAAGAACCAGCCGAGCTCGAACAGCACGTTCTTGAACAGCGGCACCGCCAGCGCGGTATCCAGTTCGGGCCCGGTCAGATGAATCACCCAGACCGCCGCGATCAGACTGATCACGATCTCGACCGACAGACGGATCCGGCTGGAGACGCCCTTGTGGCTGCGCCGGGTGAGCTTGAGGTAGTCGTCGGCGAACCCGACCATGCCGAAACCGGTGGTGACGAACAGGATCACCCAGACATAGCCGTTGGCGAGGTCGGCCCACAGCAGGGTCGAGATCGAAACAGCCAGCAGGATCAGGACGCCGCCCATGGTGGGCGTGCCCTGCTTGGTGACCAGGTGGCCCTCCGGCCCGTCGGTGCGGATCGGCTGGCCCTCGCGCTGCTTCTTCTTCAGCCAGCGGATCACCGCCGGACCCAGCACGAACGACACGATCAGCGCCGTCAGCACCGCCGCGCCCGACCGGAAGGTCAGGTAGCGGAACAGGTTGAAGAAGATGAACTCGTCGGCGAGCGGGGTCAGGAGGTTATGCAGCATGGCCGCCCTCCTGGCCCGAACGCGCGCCGTGGCTGCCGGCCCGATCCAGCGCATCCAGCGCGGCCACGACCTTGCCCATCCTGGCCCCGGCGGAGCCCTTCACCAGCACCACGTCGCCGGTCTGCACGCTGCCCGCCACCAGTTCGCCCAGGGTTGCCGAGTCCGCGGCGTGACCGCCGCGCAGCGGCTCCGGCAAGGCCGCGTTGAGCGCGGCCATCTCCGCCCCGCAGGTGAACACGCGGTCGATGCCCGCCTGCTGGATCGGCTGGACCAGACCCGCGTGCATGTCGGCGCTATGCAGGCCCAGCTCCAGCATGTCGCCCAGCGCGGCGATCCGCCGGCCCTGCGCGCCCAACGCCGCGCGGCCCAGGACGTCGAACGCCGCGGCCATCGAGGTCGGGTTGGCGTTGTAGCTGTCGTCGATCAGTTCGAACGTGCCGTCGGCCAGTTGGATCTCCCGGCGCACGCCCCGTCCGGCCGCCGGGGCCAGGCTGGCGAAACTCTCCGCGGCCCGGGTCACGTCGGCGTCGGCCGCGTGCGTCATGGCGAGCACGCCCAGCGCGTTGACCACCCAGTGGCGTCCGGGCAGGGCGATCCGGAAGCTGACTTCCAGGCCGTGCACGACGGCGTGCACGTCGCTTGCATGGGCGTGGCAATCGGCGTCCAGCAGGCGCACGCCCGCCTCCGGATGCTCGCCGAAGGTGGCGATGTGGCTGATCTCCTGCTCGCGGGCCGCGTGCGCCAGCCGGTCGAAGTGCTGGTTGTCGCGGTTCAGCACCACCGTGCCGCCGTCGACGATGCCCTCCAGGATCTCCGCCTT
This sequence comes from Rhodovibrio sodomensis, assembly GCF_016583645.1. Classification (GTDB taxonomy): domain Bacteria; phylum Pseudomonadota; class Alphaproteobacteria; order Kiloniellales; family Rhodovibrionaceae; genus Rhodovibrio; species Rhodovibrio sodomensis. Next base: position 68,540 of record NZ_NRRL01000002.1, on the reverse strand, counting down.
GGCGTCGGCGATCCCCTCCTCGGACTCGAAGTTGCCCAGATGGGCGGGCGCAATCGTGGTGATCAGGGCGGCGTGCGGGCGGACCTGGCGGACCAGGCCGGCGATCTCGCCCGGGTGGTTCATGCCCAGCTCGAACACCGCGAAGGCGGCGTTCTGGGGCAGGCGGGCCAGCGACAGCGGCACGCCCCAGTGGTTGTTGAAGCTGGCGACCGAGGCGTGGGTCTTGCCCTGCTGGCCGAGCGCGTGGCGCAGCGCTTCCTTGGTGCCGGTCTTGCCGACGCTGCCGGTGATCGCCAGCACCTTGGCGCGGGTACGTGCCCGGCCGGCCGCGCCGAGCGCTTCCAGGCCCTGCTGCGTGTCGCCGACCCGCAGGGTCGCGGCGTCCGCCGGCAGATCGTCCGGCAGTTGGTCGGTCATCACCGCGGCCGCGCCCTTGGCGAGCGCGTCGGCGGCGAAGCGGTGGCCGTCGAACGACGGCCCGCGCAGCGCGACGAACAGGTCGCCGGCTTCAAGCGTGCGGGTGTCGATCGACACGCCGGCCGCGGTCCAGTCGCCGGTCGCGGTGCCGCCGGTCGCCTTGGCGGCGTCTTGGGCGGTCCAGAGCGTCTCGGTCATGGGTGTCCTGCCTGCTGTTGCGCGATGGCCGCTCGCGCGACCTCCGCGTCGTCGAACGGCAGGGTTTGATCGCCAACGATTTGGCCGGTTTCATGACCTTTTCCGGCAATCAGGAGGAGATCGCCTTCGCCCATCTCGGCGATCGCCCCGGTGATCGCCCGCGCGCGGTCGTCGACCTCGCGCGCGTCCGGGGCGGCCGCCATGATCTCCCGCCGGATCGCAGCCGGATCTTCGCTGCGCGGGTTGTCGTCGGTCACGATCGCCTGTTCCGACAGCCGCGCGGCGATCTCGCCCATGATCGGGCGCTTGCCGCGGTCGCGGTCGCCGCCGCAGCCGAAGATACAGATCAGCCGCCGGCCGACGTGCGGGCGCAGCGCTTGCAGCACCGTCTCAAGCGCATCCGGGGTGTGGGCGTAGTCGACGAACACCTGGCCGCCGGACGGCGTCTCCGCGACCCGCTGCAGGCGGCCGGGGACGCCCTCCAGCCGCGCCATCGCTTCGAGCGCGGCCGCGCGGTCGAGCCCGCCTGCCAGCGCCAGGCCGAGGGCCGCCAGCGCGTTCATCGCCTGGAACTTGCCGACCAGCGGCAACTGCACCTGCGCGTGCTGCCCGAACAGTTCGAGCTCCAGGTGCTGGCCGGCTAGGGTCGGCTGCCGGGCGACCAGCCGCAGGTCGCTGTCCGCCGCCTCGCCGTAGGTCCAGGCGGCGAGCCGGCGCGCGCGACAGGTCTCAGCCACCGCGGCCGCGTAGTGCGAATCCGCGTTGATCACGGCGGTGCCGTCTTGCCGCAGCAGGTGGCTGAACAGCCGCAGCTTGGCCGACAGATAGGCGGCCATGGTGCCGTGGTAGTCCAGGTGGTCTTGGGTCAGGTTGGTGAACGCGGCGGCCGACACGTTCAGCCCGTCGAGGCGCGCCTGGTCCAGGCCGTGGCTGGACGCCTCGATCGCGAGCCGTTGCACGCCCTGGTCGGCCAGCTGCGCCAGGCAGCGGTGCAGGGCTTCCGGGTCCGGCGTGGTCAGCTTGCCCGGGCTGTCGGCGATCGCCGGGACCAGGCCCAGCGTGCCCACGCTGGCGGCCTGCGCGCCGGCGGTCGTCCAGAGCTGCCGGGCGAACGTGGCCACGCTGGTCTTGCCGTTGGTGCCGGTCACCGCGGCGACGAAGGCTGGCTGCCGGCCGTAGAACGCCGCGGCCATACGCGCGAAGGCGCTGCGCACGTCGTCCGCCTCGACCAACCGCGCGTCCAGGCCGTCGTCGAGCTGCGTCCCCTTGGGCGCCAGCACCGCGCGGGCGCCCTGTTTGACGGCGTCGGCGATGAATCGCCGGCCGTCGGTCCGCGTGCCGGGCAGGGCCGCGAACAGATAGCCGTCCCGGACCGCCCGGCTGTCGGCGGTCAGGCCGGTAATGTCGATCCGTTGCGCCGTGCCGGACGCCATCGTCGTACCTGCCGTGCGGTCCACCAAGTCAGTTAGACGCAACCCGCTCGTCCTCGCTCAGGGCGTTGACCAGAAGCGGGTGGTTCTCTTTCTCGGGCGTTTTCACCGGGCGCGGCTCGATGCCCAGCAGCGGGCCCATGCGCTCGATCACGTGCTTGACCACCGGGGCGGCCACCCAGCCGCCGGTGGCGTAGCCGTAGGTGTGTTCCTGGCCCTTCGGCTCGTCGATCATGGCGAAGACGACGTAGCGCGGGTCGTCCATCGGGAAGGCGCCGACGAACGAGGAGATCTGCGCCTCCCCATAGCCGCCATGATCGGGCTTGTCGGCGGTGCCGGTCTTGCCGCCCACGCGATAGCCGTAGGCGTCGGCGTTCTTGCCGGTGCCGTATTCCACCACCAGGCGCATGAGCTTGCGCATCTGCCGGCTGGTCTTCGCCGAGAAGACGCGCGTGCCTGGCCCGACGTCGCTGGGATCGCGCTTCAACAGGGTGGGCGCGTGGCGCCGGCCATGGTTCACGGTGGCGCCGACGGCGCTCGCCAGCTGCACGGCATTGACCGCGATGCCGTGGCCGTAGGAGACCGTGACCGTGCTGATTTCGCGCCAGGGGTTGGGCACCATCGGCGTGCCGACCTCCGGGATCTCCAGCGTGACCGGCCGGGTCAGGCCGAGGTCGCGCAGCGTGTTCCGCTGCACCTCGGTGCCGGTCTCCATCGCCATCTTCACCGTCCCGATGTTGGACGAGTGCATGAAGATCTGCGGCACGGTCAGCTTGCCGTCCTTCGACTTGTAGTCCCGGATGGTGAAGCCCGCCTTGCGGATCGGCTCGGAGACGTCGAACTTGTCGAACAGCGAGACCGCGTTGGTCTCCAGCGCCGCGGCGGTGGAGAAGATCTTGAAGGTCGAGCCCATCTCGTAGATGCCGAGCGTGGCGCGGTTGAACCTGGCATCGTCGCTCGCCCGGCCCGGCTCGTGCGGGTTGTAGGTGGGCAGCGAGGCCAGCGCCAGCAGCTCGCCCGTGCGCACGTCCATCACCAGGCCGGCCGCGCCGATACCCTCGAACTCCTGCATCTTGGCGCGCAGCTCTTCCATCAGGATGTGCTGCACGCGCACGTCCAGGGACAACTTCAGGGGCTGGTTGGAATCCTTGAGCAGCTGGTTGAACGACTGCTCGATCCCGGCAATGCCCTTGCCGTCGACGTTGGTGTAGCCGACCGCGTGCGCGGTCAGCTCGCCGTAGGGATAGAAGCGCTTCTCGCTCTGCTTGAAATGCAGGGCCGGGATCCCCAGGCGGTTGACCCGATACTGCTGGCGCGGAGTTAGATTACGGTCCAGCCAGACGAACGACTTCGCGCTGTCCAGCAGTGCCTGCAGCTCCGCCGCCGTGGACTCCGTCAGGATCGGCGCCAGCTGGTGTGCGACCTGGGCCGGATTGTCGACCTCCCGCGGTTCGGCGTAGAGCGCGGCAACCGGCAGCGTGGTCGCCAGCACATGGCCGTTGCGGTCGACGATGTCGGCGCGGGTCTGCACCGGCGGCGGGCCGTCCGCGCGGGTCGCCACGTCGCGCGTATCGCCGCCGTTCAGCACCGCGAGGTCGAGCACGCGCACGCCGATCGCCGAAAACGCGACGGCGAACACGATGCCGGCGACCAGCAGGCGCGTACGTCCGGTCTCCAGCACCTCCTTGCGGGTGCCGTCCAGACGCAGCGCGCGGCGGACCGGGCCCGCCGGCCGCTGGGTGCCGTCGTGGGGGGCGCAGGGCGCGTTGCGCCGGCGGCTCATTGGCGAATCCCTACCTGGATCAGCACGTCGCCGACCGCGATCGCCCGGCTCTTCGGCTGGGTCGAACGCGGCGGCGACGACTTGGCTGTGAGTCGCGTGGACTCGTCCGACTGCCCGACCTGACCGGCCGTGTTGTTCTTGGTTGCCCGGGTGTTTTCGTTGGCCCCGGTGTTCTCACGCTGGCTGGTCCGCGGGCCGCGCGCGGCGACCTGCGCGCGTGCCTGGCGCAGCGGGGCGCCCAGGCCCTGGCGCTGGCGGCCTTGCGGCTGCTCCTGCGCCTGCTCGGCGCGGGCGTACATCGGCTGCTCCAGCGACCACGGCTTCGCCTGCGGCAGCGGCATCCCCGCGTCGTTGCCCGAGCCCGCACGCGCCAGGCGGACCGCGGGCTCGGCGTCGGAGATCCGCGGCGGCAGCGCGGTCACGGCGGCGACCTGCCGGGCGCCCGTCGGGCCCATGTCGAGATGCTTGGACGCCAGGCGCTGCAGGCGCTCGGGGCGGTTGAGGTAAGCCCACTCCGCTTCCAGCACGTGCAGGGCGACGCGGTCCTGCCGGATGTCGCTACGCACCTGCTGCAGCTCCTCCTCCAGGCGCTGCACCTCGTACTTCACCTGATACAGGCCCAGCGCAACCGCGCCCGCCACGATCAGCCAGATCACCAGCGACAGGCGCACGACGCTCATGCCCGGCCCCCTTGGGTGTCGGTCCAGGCCGGCGCGGCCGTGCGCTCGGCGGCGCGCAGCCGGGCGGAACGTGCCCGGGGGTTGCTCTCGGCTTCGTCCCCGCCTGGCTTCTTCGCCTGACGGAACAGCACGCGGAAAGTCGGCTCCGGCAATTGGTCCGCCGGATCGGGATCCGGGCTGTGCCGGGAGGCGCGCGGGACGTCCCCGCTGCGGGCGCGCAGGAACTGCTTGACCGCGCGGTCCTCCAGCGAATGGAACGCCACCACCGCGAGCCGGCCGCCCGGTTTGAGCGCGCGCTCGGCCGCGGCCAGGCCGCGCTCCAGTTCGCCCAGCTCGTCGTTCACGTAGATCCGGATCGCCTGGAAGGTGCGGGTCGCCGGATCGATCTCGTGCGCTTTCGCGCGCGTCTTGGAGAAGCCGACCGCCCCGCGCACGATCTCGGCCAGCTCGCCGGTGCGCTGGATCGGTTTTTCGCCCCGGGCGCGGGCGATCGCGCGGGCGACCCGCCGGGCCTTCTTCTCCTCGCCGTAGTCGCGCACGATCCGCGCCAGCTCGCCTTCGGCGACCTCGTTGACCACGTCAGCCGCGGTCGGCCCATCCAGTCCCATGCGCATGTCGAGCGGCCCGTCGAACCGGAACGAGAAGCCGCGCTCGGCGACGTCCAGCTGCGGGGAGGAGACGCCCAGGTCGAAGGCGACGCCGTCGACCGGCGCGGTGCCGCGTGCGTCCAGCAATTGGTCCAGCTCGCCGAACCGGCCCTCGACCAGCCGCAGGCGGCCGGCCTCGGCCTCCGCCATCGTCTGGCCGCGGGCAATCGCGCTCGGATCGCGGTCCACACCCCAGACGGTGCAGTCCGCGCTGTCCAGGAGGCCCTTGGCGTAGCCGCCCAGGCCGAAGGTGGCGTCGACGTAGATGCCGCCGTCGACCGGGCGCAGCGCGTCCAGCACCTCGCGCAGCATCACCGGCACGTGCCCGCCCGGGCCGGTGCCGTTGGGCGCGAAGCTCTGGCTGGCGTCGGGACGGCGCGGGGTCATCTGTCGGCCCCCGCTTTCGGCGCCTGCTTCTTCGGCCCGATGCCTTTCTGCGCGGCGCGTTCGCGCGCGGCCTCGCGCTGCTCGGCGTAGGTCTCGGGCTCCATGATCTCGAAGGTTGGGCCGCGGCCGACGAACGCCGCCGCCTCGGCGATGCCGGCGTGCTCCATCTGATGCTTGGGCAGCATGATCCGGCCCTCGCCGTCGAACGACAGGGGCTCGGCGTCGGAGAAGACGACCTGCGCGAGCTCCTCGTACTCCTCCGAGAACTCGTCGAGCTGCTCGAGGTCGTTAATGTACTTCGCCATCCGCTCCTCGCCGAATGCGACCAGCGCCGGGCGCAGATGGTGCGCGTAGACGTAGATGCCGTGGAATTCCTGGCCCGCCACGGCCTTACGAAAAGCCGCCGGAACGGACACGCGGCCCTTCCGGTCGACTTTGTTTGCCTTGGCGGAACCGACGAAAACCTGCGGCACCGGGTGACCCCCTTTCGGCGCCTCCGCCGCGCTGCCGGTCTGGCGTGGGCGACGGGTGGGCTGCCATGGCCCTACATGGGATATCATGGGATATCATGGGCCGATATGGGTGTCAATGCACTGCCCAAGTAAAGGAGCCGTTAAGATCAAGGATTTTCCGGTCTTTGCTGTGCGGCCTTTCGGTCGACTCCGGGCAATAGGCCCTGGGCGACTTTCACAGCCCGGTCACAGCGGCGTTCATGTGTCACATGAACTTTGTTCTTTTTCTGTTCTCATCCGCGAATGCTTCGGCGGCGCCATGGCGCGGCCGGCATTCGACTTGTTAGCCCGGAACGGGTAGATGTTGCGGGTCGGGCGTCCCGGCGACACAAATAAATGCCAATAGACACCCGTAATATTGACGGCAGTAAAGCGGACCAGACGGCCTGTAAGCCGGGTTCTGTACCCGCCGGTATCAGCCGGCGGGTGACGGCCATTCCTCTGGGACGTCCGTTGCCGGACGCCTCGTGCGACCTACCCGGGCGGCGGTGCGGAAGCTCACCTGTCGGCGGCCCGAAAGCCCCGACCGGCCGCCCCTATCTGGTCTTGCTCCCGGTGGGGTTTACCGTGCCGCCCCTGTCGCCAGGGGCGCGGTGCGCTCTTACCGCACCCTTTCACCCTTACCGCATGGGATCCCGGCGCGATCGCGCCGTGCCATGGGCGGTTTGCTTTCTGTGGCACTTTCCCTGGGGTCGCCCCCGCCGGGCGTTACCCGGCACCGTGCCTTCCGTGGAGCCCGGACTTTCCTCCCGCCCGCGGGCAAGCCGCGGACGCGCGACCGTCCGGCCGTCTGGTCCAAGGGGGGAGGTAAGCGATGCGCGGCAGTCGCGCAAGCGCGGCGGGCTGCCGGCGTCCCATGCCATCCCATGGGATTTCATGGGACGGTCTGCGATCGGACGGCCGCCAACTAACCCCCTCTCCGCCAGCGGGAGGAGAGGGCCGGGGAGAGGAGGTTGCCGGCTGCATGAGCAGCGCGCTTGCCGCCTCCCCGAGCCCCTCCCCCAGTGGACGAGGGGGATTAGAGCAAAATCGATGAAGGTCGAGTCGGCCTTCATCGTGAATTTTGCTCTAACTGCTTGAAGAGAGAGCAAGATTCAGCTCAAAGGTGGCTGCACCTTGCAGCATCTTGGTCTAGCGTGCGCGCCCTCACCCCGCGCGGGAGAGGATCTTGAGCAGGCCGGTCAGGCGGGCGGCGGTTCCGGTGTCCGGCGCGCCGGTGACAGTTTCCGGGCGGAACCGGCGCTGGAAGGCGGTCAGCAGGGCGGCCGGGTCGGCGTTGGCGCAGTAGCCCGCGCGGGCCAGCCGGGGCAGGAACCAGTCGAGCCCGGGGGCGACCGAAGGCTCCGGCAGCGCGCGCGGCCACACGCCCAGGCCGTGGCGGGCGAGCCGCGGCCAATCGAACAGCTCGCCCGGGTCCTGCTTGCGCTCGGGCGCGACATCGCTGTGACCCAGGACGCGATGGGCGGGGATCGGATGGCGCGCGCAGATCGCCTGCGCCAGTTCGATCAAGGCGGCCATCTGCGGCTCCGGGAACGGGCGGTAGCCGAACTCGTGGCCCGGATTGACCAGTTCGATCCCGATCGAGCGGTCGTTGATGTCGGTCTTGCCGGCCCAGCAGGCGACGCCCGCGTGCCAGGCGCGCAGGCGCTCCGGCACCAGGCGGACGACCCGGCCGTCCTCCTCGATCAGGTAGTGGGCGGAGACCTTGGCGTCGGGCTGGCACAGCCGCTCCAGCGCCGCCGCCCCGGTCAGCATGCCGGTGTAGTGGATCAGCAGGATGTCGATAGCCGCGCCGTCCGGCCGCGGCTCACGGTTGGGAGAGGGATGGTCGACCGGATGGGCCATGCGCGCCTGCACCCCTTGGCTACGGCCGCGCCGGCCTCAGGTCCGCTCCAGCGTCGGACCGGTCACGCGCGGGCGGCGGATGGTGACGATGCCGACCCCGATCACCGTCATGACGCCGCCGGCGATCAGCCGCCAGGTCAGCGGTTCGCCGAGGGCGATCACCCCGCTGGCGACGCCGAAGAACGGCACCATCAGCGTGAACGGCATCGCGATATTGACGTCGTAGCGTCCGAGGAGCGCGTACCACAAGCCGTAGCCCAGGACGACCACGATCACCGCCTGATACGCCAGCACCCAGCCGACGGTTAGCCAGTCGGCGCTGGCCATCGCCGACCACTGCCCGCCCTCCAGCAGGAACGAGGCGAGGAACAGCTGCGGGAAGGCGAACGCGGCCATGTAGGCGTTCAGCTGGGTCCCGTCGATCTCGCCCAGGCGCTTGACCACGACGTTCGCCACCGCCCAGACCAGCGCGGCCGAAATCACCAGCGCGAGCGAGAGGTAGGCGCCGTCCAGCCGCGGCTCGCCGGCGATCACCGCCACCCCGGCGAACGCGATCGCCATGCCCAGCGCGCGCCGCCAGCCGACCTTTTCGCCGAACGCGATCGCGGCCAACAGGGCGGCGAACGGGACCTGCAGCTGGATCGAGATCGCGGCTGTCGAGGCGTCGATGCCGGTCAGCCCGGTGAACATCAGCGAGAAGTGCAGCAGCCCGAGTACGACCGAGACGGCGAAAATCCCGGCCAGCTTGCCCTTGGGCACCTTCACGAACGGCACCAATAGCGCGGCCACGATCGCGAAGCGCAGCGCCACCAGCAGGATCGGCGGCAGCTCCTGCAGGCCGGTCTTGGCGACGGCGAAGTTGCCGCCCCAGACCATCATGATGGCGATGAAACCGATCAGGTCGAGCGGGCGGACGCTAAGGCGCATCGGGAATCCAGACGACAAACGCGGAGGATGGCTAATACGGGCGATCGCCTGGGGCGAGTCGAACGCACGGATTATGGGCAGCCATACTGGCCCGCGGGCGCTTCGGGAACCCGTCGAATGGTTCTGGCTGGCCTGCGCCGACGCGGTAGCCGGACCGGAACCGTCTCGGCGATCGGCTACTCGGCTACAGGGTGCGGTGACTGTCGGGGGCAGCGCTGGGCGCGGCGCCGGCGGGCTCAGTTCATGTGCTTGAACATGTCGCCGATGTCCATGATCGCCGGGCCCAGCAGGACCACGAACAGGGCCGGCAGGATGAACAGGATCAGCGGCACCGTCATCAGGGCGGGCAGGCGGGCGGCCTTCTCCTCGGCCTTGAGCATGCGCGTCTCGCGCATCTCGCCGGCCAGCACGCGCAGGGCCTGGGCCAGCGGCGTGCCGAACTTCTCGGTCTGGAACAGCGTGTTGACCAGCGCGGTGACGCCCTGCAGCGGCACCCGCTTGGCGAGGTTTTCCAGCGAGACGCGGCGCTCCGGCATGAACCGCAGTTCCAGAAGGGTCAGCCCGAATTCGTCGGCCAAGGCCGGGCTCGCCGGCTTCATCTCGGTCGCCACCCGCTTGAACGAGGCGTCCAGGCGCAACCCCGATTCCGCGCAGATCACCATCAGGTCGAGCGCGTCCGGCAGGGCCTTCTGAATCTCCTTGCTGCGCTTCTGGGTCTGATTCTTGACCAGCAGTTCCGGCACGTTGCTGCCGATCAGCGCGGCCAGGATCACCCCGCCCAGCTTGAGCGTCGTGTCCAGCTCGCCCTGGTAGGCAAGAAACAGATACAGCGCGGCGAGGCCGGCGGTGGCCCCGGGCAGCACCAGCTTGCCGAACAGATAGAGCGTGACCGCGTCGTTGGAGCGCCAGCCGGCCTGCGCCAGCTTGACCGACAGCGCAGCCCCCCGGCGGTCGCGCATGATGTTGACCTTGGCGACCAGCCGCTTGATCAGCGCCATCATGTCGTCGCCCGCGACCGCGCCGCGCCGCTGCACCTGCCGATGGCCGCGCCGGGCGGCGGCGGTGCGCACGCGCGCCATCCGCTCGCGCCGGGTCGCCGCGGCGTTGGACACGACGTAGACCGCGATAAAGGCGCTGAGCGCGAACGCGAGCGGGATCAGGGCGAGCGGGTTCGCCAGTTGGACCAGAATTTCGGTCATATCTCGAACCTCACCATCCTCACCATCACCGCGACGCCGATCAGCTCGCTGGTCAGGCCGACGCCGATCAGCACGTGCCCGAACGGGTCGGTGAACAGCCGGGACATGTAATCCGGGTTCATCAGGTAGAGCACGCCCGCCATCACGAACGGCAGCCCGCCCAGCAGGTAAGCGCTGGCCCGCGCTTCCGAAGACAGCGCCTTGATCTTCAGGCGCATCTGCTGGCGCCGGCGCAGCAGCCGGGACAGGTTGTCCAGCGTCTCCGTCAGGTTGCCGCCGGTTTCCCGCTGCAGGCCCACCGAGATGGCCAGGAAGTTGAACTCCGAGACGTCCAGCCGGCCGGCGACGTCCCACAGCGCGTCTTCCAGGTTGGTGCCCATGCGCACCAGCCGGTCGATCTGCGTGAATTCCTGACCGACCGGCCCCTCGAAGTCCTTGGAGACGGTGCCGACCGTCTCGGTCACCGGTAGGCCGGATTTGAGACCGCGGACCATGACGTCGATCGCGTCCGGCAGGTCCTGCAGGAACCGCTTGACCCGCTTGCCCCCCAGGTAGCCGACCGCCATCCGGGGCAGCAGCCAGCCGGTGGCGACGCCGATGCCCAGCGCCGCCGGCCACAGCTTCGGGCCGACCAACGCGACGGCGGCGACGCCAGCGACGACCGCAAGCGCCAGGCACGCCAGCAGATAGCGGGCGAGCGTCATGGCCAGACCGGCGCGGGCGATCCGGGCGCGCAGCTTGTCGCGCCCGGGCAGGATGCGGCGCAGCAGCAGTTCGACCTGCCGGAACCGGCCCTGCACCTCGTCGCGCCGCAAGCTGGCGGCGGTCGGACCGCCGCCGGCCATCCCGGTGCGCCGGTGGCCGGCCGCGCGCTGCAGCCGCTTGCGGCGCTGACCGTTGTCGCCGAGCGCGATCGCGAGACCGCCGACCGTGCCGGCGAGCAGCAGGGTCCCCAGGAACACGGCGGCCATGATCAGGGTCGGGTCGGTCATTGGCCGGGGCCCTCCTGGCTGCAGCCCATCGCGTCCAGCAGCTTGTCGGCCAGGCCGAAATATTCCGCGCGGGCGGCGAAGTAGGGGCGCAGGCCGGTCGATTTGAAGCTGCCGGTCAGCTGGCCGTCCGGTCCCTCGCCGTGGAATTCGAAGGCGAACAGGTCCTGGGTGGTGATCACCTCGCCCTCCATCCCGACCACCTCGCTGACCTTGGCAACCCGGCGCTTGCCGTCGCGCATCCGGGAGATCTGCACGATCAGGTTGACCGCGTCGGCGATCTGGGTCCGCACAGCCTTCGCCGGCAGCTTGAAGCCCGACATCGCGACCATGTTTTCCAGCCGGGTCAGCGCCTCGCGCGGGGAGTTGGCGTGCAGCGTGCACATCGACCCGTCGTGGCCGGTGTTCATCGCCTGCAGCATGTCCATCGCCTCGGCGCCGCGAATCTCGCCCAGGATGATCCGGTCGGGGCGCATCCGCAGGGCGTTCTTGACCAGATCGCGCATGGTGATCTCGCCCAGCCCCTCCAGGCTCGGCGGGCGGGTCTCCAGGCGCACGACGTGGGGCTGCTGCAGCTGCAGCTCGGCGGCGTCCTCGATCGTCACGATCCGCTCGCCGTGATCGATCAGCCGGCTCATCGCGTTCAAAAGCGTGGTCTTACCCGAGCCGGTGCCGCCGGAGATCAGCACGTTGAGCTGGCAGCGCGCGGCGATCTTGAGCACGTTCGCCAGCGGCTCCGAGACGTTGTTCTGCCGGGCCATCACCTCGAGGGTGATCTTCTTCTTGGCGAACTTGCGGATCGAGATCGACGCGCCGTCGATCGCCAGCGGCGGGGCGATGATGTTGACGCGGCTGCCGTCCTCCAGGCGCGCGTCGACCAGCGGCGAGGACTCGTCGATCCGACGGCCCACCCGGGTGACGATCCGGGTGGCGATGTTCATGACGTGGGCGTTGTCGCGGAACTCGACGTCGGTCAGCTCCAGCTTGCCGCCGCGCTCGACGTACACCTGGTTGGGGCCGTTCACCATGATGTCGGTGACGCTCTCGTCGGCCAGCAGCGGCTCCAGCGGGCCCAGGCCCAGCATGTCGTGCAGCAGCAGCCGGACCAGCTGCTTCTGCTCGTTGCGGTTCAACTGGACCTTCTGCTCGATCAGCACCTCGCCGATCATCTCGCCGATCTGGCGTTCCAGCTCGGCCGGCTCGAGCGAGGAGGCGACCGCGACGTCGATCCGCTCCATGACGAACGGCTGCACCGTCTGCTTGGCCGCGCGCAGGCGGTTGGGCTTGCTGCGGCCCTGGCCCTGACCGCCTGGATGCTCGCCGTCGGCCTCCACCGCAGTGGCGGAACCTGCGGGCGCATTGCTGCCCGGCGCGGGCGCGTCGGCGGCGCTGGCGCCGTCGGCCGGCTGCGGGGAGGCGGCGGTTTTCGCCTCCGCCAGCAGGGCGTTCAGGACATCGGTGACGAGGTTGCGCTGGGCCAGCATGTCCAGTTGCTTGCCGTCCTGGCTCAGCACCTGGTCGAGGCAGGCGCCGACCTCGCGGGCGAGCTCGCGCCGCGACCGGCTGGCGAGCGCGCTGAGGTCGAGGCTTTCGCGCACCTTTGCCTGGACGCGCGCCGCGAGCCCGCCGCCGGTCGCGGCCGCGCGGCTGCCGGTGCCGTCGGGGGCGGTACCCTCGGGGGCGGTGCGGGTCGTCGCGGTCTCGTCGAGCATGGCCATCTAAGCGCCCTCAGCTCTTCTTCAGGAAGCTCAGCAGCGCACGCTTGCGTTTGCGCGGCTCGCCGACCAGCTCGATGAGCAGGGCGCGCAGGTCCGCCAGCAGCTTCGCCTTGGGCGCGCCGACGCTGAGCGTCCGGCCGGCCATCGCGGCCTTGGCGACGCTCTCCGGATCGAAGCTGAGCTGGGCGGCGAGGTCGGTTTCCAGCTCCTTCCCGAATTCCTGCGCGCCGACGTGCCCGGGCGCCTGCTTGCCCACCCGGTTGGCGACCACCCGGACCCGCAGCTTGCCGCCCTGCTGCTTGGCCAACCGGACCAGCCGGTTGCAGTCGCGCAGGCCGGCCAGGGAGAGATCGGTCACGAGCACCAGGTCGGTAACCTGCTCCAGCAAGTCTGGCTGTTGGCCCAGCAGGTGGCGCGGCAGGTCGGCGACCAGGACATCGCGGCTTTCGCGCAGCTTGGCGAGCAGCTGGGTGACGGCGGTGCGCGGCATCACCGGCACGTCGTCGACCGCCTCCTCGGCGGCGAACAGGCTGAGCCGCGCGTCCGCCTTGACGCCCAGGTTGTCGATCATGCTGTCGTCGACGCGCTCGGGATCCTCCAACGCCTCGCGCAGGCCGGCGGCGGGCTGCAGGTCGAACGCGAGCGCTTGGCAGCCGTACTGCAGGTCGAGGTCGAGCAGCCCGGTCTGGCGTTCGCGTTCGCTCGCGACCAGCCAGGCGAGGTTGCCCGCGACCATGGATGCGCCGACCCCGCCGCGTGCGCCGACCACCGCGATGCAGCGCCCGCGCCGGGTCTGCACCGGCTGAGCGGCGGCGCGTGCCGTCTCGGCGCGCTCGACGGCGGCGGCGAGCTGCTTGGTGTCGACCGGCTTGACCAGGTAATCGGCCGCGCCGGCGTCCATCACCCGGCGGAACATCCCGACGTCGTTCTGCGTGCCGAGCGCGATCACCTTGCTGCCCGCGGCGATCTCGCCCAGGCCCGCGGCGATCTCCTCGGCGTCCGCGGCGTCGGACAGGTCGACCAGCAGGATCTCGGGCGCCGCGATCACGCCCAGCTGGCGCAGGGCGGCGGCGAGGCCGCCGCGCTGCACCTCGGCCGGCGGCCAGCCGCGCTTGCCGGCCAGCTGGACGGCGGCGGCATAGGCGGTGTCGTCGGAAACGAAGGCGCCGAACGGCTCGCGCGCGTCCAGCCCCGGGTCGGCGGAGAACGCCGACGGATCTTCGGCCAGGCTCATTCCGCACCCTCCGTGCCGCCGCCCGACGGGCGGTAGTTGCCACCGGCCGCTTCCTGGTCGGCGGCGACGTTCGCGCCTTTGTCGTCGCTCAGGAACGACGGGGTGTAGCTGCGTCCGTCGTGGTAGTCGCGCACTGGGATCGAGGTGCGCGCGCCCGATACCGGGCCCATATCGCGCCCGCGCAGCAGGTCGCGCGGGTTCGCCACCATCAGCCCCAGGTTGCGGCGGTCGGCGCAGCCGAAGTTGCTGGCCGGCATGTTCGAGGTCGTGCTTGTCATGGTGCGGCTGTAGTTCGGGCAGTCGGGCAGCACGACGTGGTAGCGCGCGATCCGCACCAAGACCTCGCCGCCGCCGGGCTGGGCGGTGTCCAGCAGCGGATCGCTGGCGCGCGGGTCGAAACCGCGCCGGCGCAGCAGGCGCACGACCCGCTGGCGCCGCCGTTCCGCCAGATCGCCGGGGGCATCGGCGGCCGCGACCAGCACGGTCGCCTGGCGGTCCGCACCGCTGTGCCGCAGGAAACGGTCGAGCGCGGCCTGCTCGCCTTGGGACAGCTCGGCGCTGTCGCCGGGGAACGCGACGTCATGGCGGTACAGCGTGCGTTCGACGCCCAGATTGTGAATCTGCGGCCCGGAGCCGCCGGGCGGCCCCATCTGCGGGGTGCTGCAGGCGCCGGTCAGGGTGCCGGCGGCCAGCGCGGCGGCGAGGCCGGCGGCGCGGACTGGGTTCACGGCACGTTGGGTCACACGTGGGTTCACGGGCCTGACCTCCTATTCTTCCAGCATGAAGCCGACGGGGCCGGCCAGGGATTTGCCGTTGAGCTCCTGCTGAGCGGCTAGGCGGGCGCGGCTGTGTTCGCCGTACATCCGGCCGAAAAAGATCCGCTCGATATCGTCGGGCGGCAGCAGCTCGTCGGTCGGCGCGGCCAGCTGGCGGGTCGAGACGGGTTTCACGATGTACGGGGTGACGATGATCGCAAGCTCGGTCTCGCCGCGCTGGAACCGGTCGGACTTGAACAGGGCGCCCAGGATCGGCACGTCGCCGAAGCCGGGCAGCTTCTCGACGTCGTGGTTCTGGGTGTTCTGCAGCAGGCCGGCGATCGCGAAGCTCTGGCCGCTCGCCAGTTCCACGGTGGTGGACGCCCGGCGCGTGCTGATCGCAGGGACCGTCACCCGGCCGAACGAGAAGCCTTCCGCCCGGTTGAGCTCGCTCACCTCCGGCGCCACGGCGAGCGAGATCCGGCCGTTGTCCAGCAGCGTCGGCGTGAACTCCAGCTGCACGCCGAACTGCTTGAACTCGATGGTGATCTCGTCGTCCTGCTCGGCCACGGGAATGGGGAACTCGCCGCCGGCCAGGAAGGTCGCGGTCTCTCCAGACATCGCGGTCAGGTTCGGCTCCGCCAGGATGCTGACCAGCCCCTCGGTCGCCAGCACGTCGAGGATCCCGGTCACGCTGTCCGCGCCGTCGGTCAGTTGGCCGAAGATGTTGTAAGAGCCAGCGACGCCGGTCAGGCCGCCGCCGGCGACCCCCAGCAGGTCCGTACCGTTCTGCAGCAGCGCGTCCCACTGCACGCCGAGGCGCTTGCTCACTTCGCGCGACACTTCCGCGATCCGGACACGCAGGTTGATCTGCGTCGGGCCGGTGACCTGGATGCGGTTGATCACGTTGTCTTCGCCGGCGAACCGCGCCGCCAGCCGGCGGGCGTTCTCCGCCGCGGCCGGGGAGGGCAGGCGGCCCGAGATCAGGATGGCGTCGCCGATCGCGCGCACCTCGACCGGCTGCGCCGGCGCGAGATCGGCCAGCGCGCGCTCCAGGGCAGCCAGGTTGTGCTGCACGATCAAGCGTTCGCTCATCACCACCCGATCGTTGGGATCGACCGCGAACAACGTGGTCTCGCCCGGCTTCTTGCCGAACACGTAGATCAGCCGCGGCGACTTCACCTGAACGTCGGCGATCTCGGGATCGGCGACGAAGACGCTGTTAACCGGCCGTTCCAGGCGCACGAGCACGCCTTGGTCGCGGTTCAGCCGAACGCTGTTGTTGCCGGTGTCGACGATCTCCGCGGCGCCGGCTGGCGCACCGGCCGGCAGCGCCAGCGCGAGCGCCAGCAGGGCCGCGCGGGCGGGCCGGGCGAGGGTGGCGAACATGGGCCTCTACTCCCCGATCTCGACGCCGGTCATCTCGCTGCCGCGGACGACGACGACGGTGGGGCCGCGCGTGTTCCGCGGGGCGGACATCACGCGGCTGATCTCGGTAGCGGTGGTGAAGGTCGGACCGGCCGGCGCCTCGGGATCGCCGTTGCGCGCGAGCGGGCGCAGCGACAGCGACAGGTCGCCCAGCCTCTGCGCCAGCGACAGCGTCTCGGCTTCCTTCGGGGCGACCTCCAGGGTGGCCGTCTTGGCGACCACCCGCTCGCCATCGACGCCGTCGGTGCGCTGGTCGAGTGCGAGCACCCGGATGTCGGACAGCACGGTCTCGCTCGCCGTGCGTTCGCTCCGGCCGCCGGCGTCGCGGTCGTTCTTGATGCTGTGCGACAGGATCACGTCGACCCGGTCCCCCGGAAAAATCAGGCCGGAGATGCCGCTGGCGGCGTTGACCGGCACCGACAGCGCCCGATGGCCTGGCGCCAGCATCGCGGCCAGGAAGCCGCGGTCGCCGGGGCGCACCACGCGCTTGTCGGTGATCGGCTCGCCGTCGACCATGCTGGCGCGCACCACCGCACCGATCAGCGCGTCCCGGCCGTTCTCCGCCGCCGCGTCCCGGGCCGCCGTGTCGACGACGTAGACGTCGAGCACGCCGTCCTCAGGCCAGGCCTGCCAGCGCAGGTGGTCCGGCTTCAGGATCGTACCGGCGGTGAGCGCGCCGTCGGCGACCAGGATCTTGGGTTCCCTGGGCGCCTCGATCGGCGCCGGCGCGGCGGCGGCCTGGGTGGTCCGGCCCTGCTGTTGCTGCAGCCAGTTGTTGGTCATGACGGCCGCGCCGCCGGCGATCGTCAGCGACAGGGCGGTCAGCACAAGGACGCGTGGGCGCATGGGAGACTCCTTGGTGAGGGCGGATCAGGCGGCGATCAGGCCGTAGGCGATCCACAAGCCGCCGGCCGCGAGCGCGACGCCGTAGGGGACGCTCTCCCCGGTCGCGGCACGGCCGCCGGTTTGCGGACCCGCCCGGAGCGGGCTGGCCACCAGGTGGCCGAACGGGCCGTTGCGGGTTGCCAGGATCAGGACCGACAGCACCGCCCCGGTGAGCGCGGTGACCAGCACGAACCCGGCGAGGTCGCTGCTGCCGGCCCAGAGGCCGAGCGCCGCGGCCAGCTTGACGTCGCCGCCGCCGATCGCGCCCAGGGCGAAGCCGGTGAGGCCGATGGCGAACAGGCATCCACCGACGGCAAGGCCCGCCCACCAGTCGCCCGGAAGCACGCCGGCTGCGACCGCGACCGGATAGAGGGCGGCCAGCGCCAGTACGCCGGTATTCGGGATCCGACGCCGGCTCAGGTCCGTCCAGGCGCACCACAGCGACAGGACGGCGACCGGGGTTAGAAGTATGAAGGTATAGGGGTCGACCATGGGGTAGGCCTGAACCGGCAACTAATAAGGTAAGAGGGGACGGGAGGGAGCGTCCGGCCGCACTCGCGATCGAACGCTCCCCATCGCACCATCTTTACGGCGTGGCGCTCTGCAGCTCACTCGACACGCTGTTGAAGAGGCCGCTGATATCAGTGCCGACAGCGGTTGCAGCCCCGACGATCGCGACGGCGATCAGGGCGGCGATCAGGGCGTATTCGATGGCGGTCGCGCCCGACTCGTCGCGGGCGAAGGTCTTGATGAAGTTGCGCATGATTGCGTCCTCCTAAAGGTGAGTTCCGTCGAACGGCATGTCGGACTTTGCGCCCGGCCTGTAAAAATAGTGTTAATGTACAGGTTGAATATTTGCGTGGAATTCCAAATAACAAACAGCGTGTATTTTACGGGAAATCCTACGCTTATCAGAAACCGGAATACAACGCTCGCGCGTGGAGGCCAGATACGCGAATTTTTATATGAATGCCGGGTCCTTCGGGCCGCGCGACCGTAGTATCGAAAGGCGTATATTTGTGCGGAAACTTCGATCGAATGCCCGGTTTAACAGGCTGTTCACGGCCCGGCCGATAGCGTTCGCGCGGTACGGAGAGCCGGGCCGCCCGGTTTCCCCCGCGTTTGCTTCACGCTGTCCCTGCTCGAGGAGAGCTGGCCATGACCACCCAACTGGGCCGCATCGTCGCGGTCGCCGGCGCCGGCGTGACCGTCAAGCTGACCCCGGACGAACACGGCGCCTCCGCCGCGCAGATCCAGGCGCTCGTCCGGGTCGAGGCGGCCCAGTCGGTCGTCTTCGCGAGCGTCCGCGAACTGCGCGTCGACGCCCGCGCGGCCGGCGATACCCAGATCGCCGAGCTGGAGCTGATCGGCGAACAGGCGCGCACGCCGGCGCGCGGCCTGCATCCCTTCCAGCGCGGGGTGGTGCACTTTCCCGCGCTGGGCGACGCGGTGCACGAGGCCGCGGCGGAAGACTGGCGGCGGGTCTACATGCCGGATACCGGCGCCAAGCAGATGCGGCTGGGCGACCTGGACCGCGACGGCACCCTGCCGGCGATCCTGCTGTCCGACGAGCTGCTGTCCAAGCACTTCGCCATCCTGGGCACCACCGGCAGCGGCAAGTCCTGCTCGGTCGCGGTGCTGCTGCGCCAGCTGCTCGACGGCCACCCGAACGGCCACGTCATCCTGCTCGACCCGCACAACGAGTACCAGGCCGCATTCGGCGACCGGTGTGTGCTGGTCAATCCGCAGTCGATGTCGCTGCCGTATTGGCTGCTCAACATGGAAGAGATGATCGAGCTCTATTGCAGCCCGGACGCCGCGCAGCGGGAACTTGAATCGGACATTCTGAAACGCGCGGTGATGGCCGCCAAGCAGGCCTTCCACGGCGCCGAACAGACGCACATCACCGTCGACACCCCGGTGCCGTTCCGCCTGACCACCGTGGTGCAGCACATCGACCGGGAGATGGGGCAGATCAACAAGGGCAGCGACAGCCTGCCGTTCCTGCGCCTGAAAGCGCGGATCGAGACGCTGCGCTCGGACGCCCGCTTCGCCTTCATGTTCGGCCAGATCTCGGTCCAGGACACGATGGCCGACATCCTGTCGCGGGTGCTGCGGATCCCGGTCGCCGGCAAGCCGATCACCATCGTCGACCTGTCGGCGGTGCCGGTGGAGATCGTCGACGCGGTGGTCTCGCTGCTGGCGCGGATGATCTTCGACTTCGCCGTCTGGGGCGGCCCCGGCGCGGAGGTGCCGATCCTGCTGGTCTGCGAGGAAGCGCACCGCTACATCCCGAACGAGCCCGACGGGGGCTTTCAGCCGACCCTGAAGGCGCTGTCCCGGATCGCGAAGGAGGGGCGGAAGTACGGCATCTCGCTGGGCCTGGTCACCCAGCGGCCGAGCGAGCTGTCCGAGACCATCCTGTCGCAGTGCGGCACCCTGTTCGCGCTGCGCATGTCGAACGACCGCGACCAGGCGTTCGTCCAGCGGGCGCTGCCGGACGGCGCGCGCGGGCTGTTCGCCGCGCTGCCCGCGCTCAGCAACCGGGAAGCGGTGGTGGTCGGCGAGGCGGCGGCGGTGCCGATGCGCATGCGCTTCGCCGAACTGCCCGCGGACGCCCGACCGCGGGCCGGTCAGGCGAACTTTGCCGCCGCCTGGCAGAAAGACGATCCCGGCCGCGAGGTGCTGGACGGCGTGATCGCGCGCTGGCGCCGGCAGGACCGCAAAGCCGGCACGCCGCGCGCCGCGGCGGAGTAGCCGGCGTGTCCCAGCGCGGGATAGGCGGCCGGAACGCCGGGCTCAGCTCTCGAACCGGATCAGCGAGGTAACCGGGACGTCCAGCTTGTCGCGGCCGTTCAGGAACGACAACTCGATGATGCAGGCGCAGCCGCGCACGTCGCCGCCGATCTTGCGGATCAGCTCGACCGACGCCGACATCGTGCCGCCGGTGGCGAGCAGGTCGTCCAGGACGATCACGCGCTGGCCCGGCTGGATCGCGCCCTCCTGGATCTCGATCGTGTCCTGGCCGTACTCCAAATCGTAGGTGTAGGGCACGTTGGGGCCCGGCAGCTTGCCCTGCTTGCGTACCATGACGAAGCCCAGGCCAAGCTGCAGCGCGAGCGGCGCCGCCACCAAAAAGCCGCGCGATTCGATGCCGGCCAGGATGTCCGGCTGCTCCGGCTGGACGGTTGCCTCCAGCTGGCGCACCGTCTCCTGCCAGGCGTCCGGATGCGCCAGCAGGGTGGAGATGTCGTAGAACAGGATCCCCGGCTTGGGGAAGTCTGGCACCTGCCGGATGTGCTGCTTGAGGTCCATGTCCTGCGGCCCTGTTCTGGCGTCGTTGGAAAGGCGCTGTGCCGGATTGGCGGGGTGATGATTCCGGAACCTAACCCTACTGGGGCGACCCGCGGGTGACAACGGGCGCTCCGGCCTGTGCGATCTGCGCGGGCGGTTGCGGCCGATCCCGGCGCCACACCTCACGCGCCGGGGTTGCGCCAGCGGGCTGGTTGGCGTGGGATGCAGCCGGTTAGATTCGCAACAAGCCGACCCAGCCGGGGCCCGATGACCCGCATCCTGCACCGCGCGACCCGCCAGACCTATCCGACGGCCGTTGCCGGCGACGGCCCATACCTGATCGACCAGGACGGCAAGCGCTACCTCGACGCCTCCGGCGGGGCGGCCGTGTCCTGCCTGGGCCACAGCCGCCGCGACGTGGTCGAGGCGATCCAGGCGCAGCTCGACCGGCTGCCCTACGCCCACACGGCGTTCTTCACCAACCAGCCATCGGAGGAGCTGGCCGAGTATCTGACCAGCCAGGCGCCCGACGGCCTGACGCACGTTTATTTCGTCTCCGGCGGCTCGGAGGCGAACGAGACCGCCCTCAAGCTCGCCCGGCAGGCGGCGGTCGAGCGCGGCGAGGGCAAGCGGACCCAGATCATCGCCCGGCACCAGAGCTATCACGGCAACACGCTGGGCGCGCTGGGAGCGAGCGGGAACCCGGGCCGGCGCCGGCTCTACGGACCGCTGCTGGCGGACAACGTGCACTTTATCGATCCCTGCTACGCCTACCGCCATCAGGCCGAGGGGGAGCGCGACGCCGATTACGCCCAGCGCGCCGCCGACCAGCTGGAGGCGAAGCTGCAGGAACTGGGCCCGGACAACGTCCTGGCGTTCATCGCCGAACCGGTGGTCGGGGCGACGCTGGGCGCGGTGCCCGCGGTCGACGGCTATCTGAAGCGGATCCGCGAGATCTGCGACCGCCACGGTGTCACCCTGATCCTGGACGAGGTTATGTGCGGCATGGGCCGCACCGGTACGCTCTACGCCTGCCGGCAGGATGGCGTGGCGCCGGATATCCTGACCTGCGCGAAGGGGCTGGGTGCGGGCTACCAGCCGGTTGGCGCGGTGCTGATGTCGCAGGCGATCTACGATACGATCGCGGGCGGCAGCGGCGCGTTCCAGCACGGCTTCACCTATATCGGCCATCCGACCGCCTGCGCCGGCGCGCTGGCGGTGCAGCGGGCGATCGCGCGCGACGACTTGCTCGCCAACGTGGCCGGGCAGGGCGACAAGCTGCGCGCGGATTTGAGCGCGCAATTCGGCAACCACCCCCACGTCGGCGACATTCGCGGCCGGGGGCTGTTCGTGGGCCTGGAGTTGGTCGCCGACCGCGCCACTCGGGCACCGTTCGAGCCGGCCGACAAGCTGCACGCCCGGATCAAGTCGGCGGCGTTCGCCCGCGGGTTGATCTGCTATCCCAATGGCGGCACGGCCGACGGCGCGCGCGGCGACCACGTCCTGCTGGCGCCGCCCTACATCCTGGCGGACGGGCACCGCGAGGAGCTGGTGGAGAAGCTGCAAGGCGCGATCGCGGATGCGCTCGACCAGATCAAGGGGATGGCGGCATGAGTGTCAGCGAACCCCTGGTGATCGCCGCCGCGCCCAACGGCGCGCGTAAGACGCCGCAGGACCACCCCGCGCTGCCGGTGACGGCGGACCAGCTCGCCGACACGGCGGCGGCCTGCCAGGGCGCGGGGGCTGCGATGTGCCATCTGCACGTGCGCGACGCCGAGGGGCGCCACAGCCTCGACCCGCGCCACTACGCCCGCGCGGTTGACGCGATCCGGGCGCGCGTCGGCGAGCGGCTGGTGATCCAGGCGACCTCGGAATCCGGCGGGGTCTACGATCCGCCGGCGCAACTGGATGCGATGCGCGCGCTCGAGCCGGAGTCGCTCAGCCTGGCTGTGCGCGAGGTGATCGGCCGGACCGAGGACGAAACCGCGGCCGGCGAGTTCCTGGCCTGGGCGCGCGCCCAGGGCATCGCCGTGCAGTACATCCTGTATGATCGCGGCGATCTGGACCGCTACCGCGAGCTGGCGGCGCGCGGGGTGATTCCAGGCACCCGGCACTGGCTGCTGTTCGTCCTGGGCAGCTACGCCCAGCACCGCGACGCCGCCCCGGCCGAGCTGCTGAGCTTCGTCGGCGCGGACTGGCCGGATGACAGCCCATGGATGGTCTGCGCGTTCGGCCCGCGCGAAGCGGCCTGCGCGCTGACTGCCGCCGGGCTGGGCGGACAGGTCCGCGTCGGGTTCGAGAACAACCTGCAGCTGCCGGACGGCACCATCGCCCCGGATAACGCGGCCCTGGTCGCCAACGTCGCCGACGGCGCCCGCGCGCTCGGCCGGCCGCCCGCTGGGGCCGACGAGCTGCGCGCCCGATTGGCCGCGCTGGCGGCGGGCTAGAGCAAAATCGATGAAGGCCGAGTCGACCTTCATCGTGAATCTTGCTCTAACGGCTTGAAGGGATTGCAACATTCAGCTGAGAGGTGGCTTCACCTTTCAGCATCTTGCTCTAGCCGGGACCTGCGGGTTCGTGTGCCTGAACCTCCACTCTGGCCATCCCCGGCGAAACTGTGTTCAATGGGCGGCGCGCGTCCGTCCCGCCACTCAACGAAGCGGCGCCGCCAAGAACAACACGGCCGCCCGGGACCAGCCGGGCGAACAGGAACAGGCTTCAACGGAGGGGACGTTGAGGACCCGGAGTTCCGGTATGCGCCGGCAGGCGACGCGGTTTCGGTCACGCGCGCCGGACGACGGCGCTCCGTCACCGAGATCCGGCCGCTTCAGCGTCGTCGACTCCCCGTACGTCGCAGTGACAGCTCACCGCCGGTGTGTTGCCGCGCCATACGCGTGGCCGTCCGGCCGGGGCAAGAGGGCGTATCTGCCGTCGCCTTCCCAGGCCCCGACATCAACCAACCCAAGGCAGACTACGGAGGCTTTTCCATGAAGAAGCTCGTGATCACGGCTGCCGCCGTCGTTGCGGCGACCGGTGCCTGGATGGCGGGAACCAGCAACCAAGCGCTGGCCCAGGACGAGACGAACTTCGTCACCATCGGCACCGGCGGCGTGACCGGCGTGTATTATCCGGCCGGCGGCGCGATCTGCCGTCTGGTCAACAAGGACCGCGAGGAGCACGGCATCCGCTGCTCCGTCGAATCCACCGGCGGGTCGGTCTACAACCTGAACACCATCCGCGCGGGCGAGCTGGAGTTCGGCGTCGCCCAGTCGGACTGGCAGTACCACGCCTACAACGGCTCCAGCCGCTTCGAGGACGCGGGCGCGTACAAGGATCTGCGCGCGATGTTCTCGCTGCACCCCGAGCCGTTCACCGTGGTCGCCCGCAAGGGCAGCGGCATCGAGGACTTCGAGGACCTGAAGGGTAAGCGGGTCAACGTCGGCAACCCAGGCTCGGGCCAGCGCGCCACCATGGAGATCGCCATGGACGCGATGGGCTGGACCATGGACGACTTCTCGCTCGCTTCCGAGCTGAAGTCGGCGGAGCAGGCGCAGGCCCTGTGCGACAACAAGATCGACGCGTTCGTGTTCGTCGTGGGCCATCCGTCCGGTTCGATCCAGGAGGCGACGACGACCTGCGACGCCCAGCTGGTCAACGTGAACAACGAGCAGATCCAGAAGCTGGTCGAGAGCCGGCCGTACTACTCCTTCGCCACCATCCCGGGCGGCATGTACAACGCCAACCCGGACGACGTGACCACCTTCGGCGTGCGCGCGACCTTCGTCACCAGCGCGGACGTGAACGATAAGGTCGCCTACGAGGTGGCGCAGGCGGTGTTCGAGAACTTCGACCAGTTCCGGTCGCTGCATCCGGCCTTCCAGGTCCTGCGGAAGGACGAGATGGTCAGCCAGTCGCTGTCCGCCCCGATCCACGCGGGCGCGATGCAGTACTACAAGGAAGCCGGCCTGAAGTAAGCTGGCGTTCCCGCGACGCGACGGGCGGCCGCGTCCCGCACAGCCGGGGCGCGGCCGACCTGTTCGCGGATGTGAGAGGTGCGACGGCTCATCCATCCGTGGCGCCTCCTCACCCTGTCCCTCTCCCGTGGGAGGAGAGGGACAGGGTGAGGAGGGTGCCTCCCGGTTAGATGCGGGGGCGCGTACCTTTGAAACCGCCGATCGCCGGCGATTGAGCGCGCCGGACCACCTGGAGGCGTCATGGCGAGTTCGCAGAGCCCGCAGCAGGGCAAGGCGGCCGGGGACAAGAAGCTGGACGACCTGGTCGCGTCGACCGACACCGGCGCGCGCGATCCGCGCAACCCTGTTGCCAAGTGGACGATCCTAGGGGTCGCACTGGCCTGGTCGCTGTTCCAGCTTTGGTACGCCTCGCCGCTGCCGTTCATCCTGAACATCGGGATCATCAACGGCACCGAAGCGCGGTCGATTCACCTCGCCTTCGCGATCTTCCTGGCATTCACGGCGTATCCGACGCTGAAAAGCTCGCCGCGCGACCGGGTTCCGGAGCAGGACTGGCTGATCGCCGGCGTCGCCGCCTTCTGCGCGGCCTACCAGTTCTTCTTCTACGAGGCGCTGGCCGGGCGTGTCGGCCTGCCGACCTGGTACGACACCACGGTCGCGTGCGTCGGCATCGTCTGCCTTCTGGAGGCGACGCGCCGGGCGCTCGGCCCGCCGCTGATGATCGTGGCGCTGGTGTTCCTCGCCTACGTCTTCTTCGGGTCGTCCGTCCTCGTGCCGGATGTGATCCAGTGGAAGGGCGCCTCGCTGGACAAGGCGATGTGGCACCAGTGGCTGCAGACCGAGGGCGTGTTCGGCGTGCCGCTGGGTGTGTCGACCAGCTTCGTCTTCCTGTTCGTGCTGTTCGGTTCGCTGTTGGATAAGGCGGGCGCCGGCAACTACTTCATCAAGGTCGCGTTCGCCCTGCTGGGCCACCTGCGCGGCGGCCCGGCCAAGGCGGCCGTCGTTTCCTCGGCGATGACCGGCCTGATCTCCGGCTCCTCGATCGCCAACGTGGTCACCACCGGCACCTTCACCGTGCCGCTGATGAAGCGCGTCGGCTTCTCCAGCGAGAAGGCGGGCGCGGTCGAGGTCGGTTCGTCGGTCAACGGCCAGCTGATGCCCCCGGTGATGGGCGCGGCCGCCTTCCTGATGGTGGAATACGTCGGTATCCCCTACTTCCAGGTGATCAAGCATGCCTTCTTGCCGGCGATCATCAGCTACATCGCGCTGCTCTACCTGGTCCACCTGGAGGCGCTGAAGGGCGACTTTCAGGCGCTGCCCAAGCCGCAGGCGCCCAAGCCCGCGAAATGGACGCTGATCGCGCTCGGCCTGACCGTGGCGTCGATCGCGATTATCGCGGGCGGGGTCTACTGGCTGTTCGAACTGGCGGGGCTGCTGGCGCAGTCGTCCAACCTCTTGTGGGCGGTGGTGCTGATCGGCCTGCTGCAGGGCGCGCTTTACTTCGGGCTCAGCCGCTCGGTACCGCAAGACAGCCGCTGGCGGTACGTTTCCACGGGCGCCGTCGTCGCGGGCAACGTCGTGCTGGGCGCGTTCGGGGTCTACGGTTTGGTCAGTCTGGTGAGCGCGCTGCTCGGCGGCTCCGCCGTCTACGTGATGGTGCTGCTGGTGTTCGCCGCCTATGCCGGGCTGGTCTGGTACGCCACCCGCGTACCCGAATTGGAGCTGGACGATCCCAACGAGCCGGTCTACCACCTGCCCGAGGTCGCGCCGACGGTGAAGTCCGGGCTGTACTACCTGCCGCCGGTCGGCGTGCTGGTCTGGTGCCTGATGATCGAGCGGCTGTCGCCGGGCCTGTCGGCGTTCTGGGCGACCGCGTTCATGCTGTTCATCCTGGTCACCCAACGCCCGCTCAAGGCGTTCTTCCGCAACGCCGGCGATTACGGCAACCAGATGCGGGCCTCCGGGATCGAACTGCTGGACGGCCTGATCGGCGGCGCGCGCAACATGATCGGCATCGGTGTCGCCACCGCCGCGGCGGGCATCATCGTCGGCACCGTGACCCTGACCGGCATCGGCCAGGTGATGACCGAGTTCGTCGAGCTGATCTCCGGCGGCAACGTCATCCTGATGCTGATGTTCACGGCGCTGCTCAGCCTGATCCTGGGCATGGGCCTGCCGACCACGGCCAACTACATCGTGGTGTCGTCGTTGATGGCGCCCGTCATCGTGCAACTCGGCTCCGAGGTCGGGCTGGTGGTGCCGCTGATCGCGGTGCACATGTTCGTCTTCTACTTCGGCATCATGGCGGACGTCACACCGCCGGTGGGGCTGGCGTCGTTCGCCGCCGCGGCCGTCTCGGGCGGCGATCCGATCAAGACCGGCTTCACCGCGTTCTTCTATTCGCTGCGCACGGTGGTGCTGCCGTTCGTGTTCATCTTCAACACCGAACTGCTGCTGATCGGGATCGACGGACCGGTCGAATTCATCATCATCGTGACCTCGGCGCTCGCCGGGATCCTGGTGTTCGCCGCGGCGACGCAGGGCTACTTCGCCGCGCGCAGCAAGCTCTGGGAGAGTGCGCTGTTGCTGCTGGTCGCGTTCACGCTGCTGCGGCCCGGCTACTGGATGGACCAGATCATCCCGCCCTACCGCACGGTCGATCCGACCCAGATCACCGAGCGCGCGGCCGACGCGCCGGCCGGCGGTGCGCTCCGGGTGGTGATCGAGGGCCTGACGATCGAGGGCGAGGAAGCGCGCAAGACGGTGCGCCTGCCGCTCGGCCCCGCCGAGGGCAGCTCCGGGATCCAGCGTCTGCAGCATGCCGGCATCATGGTCCAGACGATGGGCGAGCAGGTGCAGATCACCAACGTCGTGTTCAACTCGCCGGCGGAGAAGGCGGGCGTGGACTTCGGCTGGAACTTGGTCGGTCTGCAGGTGCCCACCCAGCAGCCGCCGAAGGAGCTGTTTTTCATTCCGGCCCTGGTGCTGCTGGGCGGCGTCTACCTGCTGCAGCGCCGGCGCAATCCCGGCCGCGGCGTGGCCAAGCGGGCGCAGCCGCAGGGCGCCGGCGCGGAATGACGACGGTCGCGACCCAGCCGGCGGTCAGGGCCCGCGATCACGGCCGGCGATCAGGTATGGGGCACGCGGCGGGCCGGGCGGCGCGCCACTCGTGAAGGGATAACGTGATGTACAAGGACATCCTGGTTCCGGTCGACTTGGACGATACGAACTCCTGGTCGGCCGCGATCGCCCGGGCGGTCGAACTGGCGCAGGCGTTCGGCAGCCGGCTGCACGTGCTCACCGTCGTGCCCGACTTCGGCGCGACCATGGTCGCGCAGTACTTTCCGCAGGATTACGAGCAGAAGATCGTCGCGGAAGCCCGCCAGCGGCTGCATGCCTTCACCAAGGACCACGTGCCCGAAGGCGTCGGCGTGCAGCACCTGGTGGGCCACGGCCGGGTCTACGACGAGATCCTGCGCATGGCGGAAGAGGCGGACTGCGACCTGATCTGCATGGCCTCGCACCGGCCGGAGCTGCGCGACTACCTGCTGGGCCCGAACGCCGCGCGCGTGGTGCGCCACGCCAAGCGGTCGGTGCTGGTGGTACGCGAGGCCCCGAACGGTTAGGCTGGCGGGACGGCAATCATCGGGGCGGGACACATCCGCCGAACGAAAGTCAGACGCTCTTGACCGTGCAGGCTGAGACGGCGGCCGCGCCCGAAGGCGGCCTGAAGACTGCGGATCTGGCCCGGCTCGACGATGCCGAGCTGGCGGCGCTGGCGGCCGCGGCCCGCACGGTCCGGGAGGTCGAGGCCGACCTGACCGCGCGCGGCGGCAACGTGGTGGCGCGCCTGCTGGCGGAGGCTGATGACGGCTTCTACGAGTGGGATCACTATCCCGACGGCGACGCCTACGATGCGGAAAGCGAGAGCCAGTACTTCTACCACGCCCACGCCGCCGACCAGCGCTTCCCGGGCGAGCACGGCCACTTCCATAGCTTCGTGCGGCCGTTCGGCCTGAGCCATCTGCTGCCCGACGACGCGCCCCCGCCGCCGACCGCGCTGACCCATCTGATCGCGGTGTCGGTGGATATCGAGGGGCGGGCGACGCGCCTGTTCACCACCAACCGCTGGGTCACCGCGGAGCGCTGGTACCCGGCCGCGACGGCGGTGCGGCTGCTGGCGAATTTCGAGATGCGCGGCGACACGCCGGCGCCAGAGGTGAACGCCTGGCTGACCGCGCTGCTGCGGCTGTACCGCGCCGACATCGCCGCCCTGATGACCGCGCGCGATAGCCGGCTTGCCGCCGGCGGCGGCGTCGTCACCGAGGGCGCGCTCGACGACCGCGCGCTCGAGGTCACCAGCCTGCAGGAGATCGACGTGCCCGCGCGCGTGCAGGCGGTCGAGGCGGAAGCCGCGCGGCGCGGGCTTTGAGCCAGGTTCGCCGCCCGTGGTGCCGCGAACCGGGGTGCGCACGTTCCTCGCTTGACAGGGTGAGCGCGCTGGCTAGCTTGGCGCCACGCCCCGCGGCGGGTCTGTCCGCGGCGGGTCCGACCGACGCAAGTTCAGAAGGGCACAGGTTTTGACGAGCGTTGCCGACGCCGCCAAGGCGGTGACGATCACACTTCCCGACGGCAACCAACTGGCGTTCGAGCAGCCGCCGACCGGGCGCGAGGTCGCCGAACGGATCGGCAAGCGGCTGGCGAAGGACGCGCTCGTCGTCAAGGTCGACGGCGAGCTGCGCGACCTCGACCAGCCGATCCCGCAGGACGCCCGCGTCGAGATCGTGACCCCGACCCACCAGGACGCCCGTCAGATCATCCGCCACGACGCCGCCCACGTGATGGCGGAGGCGGTGCAGGAGCTGTTCCCGGACGCGCAGGTCACCTTCGGCCCGCCGACCGAGACCGGCTTCTATTACGATTTCGCCCGCGCGCATCCGTTCTCGAGCGACGATCTGGAGAAGATCGAGAAGCGGATGCACGAGATCGTGGACGCCGACAAGCCGTTTGTCCGCGAGGTCTGGGACCGCGACGCGGCGGCGCACTTCTTCGACCAGAAGGGCGAGAAGTACAAGGCGCAGCACATCCGCGAGGGCATTCCCAAGGGCGAGCAGATCACGATCTACCGCCAGGGCGACGATTGGCTGGACCTGTGCCGGGGCCCGCACGCGCCGTCGACCGGGCGGGTCGGCCACGCGTTCAAGCTGATGAAGGTCTCCGGCGCCTACTGGCGCGGCGATCCCAACAACGAGCAGCTGCAGCGGATCGCCGGCACCGCCTGGGAGAGCGAGAAGCGGCTCAACGAATACCTGACGATGCTGGAGGAGGCGGAGAAGCGCGACCACCGCCGGCTGGGCCGCGAGCTCGACCTGTTCCACATCCAGGAGGAAGCCGTTGGCAGCGTGTTCTGGCACCCCAAGGGCTGGACGCTGTACCGCCAGGTGGAGAAGTACGTCCGCGCCATGCAGGAGCGCGAGGGCTACCACGAGGTCAAGACGCCGCAGCTGATCGACCGCGCGCTGTGGGAGCGCTCCGGCCACTGGGACAAGTTCCGCGAGGCGATGTTCACCGCGCGCAGCGAGGACGACCACGTGCTCGCGCTCAAGCCGATGAACTGCCCGGCGCACGTGCAGATCTTCAACAAGGGTATCACCAGCTACCGCGACCTGCCCTACCGGATGGCGGAGTTCGGCTCCTGCCACCGCTACGAGCCGTCGGGCGCGCTGCACGGGCTGATGCGGGTGCGCGCGTTCACCCAGGACGACGCGCACATCTTCTGCACGCCCGAGCAGATCAACAGCGAGACGCAGAAGTTCTGCGACATGCTGCTGGAGATCTACAAGGCGTTCGGCTTCGAGGACGTGCGGGTGAAGTTCTCCGACCGCCCGGAAACCCGCGCCGGCTCCGACGCGGTCTGGGACAAGGCGGAATCCGCGCTCAAGGAGGCGATCGAGGCGACCGGCCTGCCGTATACCATGAACCCGGGCGAGGGCGCGTTCTACGGGCCCAAGCTGGAGTTCGTGCTGCGCGACGCGATCGGCCGCGACTGGCAGTGCGGCACCCACCAGGTCGACTTCGTGCTGCCCGAGCGCCTGGACGCCGACTACGTCGGCGAGGACGGCAACAAGCACCGCCCGGTGATGCTGCACCGGGCGATCGTGGGCTCGTTCGAGCGCTTCATCGCGATCCTGATCGAGGAGCACGCCGGGCGCTTCCCGATGTGGCTGGCGCCCGTGCAGGTCACCGTGGCGACGATCACGAGTGCCGCCGACGACTACGCCAAGCAGGCCGCGCAGGCGCTGCGCCAGGCCGGCCTGCGGGTGGAGACCGACCTGCGCAACGAGAAGATCAACTACAAGGTCCGCGAACACTCCAATCAGAAGGTCCCGGTGATCGCCGTCGTCGGCGAGCGCGAGGCGCAGGAGCGGACCGTCGCGCTGCGCCGGCTGGGCAGCAAGCAGCAAGAGGTTCTTGCGCTCGACGATGCGGTGACTAGACTCGGTGAAGAGGCGGCACCGCCCAAGGTCGATTGACCCGGTCAAGGGTCCGCACGGGCGGACCGCCGGTCCGGGTTGGAGGACCGTTGGCCGGTCACCACGTATAGTAATGGACGCATAGTGCCGGTCGGCGAGGGCGCCGAGGGCGGTATGCCGGCAAGGTTCAACAGGCAAGGGAGTCTGATCCATAGCAAGGCCAGCCACTTCGGGCCCGCCCACCAAAGGCGGTCCCCGCGTCAACGACCAGATCAACGTCCGTGAAGTGCGCCTGATCGGCCCCGAGGGCGAGAACCTCGGTGTGCTGGACACGCGCGAAGCGCTCGAAAAGGCCGGCGATTTTGGCCTCGACCTGGTCGAGGTGTCGCCCAACGTCTCACCGCCGGTCTGTCGGATCCTGGATTACGGCCGCTACAAATACGAAGAGCAGAAAAAGCGCGCCGAAGCCCGGAAAAAGCAAAAGACGGTCGAGCTTAAAGAAATCAAGATGCGGCCGAACATCGACGATCACGACTATGGCGTGAAGATGAAGGCCATCCACAAGTTCCTGGACGAGGGTGACAAGGTTAAGGTCACCTTGCGCTTCCGCGGCCGCGAGATGGCGCACCAGGACCTGGGCAAGCAGTTGCTGGGCAAGGTGCAGGAAGAGCTCGGCGAAAAGGTCAAGGTCGAGGCACATCCCAAGCTCGAAGGGCGTCAGATGATCATGGTCCTGGCGCCGCGTTAAGGCGGCCTCCGGGCTGGTGCGTCGAGCTGGCATCCCGGGGTGCAGTGCCGTGCGCCGGATCACCGGCCTCGATCCGTCGGCTCTGGATCGAACACGACAAAGCCCGCCGACCTTGGAGGGTCGGCGGGCTTTGTCATGGTGAGCGTTGGCGCAGCGCTTGCGCGGGCACGCGGACGTCCCGGGGTCAGCTGGCGTCGCCGCCCATCTGGCCGACCAGCTTCGGCAGGGCCCGTTCCAGAACCGCGCGCTCCTGCTCGTCGAGCGTATCGATCGCGCGCACCAGCTCGTTGATCGGATCGTCGCGCAGCAATTCGTGGCCGGCGTCGGTGACGAACAGGCCGCTGTTGCGCGCGCTGCCGGAACTGCGTCCCAGATAGCCCTTGCGCACCAGGGCCGAGATCGTGGTCGAGGCCGTGCCCATGGTCGAGCCGCGGTGGCGGGCGAACGCGGTGACCGTGCGTTCTTCCAACGGCATCACCGCGAAGTAGCGCAGGGCGTGCCACTGCGCCGGCTTGAGCCCCTGCACGAAGCTGCGCGCGAAGTGCACGCGGACCAGCTGCTCAAGCGCATGGGCCACCGCGCCGGGGCCGCGCGCGTGATGGGTGATCGTCGGATGTTTCGATGCGCCCGGCACCTCCCGATCGTCATTCATGGTGTCCGCCAAACGGAGGCTCGGCGTTCCCGCCGGATCGCGCGGGGGCGTCGGGATCGGCTTGCGATCTGAACCGGCCATGTTCGTGCTGCGCACTCCTACGCTGCTCGGTTGTGTCTCGAGCTCTAAATACCAAAAGTTTAGCGATCCCCGCCATGGAAAAAACAGTTATCGAAGTCGAAAGTGGAAAACGCGCCAGCCAAGACCTTCGGCCATTGCTTAACGAGTTTCAGACTCTGGTACAAGGTAAGACGAGAAAACCGTTAATGCGCCGGCAATGAACATCTGGACTGCTGTAGATACCGAATCTAGTTTTGAGTTGTAACCCGGAAATGCTTAACCACCCTCACCGACTGGCGCGCGTCGAGCGCGTAAAGCTTGCGGTACAGGGCATCCAGGGCGTGCCGCGCCTGCGCGCGTGCGCTCGGGCACCAGGCGACCGGCGGGCCCGGGTGGCCCAGGTCCCGGGCGAAGCCGTTCAGGTCGTAGCTGGTATGGCAGAGCTGCTTTAGCGCCGCGCGGACGTGCGCCGCGGCGTCGGCCGGGTAGGCGCCGGGCGGGATGACCGGCAGTTGTTCCAGGATGTACAGGTTCAGGTTCTGCCCCTGCAGTTTGCCGCGGGCCAGCCAGTCCAGCACCTGGGCGTTCAGGTTGGCGAGCAGCAGCGGTGCGGTGCGGCGATAGGCCTCAACCGCCGCCGGGTCGTCGTCGGCCGGCAGCAGCAGCGGCAGTGAGTTGGCGGCCGCGCACGGCGGCACGGCGGCCGCGATCACGGTGCGCGCGTTGCTGGGGGAGGTGACGTGCTTCAGCGCGATCGCCCAGTCCAGGCCGTCCGGCCAGCGCGCCTGATCGGCCGCCACGCCGAACCGCGGGGTTGGCCGGAACGCCGGGTCGGCCCGCTCGGCCTCGGTGGTGCGGCGCGGCTGCGCCGGGCGCTTCAGGTTGCCGGCGTGGGTGACGACGCTGGCGGCGCGATGGTCGAACGCCTGCACCATCTTACCCTCGTACAGCGGCCAGGCGTCGCCGTCCGCCCGCGGCCAGGGCTGGAAATGCTGGGCATCGTTGGTCAGGTCGAACATCCGCCGGTAGCGGGCCGGAAAGGCGTGCACCGGCGCCGGTCCGCGCCGGTCGACCAGCGGCGGCCAGCGCCGGTGCAGCCGCAGCGCGAGCGCGGCATCGGCCCGGCAGCGCGGCATCGCCAGCCCGCCGGTCGCCGGGTTCAGGGTCGCCAGCGCCCGGGGACTGAGCGTCAGCGGCCGTGCGTTGCCGAGATCGCCCGGATCGCTGAGCGCAAATGCCAGACGGGACCGGCGGACCCGCCCCGCTCGGCCGGTCAGGCAGAGCGCGGCGAACCGGAACCGCCCGTCGACGCCCGGGAAGAACCGGGTGCCCGGCTGCGTGCGCCCCGGGCCGCGGTTCTCGAAGTCGAGGAAGGCGGCCAGCCGGCCCGCGCTTGCCAGCCGGCGGACCAGTCCGTGGGTGCCGCGGTCGGCGGCGATGCCGCTCGGCACCAGCAGCGCGGCCCGGCCGTCGGGTGCGATCCGCGCATCGGCGAGCGCGGCGAAGCCGGCGTAGAGGTTGGCGTCGCCGCCGCACGCCTCCGGATAGCGCGCGCGCAGCCGCGCGGCATACGCGGCCCGCCGGCGGCGTTCCGCGTCGAACGCCCGCCACAACGGCGTGTCCGCCGCCGCCAGGGTGGCCAGCCGTTGCTTGCGCTGGCCAGCATCCAGACCGCGGAAGCCCGGATCGTGCGCGGCCAGCCATTCGACCTGCTGCAGCTTGGCGCGTTCCCAGGGCGGGTTGCCGACGATCGCGTCGAAGCCGGGGGCGGCCGGCCCGGCGGGCGTCAGCGCCGCCCACGCCCGGTCGTCCAGCAGCGCGTCCGCGCACACGATCCGGTCTGTCAGGTCGGGCGCCGGCGCGCCGTCGGCCCGGAGCCGCAACGCCAGCGCGACCCGCGCACAGGCGACCGCGCAGGGATCGACGTCGATGCCGTACAGCCGGTCCGCCGGCATCCGCTGCTGGGCGGCGAGGAGGAACGCCCCCGGGCCGCAGGCCGGGTCGATCAGCGCCCGCGTACCGGCGTCGACACCCGCCCAATCCAGCAGCAGCGTTATCAGGGCGGGCGGGGTGTAGTACGCCCCCGCTTGCTGGCGGGCGAACGGGCGCGGGGTCAGCTGGGGCTGCCCATCCTTGTCCCACGCCACCGCGAGCGCGAGGAGTTGGCCGTAGGCCGTCTGCACGGCCGCCGGGGTCGGGGCGCACAGCGGCGCGGCGGCGACCGGCCCGTCGCCCAGATGGTGCCGCCGCCAGCTTGGGCCGAGTGTCCTCTGCGCGAGCGCGCGCAGGCCCGCGAGGATCCCGCCGGCGAGCGGATCGGCGCGGTCGAGCGCCCCGCGCGCGGCCAGATCGGCCAGCAGACGGGCGAACGCGGGGCGGGCGTCGTCGGTCTCGGGCAGGCTGCTGGCGTCCGGCAAGGGCGCCTCCCGTCCGGGCGCGGATTCTGGGGCGGAGATCGGCCCGGCGCCGCGCCCTCACAGCCAGAATCGCATCCGCGCGGCAGCCCGGCAAGCGGCCGGCCGGGTGCCTTGCAATGGCCGGCCTGCGTGGTTATAACCGCGCACCTCCGAACAAGGGCGACCGCGGCCATCTGGACATGCCCGGAAGCTCGAACAGTGGGCCGGCGCGCGGCTCAGCGTGTCGGCCGGTAACGGCCCGATCCGAAAGGAACCAAAATGTCCAAGCTCAAGACCAAGAGCGGCGCCAAGAAGCGCTTCAAGATGACCGGCACCGGCAAGGTCCGGGTCAAGTACGCCTTCAAGTCCCACAACCTGCGCAAGCGGCCGCAGAAGATGAAGCGCCAAGCGCGCGGGATGATGGTGCTGCGGAAGACCGAAGCCAACATGGTCAAGAAGCACTACCTGCCGAACGGCTGAGTGCGGCTTCGCCGACCCGAGCGACCCGAACCCACGATCCGTCATCTCCTAGCCAAGCAGGAGCGCCGCCATGTCCCGCGTAAAGCGTGGAGTTACCTCCCGCGCCAAGCACAACAAGGTCCTCAAGGCCGCCAAGGGCGCCCGGGGCCGTCAGAAGAACACGATCCGCGTCGCCCGGCAGCGGGTCGAAAAGAACCTGCAGTACGCCTACCGCGACCGCAAGCAGCGTAAGCGCGAGTTCCGCAGCCTGTGGATCCAGCGGATCAACGCCGGTGCGCGCAACAACGGCCTGACCTACAGCCAGCTGATGGCCGGGCTGCGCGAAGCCGGCGTCGAGCTGGACCGCAAGGTCCTGGCCGACCTCGCGGTGCGCGAGCCGGATTCGTTCGCCAACCTGGTCGAGCAGGCCCGCAAGGCGCTGCCCGCGGGTGCCAAGGAAGACGCCTCCGCCGGCCGCGGCGCGATGTAACGCGCCCGGGCGGGCCCGGACGTCGGGGCCGCCAGGGGTGTCACGACGACGACTGCAACGGCGGCCCGGTCATCACGGCGATGGCTGGGCCGCCGGTGCGCCGGGCGGGTGCCAGCGCCCGCCCACCGGTCTCCAAAACAGCAAGTACGTGTGCCGCGATGGACGAGCCCGAGGAGCTGAAGCGGTCCCTGCTGGCCGAGGTCGACGGGGCCAACACGCTCGATGACCTGGAGCAGGTGCGGGTGTCCGCGCTCGGCAAGAAGGGGCGCCTGACCCAGCAGATGAAGCAGCTGGGCCAGCTCGATCCCGAGGAGCGCAAGCGCGTCGGCCAGGCGCTGAACGAGGTCAAGGACGCCGTCCAGCAGGCGATCGAGACCCGCAAGGCCAGCCTGGCGGAAGCCGAGATGCAGGCGCGCCTGGAGCGCGAGCGGGTCGACGTGACCCTGCCGGCGCGGCCGTTCGACATGGGCCGCATCCACCCGATCTCGCGCACCATCGAGGAGATGATCCAGATCTTCGGCGCGATGGGCTTCCGGGTCGCCGAGGGGCCGCATGTCGAGGACGACTTCCACAACTTTACCGCCCTCAACATCCCGCCCGAGCACCCGGCCCGGCAGGAGCACGATACTTTCTACGTCGAGGGCACGGGCGACGACGGCCATCGCAAGGTCCTGCGCACGCACACCTCGCCGGTGCAGATCCGGGCGATGCGTCAGCTGGAGGAGCCGCCGATCCGGGTGATCGCGCCCGGGCGCACCTTCCGCAGCGACGACGATGCGACGCACAGCCCGATGTTCCACCAGATCGAGGGGCTGGTGGTCGACCGGACCACGCACATGGGGCACCTGAAGGGCACGCTGATCGAGTTCTGCCGCGCCTTCTTCGGCGTCGACGACCTGCCGGTGCAGTTCCGCCCCAGCTACTTCCCGTTCACCGAGCCGTCGGCCGAGGTCGACATCGGCTGCTCCAAGCAGGGCAACGAACTCAAGATCGGCAAGGGCGGCGACTGGCTGGAGATCCTGGGCTGCGGCATGATCCATCCGAAGGTGCTGGAGAACTGCGGCATCGATTCCAGCCAATACCAGGGCTACGCCTTCGGCATGGGGGTCGAGCGCGCGGCGATGCTGAAGTACGGCATCCCCGACCTGCGCACCTTCTACGAGTCCGACCTGCGCTGGCTGCGCCACTACGGCTTCCTGCCGATCGAGACGCCGTCGCCGGTGAAGGGCCTGTAATCCGATGAAGTACACGCTGTCCTGGCTGAAGGATCATCTCGACACCGAGGCGACGGCCGCGGAGATCGGGGAGGTGCTGACCAACCTCGGCCTGGAGCTGGAAGGCCTGGAGAACAAGGCGGAGGAGCTGGCGCCTTTCAAGGTCGCCTACGTCAAGGAGGCCGCCCAGCACCCCAACGCCGACCGGCTCAAGGTCTGCACGGTCGATCCGGGCGACGGCGCGTCGGTGCAGGTGATCTGCGGCGCGCCCAACGCCAAGACCGGCATGAAGGGCGTGTTCGCGCCGGTCGGCGCCTACATCCCGGGCATCGACACCACGCTCAAGGCCGGCAAGATTCGCGGCGTCGAATCCAACGGCATGCTGGTCTCCGAGCGCGAGATGGGGCTCAGCGACGCGCACGAAGGCATCATCGAGATGCCCGAGGACGCGGAGGTCGGGGCGCCGTTCGCCAAGGCGATGGGCCTGGACGATCCGGTGTTCGACATCGCGATCACGCCCAACCGCGCGGACTGCCTGGGCGTGCGCGGCGTCGCCCGCGACCTGGCGGCGGCGGGTCTGGGCACGCTGAAGGACGACCCGCGCCTGGAAGCGGTCGCCGGCAGCTACGACCCGCCGCTACAGTGGCGACGCGACCTGCCGGCGGGCGCGGAAGCTGCCTGCCCTTACGTCGGCGGGCGGCACTTCCGCAACGTCAAGAACGGCGAAAGCCCGGCCTGGATGCAGCGGCGCCTGCGCGCGATCGGGCTGCGGCCGATCTCCGCGCTCGTGGACATCACCAACTACGTCACCTTCGACCTGGGCCGGCCGCTGCACGTGTTCGACGCTGGCCGGGTGACAGGCGATCTCACCATGCGCCTCGCCCGCGACGGCGAAGAGATCGAGGCGCTGGACGAGCAGACCTACACCCTGGATCCGGAAACGGTCGTGATCGCCGACGAGACCCGCGTCCAGGGCATCGGCGGCCTGATGGGCGGCCAGCAGTCCGGGGTTACCCACGACACCACCGAGGTGTTCCTGGAGGTGGCGCTGTTCGATCCGGTGCGCATCGCCAAGGCCGGCCGGCGCCTAGGGGTGCTGTCCGACGCGCGCTTCCGCTTCGAGCGCGGGCTCGATCCCGAAAGCGCCGACTGGGGGGAGGCGGTCGCCACCCGCCTGATCCAGCAGATCTGCGGCGGCGAGGCGAGCCACCTGACGTCCGCCGGCGAGATCCCGCGCGATCGCGCGCAGGTCGACCTGCGGGTCAAGCGCGTGGCCGAGCTGGGCGGCCTGGAGGTGGGCGCCAAGACCTGCCGGCGGATCCTGGACGACCTCGGCTTCGAGACCACGGTTTCCGATGCGGGCGGCGACGGCGAGCTGATCAAGGCGACCGTCCCGCCGTGGCGCGTCGACGTCGAGAGCGAGGCCTGCCTGGTCGAGGAGGTGCTGCGGATCAACGGCTACGACGCCATCCCGACCGAGCCGCTGCCGCCGCTCACGGCCGTGCCGCAGGCCGCCGTCACGCCCGGCCAGCGCCGGGGCGAGCTGGCGCGCGCCGCGCTCGCCAGCCGCGGCATGAACGAGGCGGTGACCTTCTCGTTCATGTCCTCGCGCCACGCCGAACAGTTCGGCGGGCAGGTGGCGGATCTCTATCTCGCCAACCCGATCTCCAGCGAGCTCGACGTGATGCGCCCGGTCGTGCTCGCCAACCTGGTCGAGGCGGGCGCGCGCAACGCCGACCGCGGCTTCCCCGACGTCGCGCTGTTCGAGCTCGGCCCGCAGTACGTGTCCGCTGCCCCGGACGGGCAGGACACGGTCGCCGCGGGCCTGCGCGCCGGCCACAGCGCGCCGCGCCACTGGGCCGCCGAACGCCGGGTCCACGACGCCTTCGACGCCAAGACCGACGCGCTCGCCGCGCTGACGGCCGCGGGGGCGCCCGGCGACAACCTGCAGGTCTCGACCGACGCGCCAGGCTGGTACCACCCGGGCCGCGCCGGTGCGCTGCGGTTGGGCAAGCAGGTGCTGGCGTACTTCGGCGAGCTGCACCCGCGGGTGCTGGAGGCCTACGACATGCGCGGCCCGGTGGCGGCGTTCGAGGTGTTCGTCGACCGCGTGCCGCAGACCAAGAAGCGCGGCGGCCTGACCCTGTCGTCGCTGCAGCCGGTCGAGCGCGACTTCGCCTTCATCGTCGACGCCGACGTGCCGGCGGAGAACCTCATCCGCGCGGCCAAGGGCGCCGACAAGGACCTGATCGCCGATGTGAAGCTGTTCGACGTCTATACCGGCGAGAAGGTCGGCGACGGCAAGAAGTCGCTCGCCATCGCCGTCACCCTGCAACCCCGGGAAAAGACCCTGACCGAACAGGAAATCGACACCGTCGGCCAGAAGGTGATCGACCAGGTCCAGAAAAAGACCGGCGGCGAGCTAAGAGGGTAGGTTAGGGCTCACCACCAAGGCACCACGGACACTAGAGGAAAGGCGGGCTCACGCGCTGGCTTATCCAATTCCCCTCCTCCACTGGGAGGAGGGGCTAGGGGAGGAGGGTGCCGCCGGCATAGGCCGTGCAAACCTCCTCTCCCTATCCCTCTCCTCCCACGTGGAGGAGCGGGGACCAGCGGCCAGCGCCCGTTGAAACCGCGGAAATCCGGGCCGCCGCAAGGCCTTCGCGTGCCGCGGCCGATTGTTCTGCTCGGTTCGGAAACCTCGGGCTCCGTGCCCTTTGTGTCCTCCGTGGTGAACCCGCTTACCGCGGCGCCCGGATCAGGAACGAGCCCCGCACGTCGACCGTCCCGTCGTCGGCGACCTCGATCACGATCACTTCGCCGCTCGATGGGAACACGTCGGTCAGCGCGGTGATGTTCACCTGGTGGGTGACCAGCACGAGCTTTTCGTCCGCGGGCGCGTCGGCCAGGAGGTCGCGGACGGCCGCGGTCTGCTGGTCGCGGGTGGAGCGGTCCTCGAAGAAGGAGTTGAGGGCCGGGAAGTCCGCCACCGGCGCCAGGCCGAGCAGCTCCGCCGTCTGGCGGCAGCGGCACCACTGGCTGGTCAGCACGCGGTCGACCTGAATGCCGTGGTCGCGGAACGCCTGGCCGATCCGGCGGGACTGCTCCCGGCCGGCGCCGTTCAGGGTGCGCTGGGTCGAGCAGTCGCCCAGCTCGAAGTTCGCCGGGTCGCCGGTGCCGGGCGCGAGGGCGTGGCGCATGATCGCGACGGTTCCCGGTTGTTTGAGCGCGGCCCAGGCGCCGCCGCCGCTTTGCGCCTGCACCGGGGCGGGCAGGGCGAACGCGGCCGTCAGGAACGCGGCGAGCGCGGTCAGTCGGAACATCCAGGAACCTCCCCGTTAATCGGCTGTCGCAGGTGATATTGAACCGGTGAGATAGGGCGGCTCAGCTTCCGGTGAAGGCGATCAGCCGCCCGCAGGCGAGCGCGCCCAGCCAGGCGACGATCGAACCGATCCCGGCCAGGGCGCGCAGCCGCCGTCCGGCGCGGTCCGGGTCGCGGCCGACGCGCAGACGAAACGCGAGGGCGCCCGTCGCCCCCAGCGCGATCAGCGCCAGCTTGCCCCACAGCACCGGGACCTGGGCGTATTCCAGCGGCCGCACGCTGAACAGCAGCACGCCGGTCACAACCGCGAGCAGCAGTCCGGCGGCCGCCATCGGTGTCAGCACGGCCGCGAGCGGGCGCATCTCGACCGACCGCCACAGGCCGAGCAGCCGCAGGTCGAGCGGCAGGAT
Organism: Rhodovibrio sodomensis; assembly: GCF_016583645.1. GTDB lineage: Bacteria > Pseudomonadota > Alphaproteobacteria > Kiloniellales > Rhodovibrionaceae > Rhodovibrio > Rhodovibrio sodomensis. Next base: position 28,014 of record NZ_NRRL01000002.1, on the reverse strand, counting down.
CCCGCCGACCAGCAGCGCGATGCCCAGCACGTGCAGCGCGCTGACCGCAGCGTAGCTCCAGCGCCCTTGGGTGAGCGCCTGCGCGACCGGCCAGTCGGCGAGCGCGCTCAGCGCGGCGGTCAGCAGGTCCGGCACCGGCCGAGGTCAGTCGCGGTTCGGATAGAGGACGTATTCCCGCTCGCCGATGAACAGCCGCTCGACCTTCATCCGGCGCTTTTCGGGCTCGGCCGACGGCTCGCCGATCGCGCGGATTTCCACGCCCGGCGCCAGATCGCCGGCCTTCAGCCCGGCGCGGTCGTTGCGCCACGGCTGGCCGACCTCGACCGTCCAGCTCTCGCCGTCGGCGTCCACGCTCAGAACGCCGTGCGGGTTACCGAGCTGGGCGTCCTGGATGATGCCGGTCAGCTCGATGTTGCCGCCGGTGGTCCAGCGCCAGCCGTGGTGGGCTTCGGCCAGGACCGGCACCAGCAGGGCGAGCGCGGCGAGCGCGCCGAGCATTCGCGTTCGCATGTCGAAGCCTCCCTATTGTCTAAGAGCCCGTGGGTCGACCGGCGGCATCCGGTCGCCTGGACACGTTTCGGCTGAGATAATGCGGTCAGCGGGCGGCGAAAATAGGGCAACGGTCTTCGCGGTTGGCCAAAAGAGCCCCGGCAGCCGGTTGGCCGCCGGGGCCATGGGGCAGATTGGCACGTGAAAACGGGTCGGCAGGCTGGTACCGGGGAACCTCGGCGGTGCAACGCCGGCGTATGGTATCGCCTGCCAGGGAGGCCGGGCCGCCCGCCCGTACGGACGGGCACACACGCACGGGACGGGCGGCCCCAGGGACCCGGCGGACGGGTCCCAGTTCGCCGCGGCTCGGAAGAGACGGGAAGAAACCGCCGCGAACTATCCTTGATTACGCGGTTCGTTTTGAACCGGTTCATAGGGGACCAGAAAAATTTTTGGAGTGCAAAGGTTGCTGTTCCCGCGGCGACCGCAGGTCGCAGCGACTCGTGCCCCGGCGTGTCCGCGTTGACCCGGTGAAAGCCGCGCAGTCGGGCCGTGCCGGGCCAGTTGCGTGGACCGGACGCGGCCCCTATGGTCGCGCGGGCCGCGCGCGCCACCTCAGATCGGGCGGCATCCGCGGCGACGTCGCGCGGCAGGCCGCCAGGGCGCTAGATCGTCATGGTGCTGGGCCTACCGCGCCGACCCCGCGTGGCCGTGCCCGACGCGCCGGCCCCCTTAGCGCCGGACCGCCAAGGCTCGGGACGCCCGCGACCCGGACAGTGAACCGTTAACCCCGTAAAAGCCCCGCATGACCGATCAGCAGCACACGCGCAACTTCGCCATCATCGCGCACATCGACCACGGCAAGTCGACCCTCGCCGACCGGATGATCCAGCTGTGCGAGGGGGTGAGCGAGCGCGATATGCGCGAGCAGTTTCTGGACAACATGGACCTGGAACGCGAGCGCGGCATCACCATCAAGGCGCAGACCGTGCGCCTGACCTACCGCGCGCGCGACGGGCAGGCCTACACCTTCAACGTCATCGACACCCCCGGCCACGTCGACTTCTCCTACGAGGTGTCGCGGTCGCTCAAGGCGTGCGAGGGCTGCATCCTGCTGGTCGACGCCAGCCAGGGCGTCGAGGCGCAGACGCTCGCCAACGTCTATCTCGCGCTCGACCACGACCTCGAGATCATCCCGGTGCTGAACAAGGTCGATCTGCCGGCCGCCGATCCCGAACGGGTGATGCAGGAGATCGAGGACGTGATCGGCCTGGACGCGACCGACGCGCTCTTGATCTCCGCCAAGACCGGGCAGGGCGTGGAGGACGTCACCGAATCGATCGTCCAGCGCATTCCCCCGCCCGCCGGCGACCCGCAGGCGCCGCTCAAGGCGCTGCTGGTGGACAGCTGGTACGACCAGTACATGGGCGTGATCGTGCTGACCCGCGTCATGGAAGGCCGGGTCAAGCCGGGCACGCAGATCCGCATGCTGGGCACGCGCGCGCTGCACGACGTCAACGAGGTCGGCACCTTCCAGCCGGCGCGCACCAAGGGCGAGGTGCTGGGGCCGGGCGACCTCGGCTACATCATCTCCGGCATCAAGGATATCGACGAGGCGCAGGTCGGCGACACCATCACCGACGAGAAGAACCCCTGCGCCAAGCCGCTGGAGGGCTATAAGCCGTCCGTGCCGGTGGTGTTCTGCGGCCTGTTTCCGGCCTCGACGGAGGACTACGAGCAGCTGCGCGACGCGCTCGGCAAGCTGCGCCTGAACGACAGCTCGTTCCAGTTCGAGCCGGAAAACTCGCCCGCGCTCGGCTTCGGCTTCCGTTGCGGCTTCCTCGGCCTGCTGCACCTTGAGATCGTGCAGGAACGCCTGGAGCGCGAATACGATCTCGACCTGATCACCACCGCCCCGTCGGTGATCTACCGGGTGATGAAGACCAACGGCGAGATGGTCGAACTGCACAACCCGACCGACATGCCCGATCGGATGCACATCGAGGCGATCGAGGAGCCGTGGATCCGGGCGACCATCCTGGTGCCGGACACGTATCTCGGCAACGTGCTCAAGCTGTGCGAGGACCGCCGCGGCATCCAGCAGGACCTGACCTACGCCGGCGACCGGGCGATGGTGGTCTATCAATTGCCGCTCAACGAGGTGGTCTACGACTTCTACGACCGGCTGAAGTCGATCACCAGCGGCTACGCCTCGTTCGACTACCAGATGGAAGGCTACCACGAGGGCGACCTGGTCAAGCTGGACATCCTGGTGAACCAGGAGCGGGTCGACGCGCTCGCCCTGATCGTCCACCGCAGCCAGGCGGAGGGGCGCGGCCGCGCGGTCTGCGAGAAGCTCAAGGAGCTGATCCCGCGGCAACTGTTCAAGGTCGCCATCCAGGCCGCGATCGGCGGCAAGGTGGTGGCGCGCGAGACCGTGCCGGCGGTGCGCAAGGATGTCACCGCCAAGTGCTACGGCGGCGACGTGACCCGTAAGCGCAAGCTTCTGGAGAAGCAGAAGGAAGGCAAGAAGAAGATGCGCCAGTTCGGCAAGGTCGAGATCCCGCAGTCGGCCTTCCTGGCGGCGCTCAAGATGGACGACCAGTAGCCTTCCCCAGCCGACCCGGTCGGTCGGTTCGCGACGAATCGCCGCGGCGCGGGGGCGCGGAACCGGCCGCGTCCGTGCGGCCAGCTGGTCCGAGGCACCCGCGGCCCGGCTGGCGTTAAACGGGTCTTTAAGAAAGCTGCGGGTAAGTCGAGCGCGCTAGTGCGCGAACGGTGTCGGAGTCGCCCCGGCCGCGTTCGCGTCGCCCCGTTCGAACCTGCCCGGTAAAACCATGTCGCTTAAGAACCTTACTGTCCACGCCAAGCTGTGGATCCTGCTTGGCGTCACCGTTGCCGCTTTGCTCGTCGCCGCGGGCACCGCGCTCTCCATCGCCCGCGGCAACATGATCGAAGACCGCATTACCAAGCTCCGCGATCTCTCCGAGACCGCGCAAGGCATCGCCGGCCGCCTACAGGCGCGGGTCGCAGACGGCGAGCTGACCCGCGAGGCGGCGCTGGATCGGTTCCGCGAGACGCTCAACGCCATGTGGTTCGACGACGGCAACAACTACCTCTACGCCTGGACGCTGGACGGCACCAACGTCGCCCACCCCGCCAAGCCGGAGCTGGTCGGCCAGAACAAGATCGGTCTGACCGACAGCCACGGCCTGCGCCTGATCGAGGAACTCGCCCAGATATCGCAGCAGCCGGGCGGAGGCTATCTCTATTTCATGTGGCCGCGGCCCGGATCCGACGAGCCGGTGCGCAAGCTGGGCTACGCGCTCGCGTTCGAGCCGTGGAACATGTTCGTCGGCACCGGCATCTACCTGGACGACTTCGATACCGCGTTCAGCCATCTGGCGATGCGGGTCGGTGGCGTGATCCTGGTGGTCACCCTGCTCGCCGCCGGGGTCGTGCTGGCGGTTCAGCGCGACATCGTCGGCGGTCTGCGCGCCCTGTCGACCAAAATGCGCCGGATCGCGGACGACGATCTCGACCTGGAGATCACCGAGACCGGGCGCCGCGACGAGGTCGGGACGATGGCCGAGGCCTTGCAGGTGTTCCAGGACAACGCGCGCGATAAGCGCCGCCTGGAGGCCGAGCAGAAGCGGACGGCCGAACGCAACGAGGCGGACAAGCGCGCGGCGATGCGCGAGCTCGCCGACCGGTTCGACCAGGAGATCGGGGGGATCGTCAACCTGGTCGGCTCCGCGGCGACCGAGCTGCAGGCCACGGCCCAGCAGCTGACCGGGGCGGCGGACTCGACCGAAACCCAGACCACGGCCGCGGCGAGCGCCGGCGACCAGGCGTCGGGCAACGTCCAGACGGTCGCCTCGGCCTCGGAACAGCTGTCGGCGGCGATCCAGGAGGTCAACGGCCAGGTGGCGAACGCGGCCCAGAAGCTGCAGGCGACCGCCACCAGCGCGCAGGACGCCGGTCAACGGATGGACGAGCTGCAGCAGGCCGTCGCCCGGATCGACGAGGTGGTGAGCCAGATCGGCGACGTCGCCGAGCAGACCAACCTGCTCGCCCTCAACGCGACCATCGAGGCGGCGCGCGCCGGCGATGCCGGCAAGGGCTTCGCGGTCGTGGCCGGTGAGGTGAAGACGCTGGCGAACCAGACGCAGAAGATGACCGACAGCATCGCCTCGCAGCTGGCCGCCGTGAAGCGGGCTTCGGACGCGGCCGTCGGCGGCACCCGTCAGATCGTCCAGGAGGTCGACGAGATCAGCGCCGCCACCAACGCGATCGCCGCGTCGATGGAGCAGCAGACCGCGACGACCGCCGAGATCAGCCGAAGCGCGCATCAGGCCGCCCAAGGCACCGAAACGGCATCGGGCAGTCTGCAAACCGTGCGCGAAGCGGCGCAGCAGACCTCGGAAGCCACGGGCAGCGTGCGCTCCGCCGCCGACCAGCTGGCCGAGCAGGCCGAGACGCTGCGCGGGGCGGTCAGCGGCTTCCTGAACGAGGTCCGGGCGGCTTGAGCCGCCCGGACTTCGGCAAGCGGCCGGACTCGAGCAAAAACGATGAAGGTCGAGTCGACCTTCATCGATTTTGCTCTACCTGCTTGAAGAGAGAGCAAGCTTCAACTGAAACGTGGCTTCACTTTTCAGCATCTTGCTCTAGCGGAACTTGCGGTCTCGGCCGCGGCGGCGGCGGGCGAGCAGCAGGAAGACCAGCGCGAGGGCGAGCGCGCCCAGGCCGACGTACAGGCCCGGCTGCTGCAGCAGCGGGAACACCCCGAACTGCCACAGTGGCGGCCAGATGGCGCGCTCGATCGTTGCCTGGGCCAGGTTCAGGCTGCCGCTGTCGAGGTTGAACCAGAGCTGCCCCAGCGGCTGCGTCAGCGCCATGCCGGATGCCGCGGCGGCGACCAGCAAGCCCGCCGTCGCCAGCCCGAGCGCCAGCGCCAAGATCCCCAGAAGTCCGAATAGAAACCGCACGATCCCCGCGTCCGCTCCCCTGTATCGTCTCTTGCGTGCTGTCCGCCGCGTCTGTCGTCCGCCGTATGTGGCGACGGTCGTGTGTGGCGACAGTGATGCGCGGCGCCTGGGCTGCCCGCTTGCCGGGCACGCGCCCCAGGCGCGCCAGGCCCTGCGCCGGACGCAGCCTAAGTCACGCCGTGGGCGCGCGAAAGCCCGGCCGTATTGGCCCCAACCCCCCGGGGCGGGCGGCCGCCGACACCGCCCGCGACTCCGGCCCTCGCCCCGCCGCCGTCTTGTTGCATCGCCGGAACGCCTTCGCTAGGTTGCGCGCGCGCCAGCCGGCGGGTCACCGCGCCGGCCGGCAGCCGCCATACCGCGCCCGCCGGCGGCCCGCTGTTCGATCGGCCGCCGGCGCTGGCCGGGCGCGCGAACGCGGAGGGGTGGCCGAGCGGTCGAAGGCGCACGCCTGGAAAGCGTGTGTACGGGTATTCCCCGTACCGAGGGTTCGAATCCCTCCCCCTCCGCCACCAAGTCGCGGAACGCCTGTCCCCGAAAAGTCGATCCGTTCGACGGCAGCTGAACCCCGACGCCGTGGCCGGCGCGGGATGGCCCGTGCACGGGCATGGGGCGGGTGCGCTGGGCGAGCTAGAGCAAAATCGATGAAGGCCGCAACGGCCTTGATCGTCAATTTTGCGCTACCTGCTTGAAGGGAGAGCAAGATTCAGCTGAAAGGTGGCTTCACCTTGCAGCATCTTGCTCTAGAACACCTGATGCCCGGCGACCAGGCCGACGCCGAGCAGGACGACGAAACCGATCCAGAGCCAGCTCATCGCTTCGTTGGTCATCGCGGCCTCCCACACGTTTCCCGCGTCGTTCGGTCGACTGAGCTTACGACAACCTTGTGACTTTTCGGAGGTCACAGGTTAGGTACAGGTGACGTTTTACGCCCGCGCGCCGCCGGCCGCTGTGACAGCGCGCACACGGCGGGCGCCGCGCCACGCGGTGCGGAAACCGGCGGCCGGCGCGGGAACGGCGCAACTGGGGCAAGTTGCTGAAGGCCAGAACATCTCAACTGCTGGCCCTGGCATTCAGGCGATAGAACGACCAGCCGGCCGGCGGGTCGACGACGCCCTAAAGACGCCTTGTGGGCCGGCCCAACGGGCCGCCCTCAGGCGTCGGCGCGGGCGATCACGTGCAGGGCGTAGCGGTTGCCGTCGGCCAGGAAGTCGGCGGTGCGCACCAGGCCCGCGGGCGCCAGGTCGGCGTCCAGGCTGTCGGGCGTGAACTTGCGGCTGATCTCGGTGAAGATGCTGTCGCCCGGCGCGAACGCGTGGCTGGCGTCCAGCGCCGCGAACGTCCCGGTCTGCGCGCGGGTCGCGTCGAGGTAGGATTCGATCCGCTGCAGCTCGGGGTTATAGACCGCGCGGTGGCGGAAGCCGGCGATGTCGAGGTCGCCGTCCAGCTCGCGGTTGAGGACGTTGATCAGGTTCTCGTTGAACGCCGCCGTCACGCCCGCGGCGTCGTTGTAGGCGGCTTCCAGCGTCGCCGTGTCCTTCACCGTGTCGACGCCGAGCAGCAGGCGGTCGTCCGGCCCCATCTGCCGGGCGATGTCGCCCAGCAGGCGCTGCGCGCCCGCCGGCTCGAAGTTGCCGAGCGTGCTGCCCAGGAACACGAACAGGCGCGCGCCGCTGCGCGCGGGCAGGTGGCTCAGGCCCGCCGTGTGGTCGCCCGCCAGCGGCTTGACGGCGATCCGCGGAAAACGCTCGCGCAGGCGCTGGGCCGCCTCGTCGAGCGCGCTGACGCAGACGTCCATCGGCCAGAAGGTCAGGGGCGCCTGGTTGCGCGCGGCGTGGTCGGCGGCCGCGGCCAGCAGGATTTCGGTCTTGCGCGCGCTGCCGGCCCCCAGCTCGACGATCTCCGCCGGGCGGGCGGCCTCGATTATCGCCGTGGCGTGCGCGTGCAGCAGCGCGGTCTCGGTGCGGGTCAGATAGTATTCGGGCAGGGCGCAGATCTGCTCGAACAGCTCGGCGCCGCGGGCGTCGTACAGGTGCTTGGGCGACAGTTCCCGCGGGCGCTTGGCGAATCCGGTCTCGACTTCCGCCCGAAGCGAGGGCACCACGCGGGTCGGCGGCACGTCGCGGACGGCGCTGTTCGGGTGGGTTCGCGCCGAGGCGGTCGGGTGCGTTGGGGCGGCGGTGCTGCCGTCCGGGGTCATCATCGGTCTGGGCGTCCCTGTCGGTGGTGATTTTGCACACCAGAAGTTGGGGCGCGATGTCACACCGTCCAGGCGTTTCGGGGACGCAGGCAGGATACCGCCCGGCATCCCGCCCGCCGCCGAAGGCGGCCCATCCGGGCCAGGCCCCGGGCGTCGTCCGGCTGCAGGCTGCCCCCGCCGAACGCGGCGTCGATATAGCGCAGGATCGCCGTGGTTTCGTAGATATCGAAGCCGTCGTGCTCGAACGCCGGCACCTTGCCCCAGGGATGCCGGGCGAGGTGGCCCTCGTTCTGGTTCTCGCCGGCGAAGATGTTGACCGCGTTCAGGTCGTAGGCCTGCCCCTTCTCCTCCAGCGCCATGCGCACGCTGCGCACGTAGGTCGAGAAGTTCGGCCCGTGGATCGTCGGATTGGCCATGGTGGCGTCTCGCTCCGCGTCGTTGCGGCGGCATGGAGTCCGGTGCCCGGGCGATCAGCTAGAGCAAGATGCTGAAGGGTGGAGCCACCTTCATCGATTTTGCTCTAGCCCGACGGGGGCGCGACACAAGGCGTGGAGAGAAGGGTCCGGGAGGTGCCTCAGGCGCCGTCGAGGGCCAGCACCTTGCCGGCGAGGTAGAGCGAGCCGCAGATCAGCACGCGCGCCGGCGGGCTGTCCGGGCCGCGCGCGAGCGCGTCCAGGGCGGCGGCAACGTCGGCGGCCTCGGCGACGCGGGTCGCGCCGGCCTGGCGCGCGAAGCCGGCGGACTCGGCCGCCGTGTGGCTTGCCTGCTCGCCGGGAATGGCGACGGCGGTCAGGCTGTCGGCGCGGGCGACCAGCGGGGTCAGGAATTCGACCGGCTGCTTGGAGTTCAGCATGCCGAAGACGACGTGCAGCGGGCGGGCGGACCGCGGATCGGCCTGCCAGGCGTCGACCGCCGCGGCGACCACCGCGCCCGCATCGGCGTTGTGCCCGCCGTCGAGCCACAGCTCCCAGCCCGCCGGCAGGCGGGCTGCGAGCGGGCCGTCGGCCAGCTGCTGCATCCGCCCCGGCCAGGATGCCCGAGCGAGGCCGGTGCGCGCCGCGGCGTCGCCGACGTGGAAGCCCTCCAGCCGTTCCGCGCAGGCGAGCGCCATCGCGGCGTTGGCGATCTGGTAGGGGCCCAGCAGGCTCGGCGCCGGCCAGTCGCCGGTCAGCCGCCCGCCGTCGTAGCGGAAGCCGCGGCCGCCGCCGTGGGCCCGGTAGGTCCAGTCGGTGCCGTGGCTGAAGGTCGGCGCGCCAACCGCCGCGGCCCGGTCGTGCAGGACCCGTGCCGCCCGGGGTTTCTGCGGGGCGAACACGGCCGGCCGACCGGGCTTCAGGATACCGGCCTTCTCGCCCGCGATCGCTTCCAGCGTGTCGCCCAGGAACTGCATGTGGTCCATGCCAATCGGGGTGATCGCGGTCAGCGCCGGGCGGTCCAGCACGTTGGTCGCGTCCAGCCGGCCGCCCAGTCCGGTCTCCAGCAGCAGCACGTCCGCCGGCTCCCGGGCGAAGGCGAGGAAGGCGGCGCAGGTGGTGACCTCGAAATAGGTGATCGGGTCTTCGCCGTTCGCCCGCTCCGCCGCCTCCAGCAGCGCGATCAGATCGTCCTCCGCGATCAGCCGGCCGGCGAGGCGGATGCGCTCGTGAAAGCGCACCAGATGCGGGGAGGTGTAGACGTGGACCCGGTAGCCCTGCGCCTCCAGCATCGCGCGCAGGAAGGCGAGCGTGCTGCCCTTGCCGTTGGTGCCGGCGACGTGGACCGTCGGCGGCAGGCCGCGCTCCGGATGCCCCAGCGCCGCCAGCAGCCGCCACACCCGGTCGAGCGACAGATCGATCACCTTGGGATGCAGGCGCATCAGGCGCTGGAGCACCCGGTCGCTGGCGGCGGCGTCTGGCGGGGTCATGACGGGCTGGCGGGGTGTCCGGGTGGCGGGCGCGGGCGCGGGGTCGTAGCCGTCGGGCGCCGTTCGACACGCCGCGCCTGCGCCGGGCTCAGGATCGGCTGCTCAGGGTGAAGTCTTCCGGTAAGAAATCGAAATTCCCGGAACCTTTATCCTGAGACACGTCCCCCTGAGCAGGCGGCTTCAGCGGCCCCGTGTCAAAGGATGCCCGGCGGGTCGGCGCGCGGCTACTCCGCGGCGCGGCGGTCGGGATCGGTGGCCGGAGTCTCGTCGTCGCCGCCGGCCTGGTGCGGGTCGGCGGAGGCGGCGTGGGCGTGACCGCCGGTCTCGCCGGCGCTGTCGGCCTGCTTGTCGCCTTTTTGGGTGTCCTTCGGCCTGTCCGACTTGGCTGTCTCGGGCTTCGCCTTCTCGGCCTTGGGCTTGTCCGGCGTCTTGTCGCCGCTCGCCTTGTCGCGGCTGCGGCCGGTCAGGCTCAGGCTCCAGCTGCTGCGCTTTTCGGCTGGCTGCTGCTGGGCCTCGCCAGTGTCCGCGGGCTGCGGCTCGGCGGTCGGCCGGCCGTCGTCGATCCGCGGACCGCCACCGGCGACGCGCGGGCCGTCCAGCTTCAGCGATCCCTCCGGAATGCGCACGATCCGCGCCTCCGGCGTCGTCCGCGTCAGCAGGCCGAACAGCGTGATCAGCCGGTCGCGCAGCTCGCGCCGGTCGACCACCTGGTCGACCATGCCGTGGTCGCGCAGGTATTCGGCGCGCTGGAAGCCCTCGGGCAGCTGCTCGCGCACCGTGGCCTCGATCACCCGCTGGCCGGCGAAGCCGATCACCGAGCCCGGTTCCGCCAGCGTCAGGTCGCCCAGCATGGCGAACGAGGCGCTGACCCCGCCGGTCGTCGGATCGGTCAGCAGCACGACGTAGGGCAGGCCCTTTTCCTTGACCATGTCGACCGCGACGGTGGTGCGCGGCATCTGCATCAGGGACAGGATACCCTCCTGCATGCGCGCGCCGCCGGACGCCGGCACGACCAGCAGCGGCGCCTCCTGCATGCAGGCAAGCCGGGCGGCGGCGAGCAGCCCCTCGCCGACGGCGATCCCCATCGAGCCGCCCATGAACGAGAAATCGAAACACGCCATGACCACCGGATGGCCGCCCATCCGGCCGTGCGCGACCATGATCGCGTCGGTCGCCTCCGCCTTGGCGCGGGCCTCGCGCAGGCGGTCGCTGTAGCGTTTGCGGTCGCGGAACTTGAGCGGATCCTGGATCGTCTCCGGCAGTTCGATCGGGGTGAACTGGCCGCTGTCGAACAACAGGCGCATGCGCTCGTTCGGGCCGATGCGCAGGTGATAGCCGCAGTGGGTGCACACCCTGAGCGCCTTCTCGAGCTCCCGGTGGAAGATCATCTGCCCGCAGTCGGGGCACTTCTCCCACAGGTCGTCGGGAATGTCCTGGCGGGTGACCAGCGCCCGGATCTTCGGGCGGACGTAGTTGGAGATCCAGCTCATCGATGGCCCCTCAGGCCTGCTTGACCGCGCCACGCACGCCGTCGGCGAGCGCGCGCACCTGATCCAGCACGGCGCGCGCGCAGCCGGTCTTCGGCGTGCCGTCGGCGTTCAGGTTGGCGGCCACCGTCTCGACCAGCGCGGAACCGACCACGGCGGCATCGGCGATCTCCGCGATCTTGGCCGCCTGTTCCGGCGTGCGGATGCCGAAGCCGACGGCGACCGGCAGGTCGGTGTGCCGGCGCAGCCGTTCGACCGCCTCGGCGACCTGCTGGTCGGCGGCGGCGCGGGTGCCGGTGATCCCGGCGATCGAGACGTAGTAGACGAAGCCGCTGGTGTTGGTCAGCACCGCGGGCAGGCGGTTGTCGTCGGTCGTCGGGGTCGCCAGACGGATGAAGTTCACCCCGGCCTTGAGCGCGGGGATGCACAGCTCGACGTCTTCTTCCGGCGGCAGGTCGACGATGATCAGCCCGTCGACGCCGGCGGCCTGCGCGTCGGCCAGGAAGCGTTCCACGCCGTAGGCGTAGATCGGGTTGTAATAGCCCATCAGCACGACCGGCGTGTCGCCGTCGCGTTCCCGGAAGCCGGCGACCAGGTCGAGCGTGCGCCGCAGCGTCATGCCGGCGCGCAGGGCACGCAGGCTGCCCTGCTGGATCGCGGGTCCGTCCGCCATCGGGTCTGAGAAGGGGATGCCGAGTTCGATCAGGTCGGCGCCGGCGTCGGGCAGCCCTGCCAGAAGCTCTGCGCCGGTCTCGAAATCGGGATCGCCGGCCGTGACGAAGGTGACCAGGCCGCCGCGCCCCTCCGCCTTCAGCCGGTCGAAGCGCGCGCGGATCCGGCCGCTGTCGGCGCCGCGCTCGCGCTCCGGGACCTGACGCTCCTGGATCGCCAGGTCGGCGGCCGTCCTGGGTTGGGTCGCGCGCTCGCTCACAGCTCCACTCCGAGGCGCTTGGCGACCGTGGCGACGTCCTTGTCGCCGCGGCCGCACATGTTCATGACCATCAGATGATCGCGCGGCAGCTCGGGCGCCAGCTTGCGTACCACCGCCAGCGCGTGCGCGGGTTCCAGGGCCGGGATGATGCCTTCCTTGCGGGTGCACCACTGAAAGGCGTCGAGCGCCTCCTGGTCGCTCGCGGAGAGGTAGGTCACCCGGCCGGATTCGTGCAGCCAGGCGTGCTCCGGGCCGATCCCCGGGTAATCCAGCCCCGCGGAGATCGAGTAGGCGTCCAGGATCTGGCCGTCGCCGGTCTGCAGCAGGTAGGTCCGGTTGCCGTGCAGCACCCCCGGCCGGCCGCCGTTCAGCGAGGCGGCATGCTCGCCGCTCTCGATGCCGTGGCCGGCCGCCTCGACGCCGTAGATGTCGACCTCCGCGTCGTCCAGGAAGGGATGGAACAGCCCGAGCGCGTTCGACCCGCCGCCGATGCACGCGACCAGGCTGTCCGGCAGCCGGCCCTCGGCCTCCTGCATCTGCCAGCGGACTTCCTGGCCGATCACCGACTGGAACTCGCGCACCATGTAGGGGTAGGGGTGCGGGCCGGCGACCGTGCCGATGATGTAGAAGGTGTTCTCGACGTTCGCGACCCAGTCGCGGATCGCCTCGTTCATCGCGTCCTTCAGCGTCGCGGTGCCGCTGTCGACCGGCACGACTTCGGCGCCCAGCAGCTTCATCCGGAACACGTTGGCCGACTGGCGCTCCATGTCGGTGCGGCCCATGTAGACCACGCACGGCAGGTTGAAGCGCGCGCACACGGTTGCGGTCGCCACGCCGTGCTGGCCGGCCCCGGTTTCCGCGATGATCCGGGTCTTGCCCATCCGCCGGGCGAGCAGGATCTGGCCTAGGGTGTTGTTGATCTTGTGCGCGCCGGTGTGGTTCAGCTCGTCGCGCTTGAAGTACACCTTGGCGCCGCCGAGCTCCTCGGTGATCCGCTCGGCGAAGTAGAGCGGGCTCGGCCGGCCGACGTAGGTGCGGCTGTAGACGTCCAGTTCGCGCAGGAACTCCGGGTCCTCGCGCGCTTCGTTGAAGGCGCGCTCGACCTCCAGGATCAGCGGCATCAGGGTCTCGGCGACGAACCGGCCGCCGAAGATGCCGAAATGGCCGAACTCGTCCGGGCCGCTGGCGAAGGTGTTGGGGCGTTCGACGGTCATTTGCGGTCAATTAACCAGGGTGGCTGTCAGGGCGCGGACAATGCCGCATTCCGCGGCCACAGGCAACGGGACGCAGGGTCCCTCAGCCAACCGGACGCAGGCGCCCCGCCGCGCCCAGCAAGGCTCTTATCTTATCCGGGTTCTTCTGCCCCGGGGCGTCTTCGACACCGCTCGAGACGTCGATCGCGGGCGCGCGCGAGATCTCGACCGCTTGCGCGAGGTTGTCGACGTCGAGACCGCCCGAGAGCATCCAGGGCAGCGGCCAGCTGCGCCCGGACAGCAGCTGCCAATCGAACGACAGCGCGTTGCCGCCCGGCAGGGCGTCGGGCTTTTCCGTGGGCGGCTTGGCGTCGAACAGCAGGCGGTCGGCCACGCCGGCATAGGCGTCTGCCCTGTCCAGGTCGTCCGCGCCGGCGACCGCGACCGACTTCATCACCGGCAGGCCGAAGCGCGCCCGCACCTCGGCGACGCGCTGCGGCGTCTCCGCGCCGTGCAGCTGGATCAGGTCGATCCGTGCGACCGCGAGGATCGCGGCCAGCGCGTCGTCCGTGAGGTCGACCGTGACCGCGACCTTGGCGGCCGGCCCCGCGTGCCCGGCGAGCTCGGTGGCCTGCTGCGGCGTGACGTAGCGCGGCGAGCGGGGATAGAAGATGAAGCCGACGTAGGCCGCGCCGGCCTCGGCCGCGGCGGCCATCGACCGCGGGTCGGTCAGTCCGCAGATCTTGACGTCCACGCTCATCCTGAGGTCTCCGCGCTTTCGGTCCGCGCGCCCGGGTCGGGCCAGCCGGACAGCTGCCGGGCCATCACCGCGATCAGGGTGAGCACGGTCAGCAGCAGCAGGTATTCGACCAGCACCTCGACCAGAAGCGCGCCGGCGGCGAGCGGCAGGGCAACCGAGGGGTCCTGCGGCTGCGGCAGGTGGGCGGGGCCCTGCGTGGCCGCGACAGCGAAGACGAGGTAGACCAGCCAGGCAAGCGCGGCGTTGGGCACGTTGGCGAGCCGCGCCTGCCAGGCGCGTCCCGGCAGCTCCGCGCGGATCGTCCGGACCGGCACGCGCACGGCGAGCGGTGTCATCAGGCTCAGAGTGACCCAGGCCGTGGCCGCGATCGCGATCCGTCCCGCCTGCTCACCGATCGGCAGGTTGGAAATCACCAGCGTGATCAGAACGATCGCGCCCAGCACCGAGACCGCGAACACGAACGCCCAGATCAGAAAGTCGGTCTCCGCCTTGCCCCAGCCGAGCGCGGGCACCCGGGCGTGCGGGCGGCCCAGCAGCAGCAGGCGCAGCCAGGCCGTCGCCAGCATGACGTCGAACGGCAGGGTCAGCAGGTTCAGGCTGGCCGCCGCCTCCACGTTCGGGAAGCCAAAACGCTGCACCATCGGCACTAGTAGCGCGACCAGCACGGCGGGCCAGGCCAGCCGGGGGATCAGGCCCAGGTGGCCGCGGAGCGCGCGCACGGTGCCGGCCAGCACCGGGCCGGTATCGATCCGGCCCTGACCGGTCGACGTCAGGCTGGGGGCGGTGTCGGTCATGGGACGCAGACTTAAGGCCTCAAGCGCGGGTGTCGACGCCGGCGCGCTTCTGGAAGATCACCGACAGCAGCGTGGCGCCGAGCGCCATCTGCGCGAACTCCACCGTGAGCGAGATCAGCACCCCCGGGATATGCGGGCCGCCCTGGCCGAAGATCGAGGCGTTCAGCGCCAGCACCGAGACGCCGACGATGTAGGCCGGCGCCAGCACCAGCACGACCAGGCCGAGCACCTGGAACAGCACTTCCTTGGTCGCCTCGAACGACGCGCCGATCGAGTAATTGCGGTCGACCGCGGTGGCCGGCAGGACCAGCCCGAAGGCCATCATGCCGGTGATCGCGAGCAGGGCGCCGATCAGCGTCATCGCGAGCGCGCCGGCCTGCGAGCCGACGATGCCGGGCGCCAGGATCACCGCCGGCATGGCCGCCAGAACGCCGATGAAGAAGATCAGGATGCCGCGCAGGAAATACCGGACATCCCGGCAGTGCAGGCGAAGGCGCGGGCGCGTCGTTTCCGGCGTCGGCCCGAACAGCACCAGCCGGTGCCAGTCGACCAGGAAGACGACGTAGGCCGCCATGATCACCGGCACCAGCAGCACCAGGAGCGGCGTCGGGCCGCCCGCTGGCTGACCGGAGATGAACGGATTGCCGCCGGCCAGGATGATCCCGCCCTGGACCAGGAAGATCGCGGTGAACGGCACCAGCGCGACCTGCGGCAGGTAGCGCAGCAGCTGGCCGAAGGTGCGGATCGTCTCCTGCGCGGTCTGGGTCACCGGCAGCGGCTGGCGCGGCGACGGCCGGCCGCCGCCCTGGTTGCGCCGGGGCGGCTGGGGATCGTCGTCCTGTTCGAAACGCTCGTCGCCGTCGTCGGGTCGCATCCGCTTTCCGGGTCCTTCAGGGCCGTTGTCAGGCCGCGAGCTCGGCCACGATCCGCCGGGCCGCCGCCGCCGGGTCGTCCGCCCGGGTGATCGGCCGGCCGATCACCAGCAGGTCGGCGCCCGCCGCGAGCGCGGCGTGGGGTGTCGTTATCCGTTTCTGGTCGCCCGCTCCAGACCATGTGGGGCGGATTCCCGGGACTGCCAGCGCGATTTCGGATCCCAGGCCGGCGCGCAGTTGGGCGATCTCCCGCGGCGAGCAGACCAGGCCGTCGACGCCGTTGTCGCGGGCCAGCGCGCCCAGGCGTGCGACCTGCTCCCCGGCCGGGGTGTGCTGGCCGACCGCGGCCAGATCCGCGTCGTCCAGGCTGGTCAGCACCGTCACCGCCAGGATGCGGGTGCGCGGCTTACCCTCAGCCTGGGCGGTCTCGGCGGAGGCGTCGGCCGCGGCGCGCAGCATCGCCGGGCCGCCGCTGGCGTGCACCGTCAGCCAGCTCGGGGCAAGCGGCGCGGCCGCGCGGATCGCACCGGCGACCGTGTTGGGGATGTCGTGGAACTTCAGGTCCAGGAACAACCCCAGATCGCGGGTCTCCGGCGCTCCCAGGATCGCGCGGATGCCCTCCGGCCCGTGGGCGGTGAAGAACTGCTTGCCCAGCTTGACCCCGCCCACGAGTCCGGCGAGCGCGTGCGTCAGCGCCCGCGCGCGGTCCAGGTCGGGGGTGTCGATCGCCGCGTAGATCCGCGCGGCCGGGCTGTCGGGCTGCATGTTAGGCGGACGTGTAGCAGACCGCCGGCAGCGCGTCATGGGGCTTGCAGCGTCTGCCCGGCGGTCAGCCGTTGCCGGCCAGCCAGGCTTGGAACGTGCCTTCTTCGAGCCGGCCGGCCGCCAGTTCGGCGAACCGTTCGCCGATCAGGGGACCGAACTTGAAGCCGTGGCCGGAGAAGCCCGCGAGGGCGTGGGCGCGGCCCGCGCGGCGGTGCAGGAACCGCGAATCCGGGGCGACCGTGTAGAAGCAGGTCCGACCCGACAGCAGGCGATAGCGCGCGGGCGTGGCCAACTGGCGGCAGGTGGTCTCGAACAGGCGGTCGAGCTCGGCCTCGGCAGGGCTGCGGTCGGTGTCCGGGTCGCCGGTCAGGGAGAACGCGTGGTCGCCCAGCTTGAGCGGCGCGCCGCCGATCGGCGGCACGGCGTAGGCGCTGCCTTCGCTGCGGGATTCCGCGTCCGCGATGTCGAGCACCATCGGCATCCGCCGCCAGGCGGCATAAAGGTCGTCGGGCGTATCGACGTAGCAGACCAGCTGGCGCGAGGGGGTCAGCTGCCGCGCCAGATCCGGCCACAGCCGCCCGGTCCACGGGCCGGCGGCGACCAGCAGCAGATCGGCGGTGCGGCGCGTGCCGTCCTCCAGCCTGACCCGGCCCGCTTCCGGGTCCAGCTGGGTGACGGCCGTGTGCGCGGTGATCGCGGCGCCCTGGGCCCGCAGCCGGCGCGCGAGGTCGTCGACGATCGGTTCCGCCGCCAGGACGCCGCCGCCCTCCACCCAGTAGACGCGCTCGACGCCCTCCAGGTTCAACAGCGGGAAGCGCCGAGCGGCCTCGTCCGGGCTCAGCACGCGGTAGGGCTTGGCGAGCCGGTCCAGCGTGGCGGCGCTGTCCTGCGCCCAGGTCGCGCCCGGCCGGCTCAGGACCAGCGTGCCGGTCTGGGTATAGTAGGACCGTCCGAGGTCGTCCCACAGCCTGTCCCAGGCGGCGAAGGCATCGTCGACCAGCGCGGCGTAGCCGTGCTGCGTACCGTAGGTGTGGCGGATCAGACGGCTGGAATCGACCGACGAGCCGTGCGCGTTCGGAACCGGACCCTGCTCGAGGACGTCGACCCGGTAGCCCTCGGCCAAGAGCGCGCGGGCGGCCGAGAGGCCGACGATCCCGGCCCCGACGACGACCGCCGACGGCGCGCCCGCCATCCCGGGATCAGTCCGCGCTGCGTTCGTAGGCGAGGACGGCGGCGGCCAAGTCCTCCAACGCCGCCCCGGTCGACTTGAACAGCGTGATCCGGTCGTCCGATGTCCGGCCCGGGTGCTTGCCCTGCGCCAGGGCGAACAGGTCGGCCAGCACGTCCTCGCGCGCGAGCGCGCCGGCTTCGATCGGCTGTACCAGGTCGCCGCCTTCCTTCAGCGCGCCGGCGAAGGTGTCGCAGAAGACGTCGGCGACCTGCACCGCCCGGTCGTCGGTCTCGCGCATCGACGGCTTGAACGCACCCATCAGGTCGACGTGCTGGCCGGGCCTCAGCCAGGTGCCGTGGATCAGCGGCTCGGTCGACATGGTGGCGCAGGAGATCACGTCGGCCTGCTCGACGCCGGCCTCCAGGGACTCGATCGGCTGGGCGTTCAGGCCTTCGTCCCGCAGCTGCGTGGCCAGTTTGTGCGCCTTGTCGGGCGTGCGGCCCCAGACGTCGATCCGCGCGATCGGGCGGACGGCGCAGTGCGCGCGTACCATCTCCGGCGCCATCGCGCCGGTGCCCACCATCAGCAGGCGCTTGGCGTGCTTGACCGCGAGGTAGTCGGCGGCGAGCGCACTCGCCGCGGCGGTGCGCTTGTTGGTCAGCGGCTGGCCCGCGACCAGCGCCAGCGGCTCGCCGGTGGCGCCGTCGTTCAGCAGCACGTTCGCCATCACCGACGGCAAACCGCGGCCGGGGTTGTCGGGAAACACGGTGGCGACCTTGACGCCGAGGTAGCGGCCGGTCTGCCAGGCCGGCATCAGCAGCAGCGTGCCGTCGGCGCCGGGGTGGTTCGGCACCTCGTGGTGATGGCGCGGCGGCGCCTCCGCCCCGCCGCGGAACACCTGCCGCAGCGCCTCCACCAGACTGGGGTAGTCGAGCGCCTGGCCGACCTGCTCGGCGGAGAGGACTTTCATCACGTGCTGCCTTCGCGGACGGTCTGAGAGGCAAGCCCGTCTCACCTTGACGGGAGCGATACCCCTCTCCCTCGAGGGGAGAGGTCGGGGCCCGCGACCCGAAGGGTCGTGGGAAGGGTGAGGGTGGGACTCCCCGGCTGCATCCGAGGAGTCCCACCCTCACCTAGGCTCTCCCCTCAAGGGAGAGGGACCCGCCGGAACGCCGTGCGCATGCCGTGGGCGTCGATCGCGCTGCCAGCTGCGGCGCGCTCAGCTGCCGGTCTTGGACAGCGGGCGGGACTGGTTGCTGGTGTTGGCGGGGGCGGACAGGCGCGGGTTGCCGGACGGCTGGCCGCCGGTCTGGCCGCTGTCCGCGTCGTCCTGCGCCTTCTCCAGCTTGCGCTTCAGGAAGGCGACCTCGCGCTCCAGCTCATCGATCCGGTAGCGGCGCCAGCGCGCCGTGCGGCGGTTGCGGCCCTGGCTCCACCAGTCGATCGAGCCACCGAGCAGGAAACCGATGAACACGGCCAGCAGGACAACCAGATAGACCGGCGGCTCGATCGCGAGCGGCAGCGGCCACAGGTCGATTTCAACCGGCTGGCGGTGGTTCACGGAGAAGATCACCGCGATCGCGATCAGCGGCAGGGTGATGATCCAGGATAGGTATTTCACGCCGGGCTCCGCCTTGTCGTGACTGGGTGGAACAGCGCCGCCCGTTGGGTGCCTGAGACGCGGTTGCCGACCCCGCGGTTGCCGACGCCGCCGTCAGCCGGCGCGGGGCGCGGCTCCGGCACCCCCTAGTCTGTCGCGTTCAGACGCTCGCGCAACAGTTTTCCGGTCTTGAAGAAGGGGATGCGCTTGCTCTCCACGTGTACCGTCTCGCCGGTGCGCGGGTTGCGGCCGGTCCGGCTGTCGCGGTCCTTGACCGAAAAGGCGCCGAAGCCGCGCAGCTCGACTCGCTGACCGTGCGCCAGCGCGTCCGCGATCTCGTCGAAAATAGTGGAGACGATCCGCTCCACATCGCGCTGGTAGAGATGCGGATTCATCTCCGAGATCCGCTGGATCAGCTCGGATTTGGTCATGCCTCGAGTGCCCCTGTTGTCGCGGCCGTGATGTGACGCCCCAGCTTTACTGGCGTCCCTTGGTTGCGGGGTCGCCGCCCCCTTTGAACCGGCGCGGGCGATACCGCGCAAGGCGGTTTCGAGCCTAAGCGCGGCCTGCGCCCGATCTGCCGAATAGAAGCGGACAAGATGTACCCGGAAGGTGGCTGAACCTCCCGCGACCCCGTCGCGCGCTGAAAACGTTCGCAAACCGCGCCGGTCGGGTCAAGTTAACTCGCTCACTTGCCTGGATTTTTGCGATGCCGCGGGTGGAGCCGCCCGCGCCCGCCGGCCCGAACAAGAAAGCCCGGCTGCCGGGGGCGTCCCGACAGCCGGGCTGGCAAGCCGTGCGGCCCGCGTGGCCGCGTTAGCTCTCGTCGGAGTCCGCGTCGCCCTTGCTCTTGGCCGAGCTCTTCTTCGCCCCGCCGCTCTTCGAGCCGGACTTGGCCTCCTCCTCGCTCGTGGCTTCCTTCACGGCGGAGCGCATTGCCGGGCCGAGGATCTCGCCCAGGCTGGCGCCGGTGTCCGTGGAGCCGTACTCGGCCATCGCCGCTTTCTCCTCGTCGATCTCGCGCTGCTTGATCGACAGGGTGATCCGGCGGTTCTTCTTGTCCACGCTGGTGACCTTGGCGTCGACCTTCTCGCCCGGAGCGTAGCGGTCGGGCCGCTGCTCGGAGCGGTCGCGCGCCAGTTCGGCCTTGCGGATCGTGCCGGTCGGGCCGTCCTCGTCGCCGACGCGGACCTCGATCGCGTTGTCCTGGACTTCGGTGACCGTGCAGGTGACGACCTGACCCTTGCGGACCTCGCCGGCGGCGGCCTCGAAGGGATCGTCCTCGAGCTGCTTGATGCCGAGCGAGATGCGCTCCTTCTCGGTGTCGACGTCGAGCACCTTGACCTTAACTTGGTCGCCCTTCTGGTAGTCCTTCACGGCCTCGTCGCCGCTGCGGTCCCAGGACAGGTCGGACAGGTGGACCATGCCGTCGATGTCGCCCGGCAGGCCGACGAACAGGCCGAACTCGGTGATGTTCTTGACCTCGCCCTCGAGCTCGGTGCCGGCCGGGTACTTCTCCTTGAACTCTTCCCAGGGGTTCGGCAGGCACTGCTTGAGGCCGAGCGAAATCCGGCGCTTCTGCTCGTCCACGTCGAGGATCATCACCTCGACCTCCTGGGAGGTGGAGACGATCTTGCCCGGATGGATGTTCTTCTTGGTCCAGCTCATCTCGGAGACGTGGACCAGACCCTCGATGCCGGGCTCCAGCTCGACGAACGCGCCGTAGTCGGTGATGTTGGTGACGCGGCCGGTGAACTTGGCGCCGGTCGGGTATTTCTGGGAAGCGCCCTCCCACGGATCGGCCTCGAGCTGCTTCATGCCGAGCGAGATCCGCTGGGTGTCCGGGTTGAAGCGGATCACCTGGACCTCGACGGTCTGCCCGATCTGCAGGATGTCGGTCGGGTGATTGACCCGCTTCCAGGACATGTCGGTGACGTGCAGCAGGCCATCGACGCCGCCCAGGTCGACGAACGCGCCGTAGTCGGTGATGTTCTTCACCACGCCCTGCAGCACCTGGCCTTCCTTGAGGCTGGCGACCAGCTCGCTGCGCTGCTCGGCGCGCGTCTCCTCCAGCACCGCGCGGCGGGACACCACGATGTTGCCGCGGCTGCGGTCCATCTTGAGGATCTGGAACGGCTGCGGGGTGCCCATCAGCGGGGTCACGTCGCGCACCGGGCGGATGTCGACCTGGCTGCCGGGCAGGAACGCCACGGCGCCGTTAAGGTCGACGGTGAAGCCGCCCTTGACCCGGCCGAAGATCTGGCCGGTGACGCGCTCGTTGTTGTTGAACGCGCGCTCGAGCTGGGTCCAGGCCTCCTCGCGGCGGGCCTTCTCCCGGCTGAGCACGACCTCGCCGTTGCGGTTCTCGTACCGCTCGAGGAAGACCTCGACGTCGCCGCCTTCCTTGAGGTCGGCATCCTCGCCGGCCTTGGCGAATTCCTTGAGCGCCACGCGCCCCTCGCTCTTCAGGCCGACGTCGATCATCACCTCGTCGCCGTCGAAACCGAGCACGGTGCCCTTGAGCACCGTGCCTTCCAGGCGGCCCTCGCCGCCGAGGCTCTCCTCGAGCAGGGCCGCGAAGTCTTCCTGGGTGCTGCTCTGCGCAGCGGCGGATTCAGCCATGATGTCTCACGTATCCTTCTTTTGAACCGTCTTCGTATTCAGGCCAGCCGGTTGTGTCCGGCGGTCTTCCCGACGCCAGAGGCGGAAGGCCGGGCGTGTCTTCGAGCGTCCGGTGTCCGCGGCCGGGGCCCGGGTGGGCCCGCCAGCCGCCCTTCCATGCGGCGACGACCCCATATCCACCGCCGTCCGGGTCGGACGGGGCGGTTGGGGCCGCGTGGGTGTTTATGCGGTGCGCGTATCCGCTGTCCAGCGAAACCGGCCTTCTCGCCGGGCCGCAGGTGGCGGGGACCCCGGGGGGCTTCAGCCCGCCGTCACGCCACAGCGGGCGCGCACGATGTCCAGGGCCCGTTCGAACGCGGCGTCGACGTCGAGATCCGAGGTATCCAGCACCACCGCGTCGGCCGCCGCCGTCATCGGGGCGGCATCGCGGGCCGCGTCGCGCTCGTCGCGTTCCTTCAGGTCCTCCAGGACGCGCGCATATATACGCGCCTCGCCCCGGCCAAGCAACTCTTCGTGCCGGCGGCGCGCCCGCTCTTCCAGGCTGGCGGTGACGAACAGTTTGGCGCAGGCATCCGGGCAGACGACGGTCCCGATGTCGCGCCCATCCAGCACCGCGCCGGCCCGACCGGCCGGCGGGTCGAACGCGACCGCGCGCTGGAATTCCAGTAGCGCCTCGCGCACCGCCTGATGGGCGGAGACGACCGAGGCCGCCGCGCCGACGCCTTCCGCGCGCAGGTCGTCGCGGTCGAGATCGGCGCTTGACAAGGCCCGGGCAACGCGGCTCGCGGCGTCGGCGTCGGCGGGGTCGCCGCCGCCGGCCAGCAGCTTCGCCGCGACCGCACGGTAGATCGACCCGGTATCGAGGTAGACCAGGTTCAGCGCGGCCGCCAGCCGTCGGGCCAGCGTGCCCTTGCCGGCCGCGGCGGGACCGTCCACCGCGACAACGATCGCGTCGTCGCGGGGCGTTGCCTGTGAGGTGCGCGCACTCATCGCGCGCCGTCTAGCACAGCCGGCGCGGCCAGGGGAGGGGGTGTCTGGCCGTCCGGGCGCGCTCTCGCCCAGGCGCCGCCGGGGCGCGCGCCCGGGACCGGCCTACCTCTGCGCGGTGCGCCGGTCGGGGTAGATGAACCCGACCACCTCGTAGGCGCTGCCGCCCAGGTGGTTGCCGGGGACGTACCAGACCCGGACCTTCGACCAGTCGCCGGCGCGGGAGACATCCCGCACCGGCGTGTTCTCGTGGATCCGGCCGCGGTTCAGCCAGTTGGCGTGGTCGACCACGATCTCTCGCGGGCCGCGCACGTCGGTGACGTAGGCCAGGTGGCCGCGCTTGCGCCCGGTGTCGAGCACCATCACGGCGCCGGTGCGCGGACGCGCGCCGCGCCTATAGAGGCCGTCGGCCTGCGGCCACCAGGTCCAGGCGTCGCCGCGGATCGAGATGCCGGAGGCCTGCCGGGCGTAGGGCACGCATTGCAGCGGCCGGGCGGGGGCGTACATCACCGGTCGGGCGGTCGGTGCCGGCGCCGATTGCCGTGCGTCCGGCCGGTCGGGGACGGACCGCGCGGTCTCGACCGCGGGCCTCGGCGAACTGCAGGCGCCCAGCGCAAGCAGCACGACGGCGAACGGAACGAAACGCATCCGGATCACGGCTGAGCCCCCGAAGTGTCGTAAGATTCGCCAGCTTAGCTGACGCTCGTGAGCGCGGAAAGCGTTTTTTGTAAGGCCTTTACACGGTCTGTTTGTATCGGTGCATGAGCGCCGCACGCTAACTGGGGCCGGCCAGGCCCGGCTTGCCGGGCGGGCGGTCTGGATGCGACATCTCGGACCTGGGGCAGGTGCGGTCGCCGCCCTTGGCCGCGGCCCGGGCCGGGCGCCATGTCGGACGCATCGCAGGACGGGTGTGCGTCACGGGCGGAAGCGAACAGCAAGAACGAGGCAGGTTCCGTTATGCAGCACGGCGAGAGCGGCGCCCGCGGCGCGCCGGCAACCCCCGCGTCGACCCCGCTGGAGGCGGCCCCGCTGCGCCAGGCGGTCGGCGAACTCGTGTTCCAGACGCGCGGCCAGGGATTCCGGGAGATTACGCGGGAGGTCCAGGACTGGGTCGCGGGGCACGGGCTGCAGGAGGGCCTGCTGACCGTCTTCATCCGGCATACGTCGGCCTCCCTCGTGATCCAGGAGAACATCGATCCCGACGTGCAGTCGGACATGCTGGACTTTTTCCGCCAGTTGGTGGTGGAGGACACCAGCCTGTACCGGCACAGCTACGAGGGCCCGGACGACCAGCCCGCCCATATCCGCGGCGCACTGACCTCAACCGATCTCAAGATCCCGATGCAGGACGGCAAGCTGATGCTGGGCCGCTATCAGGGGATTTTCCTGTTCGAGCACCGGACCAGTCCGAAGACCCGGCACATCGCGCTGCACCTATTGGGCAGCTAGAGCAAAATCGATGACGGTTGAATCGACCTTCATCGTGAATTTTTCTCTAACTGCTTGAAGAGAGAGCAAGATTCAGCTGAAAGGAGCCTAATGTCGTCCGCGAGCATCGCGCCTTCGCGTCAGAGGCTTTAGCCCGCGCGCTCGCAAATCCGTCGGGCGTCCTTCGACACGGCTTGGCTTCGCAACCCGGCGCAAGAACAGGTTTGGCGGGCGCGGATCGTGCTCTGCACAGCCGAGGGTCTGGCCGCCACCGCCATCATGCGCGGGACCGGCACGGCCACGACCGGCGTCTGGCGCTGGGGTTTCGCTTCGGAAGCCGGCTCCACGGCTTTTTCTGCCTCTGTGTCTCCGTGGTTGCGTCTTGGCTTGGCGCGGCACCGCGAAGCTGGGACGCAGGCCGCCGCGCGTGTCGCATACGCCGCGCGGGCTTGGCTTCATGCGTCGTCGCGTCCCCCCGTGCCCTTTGTGGTAAATCCGCGCCGGCCGACACGTAACCCGGCCGACACGTAACGGGGTATTTCCGTTTGCAGGCGGCTCGGCGAACGCGCTAGGACGAAGCCCGCTCGGCCGGCCGGCCCGACAGCCCCTGCGTGGCCGGTGCGAGCGTACGATCTGCTCACGTCACCTGTCCGGGACGACGCGTCGATGACCGCCAACGCCGACCAGGCCCTGCTGCCCGCCGGCCTTCAGGACCTGCTGCCGCCCGCAGCGGCGCAGGAAGCGGGCGCGGTCGAACGGCTGATCCAGGCGTTCCGCGGCTACGGCTACGACCGGGTCAAGCCGCCGCTGATCGAGTTCGAGGACGCGCTTCTGGCCGGCGCCGGCGCCGCGCTGGCACAGCAGACGTTCCGGCTGATGGACCCGGTCAGCCAGCGCATGCTGGGCGTGCGCGCCGATATGACCACCCAGGTGGCGCGGATCGCCACCTCCCGCCTGTCGCGCGCGCCGCGGCCGCTTCGGCTGTGCTACGGCGGGCAGGTGCTGCGGGTCACCGGCAGCCAGCTGCGCCCGGAACGCCAGTTCGCCCAGGTCGGCGCCGAGCTGATCGGCAGCGAGAGCGAGCACGCCGACGCGGAAGCGCTGATCATGGCGGTGAGCGGCCTGAACGGGATCGGCGCGGAAGGCCTGACGGTGGACCTCAACCTGCCGCCGCTGGTCGCCGCGCTGGCCGAACGGCTGCAGCTCGACGCCGAGGTGACGCAGCGCCTGCGCCAGGCGCTCGACCGCAAGGACGCCGCCGCCGTCGCGCAGCTGGCGGGCGACCACGCGCCGCTGTTCCAGGGCCTGCTGCGCGCCGCCGGGCCGGCCCAGGACGCGCTCGACGACCTGTTCGCGCTCGACCTGCCGGAGCGGGTGCAGCGCGAGGCGGACCGGCTGAAGCGGGTGGTCGCGCTGGTCCAGGCGGCGCTGCCGGATCTGACGCTGACAGTGGACCCGGTGGAGCACAGGGGCTTCGAATACCACCGCGGCGTCACCTTCACGATCTATGCCCGCGGCGTGCGCGGCGAGTTGGGCCGGGGCGGCCGCTACACCACCGACGCCGACGGCGGCCCGTGGGAGCCCGCGACCGGGTTCACGCTGTTCATGGACAGCGTGCTGCGGGCGCTGCCGGAGCCGGCGGCGCCGGCGCGCGTCTACGTGCCGCACGCGCACGCGCGCACGGCGGCGCGGCTGCGCACGGATGGCTGGCAGGCGATCGCCGGCCTGGTGCCCGAAGACGATCCGGCGGCCGAGGCCCGCCGGCTGGGCTGTACGCATCTGCTCAAGAACGGCGACGTGCAGCCGCTGGACGACGCGTAGGACGCGCGTCGATCCGCATTTGGACCGACAACTTCGAGGAACCTGACGAGATGGCCAACGTGGCGGTCGTGGGCGCCCAGTGGGGCGACGAAGGCAAGGGCAAGATCGTCGACTGGCTGTCCGAGCGCGCCGACGTGATCGTGCGCTTCCAGGGCGGCCACAACGCCGGCCATACCCTGGTCGTGGGCGGGGTGACCTACAAACTGTCGCTGTTGCCCGCCGGGGTCGTGCGCAAGGACAAGCTGTCGATCATCGGCAACGGCGTGGTGATCGACCCCTGGGCGCTGATCGAGGAGATCGACCGGTTGCGGGGCCAGGGCGTCGAGCTGACGCCGGAGCGGCTCAAGATCGCGGAGAACGCCTGCCTGATCCTGCCGCTGCACGGCCAGGTCGACCGCGCCCGCGAGGAAGCGCGCGGGGCCGAGAAGATCGGCACCACCGGCCGCGGCATCGGGCCGGCGTACGAGGACAAGGTCGGCCGCCGCGCGATCCGGGTCTGCGACCTGATGGACGATCAGCTGCTGGAAGAGCGGATCGACCACCTGCTGCTGCACCACAACGCGCTGTTCCGCGGCCTGGGCCGGGACGAGTTCGACCGCGCGGAATTGCTCGAGGGTCTGCGCGCGATCGCGCCGCGCATCCTGCCGTTCGTCGACCGGGTCTGGGACGTCCTGGACCAGGCGCGCAAGCGCGGTCAGCGCATCCTGTTCGAGGGCGCGCAGGGGGCGATGCTGGACGTCGACCACGGCACCTATCCCTACGTGACCTCGTCCAACACCGTCTCCGGGCAGGCGCTGACCGGCAGCGGGTTCGGCGGCGGCTTCGACTACACCCTCGGCCTCGCCAAGGCGTACACCACCCGCGTCGGCTCCGGCCCGTTCCCGACCGAGCTGTTCGACGAGACCGGTCAGCAGATCGGCGAGCGCGGCCGGGAGTTCGGCACGGTCACCGGCCGGGCCCGGCGGTGCGGCTGGTTCGACGCCACGATGGTCCGCCAAGCGGTCAAGGTCGGCGGGATCGACGGCATCGCGCTGACCAAGCTCGACGTGCTGGACGGCCTGACCGAGCTGAAGGTCTGCACCGGCTACGAGATCGATGGCGCGACCTACGATCACCTGCCGGCCGCGCCCAGCCTGCAGGCCAGGGCCACGCCGGTGTACGAGACGCTGGAGGGCTGGTCCGCCTCGACCCAGGGCGCGCGCAAGTGGCGCGACCTGCCGGCGACCGCGATCAAGTACATCCGCCGGATCGAGGAGCTGATCGAGGCGCCGGTCGCCCTGCTCTCGACCAGCCCGGAGCGCGACGACACGATCCTGGTGACCGATCCGTTCCTGGTTCACTGAGCCACGCAGGAGCGAAGGGCGGGGCGATGTTCGGCAAGCTGTTCGGCAACAAGGGCGGGGACGCGGCGAAGTCCGTCGGCCCGCCCGACCTCTCGGCGGTGACGGAGACCGGCGGCGCGTTCTTCCTGCCCGGTATCGACGACCCCGAAACCGCCCGCGCCCGGATCGAGGAGGCGCGCGACCGCCTCGCCCGGCCGCTCAAGGCGGCGGTCGGGCCGCGGGCCTACGCCTGCGTCGATTACACCCACGAACAGGACAGCTACCGCGCGGAAGTGGGCGAACTGGACCCGCGGCTGAACGAGACCGTGCGCGCGATACTGCGCCAGGACGCAAAGTACCGCTTCCTGGTGCTGACCGACCGCCACGGCTTCGCCGCCGGCCTGCCGCTGATCGTCAGCGACCGCGAGGTGACCCGCGCGGTGGTGTTTCGGGACGGGTAGGGGGCGGCCGCGCTTTCGCAGCCGTTTTCGCGCGCAAGAGCAGCCGTGTGGCGTGCTTCGACACGCTGGCCTTCGGCCAGCTACTCAGCATGATGGGTAACTGGGGCATCTTCCCGGGCGCTGCGTAAGGCGAGACTCATCACGGGTTGTCTTCAGGACTCTACTCTGGTTGCATCGGGGTATGGCCGACGTCCCGCCAGATCTGGACAACGCCTCGCACGAG
>NZ_NRRL01000001.1 GCF_016583645.1 Rhodovibrio sodomensis | reverse complement strand
GGGTCAGGCGGCGTGTTGAGTTGCGAAGGCAACCATGCGCGGCAGGATGTTCTTGCGGAACCGGGTTCCGGAGAAGCCGCCGTAGTGACCGACGCCGTCCGCGACAAAGTGGTTGCGCTTGTCCTCGGGGAGTCCCGCCAGGATCCGGTGGGCGGCGACCGTCTGGCCGGGGGCGCAGACGTCGTCGGCGCCGGCCTCCACGGTCTGCAGGGCGAGGTCCTGGACGATCGAGGGATCGATCGCGGTGTCGCGATAGGTGGCCTGGCCGGTCGCCAGGGTGCGGCGCTGGAAGACCTGGTCGATCGTCTGGAGGTAGAACTCCGCCGGCAGATCCAGAACCGACCAGTACTCGTCGTAGAATTCGACGACCCGGTCGGCCTGGTCATGGTTCCCGGCGAGCCGGTCGAAGAAGACGTTCTGTTGCTTCTCCATGTGGCGCTCCGGGTTCATCGACATGAAGCCCGCGAGCTGCAGGAAGCCCGGATAGACCCGGCGGCCGCGTCCGGGCTCGGTGAGCGGGACGGGATAGATCACGTTGCGCTCGAACCACGCCATCGAGTGCTGCGCGGCAAGTTCCGTGACCTGGGTCGGCGCCGCCGCCGGGTCCATCGGCGCGGAGATGATCGACAGGCTGGACGGGGTTCCCGGGAGACCATCACGGGCCATAACGCTCATCGCGGCGACCATCGGCGGGCCGGGCTGGCAGACCGCGATCGCCGACAGCGGCCGGGTGCCCTCGGCGGCGGCCTGCGCCATAAACCGGATTAGGTGATCGACGTAGTCGTCGATGCCAAAGGACCCGGCCTCCGCGGGGATCGTGCGCGCGTCCAGCCAGTCCGTGATCACGACGTCGCCGTGATCGAGCAGGGCGTCGACGGTGTGGCGGAGCAGGGTAGCGTGATGGCCGGAGAGCGGGGCGGCGACGAACCACAGGACGGGGTTCTCGACATGCGCCCGGGCGTCGAACCGCAGGAGGCGGGCGAACGGGGTCTGCTGGATGACCCGCTCGGGCTGATCCAGATCGAACGTCGGCTTGCCGTAATCACGCGTCATCCGGCTCAGCATCTCCAGGCTGGCCTGCGCGGGCCGGATGGCCGGGATCGCCGCGAACGGCTGCAGCAGCATCTGGCTCGCCTCGGCCAGCAGGTGCAGCGGCTCCAGGGTCATTCTGTGGGCGGCGTGCATCGCGTAGAGCATGACGGAACTCCGGAGGTGGGCAGCGCGGGGCGCGCTTGCCGGGAAATGGGCTCACAGGCGGGCGGCTGGCGGCGATCAGGCAGTGGCGAGCCCGTCAGGCCCGCCAGGCGGAGCCGTGCCCTGTGAGGCCTTGATGTCGGGCAGCTCGCCGGCGCACGGCTGGCGCAGCTCGACCGGGCGGTTGGCGTGGTAGTCACTGTCTTCCAGGGGAAGATTGAAGGCATGTCGGCGAACGAGTTCGCGCATCGGCGTGTTGGCGTGCTGGATGAACATCACCATCCGGGCGAAGCCGGTCGCGGCCGCGTGCCCGAGCGCGCTGGTCGCCATGGCGCGGCCAAGGCCCTGCCGGCGCCGGTCCGGATCGACCGAGAAGGCCGCCTCGCAGGTGGCTAGATCGCCTTCCAGGAAGATCTCGGTGAGCGCGACCAGGGCCCCGTGCTCGATCCGTCCGATCAGCTGGATGCGGGCCGGGTCGAGCCGGGCGACGTAGGCCTCGATGCCCGCGTCCTTGAGCGGCGTGCCGAAGCGCCCGCGCCGGTCCTCGGGTGACAGGCGTAGCAGGTGGTCGCGGATCAGCGGCAGGTGATCCGGGGTGAGCGGGGTCGTCGTCATATCGAGTCTCCGCGGGGTCTCGGGCGAGTAGGGATCAGGCGGTTTCAGGAAGCGGCGCTTCGGTACGGACTGCCGTCGCTGTGCCGATCTCGGTCGGGATGCCGGCGCCGGCATGAAGGCCTTCGCGCGGTTCCGGGTGAACGGCGCGCCGGCGGGCGAAGCAGCGCGCGACAACCTCGTCGCTGACTTCGGCCAGGGTCGCCGGCTGCCAGGCCGGCTGCCGGCACTTGTCGACCAGCTGCGCGCGCACGCCTTCGGCGAAGTCCGGCCGGGCGATCAGCGTCTGGCAGATGCCGTACTCCATCGCCATGCATCGGCCGAACGAGGCGCGGGCGCCGCGGCGCATGGCCTTCAGCGTGACCTTGAGCGAGGTGGGGCACTGCTGAGCGAGCACGCCTGCGGCATGCCGGCTCCAGTCGCTGTCCTCGGTCTGCAGCGCGACCAGGACCTCCTCGACCGTGTCGTGCCCGAAGCAGCGGTCGATCTCCGGCTGCTGCTGGCGGATCGTGGCGGCATCGCGGGCGATCGCCAGGCGATCGAGCAGTCCATCTACCGCGCCCCACGGCGCGCGGTGCAGCAGGGCCCGGGCGATCAGGTCGGGGATCTCGCCGAGGCGGTCCACCGGCACGAGGTGCGTGGCCAGGCCGGCTTGCACGGCATCGGCGCCGGTCAGGCGGGCGCCGGTCAGCGACATGTAGGTCCCGATCTCACCCGGTAGCCGGGGCAGCACGTAGCTGGCGCCGACGTCCGTGAAGAAGCCGATCCGGTTCTCGGGCATGGCCGCGGCGGTCCGGTCGGAGATCAGCGCGACGTAGGGCTTGGGAAAAGCGTGGATCCGGGGGTCAGGGCATAGAGCTCGTGGAAGAAGTGCGCGCCGTAAGCCTCGCCGGTCAGCTGCGCGGCCCGCACGGCCCGGACGTCGCCGCCGGCGGAGAACGTCGTGTCGCCCGCGCCGTCGATCACCACGACGTCGACGGCGGGATCGTTCGCGCAGCGATCCAGGGCGTCGTGGAGAGCGTGAACCAGGTCGAGGTCGAGCGCGTTCAGCTTCTCCGGCCTGTCCAGCGTCAGGTGCGCGACGGTGCCGATCTGTCGGTGACGCACGCCGCGCCCGCGCGGCGGTGTCTGGAGGGGCGGCGCTTCGGGTGCAGCGGTGCCCGTGGGGGTGTGATTTGCTGGCGCGGTGGCGGCCAGGGGCGCGATCAAGCCCGACCAGGCCGACCAGGCCGCCAGACCTGCCGTCAGCATGTGGAGGCTGACCGACTGGGTCGTGTCGATCAGCTCGCCCAGGTGGTGCCCAGGCAGGTCGGGCCGGAGGGCGCGCGTCGCGATCACCTCGCCGTCGACGGTCTTGATCTCGAAGCCCCGGGTGCGGGCAAGCGCGCGCATGCCGGTGTTGCGATTGCAGATGAACAGGTCGATCTGCTGGAAGCCGGCGAGGGCAGCCAGGCGCAGGGTGCGATCGAGCATGCGCGCGCCGATGCCCTTGCGTCGCCAGCCAGCGTCGACCGAGAGGGCGGCTTCGCAGCGGGTCTGGTCGGCTTCGGCGAACAGCTCGGTCAGGCCGCGCAGCTCGCCGTTGACGAAGTAGCCGATGTGGTGCCCCCGGCTGAGGTCGAGCCGGTCGACGTGGGTCAGGAGCGCGCTGTCCTTCAGCGGACTGCAAAACCGCAGGCGCCGGTCGGACTCGTCGAGACGGAGCAGGTGGCGGGCGATCAGCGGGCGGTCGGATTCGGTGAGGCGGTCGAGCGAACGCATGAAAGGGTCCCCGTCAGCGGTTTCCAGAAGGCGAAGAAGGCGTTGCCTGTTGCTCTGCGAGTCCTTCGAAGAACCGAGGACCTGTTTTCCGAGCGGGACGCGTGCTGCCCGATCCCAAGGATCATCGGGCTGCACCGGCCGGCCTCCCGTTCCCGACCTGCCACCCACCGGCCTGTGGGCCGTTCGTCGCTGCGGTGCAGCGCTGTCGATCCGCGCGGCGGCGCTGGGGCTAACCGTAGAGCTGGTGGCCGCGACGAAAGGGCGCAGTCGATCGGGGTGCGAATTCGCTTCGCGGGCGCAAAAAAACCGCTGCTGGTCGGCGGGTGTAGCGGCCCTTGTGGGAACCAACGAAAAACAGCCGACCTCCGTGGTGGAGGCCGGCTGTTAACGGCTGATCGTAGAGGTGGGTGGTTGGCGCGCCCGCGAGGACTTGAACCTCGGCGCGGGGTGTAGGAGACCCCTGCTCTATCCAGCTGAGCTACGGGCGCAAACGGGGGGGGTCAGATTTTCGGGCGGGTCACGCGGGCGCTGTTCTGGGCTGCCAAGACGATGACCCCCTCGATATCGGATCTGTGGATGTCGAAGCTGCCGCTGGCCTCTAGGGTCCAGCAGGCTGCGTTCACCAGGCTGTCCGGGCGCGGGTCGAGGGCCGTCAATTCCAGCAGCAGGAACCCGTCCTCGATCTCGGCCGGATGCACGCTCAGTTGCGGGTCGCTGTGGCCCCCGTTGGAGACCCGTCCGGTCGCGTGGACCGCGGCGCGCACGCTGCCGTCGATTGGGGTGAACGAGACTTGGAGGCTGTCGACAGCGAACAGACGACTGCGTGTACGCTCGCTCATCGCGCGGCCTCCTCCAGGCTGTCCGCCTCCGCGAGCGCGGTCTGGATCTGCGCCAGCCCGGCGTGCTCGGGGTCCTGCGATGCTTCGGGCCAGATCCGGGCGCGTGTCATGCCCGGGATCGGCTCACCGGTCTCGGGGTGTGTGCAGGTCACCTGGATGTACTCGCCGTCGGCGTTCCGGTACTCGAAGACCTTCATGATCGCGCAGAGGCGGCGATTGTCGCTGACGTCTTCGACCCAGACCTCCGGGGCATCCATGCCGGCGACGCTGGCCGTGAGGACCGTGTGGGCCGGGCCCAGTCCGATGTGAACGTCGTTGACGTGGCTCAGGTAGTGCTGCCGCTCGGCCTCGAGTTCCGCGATCGCCTGCCGGTGCTCGTAATAGTCTTCCGCGAGCGGCACGCCGACGGCCGGGATCAGGGCGGCCAGGGTGAGGATGAGGATCTTCATGTTCGTTTCCGATCAGCGGTCTTGAGCAGTGGCCTGTTCCGGCTTTAGGCCGTTGTCCAGGACCCTGGCGTGCCGGTGGGCCTGCTGGCGGTTCCGGCCTGAGCTGCCGTCGGTGTGCGGGGTCGTGGCCAGCTCCGGGCGAGCGTCAAAGTCGGGTGCAGGGCCGTGCACGCGGTCTAGGTGCTGGCGCAGCTCGCGTTCGATTTCAGCGCCATCGATCTCGTAGGCCATCTACTCTCCTCGCGGCGATCCGCATCAGTGTGTGGGTCTAACTTCGCCTCCGCGCCAGTCCACCGGCGGCTCGGGCCTTGATGTCAGTCCGCTTGGTTGGCGCCTGGCGCCTCGTCGGCGACGTCCGGAAGCCCGGCAAGCCGGGCGCGGATCTCGTCAAGCGCGACGGGGAAGTAGTTCCAGCAATCGACGCCGACATCGAGGCTGTGGCGTGTGCCGGGCAGGCGTCCGTGGCTGTGGCCGTAGAGCATCAGGGCGCCGCGGTGCTGACCGGGCCAGGCGCGCATGGCGTAGTGACAGAGCACGAGGCGCTGGCCCTCGACGACCGTCTCCAGGATGTCGTGGACGCTGTCCCAGCCGTCGAGCGCGCAGAAGCGGTTCTCGTCGTGATTGCCGCGGAGCAGGATCTTGTGCCCGTTCAGCTGGTCGAGCGTCTTCTGCGCCCGCTCCCGGCCGCAGCGCACGGCGAAGTCGCCGATGTGGTAGACGGTGTCGCCGGGGCGGACGCGCGCGTTCCAGTTGGCGATCAGTGCGTGCGTCATCTCCTCGGCGCTCGAGAAGGGGCGCTTGGTCAGGCCGATGATGCCGCCGTGCCAGAAGTGCGTGTCCGCGGTGAACCAGGTCTGACCGGGCATGGCTGCGCTCTCCGTTTCGTTGCGGGGGGTCGGGCGCGGTGATAGCCGTCGCGCGCGGGCCGCCGCAACGAGGGAGGGCGCGTGAGCAGCTAGTCGGCGTAGTGGCGAAACGGCTGCAGCGCGGCCCAGAAGTCCGAATCGCGAGAGTAGTTGAAGACCGGGTCGGTCATCATCTGGATGCTGTTGGTGCAGTAGTTCTGCACTGGCTCGGACTGGTCCGTGCCGAAGCCGGCGAGCTCGGCGCGCAGTTCGCGCCGGCTGCGGTCGAGGAATGCCTCCTCGAGGCCCTCGATCTCGGTGTCGACCGTGTTCCGGGTCTCGCCGGTGAGAATCACGAGGGATCCCGCGATGACCTCGACCGTATCGGCGTAGAAGTCCTCGTTGCGGGCCTGCCAGGCGCGCCAGCCGTCGCGGATCTCCGCGGCCTGGTCCGGGGTGATCCGCTGGCACTCGATCGCCGCCGCGGCGATCCACTGACGCACGCGCAGGACCTTGGTGTAGACCTCGGTCAGATGGGCGCCGACCTGATCCCGTTGGCGATCGTCCAGCTGCTCGATGTTCACCTTCTCAGTGCGGGCGTCGCCCGACTGGGCCAAGGCGGGCAGCGTGGCGGCGAACATGGTCGCGGCAACGCCAAGGATGATCAGACGCTTCATCGGGCAGGTCCTTTGTCGTCGGGTCGATGGACCTGATCCTGGCACCGGTTCGGTTACCGGGCAGTGACCAAAGTCACGGAGTGAGTCGTTTTGGGTGCTTCGAGCGTAAAACGACCCTATCCAGGATATGGGATCGACCGTGTAAGAGTGCCCGGGCGGATGCCATCCCGCATCTCTTCACCGCCAGTTGGGGCGGTTAGTTGCCTGCCGTCCGTTGGGCCGGCGGGCGCGTGAGCTGGCTGTTCTCACCTCCGGGCGCCGACCGATCCCGGCGCGCCGGGGTCGGTCGGTAGACGTCTGGCGGCGCGGCCGCATCAGCATCGCGGCGGCGCGGATCCAAGGGGCACACCGCAAGCGGGCCTTCCCCGGGCTCTCAGGGGCGAGCGCGACAGCAGGGGCTCACCGCGCGATGCGGGCGTTCCTGCCGCATGCCGGCCGGATCCTCGGGGCGCGAGGCGGCCGGTTGCTGACCGCTCACGCGATCCGCCAGTCAACGCCGGCGCCGGGATGGCACCGGCGTTGTGGACGTGCCCACCGGCTCAGGGCGTCCCCTGAGCCGCCCCGTCATTTCGGGCCGCCTCATTCGGGGTGGGTCATTCGAATACCTCCCGCGCCGGGCAGAGCTGCAGTGCCCCTTGGCGCGAGCCCCGTGCTCGGGGCTGGTGGTTTGCCGTACCCAACGGGCTGCGTCAGGAACCGGTCCGGAGGATAGCTCGGCGCGCAAGGCGCGCTGTCGTCGTAGGCGGCGCCCCGGCAGGAGCCGCTCGCGCGGCCTGTGCCGGGGTCCTGTCGTCCGGCACCGTGTTGCGCGGGCGCGCAGGGACGGGAGACCGGCTTCGTGTCGGTTGGCGGGCATTCTGTTGCGAGGGGCCCGCCGGAACCCCACCAGCAGGGGCTAAACCCGCTGGGATTGAGGGTGGAGTTTACCCGGACCGCTTACGCGGCCAGGGCCATCTCCGAAGCATCGTTGTCGTTCGCAACTCTGCTGTGGCCCGATGACGGCGGTACCATGCCGGGTGCAAGCCTAACCGTTTCACGCCTGTCGAGCCTGATTCGGCCCCAGAGACGCCGGCGCCGCGGTGAACCGCGCGCCGGCGGAATTTGGTGGAGCCGCCGGGAACTGCCCCCGGGTCCAGAACGTGTAGTGAGCGAGGTGTTCAGCACCATCACCCGGAGCGACCGGGCATTCGGGATATGCGTCCGCGTGAGGGCGTAGACAAGCCCTCGCGACGCACGGGGCGATCGAGGCGGGTCGGCCCCGGGTCGCTTGCCCCCGAGTCGACTTGGGTCAGTTGACCCGCATGCCGAGGTGCGCGGCCGTGAGCGGGCTGGCGCGCGGCACCGTGAAATCGTCCCGCGCGGCGATCCGCCGGGCGAGCTTGGTGGCGAAGGCGCGGTCCAGCAGGGCCTGGTTCAGGTTGTTGACCGCCGCCGGGTGCGCGTGGAACTCGAGCACCAGCAACTCCTCCGCCAGGCTGGGCGAGGCGCTGTGCAGCGGCATCGCGATGCGCCGGCGCAGATGCTCGATCTCGGTGTGGTCGCCGCAAGCGAGTGTGCCGAAATCGAGGTGCACCAGCGCGCCCACGCTCGCGCGCAGGCGCCCGATCCCCTGTTTCGGCATCTCCAGGATGCTCTGGTCGATCAGCGCGTAGGTCGGAAAGTCGGGCGCACGGTGCATGGCGGACCTCCAGGCGGATGGCTTCTGGAACAGGGCGACAGAGGCGATGCGTCGCTGGCGATCAGCTGGCCACGTTCTCCAGCATCTCGCTTGGAACGGCGCTCTCGGTCTGGTCGTCGACCAGCAAGGCGCGCACCGCCTCGCTGACCTTGGCCTGTTCCGGGGTCTGCGTGCCGAGGGCCTGATCGACCTCGCCCAGCAGGTCGAGCAGCTGTTCGCGCATCGCGACCAGGTCGTCCTGGGTGAGCTGATCGACCGGCGCGATCGGCCGGATCATCTGCGTGCCGCCCCAGGCGTTGCCGAAGCCGCCGACGCCGAGGTCGCTCAGCAGCGGGCTGTGCGCCGGCAGGATCTCGGAAATTTCCGCCCCGGTGGCGTTCGCCAGGCGCAGGACGTGCTTGTGCGAGAGCGTGCGCTGGCCCGTCTCGATCCGCGACACGTAGCCGTGCGAGTGGCCGATGACCCGCCCGACCTCGCTCAGCGTCAACTTCATCCGCTTGCGGAAAGCGCGCAGGGCCTCGCCGTGAAGCATGCGCGCGGCGTCTGTCATCTTAGGATCGCTCATCGATCTTGTGTCCCCGGCCAGAAGGTGCCTTCTGACATGTAATTGGGTACCTGGCGGCGCGATGGGGCGCGCACGAGCGTAAAAAAGTGCCAGCTGGTACGTAAAAAGCAACTGACGACCGAAATGCGGCAGCCCGGAACGCTCGCCCCTTGAGCGTTCCGGGCCGTTCCGCGGCTTCGGGGTGGACGGCTACTGCATCTGCCAGCTGCCGTCCGGCATCCGGCAGGCGGTGCCGTAGCCGGTCTGGGCCTTGCCGCCGACCATGATGGTCGTCTGGTACTCGCGGCAGTAGGAGCCGGACTGCTTGTAGGTGCGGGTCGGTGTGATCTGGCCTCGGTTGCCGGAGTCCGGGTTGCGCCAGCGAGCCGGCTGGCCGCTCGGGTTGGTCTCCAGCGCCTGCTGGGCGGTGCGCTCGGCGTAGAGCTTGTCGGCGCGGTCGAGGCTCTTGCCGATCTCGCTGCCGACCAGGAGGCCGATCACGGCACCCGTGCCGGTCGCGAGTAGCTGCCCCCGGCCGTCGCCGATCTGGGAGCCGGCAAGGCCGCCGACGCCGGCGCCGATCAGGCCGCCGCCGATCTGTTTCGTGCCCATGCCGTTGGTCTGGCAGGCCGCCAGCATGGCGCCGAGCGCGAGCGCCCCGGCGATCTTCAGAACCTTCATCTGAACCTTCCTTTCGAAACGCGCTTGAGCCCGGGGATCCGGTCGGTGTCCTTCGAAGACCTGAGGACACCGACCGGAGCCGGTCCTAGCTGTCAGCCAGCGCGGCCGCCATCTCGCGGGCGCGCTCGTGGCTGGCCCGGTCCTGGATCGTCTCGATCTCCTGAGGATAGAGCTCGAGCAGGCGACGTACGTCCGAGGCGCGCTCGAGGTAGAGGCCGAACGAGCCGGCCGGCTCGGCGGCGCCCTTGACGTGGCTCATCAGCTGGCGCTGCATATCGGTCTTGTAGCGCTCGAACTGGGGAATGCTGGCACCTCGGTACTCGCGCGCCGGTGACCTGAAGCGGATCCGCCAGGACAGGTGCGGGGCCGACCAGTTCAGCGGGTCGGCCGACAGCGCTGCGTGGGCCCGCTGCTCAAGGCGTGAGCCCCGGTCCTGGGACCCGTTCGGCTTGGGCAGGGGGATGGCGCCCTGCAGCGCCTGGGTCGTGGTCGGCATCGCAGGCATCTCCGTTAGGTGCGGGCCGCTACTCGGCGGCTTCAGGATGGGCGGCTTCAGGATGGGCGGCGTCAGGATGGGCGGCGCCGGAATCCCGGGCGCTGGTTTCGTCGAGCGCCGTGTTGCTGCGGCCGCTGGCCGCGAGGATCGCGCGGGCGGCCGGACTCGACAGGCGGCGATCCTGGATGCGCTGCATCAAAACCGGGTCGACCTTGCCCGGGCCGGTGTCGCGGCGGGGGTTGCAGGCGCAGCTCGCGGCGTCGTTCGGGCTCGGGCACAGCCGCCGGGGCGCGCTATTGCACGGGCAGAGCGGCTCGCCGATCATGCGGCGTTTGGAGGTGATGGTCATGCGGCGTGATCCTTGCGCGGGCTCCCGGCGCCGGGTACCTGGAGCGTGGGCTCGATCTTGGAGGTGGTGGCCGGGGCCGAAACCGGCGCCTTGGCGGAAGACTTGCCGGCCGCCTCGGTCTTGGCGCTCAGGAGGTCCTGCAGCCAGATCGCGTCGCCCTGGCGCGCTATCACGCGGTTGCCGTCGAACTTGCGCCACGCGCACTCGTCCTGGGCGACCGGGATCAGCTTCCATCCGGCCCGCTTCATCAGGTCCATCGCGCGGGCGCGCTGCTCGACCTCTTGCGCGGCCTGGCGGATCTGCGTGGCCGGGCCGCGCAGAGAGCGGTACTCGATCTCGACACCGGCCGCCTCGGCGGCCTCGATACCGTAGCGCATACCCTTGGTGACGCCGCGGTCGACGTAGACGACGCTGGCCCGGGCTACCCGGCGCCAGACCAGGCCCGCATCGATGCCCCACTGACGCTCGGCCGGCACGTCGTCATTCAGCACGCCGGGCTGGGTATAGAGCAGATGCGAGGCGACCGGGGCGTCGCCGGCGGCCAGCGCGTGCCGCAGGCAGGCGCGGGCGTAGCGGATGTTGCGGCGCTCATCGATCTTGCGCGCGATCCGGTGGAGGAAGCCCGGCAGGAACCGGGGCAGCTTGGAGGTGCCCGCGAACGGGCTTTCCAGGATAACGGGGCGCATGGGGGTCCCTTTTCAAAGAACAGGCAACAACGACCGACGATGCCGACGCGAATACGCCCGCATCTTTTCGGGAAATGGGAGCGTCGGAAGGGTGCTGGACGGGGCAGCCCCGTCTGCTTGCCCGGATCTAGCCGGCTGTGCCGGCGGCCCCTGGGAGCCCCAGGGCCTGACGGATCGCCTCCGGGCCGCGCGCCAGGAAGTCCGCCGCCTCATAGCGGGACTTCAGGCGGGCCCGGAGGTCCGGGAGGATCCGCTCGATGTCTCGCTCGTGGGCGTCCTCGCCGATGTAGTCGAGCATCACCCGCATGTACTCGTGGCTGGGCGATTGGGCGGTGATCTCCCCGGCCGCGCGCTTGGCCTCGATGTGCTGGTCGATCGCGCGGAGGTGAGCCAGGCGCTGGAGGCGGCCCTCCAGGCCGGGCTGCAGGTCGGCGATCTCCTCCTTGGTCGGGAAGTCGGCCAGGATGTCGTGGGCCTGTAGCGACAGGCCGCGTTTAGAGGGGGCGCCCTCTGCGAGTACGCGCTTCCAGGTCCGCCCGCGCCGCACCCACTCCTGCCGGCTGACCTCGGCTGGCCGGTGTCCGCGCTCGAAGCCGAACGGGCTGATCTCGGGCAAGTCCGTGATCGCCTTGCGCAGGGTGTCCTGCTCGGTGAAGACGAGCAGGTTGGCGTGGTGCGGGTCCTCAGGATCGAGCAGGAAGCAGAGGTTGCATTGCCAGTCCCAGTCCGGCGAGCGTGTGCCCATCGGCTTCAGGGCGGCATCCCAGGCCTTGCGCGCCTCGTCGTGAACGTCCGAGGCCGCCGAGGTGGGGTGCTCGACCGGGATCAGGTCCGGCCGGGCCGCCCAGTAGTCGAGGGTTCGGGTGGCCTGCTTGGCGAAGCGGCTCTTAAAGCCGTGGGCGATGAGCGGTTGCAGCGTCTGGCGCAGGCGATCGCAGAGCCGGCCGAGGGCGGCCAGGTCGGCGACCGCGACCTGGCAGCCGCGCGGGACTTCCGGGTTCATCGCGTATCCTTGCCTGGACGGGATGCGCCCCGAACCCGCTAGTCGGGTCGGGGCGCAACTCGGGTTGCCGGGGCCGGGCCCTTCCCGGCAGATCGATCAGGCCGCCTGGCTCGCGGCGGCGAGGCTCGGGCGGGCGTCGTCGATCATCAGCTCGGCCGAGCGCCGGCCCTGCCACTCGTTGACCGACAGGGTGCCGGCGATATCGATCCGGCGGCCCTTACTGTTTAGGATCTGCTGGGCGAGCTCGGTCCCGCCGACGTGGAAGGCCATCGCCTTGACCTGGCGGCCGCCGTCACCGCGCAGCTTGACGCGCAGATGCGCGGGCACCTGGGTCTTCTTGCACAGCAGCATGTCGGCGTCCTCGACGAGCGCGTTCGCCACGATGAAGCGCGGCTTGGGATTGCCGACGCCGAACGGCTCCATCGTCACCAGGCTGTCGGCCAGGCCGATCGACACCTGATCGACGGTGATCTTGGCGTCGAAGGTGCTGACCACCCCGGTCTCGCCGAAAGGGCTCTCCTTGACCTTGTCGCAGATGAACGCCTCGAAGGCCTCCAGCTTGTCCCGTTCCAGCGTGACGCCGCCGGCCATCGGGTGACCGCCACCCTTCACCAGCAGTCCGGCGTTGCGGGCCTCGATGATCGCGGCGCCGAGGTCAAAGCCGGCCATCGAGCGCGCGGAGCCCTTCAGCAGGCCCTCGCCGACATCGGTCAGGCAGAAGGCGGGCTTGTCGTAGGCGTCCTTCATGCGCGAGGCGACGATGCCGATGATGCCCTCATGCCAGTCGTCGCCGACGGCGAAGCAGGCAGGCTTGTCGGCGCCCAGGGCGTCGACCTGCTGGATCGCCATCTGGGCGCAGGTCTTCTCCATCGTCTGGCGCTCGCGGTTCAGCGCGTCGAGCTGCTGGGCGATGTTCAGGCACTCGACCGGGTCGTCGCTTGAGAGCAGGGTCGCGCCCAGCATCGACGAGCCGATCCGGCCGCCGGCGTTGACCCGCGGGCCAAGGATGAAGCCGCAGTGGTAGGCCTCAAAGCGGCCCTCGATCTGCGCGGTTTCGGCGAGCGCGGCGATGCCGGGGTTCTGGCGCCGGCCCATGATCTCCAGGCCGCGCTTGACGAAGGCGCGGTTGACGCCGGTGAGCGGCACGACGTCGGCGACTGTCCCGAGCGCGGTCAGGTCGAGCAGGCCGAACAGGTCGGGCCTGGCATCGATCTCCTGCAGGTAGCCGCTGTCGCGCAGCCGGGCGTTCAGCCCGACGCACAGCAGGAACACCATCCCGGCGGCGCAGAGGTGGCCGTAGCCGGTATCCTGGTCCTGGCGGTTCGGGTTGATCACCGCGACGGCGTCGGGCAGCTGCGCTTCCGCGGTGTGGTGGTCGACGATCACCACGTCCATGCCGAGCTTGTTGGCGTGCTCGACGGCCTCGAAGTGGACGGTGCCGGCGTCGACGATCACGACCAACTGGGTCCCCTCGTCCTTGAGAGTGTCCAGGCCCTGAATCGATGGGCCATAGCCCTCCTCGATCCGGTCGGGAATGTAGATCCGCGCCTCGTTGCCGACCTGGCGCAGATAGCGGCACAGCGTGGCGGAGCTGGTGGCGCCGTCGACGTCGTAGTCGCCGAAGATCGCGATGCGCTCCTGCCGGCGCAGCGCCTGCTCCAGCCGCTGGGTGGCCTCGGGCATGCCGAGGAAGAAATCCGGGTCCGGCAGCAGCGCCCGCAGGGACGGATCCAAGTAGGCGGTCGCGTCCGAGCCGGTGTAACCGCGCGCCGCCAGGATCGGTGCGACACCCGGGGCCGTGCCGGCCTCGACCAGGGCGCGCACGTCGGCCGCGTCGGTCTCGGGCAACTGCCACAGCCGGTTCTTGAAGGAGCGCTGGGTCTCGTCGGGCATGGGTTTCTTTACCTTGTTCTCGATCGGAGCCGGCTTGCATGCCGGTCGGGCGGGGAGGCTTCCGGGCCGCAAAGCCCCCCCGTCCGACCGGGATGCGCGCCTGATCCCTGGCGCGCTTCCACGCTGGAGATGGGGCCGGGGTCATCTGCGGGGCGCGCGGCCGGCGCTGAAAGCGCCGCGCGATCGCGGAATCGCGAGCCCAGAAACGAAGAAGCCCGACCGTGGTGTCGCGGTCGGGCTTCAGGGAGCTGGCCGGTGGTGAGTCGGCCTGGGACGAGAGGTCACTCGGCGAGGCCTCCTAGGGGCGTGGTTTCGGGGGCCGGGGCCGCCGACTCGTGGCGGCTCTGGTAGATGATCCAGCCGAAGGCGGCGAGGACGGCGAGTAGCGAGAGCGAGGCGATGTCTTCCATGGCGCGGGGTCCTGAAAAGCGCGCGTGGGTCGGATGCACCACGGGCGTTCACGGCGCCGCCACCCGTGGTGCTGGTTTTCGGGGATGTCGGGGGAGGCCGCCAGCGCCCCGCCAGGGTCCGCGTGCCGACCGACATTCCCGATATGGGGGCAGGACCGTAAAAAGGGCGTTACGACCGTAGAAAAACTGTGTGCGTGTCAGAGAAATTTTTGGCCCCTGTGATCTTCCCGGGCGGTCGACCTGGCGCGGTCAGTCCTCTCGTGTGCGCCGGGTCTCGAAGCCGCTGAAGATGCAGTCCGGGTGGGGCTGCGGGGCGTCGTCGGTCCAGAGCGGAAACAGGCCGCCACAGGTCTGTCGCTGCCGGCGGCTGAGGGTCAGATTGCGCATCTCGTAGAACACAGGCTCCTGGCTCTCGACCACGCGGTCGAGCGTGGACCGGAAGGCGATCGCCTCGCCGGCGCGCATCTCGGCCTCGATCCGGGACAGCCGGCGACCGGCCAGACGCTGGCCCATGGTGTTGACCGCCTCCTCTCCGGACAGGCGCCAGAGGTAGTCGCCACCTTCGTCGAGCACGTCGATCAGGGTCACCCAGGGAAGCAGGGCTGGACCGAGGCGTGTTGGGTCGAGGGCGCGGCGCGACGGACGGCCGGCAGCGACGAGATCTCGCCAGATGCGGGCGCATTGACGCGCGACCTCGAAGCCGGGGTCGTCCTGGATGCTGACTTCATCGCGAACCTGAACGGCGGCTGAGCACCAGGAAGCGAAGTCGCCTGGATCCGGCATGAGAGCTCCGTGCACGGCGTGGTCCAGCGGACACCCAGGAGTATAACCCAAAACAAGGTGATGGCCCAGGGCGTTTCGGGCGCCTTGGGTGTCAGGATCGCGCCAGTTTCCGGGCGAGCTTGCGCACCTCGACCAGCCGGCGCTCGCGGGCAGCGTCCGGCGCCGTCTGCCAGTCGTCGAGGTCGGGGCGGGCCACCCACTCGACAGCGGTGGTGCGGTCGGCGCTGAGGATGAAGCTGATCCGGTCGGCCGGATCGATCGTGGGCGTGGCCGCGATCTCCGGGAGCTTGCGCCACCACGGCCGGCGCGCCTGGCCGAGCGTCGGGTCGATCATCCAGTCGCGGGCGATCACCACGAGGTGCCCGGTCCAGCCCGGGTCGCCCGGGTTGTCCGGCTCCTCGCCGATCACAAGCTCGCGGCGGAGCTCGGCCTCGGGATCGACGCCCTGGATGCGCAGCAGGCAGGGGGCGACCTCGGCGTCGGGAAAGCCGGAATGTCGCAGCAGGTCGCGGACGGTGAGCGAGGCCCAGATGCAGGACCGCCGGCTGCGGCCTTCGGGCACGCTGTTCTTCTTGCCAAGAATCCGGTGCAGGTCGTGGCCGATCACCCGGAGGATTGGCAGGA
This sequence comes from Rhodovibrio sodomensis, assembly GCF_016583645.1. Lineage (GTDB taxonomy): Bacteria > Pseudomonadota > Alphaproteobacteria > Kiloniellales > Rhodovibrionaceae > Rhodovibrio > Rhodovibrio sodomensis. The sequence goes on along the minus strand of NZ_NRRL01000001.1, from coordinate 271,893 downwards.
GGTCGGACGGCGGGTCGGTGAACGCGACCAGCTCGCCGATCTGTTGGTGCATTTCGGGTCTCCGGTACGGGGTGAGCCGTCCGAACAGGCTTACAGGCTTTCCAGTGACACAAGTCTAGCGGGATCGGCGGCGGGCTGTCGGCCTCGGGCGCCTCTGATCAGCCCTGCTCGGCCCACCAGGCGAACTGTGCGCGCAGTAGATCCGGCAGAAGGGCGTTCCACTCGCGCGCCGAGAGCTCGCGCGGCGTGCCGCCGTCGAGGCGGAGCCGGGTCCCGCGGGCGATCGCGCCATTACGGGTCGACACCTCTTCGATCTCGACGGTCAGTTTCTCGAAGCGGGGCAGGCGCTTGGTGACCTCCCGCTCGATCCGGGCGTCGCGCGCATCGAGCGTGAGCTGGGTGCCGGACAGCCGGACCTCGTAGCCGCGCATGGCGAGCTCGCACAGCAGGCGCTCGACCCCGCTCGCGGAGTAGGGCGGCGTCGGGAGCTTCCGGTTCGCCGGGTAGGACGCCGCGACGCGCCAGCTCTTGGCGGTCGACAGGTTGCTGCGTCGAAGGGCGGTCTCGCACCGCTGGCGGTGGCCCTCCCGGGCGTAGGTCAGGGACAGCTGCTCGGCCGCAAGACGTGCGCGCTCGGCCGCCTGCGGGGCAATCTCGGCGTAGGGCGAGCGATTAAAGCCCTTGGATACGTCGTAGACGGCGTCGGCGCGCGGGTATCCCGGCTTCGCGGACAGGCCGGCGCGCTGGGCGGCCTTCACGAGATCGACCTCGACCGCACGCTGAAGCGAATGGGCGAGGGTATCGGCGGCCTCGGCGACCGGCGCCCAGGTGCGCTCGACCCGGTCGAGCAGCGCGGCGGCGGCGAACTGATCGATCAGCGCGCGGACCTGGGGCAGGGTCGCGTCAATGGCGCGGACGTCGGCCAGTCGGTCGCTGCCGGTCTCGCTCAGGCGGTCATGCAGCTGCTTGATCAGGCCGTGGGCCTTGCGTGCGGCCAGCTGACTGACCAGCCGGCGTTGGCGCTCGATATAACGGCTGCCCAGCTGCGTGGCGTTTTCGTGGGCGAGCGGGCCGTCGTACAGCGCGATTAGCTGCTGCGCCCCGGAGAGGGTCTGTGGGCCGCGGGCGATCGGCGTGAGCATGACCTCGAAGCGGTAGCGGGCGTGCAGCGCGTCATTCAGCGCCGCGTGGTAGCGGCCGATGGCTTCGGCGGCGGCGCGATGGGTGCGCGCACGTTGCGGCTCCTGGCTCGACTTGGCGCAGTCGGTCAGGGTGTCCCGGTAGCTCTCGATGTCGGCCGGGGTCCACTCGGCGGCCGGCTTCCAGCGCACCGCGCGCAGATTCGACTGCCGGAAGGCGGTCCATCCGGGTGCGGCGGACTGCTGATCGTCCCAGCTGGCGAAGCCCTCGGCGAGCCCGACCGCGAGGCCGGGCGTGATCTCCGCCTCGATCTGGGTCGCGGGGGCGAACTGGCGCCAGAGGTAGAAACAGCTCGCCTGTACCTGCTGGGCGCTTATGGACTGCGCCTGCGCTGGCGGGGCGGCGAGTTGCGGGGCCAGGCCGAGGATCGTTGCGACCAGAAGGGTTGCGAGGCGCACGCTCTCTCTCCGGAAGAAGGTTGGGGCGCATGGGTCAGGCACGGTGATCCGGATATGGGGTCGTGCTGCGGGGATGCGCCGCAACGGCTTTCCAGCGCCGGTCCTGGGTTTTGCCGTCAGTCTCGGTCTTGTCCCTGGAGGGCCTTGCGGCCGGCAGGTGGGAGGTTGTGCTCTTCGTCCAGCCAGCCGCGCCGTTGGCAGGTCGACACTGCGGCGCCGGATAGAAACACGAGCGGGTCGCTCGGCTTGGCGGGCAAGGGGCTCGGATTGTGGGTATTTCCGGGCACGCCGTAGAACACGCACTGACCGTTCCGCGCGCGGTTCATGGCCGCACGACACATTGGTTCAGTCACCCACATCTGCGCGCTCTTCCCTTGACCACAATTGCGGTGAGGTTGTTGTGCCGTGTGGCTTTCTGGAGAGGCGCTCGACCGTCCGCTTGGCGTCGGCGAGATGGCGCTGGAACAGTCGGTCGATCGTGTCTGTCGCCGTCATGGTGTACCTCCGGGTCAGCATCACTGGCGCGAATGACGGTCCAGCACCGCCTGGGCGATCTCCATCGCGTCCTCGCGGTCGGCGACCTGGGTCGTGCCGTCAGGCAGGCGCACGGTCCGGCCGGCCGCGATCTTGCGAAGGGCTTCGCGGTAGGTTCGCAGTTCCGCGGCCAGCGCGACCACGGCGGCGCGGGCATTGGCTCGGTCGCTGGCGGCGGGGCGCTTGCGCTTGACGTCCTGTATCTGTGGCGACTTCGGGGTGCGTTCGGTCATCGAGGGGGTATTCCTGGTCAGAAGGAAGTCACCGGGTGTCCGGTTCGGTCCAGCGGCGGATCAGAACGCGGCGACGGCTGTCGGGACCCGGCTGAGGGATCTCGGTTTCCCGGTAGCGGGTCTGCGTGTCGACCAGCGTCGGTTCTTCCAGCGCTTCCAGCTCGTAGCCATCGAGCGGGTTGTCCGGATCGGCGACGCCGACACCCAGGCGGTCCTTCACCCGCTCGAGGATCTGGTCGGGGGTCGCGCCGGCCGGGACGGCGAAACTGAAGGTCGCCTGGATCACGCGCCCGGCGGGTTTGGCGGCCTGGGTCATCTTGGCAGCCTGGGTCATGGCGTCTCCTCCTGGCGGGGGCGCATCGGCCGGCTCTGTGGGGCGTGCTGGGGGTGCAGCCACTGGTTCGCGATGCCGCTTGGGGTGCGCCGGCGTGGATTGGTCTGCGCGGCGGGAAACAGCCGCACATCCAGGAGATGGGTGTTGAGAGCGGGCTCGACCTGCGCGCGCAGCTGCATGCTGCTGGCCAGATGCATCATGAAGCGGTCGATCGCACGGTGGAGCAGCCCAGGAAGCACCGGCGCGTCGCGGCCGAGCAGCGCCAGAACGGAGTCCAGGAACATCGCGCCCGCGTGCTCCTCGGCGGCGGCCGTGTCGAAGGAATGCGTCTCGATCCGGCTCTCGGCGTCGCCGGGGTGCAGCCGGGCCGCGATCTCGAGTTTGGTGTCGAGCTCGCCCTCGACCCATCGCCCCTGGTTCCGGTCGGCCAGCAGCAGCCAGACGCGCGCGCCGATCTCGGGTATCCCGCGGGTGCCGAGGTCGACGAAGGCGAGGCCGTAGGGCGGGTTCGCGAGCAGTCTGGGCATCACGGCGAAGCGGGTCACGGGCTGACCTCCAGGCGTTTGGGGCAGATCCAGAGCTGTCGTGGCCGGAGGGTTTTGAGGTGCGGGGGGTCGGGCGGCCGGAGGCCCGGAGTGAAGGTCTCGCCATCGGGGCCAAGGCGCAGGCGCACAGGCCGGCGCAGCAGGTCCTCGTAGATGTCAGCGGCCTGGTCGATTGCCTCGAAGGCGCGCTCCGACTTGCCTGTTTGAAGGACGTCACGCAGGAAGGCGTTGAAGGCGACGTCGTTCTCCCAGAACTCGTAGCGGGTGGCGAGCGTGAGCGTGATCGGGGCGCGTGGCGGATTGGGCCGCTTGTAGATCAGGATATCCTTCTTGATCTCGACATGACGGCTCGTCGTCGGGCCCTCGATCGCGACCGAGCAGCAGGGCGCCTCAAGCGGCACCAGGATCAGGGCCGGCCACGGCGTGGTGCGGAAGTAAAGACGCAGGCCTCTGGCAAGCGCCAAGGCGAGGTTGTCGGGCGCGTTCCGGCCGAACATGCCGGTCATGGCGTGGTGTTGGTGCGGATCCCGGCGGGGGCGAGGTAGCGCGCGATCACCCCTTCCATCCGGGCCACGCCGACCGGGTTGGCCGAGTGGACGTAAACCTCCTGCGGGACCGGGAGGTCGTCCATGAAGCGTTGAACGATGTGCAGCAGCACGTCGTAGCCCGTGCGCTCGCGCCCGTCCGGCGCCTGGTCGCCCAGATCGTGGTCAAGCGAGATCGCGGTGACCTCACGGCCCTCCAGCAGATCGATCGCCTCTTCGTGGGTCTGCGCCCAGGTCCAGCCCTCGGGCGGCCGGCGCACGTCGTCGAGCCAGATCTTGAGCGGCGCGGTCATGGCGATCTCTCCGGAAACGTCATGGTTGGAAATTGGGGTCGAAGGCGCCGTGAGGGCGCGGTCGGTTCACGCCTGGACCTGAGCCGCGCGTCGAATGGCGTAATGGCTAGCCTGCCGGTTGATTGACATTCTGTTAGGTTTGCCCCGGGGTCGGTTGCAATATGAACGGCGCGTGCAGGCGACAGGGGTGGATCGGATGATGAGAGAACCTGTGGGCCGGGTTATCGGGCGTGAGCCGGCGGTGTGAGCGCGGCAGCAGATATGCCCTTGCGCAGGTCGACGAGGGCGAGGCGTGGCATCGTGCGGACTTCCAGACCGTGTGCGCTGTGGCGGCCGTCTGGCGGAAACGCGGCGGGCGGGGTCTGCCGACCCGGCATGACATCGATCCGCTGCACTTCGGGCCCGGCCTGCTGCCGCATCTGATGCTGATCGAGGTGCGGTCGGCCGCGGATTACTTTTGGCGCCTGTGCGGCGAGCGTGCCTCTTTCCTGTTCGGAGAACGGCTCGCCAAACGGACGCTCGGCGAACTGGAGCGCAGCGCGCCGGCGGTAGCGGCGTGGCGCGAGGTCCTCGATTGCACGGTCGCGAAGGGCGCGCCGGTCTACTTCGAGGTCGATAACGTCACGAGTTCCGGCAGGCCGATGCGTGGGGCGGGCGCGATGTTGCCGCTGCGGGCGCCGGCGGGCGAAGGCAGGCAGCGCCGCATCGCGGATGTCCTGGGCGTGCTGCGGCTGGCGCAGCTGTCCAGATAGCGCGTCTCACCAGTCACGCGTGTCCGGTCACCGACTGGGCGCGGATCAGAGCAGGTAGGAGAGCATCAGGAAGAACGCGCCGGCGGCCAGGGTGAGCGAGTCGAGGAGCGGCCGATCGCGGGCTTCCTGGTGGCGCGCGGTGAGAGTTCGCCGGAGGCCAGCCAGGCCCGGTTGGTAGCGCCGGTGCCGGAGCACCCAGATCCACCAGCGCAGGACCGTGTCCCGGATCGCCGAGACAAGCAGCAGGAACGATCCGATCATGCCGCAGAGATCAGCGGCACTCACGCGGCTAGCTCCTGGGCGTGGACGCGGCGGCCGCGGCCGGGGGCGCGCTCGGATCCCCATCGGATGCGTCGCGAGCGTTCTCGGCTTCCCCGGCGACGGGCGTGTGCGCAAGAACGCTCTGACGCATATCGGTCACCAGCTGCATCAGGTCCATATCGAGGGCGCCGAGGTAGCGGGCGAGGGTTTTGACCCCGAGGTTGCCGTCGCCAGTCTCGATCGCCGAGACGGTTGGCTGGGTCACGTGCATCCGGTCGGCCATCTGCTGCATGGTCAGGCCGCTTGCTTTGCGGGCTTCGCGCAGGATCTCGCGCAGGGCGATCGCCGTGGTCTCGGCGTTCTGGTCAAGTTGACTGACCTGGGCCATCGCGGGATCGCGCGCCCGCAGGCCATCCATGTGCTGGCGCAGGGCGTTGCGCGGCTGGGTTTGGCGGGTCTGGGCTCGAGCCATCTTGTTGATCTCCTGCCGGCCCCGGCTCACGCCGCCCGGAGCGTGTCGGGCAGCTGATCCCGGAGTTCGGCTTCCAGGTCGCGGGCGTTCCGGCCGCCCGAAGGCGTGAAGATACGTCCGTCAAGCGGCAGGAACTCGCCGGCCGTGCGGTCGATCATCACCGTGCAGACCAGCATGTTCGGGCTGAGCGCGCTGGTCACCCAGATCAGGTGCCCTTCGCGCGCGGCCTGCCGCGTCAGCGCCGCCTCGGGTACGGGCGGCTGGCGGGTCAGCTGGGTCAGACGGCTCTCGATTGCCTGCAACAGCCAGTAGTCCCGGTTCTGTTCGAGCCGATCCAGTAGATCGGCAAAGGCATCCGACAAGCGGCCGATTTCGAGCACGCACACCCCCGAATATAGACTACGATCTATACTACGACAAGCTGAGATCCGCCGGTCGGTGCGGGTTGGACTCGGCGCACGCCTTGCCGCGGAACCAGCCAGTGTACGCGAGCTGCATGTGCTGACAAGGCGGCCGGGCTGCGCGTTTTTCGGTGTCGCGACCGGCGGAAGGGCAGGCGTCGCGGCCGAGGGCGGGGTCATCTCACTCCTGCTCGATGCCGTACTCGGCCATCAGGGGCGTTACGTCGCCGCTCCGAGCGCCGGCGATCATGGCCCGCCGGGTCTTGGGTCCGTAGATCCCGTCGAGAGCGCCGGTATAGTAGCCCTCGGCCGTCAGTTCCCGTTGGGATCTGCGGATCTGCTGCGGGCTCGCCTCACGCGCGAGCTGACGCAGGCGCCGGTCGATATCCTCGGGGAGGCTGGCCGGTTCCTGGCGGGCGGCCTGCAGGAACATCGCTTGCGGCTGAAGATGCTCCTGCGCGAACCGGCCGACCGGATAGGCCAGCGGCTGGATGCGGATCACGTACTCGGACAGGAGTGCGGTCGGGTAGGCCCTGTCCGCCGCGATGTCGCGGTAGTGCTTGAAGGTGGCGCTCTCCGCGAAGGCGTTGGTCACCGCGAAGGGGGCTCCAAGCACGCCAGAGGCGAGTGCGAGGGCGACCAGGCTGAGCAGGCCGCGCCTGATGGCGGGCCGAGTGCTCTTGGTCAGCACATCGATCGCCGCGTAGCCGTTCTTCGCCAGGGTCAGGAGTCCGAACAACAGCGAGATCGCGAGACTGATTGGCGGCACGAGCGCGGCCCGGACGGCCTGGCGGCCCTCCTCGGCCATCTCACCGCCGTCGGCATATGTCTCGACGCTCGCGCGCAGAATGCGCAGTTCGCGGTCGATCCGGGCCTGGATCTCCGGACGGATCACGCGCTCGACGAAGACATCCTGGTCCTGGATCGTCATGTCGACCCGGCTCGCCATCTCAGCGCCCAACCGCCGCTCGATCCGCCGCTGCATCGCGGGGTGGTTGGCGAACTGTCGGAAGTCGAGGTCCGGTGGCAGGGTCGTGCCGAATCGCGCCTGCATCTTCCGGTTCCAGCGCGCCCGCATGCGTTGCTGAACCACCGGGACGGCCTTGGCGAGGAAGGCGCTCTGGTTGAGCGGGGTCCAACCCTCGGGCATCTCGATGCCTTCGTCCGCCAGGCGATCGCGCACGCTTTGGATCGTCTCGGAATGACGCTTGAACGCCTCCAGGGTCTCGATGTCGGGCGGGTAGCCGCCGGAACGTTCCTCAAACTTCCCGGATCCGACGAGCGTGAGGCGGTAGATGATCGCTTCCCTGTTGGTCGGGCACTTGAGATAGGTGCTGCCGCCCTGCAGGGCGTGGACGAGTCCGCCGACCGGGTTGTTCAGGATCGCGAGCCCCTCAGCGATCCGCTCCCCGGCGGTGGGCTCCCGCTCGTAGCACCAGTCCTCGATCAGATAGGTCCGTCGGCCCAGGCGTCGTTTGATCGCCGCGTTGACGCGGTTCTCGTGGAAGCGCTCGCGGACCCGCTGGCGACAGCGGCCGTCATCGCAGTTGCCGAAGTCCTCGATGGCGTTGCGGACGGATCGCTGAACGGGGTCGACGCGCTCGGCAATCTGGTCGCGAAAGCGCTCGCGCTCGTCCTGGTAATCGTCCCAGGACTCGGCCAGCTGGTCCTGCATCTCCCGGTAACGGTCCCGGGCCTCAGCGGCGGCATTGTTGTAGCGCTCGGAGAAGGTGGTGCGGGCCTCGACGTAGGGCTGGAACGCCTCCTCGCGGAAGCGGGCCTGCTGGTGCTTGTACTGCTGCCAGCGCTCCTCGACGCCCTGTTCGGTCATGCGGGAGACCACCACGTCGGCGATCTCCTCGCGATGCTGCTTGACCGTGCTGATGACGTCGTCTTCCAGCCATGCCAGGCCGCCCAGCAGGGCGAGAAAGGTTTTCTGGTCGGGGGTATCGAGGTCCGGCTGGACCTCGGCGTTGGCGAGCTCGACGGCGCCATGATTCAGGCCGAGCTTGAGCAGGTTGACGTAGCGGGCGTTCTGCCGGAGTTGCGGGCTGGAGCCGTCGACCAGCGCGCGCTCGAAGAAGATCAGCTGGCCGTAGTACATGCCGGGCCCGCAGGCCGCGATCAGCCCGACGACCACCAGGGCGGCCCGGGCGGCGCGTCGGGTCAGGAAGAGGGCGATCGCGATGAGCCCGAGGCCGGCGACCGGAAAGAGGGCGCGGTTCAGGAGCTCGTCGGGCGCGAAGGCGAAGGGAATCAGCATAACGCCGGCGAGCGCGCAGGCGGCGATCTTGCGCGGCAGCGTGGCGAGCTGCCACTGGTCGCGTGCGAACAGGCTGACGACCAGCAAGGACAGGCCGACGCCGCCCACCGTCCGCCCGAACGTCTCGACGGCGTGGATGCGGTCGCTGTCCGGTGAGACGCTCGCCGCGGTGTCCAGCAGGGTGGCGTTGAATGCGAACTCGAAGACGAGGTAGCCCAGGCTCAGGGCGAGCAGGACCAGCTTGATCGCGGTGTCACGCGTCACGGCGGCCTAGTCCTGCTCGGTGAGGTCGATCTTCACGCTGTCGGGGCGGCTGGGCGCGGCCTGATCGCTGTCCTTGGGCTCGGGTGCCCGGTTGGCGTCCTCGTCAATTTCGATCCGGTCAAGCTGGCTCGGATCGTACTCGGGAAGATCGGGCGCGGCCTGCTGGTTCTGCTCGGGCCTTGATGTCGTCTCGGCCGTATCGCGCGCTGGACTGGCGCAGCCCTGGGTGAGCAGGGCGCACGCGGCCAATGCAATAAGGTGTCGCAGCATCGAATTTCCCCCGTCGAATGGACCCCAGTGGCTCGTCTAGCGCACTGGACGTTGGCAAGAAAAGGGTTGATCAGGGTGTTAGGCGGGACCGGAGTGGGGTGGAAGCCACGATAAAGACCCGGAACCGCGGGTGCGGTTCCGGGTCTGACGACGGTCTACAACGCGTCAGGACGGGACGCCCATCTCCAGGAGCCTCTCTTGGCTCAAGGTATAGCCGCTTTCCTGCCAGAGCCGTTTCAGCCGGGCGAGCTCGCGTCCCATGGCGGGGCCCGGCGCGTGTCCGGCGGCGAGCAGGTCCTTGCCGGTTACCGGGAAAACCGGGACCTCGCAGTCGGCCAGCTGCAGCGCGCAGGTTGGCCGGTGGAGCGCGCGCAGCGCCTCCTGGGCGTGCACCAGCGGGGTGCCGTCGGTGAGTTGGCGCTGGAACCACGATAGCGGGGCATCGGCCTGGCCGATCGTCCCGGCAACGTAGGTCATCAGCGCGCGTTCCGCGTTGCTGAGACGGAGCTGGTCGGCAAGCGCGTTGGCAGCCGCCTCGTCGCGCGCGGCCGCTCCGAGCAGTGTCTCAGGATGGAGAGCGTAGGTTTTCGCCCGGGACAGGCGGATCAGGTCGAGGTCCTGCAGACCAAGGACCTGCAGGATCCCGGTCTCGGCCATGCCGCTCAGCTGCTGCCAGAGGGTCGGTCCAGCCAGGATGCGACGGAGCTCGCTCCACACCCGCTCGGGGGAGATCTGTCCCAGCCCCGCCCGGTTCTGCTGGATGGCATCCAGGTTCGCCATGTCGACGGCGGTGCCGCCCATCGCCGGGCCGAAGCGGGCGCGGAAGCGGAAGTACCGAAGAATTCGCAGGTAGTCCTCCCGGATCCGCTGTGCCGGATCTCCGACGAAGCGCACCACCCGCTTCTCCAGGTCCAGGACGCCGCCGTGGAAGTCGTACAGGGTCCCGTCGATGCCAGCGAACATGGCGTTGATGGTGAGGTCGCGCCGCGCCGCGTCCTGCTCGAAGGAGCGCACGAACGCCACCTCGGCGTGCCGGCCATGACAGGCGACGTCGGTGCGCAGGGTCGTGACCTCGAAGCTCTCGCCGCCGTGCACGGCCGTGACGGTGCCGTGCTGCAGCCCCGTCTCGATCACCCGCACGCCGGCCTGCACGAGCAGGGCGACGGACTCCTCGGGCGTGGCGTCGGACGCGAAGTCGATGTCCTTAGGGGTGGCGCCGATCAGGGCGTCGCGGACCGCGCCGCCCGCCAGTCTGAGCTCGCAACCGGCCTGGGCGTAGATGCGCGCGAGATCGCGCGCGGGCTCGGTGATCGCCCGGCGGAACGCCGGTGTTTCGATGCGGGTCATCGTAAAGTCCCGGGAGAAGAAGGGGGTGGTCCGGCGTCGACGTGTCAGGAATCCAGGCGCTGCACCCGCGTATGGGTCACGATCTGGCCACCCTTGGTGTCCTTGAAGCGGGCGCGCTCCTCGTCGAATTGGACCACGTACTCGGCCGTTTCCGGACGCAGGTCGACGATGGTGCCAAGGCGCTCGGGGAGTTCCTCGAGCGCAGGGCGGCCCAGCTCGCGCGCACGTTCGCGGCTCGCGGAGCGCTGCAGGTCGCGTACGCGCGTCCCGACGTCGAGGTCGAGGTGGATGTCGTTCGCCTTCACCCAGGCGGTGACCATCTGCCGGACGATCTCGTAGCGGATGACGCCGTAGGACTCGAGGATCTCGACCAGCTCGCTGTTGACCTCGCCCCATTGCGCCAGGCGCTCGAGGTTGCGTGCGAACTCATAGCCCTCGGTGTCCGCGGCCCGGATCAGCTCGGCCAGGACCCGCTCCTGCTCGGCCTCGCTGGCATCGCGCTCGTCCAGCCATGCCAGGACCTCGGGCAGCAGCCGCCGGCAAGCCGACTCCTTGATGATCGCGAACTTATGCCGGGGGTTGTCGTCGATCCCGAGCGTGGCGGCATAGGAGGCGGCCGGGTCGGGAGCCTCTTGGAAGGGGAGCTTCTTGAACAGGCTCATCTGGCCGGACAGCAGGTCGGTGACGGAACGCATCGGGCGTCTCCTGAGCGGTTTCGCGGGTCCGGATGGGCCCGCAGGGAATGTGGGGCTGGCGGCGCCAGACTGGCTACTGGGCGTCCAGTTCGCGGCGCACGCGGTCCATCGCGCGCATGTTGCAGCGCAGGAACCGGTACACCGCGTCGTTCGGCGCCTCGATCGGCGCCAGCCTGAAGGTGTAGTCGGTGACCTTCCCCGCGACGGTGAAGGAGACCTGTGCGCCGCGCTGGATCACGGCGTCGACGAGGTCCTGTGATGCCCGGGGGTCCTCCAGCATGCTGAGGAAGGCGAGATAGCTTCCGGGGGTGTCGCTCTGCAGCTGCTGGAAGTTGCGCGTGGTCAGCTCCCCGGTACGCAGGAAGGCATGTTCGAGGCGCAGCGTGCCGCCGTCGCTCGCCATCTCGGCGGCGTAGAGCTTGAAGATCACCCCGGGCATCTTGCCGACCGGGTAGGCCTCGTTCAGCGAGCCCTCGATGAAGATCTTCTGCCCGCTCACCGAGAAGCCGATCGCCTTGTAGATCAGCGCACACATCGTTTCCTGGCCCCGCGTTGTGTAGGGCTGGAAACTCCAGTGGGTCTGGCTGATGTTGATCGGCTCGGCCGCGGCCGGTGTCGCGATCAGAAGAAGCAGGGCGGCGGCGCGGCGCAGAAGGCGGAACATACGGTCTCCTGGGTTCGAGCAACGGTAAGGGCCGACATGTTCGGCGCGTAATACCGTAAAAGGTTTATTAGGTCGGTTACCGGCCCCGTTTTCAAACCGATAGGACGGCGAGCCGAGCCAGGTGCCCGGTCGCCCCCGACCCCGGGCCCTGGGCGGCAGCCATGCACCTGATCGAAGCGCTCGTGATCTCCGCTTTGGTATTCATCGAGCACAATACCGAATACGACAGCGGTCGTCTCCTGGAAAACCCGCCCTGCGTGGTATTCGTCAAGCCCGGGGAGGTGGCCGAGACGACTGAGAGCTGATCGAAGCCGGCACAAACGGCCCGCTGGTCCCGTGATGGGCGCGTTGCGGGCGGCGACCGGTCTGAGATCAGAAAACGGGGCGCCCGGGAGGGCGCCCCGTTATCGTGATCAGGGCCGGCGCCCTTCAGTTGGCTGCGTCCGCGTGGCGCGCGGGCGTGGTTTGCCCGAGCTTGAGGCCGGTGAGCAGATCCGGCAGCAGCTCGGCGTTAAGCTCCCGGCGGACATGGTCGGGATCCGCCATCACTGGCGTGTCGATGCACCAGGCTCGCACGGGCTCCGCGCTCAGCGACCCCTCGAAAAGGTAGACCTGCCTGTTCGGGCCCTCGCGTCGGATGACGTAGGTGGCCGTGCCTTCGATGCCGGCGAGCGTTTTCAGGTCGTCGATCGTCTCGCCAACCGACGTCGACAGATGGCGCGGGATCGTCTCGTGCACGATGCCCTCGATCTCGGGCTGGTGAACGACGCGGGTGGCGCGCAGATCGCTCGCCGTGCGCTCGACGGCCAGGATCAGGGTGGTCATCCCCGCCTCTTCGTCGAACATGATGTCCTCGAGCTTGCGGATCGGGTCTGCTGCGTGGAAGGGCTCGCACAGGATCATGCCCAGCGTCTCGTCGACCGGCTCGGACAGGCGCGGGACCGGGGTGCGGCTCTCGATCTCCTCGTGGCCCGAGAGCGTGAACGGCGCGACGGGCAGGACCCGGTGGAGCAGCAGCTTGTGAGCCTGCTCCAGATCCGGGTAGCGGGTTGCGAGTTCGTCCGCGTCGGTGAACTCGGGTGCATGGGGTGCCAGGGCGTAGATCTTCCGGACCCGGTTGCGCGCCGGTCCTTCGGTCACGAACAGGCCGTAGGCGTGGAGCACGACCGCGACCTCGCTGACGCCGAGGTGCGTGGCGAGGTCAGCCAGCAGGCTGCCCAGCCGCGTTTCCCGCAGGTGGTTGAGGGTGCGGCGCTGCAGGCCGCCATGCGTCCCGTGGCTGACGTAGGCGTCCGCGACGGCCGTGTCGGCCGTCTGCAGCCGGATGACCATCAGCTGGCAGGTGCTGCTGGGGCCGAAGTGCTCGGACTGCAGGGCGCGGAAGGGCTCGACGTCGGCGAACTGCAGCGCGCCCAGCGTTGTGGTGCCAGTGGCCGCGACCTGCACGCGCGACGTGGCGGCCAGCGCGCGCATATGGCGCTCCAGGGACGTCTGGACCTGGGTGCGGGTATCGTAGGCGATCCGGCAGCGCAGGCCGGACAGGGTATCGAGGATCCGCTGACGGGGTACGCTCGGGAACTGTCGGCGAAGCGTGTCCAGCTGCAGCTCGACGACGGGGATCTGCCCGCGGCGGTAAAGCTCAACTTTCAAAGCTTCATCGGAAAGGTCGGAAAGGTCGGAAAGATCGGAAAGCGGCGTGGTGGCGGTGACGTCCTGGGGCACGCGGGCCTCGAGCGCGTTGAAGCTGTCGAAGCCCTGCTGACGGGCCACCATCTCGAGGCAGGCGGCGTAGCCGGGGTGCTGGCCCAGATCCTTGAGCGCGGACTGGAGGGTTCGCGCCATCTTCTTGGCGCGCTTGATCGTGAGATCGGACTGCATCTTGGTCTCGTCCTTCGCATGTGAGCGAGGCTTGCCGGCGACGACAGCTCTGTGGCTGGACTGGCCCCGTTGCCCATCGTCCCCGGGAGCCTCATGCGATGAGGATCGAGATGACGGATGGTCGGCACGTCTGAGAACCGCGAGGTTTCGCCATGACTGCCTCCAGGCAGCCGGGGCCGGCGGGCACCTCCGAGCCCAACGCGACCGGCGGGCCGCTCATCGCAGCGCCGCCACGTGGATCCGCGCGGCGCTGGGATGAGGGGTCCGATCACCCATCTGATCTGAAGGAATAATCGCGGAGAGAAGGTTCCGCCCGGAGCGTGTGGCTCCGGGCGGCTCGGGATGGGTCAGTATGCTTCGGGGCCCTGGAGCGACAGGTGGGTGTTCTTGATGTCGCTATAGCGGGATTGCCAGGCGGCGATCGCTTGGTCGCTCCCCCTGGGCGCGTCGTTGCCGCGTTCGTGCAGGTAGAAGAAGTTGTTCGGGATCTCGACAATGTCGAAGACGGCTTCGCGGAAAGGATCGGCGCCGTCAAAGTAGTGCGCATTGGGGTGGGTCAGCTCGAGTCGAACAACGCGATCCTCGTAGTCGACGGTCGGCGTGTACCCCTTCCCGGCCGCGTAGCACATCAGTTGTGGAAGCGTCTGATAAAGGGCCAGGGGCGTTTTCGCCCGGAAGACCATGTTCTCGGCGATCTTCGGGAGTTCCGGGGCGTTCTTTTCGCACAGATGGTCCTGCATGGCGCGCTGCCGTGCGCGCGCGAGATTGAGTAAGGCGCTTCTAAGATCCTTCTTGAAGACGCGGTTGATCTGAGCGGCTTTCTCTTTCCAGTCGCCGAGGAAGAATTCGTCCAGGATGAAAAGACCTCCCTGGATGGGGTCCATTTCCTCCGCACGCAGCTCGTATCCTTCGATGACGTTATTGATCTGCTCCTGGTTCGACGGCATCCCCACGTAGCGTAGATCAGGTCCGTTCCATTCGATGCCAGCCTTTACGAAGACGTAGCTTTCGGCGACGCGGTCGACGCGCTTGCGCCAGTATTCGTTCTCGTCGTCGATTGCCATGTACGTCTCGATGGGATGAGGCGCGTTCTCGATCATCCGAACTTTGGCCTTCGCTCGCTGGCGCTCGATTTCCCGAGCGGCATCGACCAACTCTTGAGCATGACCCAAGGCCGCGGCCCCACCGATGGTCGGCGCCGCCTCAAGCACCGACTTGGCCGCAAGCATCAACTGGCGTGCGCCTTGCGGCCCTGATGCGCGTGCCACCAGGTCGGAGGCTTGAGCCTCCACGGACGCCGCGGTCTCCGCCTTGTCAGCCTTCAGCGCCGTGGCGCGCACATAGAACTGATCGATCAGCGTTGCTGCCGTCGAGAGGCGCTGGCGGTGGCCCTCCTGCCCGAACGGCAGGTCCGCACCCCACGTTTGCACGGTGTCAGCGCAGGACTGGACCGCCCGCTTGAGGGCGCCGACCTCGCCCGCGGACATGGTCCAGATCGGCTTCCAGTGGATGCCGTCCTGTTTGTGCGCCTCCGTGCGCGGGAAGAATCGGTGGGCACGTTGTCCGTTGAGCAGGGCGCGGATCACATCGTCCGACGGCATCGCGATCTTGTCGGGAAGATTGCGCTTGACGTCCTCGGCGAGCGCCATGCAGTCGAGATCGACCGCGCGGGCCGGGGCAGCGGAGATCGCCGTGAGGGCCAGAGCGGCGCCGGCGATGAGGGCGGTCAGTCGCGTGCTGGGCATTCCCAGGTCTCCTTGCTGGTACGCGGGTGCTGGATCGAGGTCATCGGCGCCCACGGTTGGCGCAGGTCGCGCGGACCTGCTCGACGGCGCGTCGTTCCGCCGGATCCATGCTGAGGTTCCAGCGGTCCTTCACGGCCACCCAGTGGCGCACGTAGGTGCACCTGTAATTACGGTTCTCAGGCAGCCAGTGCGCGGGATCGTCGGCGCCTTTCGACATGTTGGCGCCGGCCGATACCGCGATCAGGCTGCGGGGGTCAGAGAGATCGTTGGCGTAGGCGCGACGCTTGGCGGCGGACCAGCGGTGCGCGCCGGAGCGATGCGCCTCTGCGAGCGGGACGAGATGATCGACATGCAGATCGCGCGGATCGGAGAAAGTGCGGCCGGTGAACGGGTCGAACCATTCGCCGGCCACGACGTCGCACCCGTCGGCCGACATCGCCGGGCGAACGCGGCTCTCCGAGAGCAGCACTTCGTCCCGCGCGTCGATGCAGTCGCCATCCGCGTCGGTCCAGTGCGCGTAGAGGTCGCGGTCATATTCCTGGTAGCCCGACGGGCTCGGCGCGCCGCTCGAGGTGGCGCCGCCGGAAACACCCCCCAGCTGCCGCAGCATCTCCTGCTTGGTGGCGAAGGCATGTCCATCGAAGGTCCCACGATGACAGTGGTATTCGCCCGCACCACGGTCGTTGTGGCAACCATGGGCATCCAGCCCGCCGCCGTGAGCATGCGCGCCGGCCGATGCCACCAACAGGCCGGTCCCGAGTAGGATCGCGAAGCGGATCTGCATCGGTTACAGCGTCCCCAGATCGTCAAAAGATACACGCGCCCGTTGTCGCACGGTATTCCTTAACGATATGTGGTCGATTGCCGATTTTCGCCCCGGCTTGGGTGGGGCCGGCCTGACGAGAAGTATGGGATCGCGAGTGTGCGATTAGACGACGGCGGCATGGACGCGTGCTAGCGCGCCTCATGCCCGTTGCGAAAAGCGATCCCGAATGCGTGCTGCATCGGCTGATCTGCGCTGGGTTGGGGTCAGCCGAACAGCCCCTTGCGGAGCCCCAGGTGCTTCCTGAAGTTCCGGGACTCATGGGCGCTCGTGGCGATCATGTAGGAGATCGTCAGGAACTGGGACGCCGCGAAGGGGTCCTCGTAGGATGTGTCGGGAGAGACGAACCGAAAAACGCGCCCGCAGGACCAGGGCGCGCGCTGGAAGTTGTAGAGCTGTAAGTTGAGCAGCAGCGTATCGGCTGTCGAGCCGAGTGCATGCCAGACCTCAGACTCGTTCTGGTCCGGCCACCAACCGTGTGCGACTTGCTGCTCGATCTCCTCGCCGGTGGCCATGACGAGGGTCTTGCGGTCGAGTTTGCGGATCACGTGCTGCAGGTAGTCGCGGTAGGAGCGCTCGGCCATGTTCGCCATGATGTTGGGGGCGAGTGAGTCCATAGAGAGCTCTCCGTATTCGCGGGTGGATCCGGAGGCGATCGACCCGTGTCGAGATCAGATCAGATCGATGAGCAGCAGGAGCGGCCAGACAAAGCTTTGCACGCTCTCCATGTAATCCAGGAACAGCCCGAACGGGCCGGAGATTGTGCTGCGGGAGAACTCGAACGGGTAGAGGGTGCGCGGGCCGTTCACCCGCAACACGAAGATATCCGAGCGCACCGCGCAATCGATCATGGCGCCGGCGAAGTAGCCGATGCCGAGCCACTGCATCCCGCATTCCCGGAGCCTCGTGGCGGCCATCAGCTCATGCCCGAATTGGCCAGCGATGTCAGGACGATCTTGGTCCCGAGCCCGAGCCCGCCGGCGATCGTGTAGTACCGCTGTTCCCGGGCATCGATCCGGCGGCCGCTCATGACCTGCACGAGCTTGGCGATCACCCATGCCAAGGCCATGAAGACGGCGATGAACAGGAGCGCCTCAAGAGCGCTCATCAAGCGGTGGTCCATGAATATCCCCGGCGTCGTGGAAAGCCCCCGCGCGAAGCTAACCCAGGATGCAGCTTAGTGCCAGGAAGACGTGTGTCCGGACTGGCGTGCAGTCACGCGGAAATCCTGGGGCGGCCATCCGACCTCTGCCGCCATGATGGACGTCTCACGTTGTCGGCGAGTGAGCGGCCGCCAGCTGGCTGGGGACAGACTGGTGGCGTGGGCATCTGCGAGGATCAGGGTGTTCGACGCGCCGGCTGCGCCAGCAGGGCTGAGGTGCGTCAAGCAAGCGACGTGGGCTCGAGGACGGTCCAGGAGTGCGCCTAGGCAGCGGCGGGAAACCTACCCATCACCTCGGATACCAGCAGGCCGCTCGGGCGCTGGCGCGGGTCTTCCGGGATCCGGGTGGGGAAGGCGAGCTTGCCGTTCGGGCAGGGGCCGCGGTGGTAGAACCAGTGCGGCTTGAAGCAGACCGGCATGCAATGAAGGACGCCCTCGTCGACCAGGGTGAGGATGTCCCTGAGCACAACCGCGGCCCGCAGGTGCTGGTCCTGGCCGCTGTGCTGGTTGGCGGTGACGTAGGCGATGCCGCCCTTGCAGAAGATCCCCGCGTCCGCGTTGCGGGCGAGATAGGCACGCACCTCGCCGAGGGGCCAGACCGGGCAGGGCCAGATGCGCGCGATGACCCGCGGCACCGAGAAGCCGTGCTGGGGGTCGCCGTCGATCCAGCCGGTCTGGCTGTGCCAGAGCATCCGGCCGCTGGCGGCATCGGACAGGCTGAGCGGTCCGCCCGCGGAGCGCGGCACCTGCCGGAGAGCCGCCGTGGGGCTGTCGGCCTCGACCGACTTCCAGGCACGATCCCGGCGGATCAGGGTGAGGTAGGTGAGGTCGTACAGCATGCCGCGCTCCTGTGGTGGGCGCCGGGGATGTGGGGGCTGGCCGCGCTAGGCGGCCAGCGAGTATTGGCCGTTGGCGTCCGCGGCCTGCTCCTCGATCATCGCCTTGGTCCATGCCTTGAGGCAGAGCGTGCGGGCCACCGGGAACAGCGGCCCCTCGATCAGGGACATGGCGTCCGGTGCCCGCAAGCGCTTGGGCAGCATCGGCGCGAACTGCGGGAAGGCGGCCTGGGCGTTCTCGAGCGCCAGACTGGGGTCTTCGATCATGCCGGCGAGCCCGCGGTGCATGTTGTAGATGCGCAGCGTTTCCTCGCCCCCGGACAGCGCTTCGCCCTCGACCCGCTCGACCAGTGCCGCGAGCGCGGCGTTGAACCGCGGATCGGTGCAGTCGTTGTGGCCGTGCGCCGCGTCGGCGGTGTGCTTGCCGCTGTCCCTGACGCGGATGGTGCAGCTGGCGCGCAGGCCGTCAGGACCTTCGAGCTTGAAGGCCACCAGGGAGCCGTTGATCAGGGACCCCTGATAGACCCTTGCCAGGCAGTGGTTCAGTTCCGCGCTCTCGCGCCGCAGGTCGCCGATGGTGCGGATCGGGGTCGCGACCACGCCATCGTCGAACGTCTGGGGCCGCTGGGTTAGATGTTGCAGTTCCTGATTGTCGCTGTAGAGGGCGGTCGTGTTGTTGCTGGCGCCGCCGGCGGTGTCGCGGCCCGCGACGCGGGCGTGCCAGGCTGCGGAGAACGCGAGTAACGCCCGCAGGCCGCCGTCGCCGGCGATCTGCTTGATCAGGGCGTCGCCGGAACGGGTCTTGTTGCGGGTCTTGAGCGCGTTGACGCAGTTGCGCGCGTTGGCGTGGCCAGTGGCGATCGCGGCTGGAACGAGCAGGCAGTGCATCAGGTCGCCCAGCGCATCGAAACTCGACCGGATCGCACTGGACGGCGCCTGGTGGTCGGTCAGGACGCGCAGTTCGCGAGCCCAGCCCTTGCGTTTCACCGTGTCGGCCAGGATCTTGCGCTTGGTGTCGCTCTCGACCCGCTGGCCAAGCATGGAGATCATGCTCCAGAGCAGGTGGAAGTCGTGCCATCCCTGCAGGGTCCGGGGCAGGACGTGCGGCGGCGTCTCGCGCAGCTGCTGGCGCAGGTTGGTGTCGAAGCGCAGCGGCGACTTCGCCATCATCCAGACCGGACGCCCGGCGAACAGGCGCACCTGCGCGCGGGACAGACGGGTGGCGTCGGCGAGCGCCTCCTCCAGCGAGCCGCCGAAGGTGATCGCGGCCGCGACAGCCGGGGACTCGATCATCTCCTCAACCAGCGCTGGATAGGAGCGGACCGCCATGCCGCGGCGCTCGGGCTGCACCGAGATCCAGTTGTAGACGCTTTCCTCGAAGCGCCGGCATCGCTTCAGCGCACCCAGGATGTCCTGGTCGAGCTGGGCGAGGAACTGGCGGATCGGCGTGCGGATGAAGTCCGGCTGACGCGAGGCGCCACGCGGGCGCAGCCAGCCTTCGATCAGCGACAGCGCGTTGCGGGGCGAACAGCCGTAGTTCTGGTCGGTGGCCCAGCCGCGCAGCCCGTAGGGCCCGACCTCGATCAGCGTGACGGAGTCCGAGCGGCTGGCCAGATCGTGCAGCGCGTAGTGCGGCTTTCCGACGAGGATCAGCGCCAGCCGGGCGCGCTTCGCTTTCTTCAGGATGTCGTTTTGACCGTACTCGATAAACGGGTCCGTGCCCTTGCGCGGCTTGCTCTTGGCCTCGCGCGCGGCGGCCTCCAGCAGGTCCTCGGGCAGCGGATCGCGACGCGGTTCGATCAGGTGAAGCGTCAGCGGCTGCATGTAGGGCGCGTCGGACATGTCGGTTCTCCGCATGGGGTGTCGTATCTCGCCGACAGCGCGGGCACAGGTGCGCGGCCGGGTGGTCGTCAGACCGCGCCGCCCGGACGCGGCGCCTCTTCCCCGCGTTCTCGCTTTCTCTGGAAGTCTGGGGTCGCACCGATCAGCGTGGCCGAGCCTGTGCTCAGCCCCAGGTGGCCGGGTCGATGAAGACGGGCACGTCGCCCCGGCGCATCAGGTTGTCGTCGCCCAGATCCGGTAGCGCGCCCTGGGCGTAGACCTGCCGGCAAAGCAGGTCGATCGCCCGCTCCAGGCTCGGATGTTCGGCCGTGAAGGCGGCGCCCTCGCCCGGCTCCGGACCCAGCTCGTCGGCCGTATCCGGCAGCAGTTCGGCGAGCTCGCCCAGTTCGTGCAGGCGAGTGAGGGCGCGCCGCTCGATCGCCGCGCCCAGTGCCGGGTCCGCAAGGGGCGCGAGCAGCTCCATCTCGATCTCCAGCCAGGCCGGGCCCCGGTGCTGGGCATGGATCTCGGGCCAGTGTGGCGAGTCCGTCCGCTCGATGAGATCGAGGAACGCGAGGAAGGGGCGGTCCTCGAGCGTGACCAGCTTGAGGGCGCCCTTGCCGTCCGGCGCCTTCAGGACGGTGGCGAAGTCGCCCCGCTGGATCGGGGCGTAGCCGTTGGCGATCAGGGCTCTTTCGCGCTCGGCGAAGACGGCGTGCTGGCGGCCGCGTGGCCGCACGCTGTTGGACATGGCGGGGCTCCGGGGGCGGAAGGATCGTTGAAAAGGGCGGCACAGATGCGCAGCCGGGCGGTCTTCAGAGCCGCGCCGGCCGGCCGCATCGCGTGCCAACGTCCTGTTGTGGGAAGGCTGGGATCGCGCAGATCGGGCTGGCGGGACGCCGGCCTGGCCTGGACCAAAAAGAATGCCCGCCCGGCGGGCGCCGGGCGGGCTGCTGGATCGGAATGCTGCAGTCGGGGTGGTGCGTCTGACCCGAGCGCTGCGGTGGGCAGGCCGCCGGATGTCTGCCGGCTAGTTGCTCGGGGCGGACTGATCGAGCGTGTCGAGGAGCTTGCGCTTTTCCTCGATGCTCAGGCCGTCGATCTGGCGCTCGAAGCGCTTCTGCGTCGTCTCGTCGGCCTGCTGCTGGCGAACCTTCTTGACCGCGGCCTCGACGGCCTTCTGGCCGTCGCTCTTCTCGAGGGTGATCGCCTGATTGTCGAACGACAGCACCTCGATGACGTGGGCATCGGTGTCGTAGGCCGTCATTTCGACCGTGTCCCCGGCATTCGTGAGCGCGACCTCGACGTTGATCGATGCGGGCACGCGAAAGGCCTTCCGATCGACCGTCGACAGGGTCATGTAGTAGGTCGACGAACCGTCGATTATCTCGTGACCGATCCGCTTCACCGGACCGACCAGCACGACCTGATCGCCAGCGCCCTCCAGGTTCTGGGCGTAGCGCTGGTCGCGCAGTTCGGCCGCGAAGGCGCGCAGGGCCTCGCGCGGCGTCTCGCCGACCACCTTCCAGTCTCGGTTAGAGGCGGAGGCGAGGCCATAGAGCTGCGGGTTGCCGGTGGCGTCCTTAAGGACGGCGACGTGGGTCAGGTGACCGTTGATGTTGTACGGGATCGGGTAGGTGACCGAGTAACCCTCCTTCTCCGCAACGATGCCGAGCATCGCTTCCTGGACGGCTTGCTCGGTCACGCCGGCGAAGGCGTAGTAGGTCGACTTTTTGGTGCGCGCGTCGGCGACCACGTATCCCTGGGTGCCGCGGTCGGCCTTGGTCGACTGCATGCCGGTGTACCAGGCGGGCTCGCCGTCCTTGGTGCGCACGAAGTAGAGGCCGGCCTCGCCCGCCTCGCCGGCGGTGGTATCCATGGTCGGCTCGCTCTCCGACCAGAAGGCGTTCCACCAGCCGTGGCGGTAGACGCCCCAGTCGCTCAGCTGCGTCTCCAGGAAATCGGCCGGGTGGACGCGGTCGATCCAGCCCGGCGCTTCCTCGAGGCCGTACTCGGCGATCTCGCAGCTGACCGGATCGACCACGAGCACGCCGACCGCGTCGGAGCCAAGGAAGCCGACCTTGTGCTCGTAGAGGCTGACCACCCAGAACGGCTTGCCGGAATCGTCGACCTCCAGGGTCTGGTCGGTGAAGCCGATGTTCCAGTAGCCGGCCTCGTAGATCAGCCGGTCCAGATCCTCGCTGAAGAAGGCGGAGGGGATGCAGGTCATCTCGTACTCGAGGACCATCTCCGCGTTCTGGCGGTTGGTCTGGTCGATCTGGTAGTAACCTGGCGTATGGCCGTTCGAGCTCCATTTTTTGAAGCCGGTGTACTCAAGGCCGCCGATCCAGGTCAGCCGCCCATCGACGGACTGGATCGACGGCGTGGCGATCGAGACGCGGCTCGCCAGGCCGGTCTGAACGCCGAGCAGCTCCTCCGCGCGGTTCTCGGCGAGGCCCTGGTCGACGAAGCGGGCCTGCGTCTGGTCGAAGCTTTCCAGGCGCTCGGTCAGGGCCTGCTGGTCGACCTGGTCGATCTCGCCGATCAGGGCCGCGTAGTCGCCGGCGCGGAAGATCGAGGCGGAAGTGAGGAAGGCGATCAGGACGACGGCGCAGAAGAAGCTGACCGAGACGCCCAGCGCCATCGCGGAGATCTTGGTAATCTTGGCGTCGCGGTTCTCGTTGAGCACGATCGACAGGCCGGCGACCGGCGCGGTGAGCACCAGGGCCAGGAAGTAGGGATCCCAGTGGTTGATCGCCATCACCGGCAGACCCAGGTAGGTGATCGCGAAGCCGAGGACGGCGTTGCCGGCCGTCATGAACAGGTTGCGGCTGACCGCATAGGCGAACGCGCCGGCGAGCGCGGCGACGATGAGATAGATCATCAAGGCCCTCCTGGGGGCGATGTCCTGTGGTGTGGCGCGACGGTGCCGAGATGTGACCCGATCCGTGGATCGGGCTTGCGGGCATCCTCAGGTGATGGCGTTCGACGCGAGCTGGCTCTCGAAGGCGCTCCTGCTCATCGGACCCGCCCGCTGGGACGAGGCCAGGTAGACGCGGTACAGGGCCTCGGCGTGCTTGCGCACGCACTTGGCCGTCATGAACAGGAACCGACTGCGCAGGACGCGCCCGCTCCGTGGACTGCGGCCCGTGGCATCGTGAACCGGACCTTGATTGGTCTTCCAGACAAGCAGACCGTCGGTGAACATCTGGTTGATTAGGGTATCGGGGTGCGTGTCGACGACGTCGAACCCGCCGGCCGGGTTGGTCACGAGGCTGATGTGCGGGACCTGCGTGCAGAGGATTCCGTTGCCGGCGATCAGGTAGGCGACGCTGCAGAGCTCTGCCGTGTCGCGCGGACTGTAGTTGAGTGACTAGGCAGCCGTGCGGATCATCTGCTCGATCTCGTGGACCGTTAGCCGCTTTGGCGGGGCCGACTGTATGAGTGAGACTCTGATGCGGGGGTGGTGCGGCGGGCGGATCAGGCGGCCTTGGCGGCCGCGTCGTCCGCGTTGAGGTCCTCGACCCGCACGATGCTCCAGTCGAGGTCGCGTCCGGAGGGGAACAGCTGGGTGTCGTTCAGGTCTTCCCAGGCGTAGCCGATCGCCTGCTCGATCGAGTCGGCGCTGACGGTGATCTCGGTCCCGAGGTAGACCAGCCACTCCGGCCCGGTCGGCGCCAGCGGGGCGAACACCTGGCGCTTGGCGCCTGGGGTCTGCAGGTGCTCGCTTGCGATCACGGCGGCGACGTGGGCGTTGGCCCGGTTGAAGCCGCGCGCCCGCAGGAGCTGGGTCGGGATCTCGCCGTCGTTGCCGATCGTGACCTTGACCGCATCGTGGAAGACGACCGTCCAGGTGCGCTCGAGGGTCTTGTTGTCGGGGTCGTCGCTCAGGAACGTGCTCTTCTTCTGGGTCATGTCGGCTCCCTCACGGGTCGATTGGAGATGCGCCGGATGCGCTGATCAGGCGGCGATCATCGGGGTGGTGCGGTCCGAGGCATCGAGCGGCTGGTAGAGCTCGTCGAAGATCGCCAGCGTCTTCGCGGTCAGGGCCTCGATCCCCGGCGTGTCGTTCTCGATCACGTAGTCGGCCAGCGCGGGATCGTAGCGGTCGAAATCGTAGCGGGCCGATTTGCCCGGCCGGCGGACCTCGACGACCACGCCGCCGTGCTGCTTGTAGAGCCGGCCCTGCTGGCGGCGGACCGAGCCGAACGAGAAGATCGGGACGATCTTCTTGAACTCGGTCGAGACCAGCGCGTCGGACACCGGCGTGCCGCTCGCCCGGGCGGCGGCCTCGACGGCGGCGCGGGCCCGCTCCCAGTACGGCCGCTCGGCGGCGCGGATGGCGGCCCAGGGGATGAAGTCCATGCCGTGCAGGCGTTCGACCGCGTTACCGATCTCGCCCAGCAGGTAGCGCACCTCCCGGGTCTCCTCGGGCAGCTCGACCTGCTCGACCTTGCCTTCCTGGGTGGTCACGTGCCGGCGCGTCAGGGAGTAGAGCTCGATGCAGGCGGCGCGGAGCGGCCAGCCGTCGTCGGCCGGCAGGATGCCGTAGCGCTCGTGGATGATGTCCTGCACCGCGGACTTGCCGGACTCGGGATAGCCGCAGAGCGCGACGTAAGGGGGAACGGTGACTGCGGTCATGAGACCCTCTTCAACGGTCGAAAACAGGGATACACAGGCTGGCGTCTGGCCCAGCCCACTCTGCTTTCGGAGATGGGAGCGGGGCGCGCCGGATGTGCCGTCGCCGTCAAGGCGGCACGTCCGGTCAGCGCCCGAGCCATCACTTCCCACCCGATCCGAGCCTCAGCCGGGGAGGTCTTCGTCCTCGATGAACGGCAGATCGGCGAGCGCGATGACGCCTGCCGGCTCCCCCTCGTCGAAGACGAACCGTGTCGTGCGCTGCCACTGCGGGACGGCTGAGATCGTGGTCACCTGGTCGGCCCCGTAGGCATGCCGGAGCGCGCTGCGGGCGCGCGCCCGCATGGTTTCGACGTCGGGATCGGTGCTGCGCACCTGCAGGTAGCGCGCGTAGCGTATCGGCGCGCCGCCGGTCAGGTCCCGGACCAGGACCTCGAAGGCCGGCCGGACGCCGAACCGGCTCTGGGTCCTGAAGACGGGCGAGATCATCGCCTCGTGATTGATCGTGCGGGCCATGGCGAGTCCTGGGTCGGGGGTGCGGTCAAAGCAGCTGCAGGCGGCGCAGCGCGCCCGTCATCTGGCTGCGCCGGACGGGGCCGAGCGCGAACACGGTCGGGGTGTTCGCCGCGACCTCGGTCAGGCCGGCATCGACCTGCAGGTAGGCCGGGATGCCGGCGTCGTGCGCGGCGCGCAGCGCCTTGTCGAACTTGGCGTGGCTGGACGCGCGCAGGGCGATCTTCGGGCGCCGGGGGTCGGCGTGATAGGCTGACATCAGTTCGGCGGGGACGAGGTCGCGCAGCCCGTCGAAGGCGTGCATCATCTGCGCGCCGAGCTTGCCCGGGCTCATCCCGAGGTCGGTCCGGCAGACGGCGTAGACCACCAGCGGGTCGTCCGGCTGCAGGTCTGGTTCGGCGTGTGCGGCCGTGGCGGTCTCGGTCATGACGGAGGGGTCTCCGGGTCGGATGGTCAGACGAAGGTCGAGCCGGGTGCCGGGACACCGCGCGCGAAGTCGGGAGGCAGCAGCCGCTGCGCGGCCTCGCCGCGCTCCTTGACGAGTAGGGCGCTCAGCCAGTGGCGCATGAACGAGAACAGCATGTCCCGCCCCTTGGTGCCGCTGCGCAGATCCTGGGCGAAGGTGCTGTTCTCGTCGGCGTTGGCCGCGTAGATCTCGGCGGCCTGGACGGCCAGCTGCCCGGCGATGGCGCGCTCATTCTCGTAGAGCCAGGTGCCGAGCGTGTCCTGGGAGTCCTGGTTCAGGCGATAGCCGCCGAGTTCCTGGATTACACAGCCGGCGGTGATGTGCGGCATCAGGCCGGTTTCCTCGATCATTCGGTCAAGCTTGTTCATCTCTGCGCCCTCAGGGATGCAGGGGGTGGGTACCGAGCAGCCAGTCGATCTCGCCCTGACCGGCGAACACCCAACCGCAGGTGTCGAGCGGGAGCAGGTGAACGACCGCGCCGTCGACGAGCGGGTACTCGGGGTCATGCACCAGGCCGGCCGGGTAGCCGTGCTGGCGCGCGATCTCGACGATCTGCCGGATCCGGTCGATGCCGCCGGCATCCAGCGTGATCACGGTGCCGAAGTGCTGTGCTGTCTGGGTCTCCCAGGCAGCGAGCCGGTCGCGCCACTTGGGGTCGTTGCTCAGCAAATGGACGGCGTGGTTGCCCGCGTGAACGCCCTGGGCGATCGCTTTGCCCGGGTTCATCGAGGCGAGATCGGTGCGGGGCAGGACGTAGAGCACGTCGATCGGAGCGGGGGAGTCGCTCGGCATGGGGTGTCCTCACGCGTGGGGGTTGGCCGGGTGTCTTTGGATCAGCAGGCGATCCACGCGACGGGTAGTGCTGCGGTTGTCGCCAGCAGGGCGGCGGTCTGGAGGTCGCCCCGGACCGCGATCCGGTCAGGATCCGACCGGTGCATGGTGAAGCTGACGGCGCGCGTGGCCGTTGCCGTGTCCGCGTCGTGGCGGGTTGCCCGGCGCAGCGCGCCCGCCAGCAGGATCAGGGTCTGCACGACCCAGACGATCAGCAGGGCCTGCAGGGGTGAGGGCAGTGTCATCGCGTCCTCGGTCATGATTGCGCCGATGGCGGGCGCGCGGCGTGCGCTCAGGCGCGGCCGCGACGCCGCTTCCACTCCGGGATCGCGATGCAGACCGGACCGCCCTGGTCGTCGTCCCAGATCGGCCAGCAGCCGGTGTTGTCGGCGAGTTCTTTCAGGCGCTGGCGCGTGGCGTCGTCGATCTCCTGGTTGCCGGTGTCCTGGAACACGCTGTCCCAGACCAGCGCGTCGATGCCGATCAGCCAGCCGGCCGCCCAGACGTCCTCGGAGATCGCGCGCAGCGTGTCGATCAGCTCGCGCTGGCGGTAGGCGTGAAGCTCGCCGCGGAGAGCGTGGATCTCCTCGCGCTGCTGGGCGAGGGCCGCGTCGATCGTGCGGTCGAGGTAAGGGAGATCGGCGTCGTTCCAGCTCGGCTCGTCGAAGTCGGCGTCGACCCGCTCGATCTCCAGCCGGTAGCCCTCGCCGTCGCTGGTGGTGAGGTCGACGTTGGCGTGCCTGGTGTCGGTGTGGCGGAGCACCCGAACCGCCTCGGCGATCGCCGCCAGGGCCTGCGGGTTGGCCTGCAGGATCACCGGGTCGTGTTCCCGGTGCTGACCGTGGACGTGCGCCATGCGGGTTTCCCGCCGGATCGTCGCGGCGCGCTCGGCCTCGGGCAGTTCATTGACCCAGGTGCCCACCGGCGAGGGGATCCGAACTGGCTCATCCGGGCGGGCCGGATCGCGGCTCGCCCAGGCCTCGGCGGCCGCGCTCTCGCACAGCCCGAGCGGCGTGCGCCAGTCGGGGGCGGTGTAGACACCGTCCGGCAGGCTGGGCGCGCCCTCGGTCTCGAGCACGTAGCCGCGTTCCGGCGGCCCGTCGTCGCGGATCGTGAGTTTCATGGTCCGGCTTCCGTGAAAGAGGGAGTGCGGCTGCGACTTCAGGCGGCGGGCTGCTCGAAGCCGGAGGCGGTCGCGATCGCGCGCTGCTCGCTCGGTGTCGGGTGGGCCGCCTCCTGCTGCAGCGCCAGGCACCGCCGCCAGGTCATCTCCGGCGCGTTGGCCCGGCAGGCCAGCATGGCCGCGTGGAAGTGATCGACCACGCCCCGGTAGATCTCGCAGATGGCGTCCGGCGCGTTCTGGTTGCGCAGCCGGCACCACTCCGTGTGCCAGCGCTTCCAGGCGTCCTGGCAGGCGTCATGCGTGCGCTGGACGTCGGCCGGCAGGTTCAGTCTAAAGCCCATCTGTGATTACCCCTTGATGCCCGGCCGCGTCGGCTTGCGGAAGAAGCTCAGCAACTCGCCGAGACGCCGGCTGCGCTGCTCGCGCAGCCGCTTGCCGAGGTGGGTCCGGCGCTCGGCCCGTCGGCGTTCCAGCTGCTCGCGGGTGAGGATACGCGGGTGCGTGAGCGGATAATCGTGGAGGCGGCGGGGTTGCTGCATCAGCTCTGGGTCTTCTCGGGGCCGGCGGCTTCCAGGCGCGCAAGCGCGCGTTGGACGCGGGCGCGATGACGGACAGCGGCGTGACCGACGTGGACGCGGGTCGCCGCCTGGGGCGGCGTGGCGGTCGTGGGGGCCTGGCGCGCGGCGCTGCTTCGCCGATGGCCACGGCGTCCAACGAGGCGCGGCGGCAATCCGGCGGGCGAGAGAGTCACCTTGTTGACCATCGAAAACCCCTTCTTGTCGTGCAGAACAGGAGCAGGAGCCGGAGCGACCCCATCCAGGGGGGGGAAGATGGGGGCGCCTCCGCGCTCGTGGCGCGTCGTGCCGCGTCAGCCGGCCCGGTAGCCAATGAGCAACGCCTTGACGCTGGCGTCACTTCCGGCGGTCCGTGGTTTACCGATGAAGTGCTAGGCCGGGACGGCGGCGTCGATCCGCGGGGTGAGATCTCTCTTTCGTGTCCACGATTGGAATAGCTCCGGAATACCAAGGCGCGTGGCCTCTGCGGCGAGATCATGCGCGAGCTCAAGGACCGCGGTCGGAGGTGCGACCAGCGGGACCAGTGCTAGGTCCTGGTGGTGCGCGTCGATCTCTTTGCGGTGGGCGTCCATCCAAGAGCGCAGGCCCGCGACTGCGGCCTGGCGCTCCGGGGTCATTCCGGCGCTGTCCAGGAACGTGCTGGTCACGAACAGGATCCGGTTGGCCTCGGGCCGTTCGCGCTCGTAGGTCCGGCCGTGGCGAATGATGTTTGGAATCTCGACGTCGCTGCCGGGTAGGAGGCTTGAGATCGTGCCGCAGAACAGGCCGTTCCGGGCAGGGGCGAGCAGGTCGATGTACGTTTCGGGGAAGCGGCGTTCCAGCAGGGCCAGTCCCCACAAGGCGATCGCCGGGAGCGCGTCGTGACTGGCGTGCAGCGCATCGAGGGCGTCGGATGCGCCCTTGCGCATCAGCAGGCGGCGATAGGCGTGGGTGCCGAACACACTCGGCGAGATGAAGCTGACGACCGTGGTCTCTTTCGGGGCCGCCGAGACGGCGTGAAGCTCGAAGTTCACGGCCTCGCTATCGTTCTCCCACGTCTTGTACCGATGTCCGGAGACAAAGGGCATGTGCACGGTGATCTTGGCCGGCTTCGCACCCATCGGCTGGTAGTGCGACAGGCAGAGCGACTGTCGTGCCCGCGTGCGGAAAGCGCGGTAGGCTTTGTCGACGATCCGGGCGTTGAGCTTGCGGTTCTGCGCGCGCGGCTGGGCGAGCCTGCTGTACAGCTCCTCGACCGCGAGCTGGTTCGGTGGATCCGCCGCGGCGATACGGTCGACGAGGTGCCGGAAATAGCCGCGCGCGAGTTTCTCACAGACCGCCATGGGGATGATCTCCATTTTCACGCATGCTTGAGCCCGGCAGGAGGCCGCGCTGTGCCTCCTGGAACATGGGATCGCGTTGCCAGGTCCGGCCGGTCAGGTCGCGGTGATCGGCGCCAGCGGAGCCGGATCGTGGGATAGGGCCGTCGAGGCGACGACGCTGAACCCGACAATCAGCGCCAGACCGGCGATCAGCGAGGTCAGGACGAGGGTCCAGTGCACCGCCTGCGCTGGCGCGTCATCGGAAGCCTGGGCGGTGATGGAGGCGTTTCGCGTGAGGGGCATCGGCATCGATCCTGGGCGAGCAGCTGACGGCGAGAGGGGCGGGTGAGGACTGGATCGGCAGGTGCTGCTTGGGCCCAGCGCCGTTTGACGAGAATATGGGGTCGCGCCTCTTAACGGGTGTTTTAGCGAGCATGTTTTTCGGTCCTGTTTGCGGCGCTCCTGTGGGCGGTTTGAGCCGCCGGGGCGTGACCGAAACCCCGGTTACCGTATTGAAGGATCTGAAGACGATCCTGGGACAGGTAAGCTGCAGGAACGGGATGGCAGGGATGCGTCTTTGGAAGTGCGGCGGTCTCGCGCTGCTGGCGGGGCTGGGTCTTGCGCTGACCGCTCCGGGCGTTGCGGACGGGCCGACCGGCGCTGGACTGATCGTCTACGCGCAAGCGCGCTGCGTGGTGATCCGGACGGCGGGCGGGTTCACGCTGGCGCGTGCGGTCGCGGGACCCGCGGAGGAGGGGCACGAGGTGCGGGGCAATCTGGGGGGTATTGGTCCCAGGACGCTCTGGGATCGCATCGGCGAACGCCAGCTGGGCGTGTGGCTGGAGGAGTTCTGGGTCGGGGATGCGCGCGCGGCGGCCTGGATCGTCGAGCGCGGCTGCCACCGGTGAGCGCTCAAGATACTTGCGGTCGTCGCGGGAAGCGGGTCTTCTGGCCCCAGGACCGTAGGACGGGCTGGTGGCGGAAGCCGGTATTGGTGCCGGTACCCGCCCCCGGAAGAGCCCGCGCCGATGGAATCTTGGTGGGGGCGTTATTTGGCCGGGTGTGGACCGCGGTGAGGCAAGCTCACGAGGCCTCCAGTCGGCGCGTTGCGGGGCGCTGGATCGGTCGAGCATGCAGCGGTGACTTGGGGAGTGTAGGGTGGGCTACGTGTATGTGTTCAAGGACAAGGGCTACGATCACGCGGTCAAGATCGGCAGGGCGACCGATCTCCGGGAGAGGCTGCGCCGGGCGCAGGGCTACAGTCCCCGCGGGATCGAGATGGTGGCGGCATGGTCTCTGAGGGATGAGATTGCGCTCCACCGGGCCGAGGTGTTGGCGCGCAATGGGCTGGAGCCGGTGCCAGGTGAGAACAACGGCGAGGAATGGCGCCTCGTTTCCAGCAAGCAGGCGATCCCGTGCGTTTCGCGGAATCTGGCGGATATGAACCCGGAGCCCGTCGAGAGGCCCGTGATCAACAGTGGATCAGATGACTTCCGCCACCCCAAGACGCTTACGGGCAGGGAGAGGTACAAGCAGGCACTGTGGGTCTATCGTGAAAACGAGACCCGGTGCCTCAAGGTTCAGCGCAGCAGTTACTGGAATGTCGCGCTCGAACGCAGGAAGACTTACAGCCTGCTCGGGTTTAAGCCCATCGCCGTGTTCGTCGCGTCAGACCGGGAAAGTATGGGGGCCGCCAACAGGCGGATACACGCGCTGTCGGTCGAGATCGTTCGGCGACTCGGGTACGGGGAGAACCACCCGCAGGTGGGCTGGCTCCGGCCGTGCGTCGGGGAAGAGCAGGTGCGCCGTTTCATCAAGTCGAGTGACCTGCGCGAGGTTCCGCCACGGCAATGGAGGCCGATGCCGGAGGGGTTTCAGCCAACAAAGTGAGCTAGCGCGGTCGAGGGCCTGTGCTAAGGGGTTCTGTGTCTTGCCAGAACGTCGGTGCGCGCAGCCGACCCGTCAGCCGTCGATCTAGCTCGGGGCGAGAAGGTGCTTGAGATCACCCTTGGAGGAGGCTTGGCTGTCGGCGGTATTGAGGGTGGTTCGCTCGGAAGGTGGGCGTGGCTGGCATGCTGATGGACACGATCAGGGATGTCTGGCGAGGTCCAGTCAGACGCGATTACGTCGACGCACAGGTTCCGAACGAGCGCACATTGCAGGCTATGCTGTACAAGCACCTGACGGATGCGCTGGATCTCGAGGTGGTGCTTGAGCCGCAGATGACGTTATGCGGCGGGTCGGGGGTGATCGTTCCCGACATCGTCGTGCTTGGTGCTGAGATCGCGGTGGTTGCCGAGCTCAAGTTCGTGCCGCACGGCTATCCGGTGTTCGAGGGCGATATCGCGAAGTTCCGTGCCCTCGTGGGCGAGGAGACACCGGCCCGGTGCTGGCCGATAGATCCCTTCTCGGGTCGCCATGGGGGCGAGCCACTTTCCATCACGCCGCGGACGCGCTTTGCGTTCTTCGCGGTGGGTCAATCTCAAGCGCGCGCCATAGATGCCGAGGACGTTCGCGCCTCGGCGCATCCGGCAGGGCTAAGGGAGCGGCTGTCGGTTTTCTACGGCTGTGTTGGCGGCAGCACAGATGGCCTGTTGTTCGATGCGGATCTGGGATCCTGCTAGGTCCGTCAGGCAGCCGCAGCCGAGCGCACCAAGCGAGACAAGGCCTGACGCAGGTCAGGCTGGCTGATCACGATCCCGGCGAGGATCAGCGACATGCCGAACAGGGGTGCGGGCGCCGGTACCTCGGCGAACAGCACGAGGGCGGTCACCGCGGACGCCGGGATGGGTAACAGCTTGAGGGCCGCGAACAGCGCCGACGGCAGGTGCCGGTAGGCGGCCAGTACGAAGATCGCCGACAGGCTGCCGGCGACGCCGGCGATCGAGGTCATCGACAGGCTGAAGGCGTCCGGCGGGACCCAGTCACCCGTGGCAAGCACCCAGGCGCCACAGCCGGCCGTGCCGGCCAGGGTATACCAGAAGCCGAGCGTCACCAGAGATTCGCCCGCGTTCATCATCGTCTTGGCGTGGACTGCCAGCAGGGCGCCGATCATCGCGGAGGCCAGACCGAGGGCGACCGCCGGCACGTAGGCCTGCAGGTCCGGCCCCGCCGAGAGGATCGCACCGGAGACGGCGAGCGCGACGCCGAGGTAGGCGAGCGGGCTTGTGCGTTCACCCAGAAGCCAGGCAGCCAGCGGCGGGACGAACAGCGGGGCGGTGAACTGGGCCGCGATCGCGGTTGAGAGCGGCAGGACGCCCAGCGTGTAGAAATAGAGCCCGACGGCGACCAGGCCGGCAAGCCCGCGCAGCACATGGGTGCCTGTACTCGGTGTTGCGAGGATCGCCTGTCGGTAGCGCCACCAGAGCGGGGCGAGGAGTACGAGGGCACAGGCGAAGCGCAGGAAGGCCACGGTGGCGGTGGGGAGATCGGGGTCGACCGCCTTGATCGCGCCGCCGACCGCCACCGCGGCAGCCGCGCTTGCGAGCATGATCAGAATGCCGCGCAGGCGGTGCTGAGGGATCATCAGCACAGTTCCACATCGAGGTAGCGGTTCGAGGTGTCGCCGGCGCGCTTGATCTGGATGAGCGCGGTGCGCCGCGGGTAGACCCAGCCGAAACGCTTCGGGTCGATCGCGAGCTTGCGGGCGGTCGAGGCGTGGAACATCTCGTCCAGGCCGAGGATCACCTTGGTCGAGGTGTTGGCGATGATGTCGTCGGGGAAGTCGCTGAGCGACTGGCTGGCCAGGATCAGGCCGATACCGAACTTCCGGCTTTCGCGGATGATCACGTTGAGGATGTGATCGGGCTCGGCGCTGACGAAGGCGTGACTCTCGTCGATCACGATGAAGTCGCGCGGGTGCGCGGCCTGCCCCTTGCGCCGGGCGGCCTGGAACATCTCGGAGGCGAGGAAGTCGATGAACAGGATCTGCTCGTCGCGGCTGAGCGCTGAGATGTCGTAGCGGCGCACCGGCGCGTTCAGGTCGAAGTCGGGCTTGCGCGGCCGGAAGATGCCGGAGCTCTCCAGGTTGGAGATTCGCTCGAACACGCTCTGCATCACGTCGCGGCCGGCGTAGGTCAGGTATTGCGGCAGCTCGCGTCCGGTCTCCACCGCCATCACGTATTCGCGGTAGAGATCGGCGGCCTCGGCGCGCAGCTTCTCGACCTGCTTCTGCTCGCTGTCGTCGCCCTTGTCGCTCTTGCGGTGCAGCTGGCGGACCTTGCGGTTGAGCTCGTCGAGCTTGGAGAGCGCCTTGCTGCCGGCACCGGTGGTCATCTGCGCCAGGCGCCACTCGGCGAAGGTCTTGAGGTCGCCCAGGGTCGGCTGCTTCTTGGGGTGGCGCGGGTTCCGGCGGAGGTCGGTCTTGACGTCCCAGCTCTCGGGCTTGTCGAGGTAGAAGCCGTTGGCCTCGTAGAGGTCGGTCAACAGGTGATAGAGCGCGCTCTCCTGCTTGGTGCCGAGCTTGCTGGTGGTGCGGTTCAGGGAGGCGATGAAGCTGCGCGCCCGCTTGCGCACGCCGCCCGAGTGCGGGTCGGGGTCCACCTTGAGCGGGTTCACGCCATAGGGGCTGCTTTCGGAGAACTTGCAGCTGGACGCGCCCGGGATGTCGAGGTCGCCATGGACGTCGATGATATGAAAGCGCGGGTGGGGCGGCTGCTTCGACATCGCGTCGATCACGCGGCGCAGCTGGTGGGTCTTGCCGGTGCCCGACGCCCCTGCGATCAGGATGTGCCCGTTGATCGTCTTGGTGGTGTCGAGGACGACCCGATCCTTCTGGTTCGTCTTCTTGTTGGCGAATTTCGTCTGTCCGAAGTCGACACGCACGGTCTTCATCTCCATTCAACGGATCTCACGCAGGCGAAGATGGAAGCGGCGGCCGGCTCGTGTCGGCAAGATCGGCATTGAACGGGGTGCGTGCGCGCACGGGCGCTCGGGTTTCGCCGCGTCGCGCGGCCGGTTAGACTCAAGCAGGTTGCGGCGTTACGGGGGAAGTATGAGGCTTGAGCAGCTCACGGCGGAGCAGCGCGCGAGTTTCCTGCGGGCGGCCGTGCTCGAGCACTTCCGCACCATGCTGGGTCTCGACGGCGCCGCACGGCAGAGAATCCGGACGAGCGGCCTGGACGGCGCGCTCGTGCGTCGGATAGCGGGCGAGTACAAGGTGGGCTGGGGCATCCCTGCGGGTGGCGAGCACCCGGTCGCCGACATTCTGCTCGCGCGGCGCGCGCGTTGGCCGGTGAGCCTGACGGATCGTTGCGAGTTCTGCATCAAGCTAGCCGATGAGGCTGTCAGGCAAGAGTGCACGCACGGCCAGCAGGTGTCGGCGATGACCAAGCTGATGTGGTTCCTCCAGCCCGAGGGCTGGACGATGTTCGACGCGCTGGCCGCCGACGCGCTTGGGATCGCCCACGGCTCGAACATCAAGCGCGCGCGGCGATTCTATCTAACGCTGGAGGCGCGCGACTTCCTGGGCGCGGCGCAGACCATTAACGGCGTGCTCGCGGAGCATGGTGCGGACGGGCTGTTCGGCGAGCGGATCCTGGACAAGTACATGATGCTGGCAGCCCGGGCCGATCAGGGCTCGGACGTGCCCTGGATACGGGGCCTGCCGGAATTGCCGCACACGCTCGAGACCGCGGGTGGCCGGCAGGTACTGGTCATCGCGGACGCGGTCCTGGCGAACCTGGACGCCCAGTCGGTGCTGCAGCCCCGGGCGTGAGCGGCCGCTGGATCGGGTGCGGCTCAGGCGAGGGGCGGGACCTGCGTGGACAGGCGCCGCCGCCGCCGGTCGATCGCGTCGGCAGCCTCCGCGCTCAGGCCGACGGGGTCGTGGCGGGCGTGATAGGCGTCGATCGCACCGATCGCGCGGCGTTCCTGGCCGATGCGCTCGAGTAGCCGCGAGATCTGGTTGATCGGGTGGCTCGCCGTCCGCCAGGCGCGCGCCGCCGGGCCCTGCTCGTCGAGCGCATCGATCAGGTCGACGGCTTGCTGATAGAGTTCGAGTGCGCTGTCGGGATCGCCCTGCGCGAGCCGGCCGGCTTGCCGGAGCAGTCTATGGATTCGCGCGTCGATTTTCCGGTAGGGGGCGGTGTGGTCCCAGTCCGGCTCGCGGATGTGCAGTGCTGCGAGGTACCTGGAGGGCGGCCTGGGGCGCCGGAGAACGCGATCGAGCAGCCTCTGCTGCCTTTCGACCCGTGCGATGCGGGCCCCGACAACGCAGCCACGCGCGATGTCGACCGCCGTGCGGCGGTGATCGATCGGGATGTAGCCCAGGAACGCGCCGTCATGGTCTCGAACGCCCAGCCGCCAGGTCTCCATGACCGAGGGGTCGGCGCCTTCCAGGACCAGAGCCTGCCCGGGCATCAGGCCGGCTTTCGGGTCCGGTCGGGCCGTGGCATGGCTGGCGGCATAGGCGCTGCCGGTGATCTCGATCTGGATCTCCCTGGCCATGTCAGATCAACGTGCTGCCGGCCACGAAGCCGGTGACGACGATCCCGAGGGCGAGGAAGCTGGCCAGGCATTTCTCGACATCGGTCATGCCGAGCGGGTCGCCGCGGCGTCGGGCCTCCCTGATCTTGCGCCGCGCCTGCGTCTGGGTCGAGCCGCGGGCCCGCAAGGCACGCTCGACCGTATAGGTCGGCGGCAGGCTGCCAGCTGAGATCGCATTCAGGATATCGTCCTCACTGACCTCGTATCGGTCGAGATCGCTCAGAGTAAGGCTGGATGCGCGCTGACCGGAATGGGTCATGTGCCCCTGTTCGGCATGGACATTTCGATTCGCAGTGCAAGCGTACAGGTCGCGCCGCTGGATCGACAGGGGTGCCAATCAGCCAGCGTGCTGGTGGCGGTGGCTGCCGAGCAGCCAGGGCCCGTCGACGTCGGTTTTGTTGATGTCGAGCGGGGCTTGCTGGGCCTGCAGGAGGCCCGCCGGCGGTGTGCGGCAGAGATCGCGCAACTCGGTTGCGGATGCGTCCGGGTTGGCGAAGGTCGCGACCTCGTCGGGCTGCAGGAGCACTGGCATGCGATGGTGGACGTCGGCCACGTCGCGGTTGGGCTCGGTGGTCAGGATCGCGAAACCGTAGCGGCGGCCGCCGCTCGGCTGGGCGAGCGGCCAGTACAGGCCGGCGAACGCCAGCGGTCCGTTGAGCGCCCGGAAGCACCAGGGCTCCTTCGGCTGCTTGCGCTTGTTCCACTCGTAAAAGGCGTCGAACGGGATGGCGCAGCGCCGGCTCGTCCAGGCCGGCGCGAAGGTGGGCTTGCTGGCCGCCGTCTCGCCGCGGGCGTTGATCAGGGTCTCCACGGCGTTCATGGGGAAACCCCAGAGCATCACTGGCGCCAGCAGGCGGGGCTGTTGCTCGCGCGACCAGGCGATCACCGGCACGCTTGCGCCTGGGGCGACGTTGTAACTGGGCTGCACGGCGGGTGCCGCGTCCAGACCGAACTGACGCTGCAGCTGATCTCCGGCGTTGAACAGGGCGAAGCGGCCACACATGGCCGGGAGATAGGGCGCGCTGGCGCGCCCGGCAAACGGCCAGGCGGACTCCCATCTCCCCGGCCTCGGATGTCCTGTTCCAAGATCGGAGAGTTCGATGCTGCGTCGACTGTGTCTGGCTGCCGCGACCGCGGCGCCGCTGCTGGCTGCTGCGCCCGGTGCAAGTGCCTTGAGCTGCGTGGCGCCACCACCGCCGGCGGGGGCCTTCCAGGAGGTGGACGTGCTGTTCGAGGGTGTGGCGGTGGAACGCGAGGGCCTCTACGAGGCGGAGCTGCACGAGGTCGATCGGGGTGCGCCCATGATGTATCGCACCAAGAGCCAGGAGTTCCGGGTTCTGAAGGTCTACAAGGGAGAGATCCCGGCCGAGGTGACGGTGCTGCTGCCGGGGGAGCCGTGGGCCTACACGTATGAGGACGGTCGCACGCATGTGGTCGCCGCGACCCAGACCCCGCGTGGGCTGGCCGCGGGTCCGTGCGCACTGGTCGAGGGTGGCCCGGCTGCCTTGCGGGACTGGATCCTGTCGGGCGGGGCGAGCTAGCTAGCCGCGGCGGCCGGAGCGGCCCTGGGCCACGACAAAACGCCGGACCCCGGTCATCCGGGGGCCGGCGTTATCGTGTCTGCAGGCGGGGTGGCCAGGGCGGAAGCTGCCCAGGACTAGAAGTGGATCGACAGGGTGCGGCCGGTGCGCCGCGCGATCCGGGAGACGATCACGTCCCGGACGGCCGTGTCCCAGACCTCTGGGTGGGTCTTGGCGATCTCGTTGAGCTGCGCGGTCAGCGCGTGGGTGAGCTCGGCGTCGGTAGTCACCAGCGGCATGTTGGCGACCTTGGCGATCGCCTCGCCGACCAACCGGTTGCCGGCGTCGGTGAACATGCCGAACGAGTCGATGATCAAGCGATCGAAGGCCTCCGGCGTGTTGGCGCCCGTGGCCTGTTCGCCCTGCCCGTGCGTGTCGTCCTCGCCGCCGTAGAGCGTGTCGTAGCTAACCGAGGTGGCTGCGACCTCGTCCATTTCGCCCACGGCCCGCAGGACCGAGACCGAGATGCCGACCTCTTCCAGGCCGATCTTGACGGTGGCCCGGCCGGGTAGATCGATCCAGAGCTCTTCGGCGTTGCTGTTCGCATCGTCGATGCGGAAGGTGTCCTCGATCGCCATCGCGGCTACTCCTCGGTGTGGATGGGCGTGAGGTCCTCGAGCTCGGCCTCGTCGTGGTAGTGCCCCTCGAACACCCGGATCGACTGGCAGTCGTCCAGCAGCATCGACTGCTCGACCTCGAAGCCGTCCTCGAACGGGTCCTCGAAGTGGCTCAGCTCCGGGTGGTTCTCGTCGAACGCCTCGCCCTTGGCATTATTGATCGCCTCGCCGTAGTTGGCGCCGGCTGTGCGGATCAGGGTCTTGCCGCCGTCGCGCTCGACGAACTCGACGGTGAAGCGGGTGATGGTCCGTGTCTCAGACATCGGGAGGTGTCCTTCAGGCTGTTGGGATGATGCAGTGGCGGCGCCCTGCGTGGCGGCTCTGGGTCTCAGCTGTCGAGCACAGTGCGACAGACGTCTTCGGCGCTGCTGGCGTAGTCGCCGGCGGAGTAGGCGGCGGTGGGGCTCGTGTACTTGTTGGTGTCGTACCACCCGATCACGCTGTGCTCGGTCGGGAACGGACGCCAGCCGGCCGCCCGCGCGGCCGCGTCGGGGTTGGCGGCGTCGGGGTTGGAGACCTCGGGAGTGTTTCGGGTGTCGTCGCGCATGGGATCGGCGCTCGCAGGTCAGGGTTGGGTGGCGCGCGTGGGCCAGTGCGCGGTCAGGCGGCGGCGGATCCGGGGTCGGCGTCGATCGCGACCGCGTCACCGGCGCTGTCCGGCACGTCGGCGCGATGCGCGCGGGCGGCCGCCTTCAGGGTCGCAAGCGCACCCGAGGTGTCGGCCGTCGAGCTGCGTCCCTCGAAGATCCGCCCGCCGGTCTCGTCGATCAGCCAGGCCATCCAGCCGCCGCTGGCGCCGGGGGTGCGCTCCAGGCGCAGGCGCCAGGCCTCCGCCCCGCCGGGAGCGAGGGTGAGAGCATGCTGAACGTGGTGACTGTAGGCCTGCAGCATGCCGAACTGGGCATCGGGATAGCAGGCGCGGACCCGGCGGCGGTGCGCTCGGTCGCGGGCGTCGCGCAGGGCCGCCTGCATGCGGTCGTACTCGGGCGTTGTCCAGTCGACGCAGTCCTCGTGGTCCGGTGTGCCCAGGATCGCATTCCGGGGCGCGTCGCCGCACAGCTTCGCGGCGGCGAAATCGATGGCGTGGCCGGGTTCTTGTGCGTCGAGGATGATCTCGATCGGGTCCTGCTCGCTCATGGACAGACACCTCCTTATTCGGGGGTCAGGCTGCGGCCTCAGCCCTCGTTCGGCGCGAGCTGCTGGGCGATGTTCGGGGGCGGGCAGCGCTTCTTGGCTTCCTGGCGGAGCGCGCTCAAGCGGATAGGGTCCTCGTCGGGCAGTACGCCGGCGTTCAGGTGATCGGGCCGGATGAAGACCCAGGCCAGATCGACGTACATCTCGCCCACCTTGGCGAGCACGCTGTCGTTCTGCTCCCGCCAGCCCGCCTCGATCGCGGCCGCGAGGTCGGGGCAGGACAGGGTCGCGGGAGCCGGCGCGTCGGGCCGGCCGGCGCAGCTCGCCAGCAGCAGCACTGCGGTCAGGCAGAGATGGGCGCGATCAAGCCGCACGGGCGCGCTCCGCCTGGTGGTGCGGCTCGAAGGTCGGCGTCGCGCTATAGAAGCCCGGCCAGACGCGCACGCGAGCAGCCTCCGCGGCGGACATGCTGCAGGTATAGAGCGCGGTCTCGGCCGCGGACGCCGGGCAGGCGGCCCGCAGCTTGATCAGCTGGGCGCGCTGGTCCTGGTCGACGATCTCCACGGTGTAGGCAGGCAGGTTCATCTCGAGCATGACGACGGTCTCCCGGTGCGGGGATGTGGAAGCGGAACGAGCAGGCTGTCGCGGATCAGTCGGTCGCGACCTCTGGCTGCCGGGCGGCGATCTCGGACAGGTGGCGCGTCAACTCGTTGCAGAACGCGTCGATATCGGTCCCGGCCTGGGGGAACTGAAAGCTCCCCAGGTAGACCGCGTTCCATTTTCCGGAGTGCGGGTTGAGCTTCTGCGCGAACGATCGGGTCTGCACACCCTGGGTGGCGAAGCGGCCGAGCTTGACGTGCGCCTGGGCGACGTCATCGAAGCGCATCGCGATCCAGGTGTCGTAGACGGTGGCGCCGAGGCCGCCGGCGTCACTGTCGATGCGGAAGGCGTGACGCCCTGACGGGTCCGGGAGGCCATGACGCTCGATCACCGGGCGGACGGCCTGGTCGAAGGCGTTGATGAAACTCTTTGTCGGGCGCGACATGCGCGGCCTCCTGGTAGGTCAACAAACCAGCAGCCGCTCATGCCCTCCCGGAAACAGGGGTCTGGGAACGCGTGCACGGCCGCCGTGAGGCGAACGGCCGGGCCCGCGTTGA
Source organism: Rhodovibrio sodomensis (assembly GCF_016583645.1). Lineage (GTDB taxonomy): Bacteria > Pseudomonadota > Alphaproteobacteria > Kiloniellales > Rhodovibrionaceae > Rhodovibrio > Rhodovibrio sodomensis. The sequence continues at coordinate 231,736 of NZ_NRRL01000001.1, read as the reverse complement.
TCGGACCCACCTGTCGGGAAGAATGGGATCAAACGAAAGGCGCCGGCCCCAGGGGAGGAAGGGGCCGGCGCTACAGGGGCTAGAGAGGGTTCGGGGCGTCCTCTCCGGTGCGGGAGGGGCGCTTGGGGTGTCGGAAAAGCTTGAAATTCAAGAGATAGCGGGCCGGTTCGTTGTAAGTGCCCGGCTCCCCTCCCTTCGCTCTGTCGCACGGGTCGCTCAAGAGACTCTGGTGTAGGCGCGGCGCATTGCCCGCGGTCAGCCATACGCCCACATGCGTCGTGCCCCGAAACGGCTTCGGCCAGACGTAGCCGCTCAGGGCGCGGGCCGCGCGCACGCCGCCGCCAGCCTGCGCCGCGAGTATCCTCTCCACCGTGCGCACCGCCACGGCGTGCGGCACCTCGCCCTGCCCTTCGGTATCCGGCAGCCAGTCGTCCGGCACGTCCGGCTTTCCGGCCGGCTCGAGACCCTCTGTCGCGCCTTCCGGCAACGGGCCGATCCGCCGCATGGCCACGTCGGCGGACATCGACCCTCCCGGGCACTGCCCGGCGTAAGAGCCGCGCATGCGTTCGCCGCCGCCCTCGAGCCGCCAGCGGGTGGTGCAACCACCGCTCTCGCTCACGCCCGTCCAGAGGCCGTCGGCCCCTTCCGAAAGGCGCAGCGTCGGGTGCCCGTCAGGGTCCAGCAGAAGATCGGCGCCGCACAACTCCGGCTTCAGCGTCGCTTCGTGCCGCTGGATCACGTCCACGCCGCGCAAGTCGGCCCTAACTTCCCAGCGTCCGGGGTCCGGCGCGCCCGCGGACGCGTCGTCCGCCGCGACGGCCGAAACCCACAGGGCCAGAACCCAAACGAACAGCTTGGCTGCCATGGCCGCGCCTCCGACGGAAACTCTCACTTGTTCAGGTCTTCGCCCACCCAGGCGGGGAACGGCACGGGGTCGCCGGCGTCGTCCACGGCCTCGTAGAGGAACCCGAAAACTTGCTCCGTGTGGTGCATATCCACGAGCGCGTTCCACGCCTCTTCATGGTTCTCCCGCTCCACGACAAGCTCTCCGTTCACGTATATCTTCACGGCGCTTCTCCTACGAAATGCAGTTCCCCGAAGATGGGATCGCGCGGACGCGACGGGTTTCACTGGAACGGCCACGGCTCCACCGGATCGACGGCGCGAGCCGCCTCAAATCGCTCCTCGGCCCAGCGCCACTTCTCCGGAAACCCGGGCGGCGAAGCGTCCGGCCATGTCAGCACGCCGAACGCCACCTTGCCCTGCCGGGCCGCGTCGTAGCCATCCCACCCCTCGCCGAAACTACGGTAGCTGTCGAGTTCGGCGATAAGGCATTCCCGGCGCATGCGCAATGGCGGTCGGGCCATGCGAAACCTCCCTTGTCCGATCGCCCCGGCGATCGCGGCCAGGAACCCGCTGGCCTGGATCGCGAAGCGATAGAACAGCCAGACCAGAAAAATGATCATGAGAGGCGCGAGGATCATGTCGTGACTTCCTGTCAGGTAGGTTCCGGCGGTGGATGCCGGGCGCGGGGAGTTCAGGACGCGGCTTGGTCCATCGTGACGCCGTCGGTCGTCTCGTAGCGGTAGAGCGAAATCCCGCCCATGATTAGGGTGACCAGCACGAAGACCGTGAGGCCCTTGGCATGCATCGGGTCGGTGATGTCGAAGGTAGAGAAGTCCAGGACCTCGAAGCGGTCGACGAGCTCGCGGCTCCAGACAAACGTGGCGGCAATGATGCCGGCGAGCAGGCCGGTCGGGCCCGCGACGATCGCGATCTCGGCGGTTCGCAGGGGGTAATAGAGCAGATGGTCGCCCTCGCGCGCGACCTGGGCGAGGCCACGCAGCGCACCGACGATCACGTACCAGAGTAGGCCGCCGAGGATCAGGCCGGCGACGAAGGCTAACGGCTTCACCCACATCCAGTCGGTTGGCAGCAGCGTGTTGGCGAGCGCGCCGCCGGCGTAGCCTCCGCCGAAGGCTGTCATCACGAGGGATAGCTTGGTGGCCATGCGCCAGAGGATGGCGCCATAGACGACCAGAAGGAACACGCCGACCAGGACCAGAATCACGATACGCCTCGCGGTTGCGTTGGTTTTCGAGAAAGTCGGGCGCGACCGGTTAAGCCACGGTAAAAAGGTGGGTCTGGATCGGAAATTGGGCCGCAGGCATCATCTCGGTCGCGAAGCATGCATCCCAGGATCACGGATCCGCATCTTGCGGCTTAACGATCCGGTATGGATCACAGCCAGACATCGTAGGGGCGACGCCGTCGGGTGTGGGGTGCCGGCTTAAGGGGATAGGTCGCGAGCAGGATCGCGCCGGCGTCAAGGAACCTGGCGTGGGCGAAGCCGCTGAGCTGGGTGATGTCGCTCAGCAGTTTGGCGCGGACAGGCTCGCTGATCGCATCCGCGTCGATCGTGGCGTAGCCTTTGTTGCGCTTTTCGGTCTCCCGCTCGTGGGCCAGGCCGAGGGACATCGGGTGCGCTTTGCCCAGTGGCTCGGGCACGGGGCCGTAGGAAACGATCGCCTTGCCATCCTCGGTCAGCGGGTCGTGCAGGAGCACGTACCACTTGAAGGCGCCGTCGACGACGCGCCCGAGATAGGTCGGCAAAACCCGGCGCGTCGTCTTTGGCGTGCTGGCGGACATGCTTGAACTCCCGGTGTGGTGGCCGTCCGGGAGGCGTGCCGGCCGGACGTGGTTAGGCGGCCGCGACCTCCTCGCTGTCCGCAAGCCCCAGCTGTCGCCGCCAGCGTAGCGGGCACCCAGATGCGATGCGCCGCAGGCGGCTGTTGCGATCTCCAGCAGTTGCTGCACCGCCGGGTCCCGCGGTTTGATTTTCGGCACGTCACTGACGAGCTCGACGACGGCGAAGGCGCTGCGCGAGAGGTCGCCGTCGTCATCCCCGTCGTCTTCCCAGGGACCGTCGTCCAGGGTGACGTAAGCACGCTGCAGCCGGTCGATACCGGCCGGCATGCGGTCGTCCGCGACGAGATCATCGAGCTGGCGCGGACCGAGGTCGCAGAAGGCGCGGGTGAAGGCGGCGTCGGGCGAGAGGGGCGGGGTGACCGACCAGCAAGCCGTTTGCCATAAGTGTGGAGTCCGGCTCGCAAAAGACCATACCCGCACTATGGTTTAGATTAAGCGGAATCTGGGTTTACTACTCTGAGGTGTTGCCGCCAAGCCGGCGGCACTTCTTTTCGCTCTGTTCTGAGCTTTCCGGTGATCTTCTTCCTTGATCGACAACCGAACATAGTTCTCGGCGCCCGCTGTTACCACATCCGGTCCGCATGCCGTTGACGGGCACCTTGCTGACCGCTGTGGCAGGATGCAGGATCACCACGCTAACGAGGCGGTGGCAGAACGGGGCAGAAATGAACGTCGTCGAAATAGAAAAAGCCGTTTCGCAGCTTGCGAGTAAGGCTTTTGATCCCGCCACGTTTTTCCTAGTCTGCGTAGGTGCGCGGGCGGGCTGTGGCATAACCATTCTCGATCAGGCATTTGGCGCACCGATCAGCACTATGACCCCTTGCCAATCCAAAGCCTTCTGAGCGATCTGACCCATGAACGCGCTTATAGTTTCGCGCACAGGATAGTTTGACCCGACACGGCGGCACCCATCGCTCTCAACGCGTAATCGACCCCTCAGTCACTTCCGTGCTTGCCGCAGTGGCTAGACTCTTGACGCCCGCGACAAAAAACGGCCGGATCGATCACATTCAATCCGCTGGCTCGGGAATGGAAGCTTCGATCGACCGTATGGTCATATTCTCGAAAGTCTTGGGGGACTGCTGGCGAAGCGCGGCGCGATCCTTTTCGAACATCAAGACGACGCTTCCGTTGCCTCTGATCGATTGGAAACACGCCCAGTTTAACGGCAAGCCATTTAAGAAGGGGCGCTCACCGCTGCTATCCAGTAGGCTCCATTGGTTCGCCTCTGCGACCGGTTTGAGACGATCAATCAACACGTCGTACCCCGCGCGGTAACTCTCCGGCATCTTCATGAAGGCGTTGGCAGTCGAAGACCCGCTCCCGATCAGCGAAGCGCTGCAGAAAAATGCGAGGGCGCCCGTGGGATCATCGACACTCGTCTGGGTGAGTACAGAGATCTCCGCGCGCTGCGCGAATTCCGGCGTGATGTCCTCGGGCAACACCCAATCCGGGTCTGCCCGCAGCGGTGTGGCGATGGCCAAGAGCAGGGCCATTACCAGGTACGTGCGCACCGCCGTCATATCCTTTCCCCCTGCAGTCACGTTGCACATGTAGAAACAGCGCGTCATCGTACAGCCGAGGCGTGCAGCCAAAAAGTTAGCCAAAAGGCTTAGCCCGAAAAGCCTGGACGTCCGCGCGGAAACTTTCGGACCGCGCGATCGTTCAGATCATCCCCTGACCGCCAGCCGTGTATCGCACCGCACTCTTTCGGGTGAGTGGCGTATTTTCGATTGCGCCGCCCAGGTCGACGCGGCGATCCTGAACTCACAAAACAGGCGGTGCTGTCCGGCGCGCCGGGCGCGAGATGACGGAGTTGTGCTATCGTGCGGTGGGTGAAATCAGCTGTTGCCGGCGTGGGCCTGATGTTTGTCGGTGGGGCCGCGATCGCGGCCCCGAATGCCGAGGACTACGTCGGGGCCTGGCGCACCACCTACACCTGCGGCAACTTCAACGCCGTCGCCTACCTCCGTCTGAGCGCGGACCCCGCCGGCGGGAGCCTGACCGGCAGCTACGCCTACCACCCCGCCGGTCGTTCGCAACCCAACCGCGTCGGTCATTTCGAAGTGACGGCCAAGGTTTTCCCCTCGGGCGTGATCCGGATGACGCCCGGTAAATGGCTCAAGCGCCCGCGTGGGTACGGGGCGGCGCCGATCCATGGTAACCTGAGCGCGGACGGATCGCGCATCGTCGGGACCATCCAGGGGGCCCAATGCGACCAGCTCGTCTTCGGGCGGAGCACCGACAGCCTCGGCCCGCTCGCGCGCCAACTGCCCGGCACCTGGCGCGGCCGCTTCACCTGCGCGGACCGCGATTTCCGCGCCACACTCGAGGTGGATCACCTGGCAGGTCTGCCGGCGCTGGACATCGCGACCTTCTCCTACCGACCGCGCGATCCGAGCGTGCCCAGTCCCGCAGCCAGGTACGAGATCGAACTCTCCCGCAGCGCCGCGGGCGTGCGCGGCACGGTCGTCAAACCCCTCATGATCACCAGTAACGCCGAGCTGTACGGGTTCGACGCCGACCCCTCGGACGCCGGGGATACCCTCTCAGTGCGCCTGTCGGACGCAGACTGCTCGGCGCTAGCGATGACCCAGCCGCCGTCCCCCGGCAGTCTGCGCATTGTGACCGCGCAAGCCCCGATGACACAACTGTTGCGCAAGGACCGGGTCGACACGCTGACGATCGCCGACACGCGCACAGCCTGTAGTTTGATCGCGGAGTGGCACCGCGACTTCCGGACCCGTTTCGACATGGGCACGGCCTCGCTTCAGGACATCCAGGTACGCACCTCCTACCCGGTCTATCCGCTGATGCTGCTGGCGGAGGCGTTCACCCCCTATTACGGGCGCGCCTACGACTCCCTGCGGTCCACCCCCGAGCTCGGCGACCATCTCGCGAACCTCGTGCCGCAGTGCCGCCGGCTCGCGCCCGCGCGCGACATCCCCTCATCGGAGTTTTTCCAGGTCCTCTTCGGCAGTGCGTGGAAAGACCGGCCCCGGGTAGGCTTGCGCTACGATCGCGACCAGTTGCTGTTCGACGTCGAGCAGGCGAAAGCCGCGCTTGCCTGGCGGGATGACCAACTCGCCCGCATGGACGCGCGGACACAGCTGCTTGACCCGGACGAGATCGCGGACGTCCGCGCGCGGGCCGAAACCCGGATGGTCCGCCTATCTCCGGACCTCCGCGCGCCCCTCCTGATGGCCCTGGACTCGCAGAGGGCCGCCCATGTGGAACGCATGGAGACGACCTTCGCTGGGGGCGCGGACAGCGCGGAGACGGCCGCCGCCGTCCTCACCACGCGCCAGTCATCGCTGTCGATCGCCGAGCTGAAGGCCCTGGCGGCACTGCTGGGTGACACCGACCGCGAGATCTACCGCGACGCGCATCGGGCGCTCGAGAGCCGGATCCGGCGGACCCTCAAGGAAATCCGCGTATCGAAGACCTATAACGACCTGTCGCTTGAGGCACGGGCGGACTACTTGCGGGATACGCTTGGGCGCCTGATTGATGACGGGGACTTGGTAGATCAGGTCGCGGGGGTCGAGCTCGCCCCGGAGCTGGCGCGACAGCGGGCGGCGCAGCGCACGCGTGCCGCAGCCGCGCGCGAGCAGGTTCTCGCGACGGAACGCGCGCAATTGACTTCCGCGGAATTCGAGCGGCGCCAGGCGCGGCGCGCCACCGGCGATCTACCGCCGGCAGGCCACTGCGAAGCACCCTCTCCGTTCGCCATGAAGCCCGGTGAGTCGATGCAGGCGGCGCTGGATCGAAGCAAACGCTGGCGGCAGTTCTGCGATTCACCCGCCAACCGATACCTTCCCGATTACGACCGCTTCCTGACCGGGCTCAACAACCGCTACGTGCTCGCACTTGCGGCGACGGGAGAACTCCCAATGACCGGCCGGGGGCTGGCGGGTGTGCTTCTGTCCCACTACACAACAGCCTACGCAAGCGAATTCCCCGAGTGCATCGGGGACAACTGGGTTCGCGTGAGGTATCGCCTGGATCAGATCACCACGACCGTGGACGATCGCAGCATTCGAACCGAGCAGAAAGAGCTCGGCGTGATCGTAAGCCCGCCCATGAAACCCGTCTTGGCCAGCATTTTCCGCAACAACCTGTCCCTGGTGAATAATCACGGGATGTTTGTGGCCGATTACGGAAAGTATGTTTCGGCCAAGTCGTTGGTTGGGCAAAGGCCGGGTCCGTTCGAGTACACGACCGCAGCTTTCCGCGACGACGTCGAGACCTTCATCGGGCGTGCTACGGGGTGTGAGGACCCGATGCTGGGGCGCGTGGAGACCAGCATCCTGAGCAGCTTCCGGTAAGCGCAGAACCGGGTGGGAAAGTCTGGCTGTGCATCAGCACCGGGGTTGCACTGACATCATGGCGTTTCATCAGGCATTTGCAGCGCTGATCGGCACGCCGTGGTTCTCACAGCGTGCGTTCGGGGATGACGCCTCCGGGGCCGGCTCGAGATAAGCCGAGATCCGCGCCAGCTCTTCCTTGACTCCTAGGTTGCTCTTGATGCTCGAGCGCTGCTCGCACTCGCGGGCCTTGATGCGCCGATCATGATCATCGCGCCCACGGACCGCTTCCATCAGCCAATCACGCGTCGGATCGGCTGCCATATTCATAAGCTCCATGGCGCAGGAAAGCCGGGTCGAGAACTCCGCGATCTCCTGAGGGATCGGCTCGGGCAGCAAATTTGGGCGCGGATCAGGCCGCGGTGTCCGCGTGGGCGGCGACCTCGGCCGCATCCAGCTCGGCCAGATACCGCTCGGCCTCGAGAGCGGCCATGCAGCCCATCGCGGCCGCGGTCACGGCCTGCTGGTAGGTCCGGTCGGCGACGTCGCCGGCGGCGAACACGCCGGGCACGCGGGTGATCACGCCGACAGCCTGACCGTCGCGCTTGCCGATCGCCTCGGTCCGGACGTAGCCGCTCGGGTAGAGTGGGACCTGGCCTTCCAGGAAGCCGGTCGCCGGGGCGTGGCCGATCGCGATGAAGACGCCATGGACGTGGACGCGCTCTGGCTCGGCAAGGCCGCCGGCGAGCTCGACGCCGGTGACGCCCATCTCGTCACCGACCATCTCCTTCACCTCGCGGTTCCAGAGCACCGTGACGTTCGGGGTCGCGAACATGCGGTCCTGAAGGATCTTCTCCGCACGCAGGCTGTCGCGACGGTGGATCAGGTAGACGTGGTTGGCGATGCCGGCGAGGTAGAGCGCCTCCTCGACGGCGGTGTTGCCGCCGCCCACGACCGCGACGTCACGGTTGCGGTAGAAGAAGCCATCGCAGGTGGCGCAGGCGGACACGCCGCGGCCCATGAACGCCCGCTCGCTTTCCAGGCCCAGCCAGCGCGCCTTGGCGCCGGTCGCGAGCACCACCGTCTCGGCCTGGTACACCGTGCCGCTGTCGCCGTAGGCCAGGCGCGTTCCGTCGGCGGGAGTGAAGTCCACGTGCGTGATCACGTCGGCGATCCGCTCGACGCCGAGCTGGTCGACCTGCGCCTGCATGCGAGCCATCAGGTCGGGTCCGAGCACGTTCACGTCGCCGGGCCAGTTCTCGACGTCGGTCGTGATGGTGAGCTGACCGCCGGGCTGAAGGCCTTCGATCACGACCGGCTTGAGGTTGGCGCGGGCGGCGTAGACGGCGGCGGTGTAGCCGGCGGGGCCGGCGCCGATGATCAGGCAGCGGGTGGTCTTGGTCTCGGTCATGGGAATCTCGCGAAACGGGAGCGGCCGTGTTTGCGGTCGCGGATGAAAGGGGGTCTCGGGTCACAGGATGTGGGAGCGGGCTGATCTTGCCGCCGCTCGATGCCTGTACTGGGCCGGCGGGCGGATTGGGCCGGCGAGCGGAATGAGCGGGGTGTGGCTAGGTCCAGCCGGCGTCGATCCCGAAAGCCGCGCCAACCTCCTTCATCGCGGCATCGAGTGCGTCTCGGCTGTAGCCGCGCGAGCGGGCGTAGCGCTCGACCCTGAGCGTGGTGCCGAAGCCCTGTCCGAGGATGTCGGTCGTGGCGATACCCAGGATGTACTGGTCCTCCAGCGGAAGGAGGTTTAGCGGCCATTCGGGTCCGTCGATCAGCCGGTTCAGGGCGTCGTGGTAGGCATCGAGCGAGATGCCGTGCTCCGCCAGCTCGTCCTCGAGGCGGAGATCGCGTTCCTCGATCGAGACGAAGCGTGCAAGCAGCTCGCCGAGCAACTCACGCGGCTTGGGAACCGAGATCGGCGGCAGCGCGAAGAAGCGGTTCGATCCCGGATTGCAGGCCAGGGCCTCCGGCTCCATGACACGCTGCCAGCTGTCGATCGGGATCAGCGCCTTCAGGCCAAGCTCGCGTGCCATCTCGTAGAGCGCCGCGGGTTCGGCCAGCTGTGCCGGGTCTCTGCGCAGCGCTTTCCGTAGGCGCGCCCAGAGCTGCTCGGGCGTGCCCGCGCTGGTCTCGAGAGAGGCGGCGAGGCGGGCGCGCTCGGCCTCGGCAAGGCGTGCGATCCGGTCGGAGAAGTCGGGGCCGGTTCCCGGGAACGGTGGCGGCACCGCCTCAGCGAGGGCCCGTCCCCCGGCGTCGTAGTGGTCGCAGACCCCGAGGTAGATGTACGGGGCGTCCGGGCGGTCCAGCGTCCAGCGGGTCGGGTCAAGGATCCGGCCGTCCTCGAGCTCCAGCCAGCTGTGTTGCTGAAGGCCGCGTGAGAAGACCGATCGCGGGTGCACGGGACCATCGTAGTGCCCGCGCATGACCCGCATGCCCTGAACCGGAACCAGGTCGCGGACGGTGCAGGCCACCGCATGGCAGTTCAGGGGCCAGTCCGAGACCGGGATGTCGATGGCCGCGGCGAGGCCCTCCGGATCGAGCGGGAAGATCGGTGCATGATCCAGAGAGGCGATCAGATCGGGCGACGCGATCAGGGTGGATGAAGTGGCGTGATCGAGCGGCATGGCGGATTGGCGCGTCCTTATGAGCGGTCTCGTGAAGGTGGGGCGCTTGGCATGGCGCTGGCCGCCAAGGGCACGAGCAGACGACCGCGACCCGCCTGCCAGGTCGGCAGGCGGGTTTCTGGTGTGGTCGGTTGGTCGGGATCAGTCGCTGTAGGGCGTGTAGCCCTCGGCCTCCATCGCGGCCTCCATCTCGGCTTCCGCGATGCCCCAATCGTCGTGGGAGGTGCGCAGTTCGATGACGCCATCGAACGCGATGCCGTCCGGCAGCTTGACCCCGCCCATCTGGGAAGCCGTTCCGTCCGGTCCCTCAAAGGCGTAGCCGCGCGCCTCGTAGGTCCGGATCGTCTCGGCCACGAACACCTTCATCGGCAGCGCGCCGGTGTGGAAGCTGGGCGGTGAGGAGAGGTAGCGGGCGACGGCCATGGGTGCGTCATGGAGGTCGCTGGCGACCGCCTCGTCCACGGCGGCTGGCCGGGCGGCCCGAGCCGCAGGCGAGCCCTTGGCCGGCTCCGAATGCGGCGCAGGCTCGGGCGACCGAGCCGAACGCGGCACACGGCCGGAGTCCGCCCGGTCCTGGAACACCCGGGCGAGGTCGCTCAGCTCCTCGTCGGTTCGGGAGACGCGGCTGATCGCCTCCTGCCAGGTCTCGCAGTCCTCTTGGTCGGCGACCTCGACGACCAGGAAACGCAGCAGCCGGTCGCCGGTGGCAGTGACGCCCTCCAGGCTATGAAGGGTGCGATAGCGTCCGTCGAGCCATTGATCGGCAACGACTTGCTGGAAGGAACTGAGATCGCCGCGATAGGGGCCGGCGGGGTCGACCGGGCCCTGGGCGTGCATCGCTTCGAGGAGTTCCTCGATCCGGACGACATCTTCCTGAAGGATCCGGACTGCTTCGTGATCCGTGCCGGCGTCGGCGAGTTCGACCAGAACATGATGGAACAGCGGATCGCCGATCTGCTCGGCCTCCTCGACGCTCGACGTGTGGGCGAATTCGCCGCCGGCGTACTGCGCGACTGCGAGCCGCTGCTGCGGGTTGAGGCCGGCCTGGTCGCCGTTTGGTGCGTGGTTGGCTCCCGGTGTCGCGCTGGGCGCGGACGGCGAGACCGCGCTGCTTCGCTGAGCGCTCGCGAGCTCGTGCCGGTTCCGGTAGCCGAGGCTTGCGGCGAGCAGGTCGATCGCCTGGGTGTGGCGCAGCTTCAGGCCGTGCTGCTCGTTAAGCGCGGCACTGAGGCGGCGCGCCATGGTTCTGGCCGCCTTACGGCCGGGCAGAAAGTCGATGTCGGACATGCGAAATCGTCCTCGCGTTCGAGGCGGACGGCGCTCGAATGGGAGCGATGGATCGGGAGGGGCGCGTTTGTCCCGACCGTCCCGTCCGCGGATGAACTGCGGAAGACGAGGGTCGGAGCTGGAGATGCGACGATTGACCGTGACCCCGGATGGGGCCGCGCCCGATACGCCCGTCGCGGCGTTGACGTGTCAGCCACGCCTCCCAGCGGTCCGTGGACCGCTGAGAGCCGGGGCCGGCTGATGCGATGTCTCTCCGCGCTGCCCGCGCGGGCGGCCTGGATCGACCTCGCGCAGGTGGGTCGATCCAGGCCGCCGCAGGCTAGATCATCTGTTTCCTGGACGACAAGCGGGGCGCTTGCCGCCCTATTCCACGCACTCGCAGGCACAGACTTCGAGGCCGAGCAGGCTCGCGCGCGCCTTGTGCTCCGCCTCTTTCGTGCTGGTTGCGCGGACGTAGACGATCAGGTGGGTGTCGCGCCCGGGGATCTCGCCCGGCACGCAGAAGATGTTGAAGTCCTCCCGGGACGGCCCGACGAACTCGACCATGTCGAGTTCCGGATCGCTCATGACTGATCTCGCGCGTGCGCTTCTTCGACCGCGGCCTTGAGCTGCTCGACAGGCCGGCAGAGGCCCGGCTTGCCGAGATCGGGGTGGGGCGCAAGGAGCGGGTAGCGGTCTGGGAAGTCGGCGAACGGGGCCTCGCGCATCTCGGATGCCAGCGGGTTGCGGGGCCCGCCGTGAAGCAGCGTCAGGGCCATGTCGCGGGCGTTCATCACCGAGGCTTCGTTGCGGCTGTAACCGATCGGCTGGAGCAGCTCGATTGGCAGGCTCATGAACAGGTCCCGGAGGGCGTCATCCGGCCTGCCGCGGAGCGCGTGGCTGAGATGCCAGGCGTGATTCAACCCTCTCAGCAGCAGGTAGTGCTGGTGATGCAGGTTGTGGCAGGTGCGGATCAGCTTCTCGGGGTCGAGCTGAACCTCGAAGGTGAGCATCTGTGAGGGCCTCCCGGTCGGGTCTGTGCCAACCGGTACATGGGATTGGGTTCACGGATCGGGCCGCGACGGGCGTACCCGCCGCGGCCCTACATGATGCGACGCTGGGCTCACGCGCCGGTCTCAAGCGGCGGCCGGCCGAAGTCCGGCTCGCTGATGCCTTGGGCGGCCAGGTCGACGCCCTCATGCGCGAGCAGGTGATAGAGCGAGGCGTCGGCGCCGATGTGCACGCACAGCAGATCGAGTGCGGCGTTGACGCTCTCAACCGTGACGCTCGCGTCCGCGCTCACACCGGCGTCCTGCAGGAAGGTTTCCGGACTGTCGGCGAACCGATCGCGCAGATCGCGCAGCAGCGGGGGTAACGAGCTAGCCGTCATCGCCTGGAGCAGGCGCGTCCCCATGCGGAGCAGCGCGCGGCTCAGGCTCCGGGCGTCGGTCGCCGGCACGTTCTGAGTTGCTAGGACGCCTTCGATCCCGGCATGGGTCCGGGCGAGCACCTCGGGGATTGGCGTCGTGGCGTGAAAGCGCTTCATCAGATCGTGCAGGCCCTCGAGTGCACCGATGTAGCTTGTTTCGCCGAGACGATTATCCGGATCAGTGAACTCCAAAAAGGTGCGCAGGGGCGCGTGCCGGCGGTCGTCCAGGCGGTCGTCCAGCCTGCTCGCCTTGACGTGGGATAGGCCACACCAGGTGAACAGGGACCGGGCGTCGATGATCGGCCGCCGCGGGTCATGCGATGGATGAGGCCGGCCGTGGAGGCGATTGGGCGTGAAATTGCACCCGAGCGCCAGCAGGACCCGGGTGTGATGCGCGATGTCCTGGGCGGACAGGTGCACTTCCTTCTCGATGCGCGCCGTCGAGGCCGTCGGGGCCGTCGACCCCGGCACGAACCAGGTTGATTGATCGGCGTCGCGGGGTGCCATCCGCGGTGCGCCCGCGGCGGCCAGCGCCTGGTCCATCTCCGGCTCGTTGAGCGGTGTGACGTGCACGGCGCGCAGGTGGCCGACCGCTTCGCCCTCTTCCGAGATCAGCTCGGCGAGCTCGCCGAGGCTGGCCAGCGTGTAGCCGTCCTCGGCCTCGCCGGTCGACAGCACGTCGATCACGTAGCGGGTGCGGAAGTAGTGGGCGTGGCGCGGCGGCAGCGACCCGCGCGGATCCTCGCCGGTTTCGGCGAGGGCGCGCATGGCGTTCGCGCTGTGGAAGCCGAGCGCCTTCGCCATCGCGTTCAGGACTTCGGTGTGGGGGACGTCGTGACCCTTGGCGCGCAGGTCGCCGCAGACGCCCTTGGCGAGCACGGAGGTCAGGGCGTTGGAGGGAACGCCGGGGGTGAAGTCGGTCATCTGGGCACTCCTCGTGCGTGAGCGCGGACATCATCGAGGCAGGTCGGGAGTCGGGTCCCGGGTCGAGCAGGCCGCCTGGCCCGACGCCTCTGTTGCCGCGCTGGACGGGAACGAGGGATGCGTCGGGAACGTCGTGCGAGCAGTCGGCGCGGAGCCGGCTGCCTTGGATGCGAATTCTTTAGCGTACCGGGTTGCCCCGGCGCGGCCGCAGAGCGTTCGCGGACTCTCACAAAGGATGGGTCCGCGAACGCCTGGCGGGCAAGCCTGAAGCCACGAGAGAACGGCGGGCGCCGTGGGGCGCCCGCCGTTGTCGAGGGATAATCCTTGAGGTGGAAGGAGGTGTCAGCCGGTTTGCCGGCGCACTTCAGGGAGGGTGTGCTTGGCGATCACCCGGACGTCGTCTGGTGGGCCATCTCGTCGAGAAGCGCGAGCGCCCCGCGGGCGGAGAAGGCGCCCCGGGCGGCCATGCGGCGCACGAAGGCATCGGCCTCGGCGTCGGTGGCGAAACGCTCGGTATCCGCGGTCCGGATGCACCCGGTCTTGCGGTCGACGATCCAGCCGGCCATTTGCGTGCGATGATCGTTGCTGGGATGCGGCGGCTTGGGCCCGTGGGCCTGCTTGCTGCAGATCTCCATCGCCTCGATCGAGTAGGACTTCTCGCAGTTATCCGCGAAGTAGATGTCGATCAGCGTCTCGTCATCGAGCTGGGTCGGGTCGGCCGCTTCGTCTTCCAGGCCTTCCTCGGCCCAGTTATCCAGGATCATCCCGATCAGGTTTTCCTGGGCTGCGTCGCTGCTGTCGAACGCCTCGATCGCAGAGCCGAACTTGTCGTCGATGCGCAGCACGAACACCTGGTCGTGGTCTCCCGCCGCCGGCTCGGTCGAGGAATTGGTCAACGGGCTCTCGTCCGTCTTGGCGGCGGCGAGCATGGTGTTGACGTTCTTGTAGCCCAGCGCGGCGGCAAGCACCGAAAGGGCCTCGGCGTGCCCGATCTGGAGGCCATGGGCGGCGTCCATGTGGCGGGCGATGTTGCGCGCGATCTCGGTTGCGCGCGGCTTGTCGATGGTCTGACGGATCATCAGCGGCTCCTGTGCCGTGAGCGTCCCGCTGGCCCGCGAGTTCGCGGTGGTGTGGGCAGGTGACCCCGAATTGCCTCCCGGCTCGGACCAGGGGACTGGCGGATACCGTGGATGAGCGTCATCGCGAGTGGCGGATTTACCGTCGGCGCGTGCGCCGCGGGGTCAGTGGGCGGACCGCCGGCCCTCAGCTATGCTTGAAGGTGGGAGCGCGTGCGGCACCCCGGCCTCCACCGACTTTGAGAGGCCGGGGCGCCGGTGCGCGGGAGCCTTCTGCTCGGTTCGGTTCACGAGATCGGATTCTTCGGGATCGATGTCGTCACAGAGCGGATAAACGCGAGGGGTCGGTGGATGCGGATGCGCCTGGTGTGGTGGGGAACGGCTCTTCTTGCGACCCTCGAGCCTTCGGTATTCCGGGTCCTGGTCGTGCTGATCGTTTTGTTGATGCTCGACCTCATCTGGCACATGCGCCACGGGCCGCGAGTCAGCCCTTTCTGACACCGACCCCTCAGGATGCGCCGGTGGTGTCGTAGGTCCCGCTTGCACGGAAGTTGGTGAGCAGCTTGTCGCCGTCCGGCCCCTCGAAGCCCTCGCCTCCGGCCCAGGTGACGTAGAGACCGAGGCTCCGCGGGAAGTCGACCAGCATCATCCGATCCTGGGGTGCGCTTGCGTAAAGGATCCAGAGCGCGGCCTTGTCCTGGCCGTAGCGGAAGCGGTACTCGAGCAGCTGCGCCACAGCCTTGCGCATCTGCGCGGTCTCGTTGGACGCGGTGAGCGTCTTCACCTCGAAGATCGCGGGCGCCCACTTCAGTTGGACGAACAGGTCGACGTGAACGCTCTCCTCTGGCTGGAAGCCGTGGTCGCGGAAAAGGCGGGAGAGCTCGGCAACCAAGTGTTCGTGGTTCTCGCGCGCGGCGCGCAGGGCCGCCAGGTTTAGATGACGGTGGCCGCCGGATGGGCGGGTGTTGGCAGCGCCGTCGGCGTTGTCAGCCCGGTTTTCCGGTGCAGACTTGGCGCCGTCGCCAAGCCCCTCGTGGGCTGCATCGAGGTGGCGCAGCAGGCGTCCGAGGTAGGCGGACGTCCCGAGCTCCTGAAGCGTAGTCAGAAGCGCGCTGGGATCGCCGCCGTCCTTCAGGGTGGCGCGCAGACCCGCCAGCGTACTCGAGATGCGCCGGGCCGTGTTCCGCTCGATATTGAGGGCCGCCTGAACCGTCGCCCAGTCCCATTGATCCTGCTTGGCGACGCGCGTGAAGATGCCCTTGCAGTCGCCGATACGGTCGAGGTCCGGGATGTCGCGCTCAGGAGCGCGGAGGTAGGCGCGGATGGCCTCGGCGCCGCGCCGATACACCGGGCTCATCCGGTTGCTGATCGGCAGGAAGCCGAAGTCGCCCGTGATGCTCTGGAGCTGCTTCGGGGCGATCAGCCCCTCGAGCCGGGTGCGAATGGCCTGCCGGCGCGCTGGGTCGACCGCGGGCTTCGCCTTATGGTCTTCGCTCATAAACGGGGATGTCCTGCGTGCTCGGGCATAGGTCGCGGCGCCAATATGCCGGGAGTGGCCGTGCTGGAAAAGATCGGCTAGGCGCCAGGCGCGCCGACCTGGATCCATAGATCGCGATCACGGCGTCGGTGCTTGGGTCCCGCCGTGACCTTGGCGTGCGACTGCCAGGTGACGAGGAGCGCGGGCTCGCCGGCGAACGAGGTGATCTTCGTCTCGGCGGGCGAGTCGAGCATGCGTGAGAACGCGTAACCGGCACCCCGGCTCGCATGGGCGAGGCAGCGATCGCTGACCAGATCGCCGGAGAGGCGCGCGTCCGCCATCCGCTCCTTGCAGAAGTCTGTGAGGCAGCCATTCTGATAGGCCTCGTAGAGCGGGATCGGCTGCGGCTGGCTCTGACCGAAGCGGTGCATCAGCTGGCGGGCGCCGTTTCTGATGACGATCTCCGGTGCCTTGCCCCAGTTCGACGGTTGCTCTCCGCTGACCGCGATCCGGGCGAGCGCGGGGCTGGTTCCGCCGTCGAGCGGCAGCAGGACGAGATAGAAAACCGCCGGCATCCTGGTGTGGTATAGCCGGAAGAAGCGTCCCTGGCTCATGGCGTGGCTCCGCTTGCGGTGCCGGCGAGCCGGCGGTGTGCCGCCAGCAGCCGGGCGATCGTGACGAGATTGATGGTCGAGACGGCGAGTTCGTTCAGGACCCCGCCCCAGCTGCCCATGGCCAGGTTGTAGGTCAGCCACATCATCGAGCAGAGCAGCATCACCGAGCGCATGCGCCAGCCCGATAGCAGGAACATCGCGGTGGTGCCGATGATCGGTGCAGCGGCGGCGAGAAGGTCGACCGGCGTCTGGACCGTCAGGACGGCAAGCGTGGCGAAGGCCGTCAGGATCAGGGCGAGCGTAACCGGCCCGCGCCGGTCGCGGGCGAACCAGGCCCGTGCCACGGCGATGATATTGGCGCCCATGCCGACCCAGGCGCCGAGCAGAGCGAAGTGCAGCGCGAACAGGCTATGTCCGGCGATCAGGATCAGGAAGAAACGCCGATCGTTCCTGGACGCGAAGGCGCTCAGGGTGGCGGTCATCGCGAGAAGTCCGACGCCCTGGATCATCAGCTGATCCAGGGTCAGGCCAGAGATGGCGCTCTCAAGGGCGTCGAGCATCTCGGTCAGATCCCCTTTGGTCTAGCATGAAAATGAGGGCCGCAGGCCTCCTAGGGCGCAGGGCGATCGGGTTAAATCTTGAGGTCAGGCGATCCGATGACGCGCGGCTCCGGCCAGGGCATCAGAGCTGCGGGCTCGACCGGGGTCCCCGCGAGGGTCTCGCGCGGGACGCGTCGGGCCAGATCGACCGAGACGGGGCCCGGGAGGGAGACGCAAGTGCCCGCGTCGAGCAGCCGGCGTCGCAGCTCGGGGTGGAGGCCGCGGTCGAGGAGGGTCTTGCCGGCCTCGGCGATGGCGACCCCGTCGGGGTTGTCAGGGTCCATCTGGTCCAGGGCGCAGAGCAGCTCCGGGTCGAGGCCGGTCTCGGCCGCCGCGATCAGGTGCGCCCGCAGGTCCCGGTCGCGGCCCACGGCGGCCGCGACATTCTCGTTGCCGAAGTCGAGCGCGGGCCCTGGGATGAGGTCCGAGGCGCGGCCGAGATGCTGTTCGGTGCGGCACTCTCGCAGGGCGACTACCACGGCATCACCGAGCGTGTCCTCGTCCGGCCAGAGGTCCGGGCGATTGGGAGTGACCGCGACCTCGAAGACCACCGCGTGGTCGCCGGCGGGCGCGAAGGCGCGCCAGTCGTTGCGGGCGTTCGTGGTTGCGTAGCCGACGGCGGTGGCGAAGTCGGGGGTCAGGTAGACTCGCCCCTGGATCGGGGCCAGCCGGGCACGCCGTGGATCTGGGTGCGGACGGGGAATCTGCCGCAACCCGTCCTGGAGGATCCGCGCGGCGTCGGCCAAACACGGACAGCCGTGGTAGAGAGGCAGCATCGCGGGATACCTCCAGGGTTGGGGTGAGGCCCCGACCCCTGAAGGGACCGGGGCCGGGGCGTCAGTAGCCGGTGCGCAGCTCGCCGAAGTGCGTCTCGATCAGGCTGCGCAGGTCCTGGATGGCGCGGCCGATCTCCGGACCGAGATCCACCAGGAGCTTGACCGGGATGGGCCGGAGATCCCGCTCGTCCGGGTCCTGGATACCCACCGTGCCGGCGCTCGCGTCGTAGGTGAGCAGGGCATCCTGCTCGCGCTCCGCGCCGGTCCGGTGCAGGCTCCAAGAACAGCTTGGGAAGACCGCGTTCTTTACCAGCCGGGCGCGCCAGCAGAGCTCGCCGGTTTCCATCCGGCCAGCGCGGAGCGGATGGTCGGCCGGCATCTCGACGAGACCAACCGGACCTGTCATCAGCCCAACCGTGGCAAGCGACTTCGCGGCGAAGCCGAGCCCGGTTGCTTCGCCGAGCTGCATCAGCGCCTGCTGGATGACATGGCGGGCTGCATCATCGAGGTCGCCGATCAGATCCAGGGCGAGCTCATGCGACCTGTTCACGTAGACGCGGGTGTAGCCTCGGACGTCCGGTTCCGAGACCAACCAGATCCGAGGGTCGTCGGCTGCGATCAGGTTGTCGAGGAAGCTGAAGTTGGTGTGTTCCGGGCTCGCGACCGCCAGCACCGCCCCGTCTTCGCCCTTGATCTCGAGCGTGTCGTGGAAGCCGCCGCGGATCTTGACGGGGACACCGTTCAGCAGGCCGTAGCCGATCTCGCGGAGAGCGCGGGCCAGCTTGTCCTGGAGCTGGTAACCACAGGCGATGGCGACCGAGGCCAGGTGGGATAGTTCTTGCTGGCAGGCGCGCGGCTGGCCGTTGACCGGGTAGAGGGTCACAGCGGTCACGCTCTGACGGCGAAGCCGGTGCGAGAAAGTCAGACGCCCCGAGCCGTCGAACACGTAGCGGACGCCAGCGTTCTTGACGCAAAATCCAAGATCGGGTCGGGTCTCGCCAGTGACGATGTCGATCAGCGGACGACGGCGCTTTTGCTCGGGCATCTGCGGGGAGCCGTCGACGTCCTTGAACGGCGTGTCCGGCAGGTTGAGCTCCAGCGTGTAGCCGCTGTCGGCGATCGCCGCCCGGTAGCCCTCGACGTGCGCCGGCGAGATCGGCGAGGCCAGATGGCCGACCATCGTGTCCGATCCCAGATGGGGGCCGCCGGACCACTGAGGCTCGAGGAGCTTTCGGCTGCGATTGACATAGATGCGTGTCTCGCCGGCGTCTGTGTGGAGGCGGTACAGGGTCCGGTCGTTGATCTCGATCCGGTCGAGCCGCATGCCATTCCCGTGCGCGACGGTCTGCGAGAGGGCATCGGGGGTGGTCCAGCCGGTCGGGCCCGGCATCGGCCGGTCGATCATGCTGCGGTCGTCGTTGTAAGAGACGCTCAGGTTGGCTCCCGGACGGATCCGGAAGTCCTGCGCGAGCGCGCAGGTAGGATCGACCGCGTTCAGGATCCGGGCGAGCTCCGTGGCCTCGATATCGACCGGGGTGATCTTCTTGATGAGGCGCCCATTGAGGGTCGTGCCCCCGAACAGCGGCTGGTAGCGACCGTGCTCCCGCACGACCCAGCTCGAACGATCGTCGGCCGGTCCGTTGCAGTAGATCGCGGTGTGCCCGTTCCTGCTGACTGCCTCCGGCGCCATGACGTCGTCGATCAGGGCGAAGCCACCCTCTTCTTTCGTCACGATCGCCGGATCGGCTACGCGCGTGACAGTCGCCAGCTTGGACAGGCCGGCCGCGAGGTCGCGGATGGTATCCGGGGAGGCGTTCAGGCCGAGAAGCTCGCGCCCGCCAGACACCACGCCGTCGTTGATCCGCAGGGCGTGGAAGCTCTGGTGGCGCGGTTTCGGGAACTCCGCGATCAGGCGGGAGCTGTTGCCGCGCAGGATCAGGTGCTGACCCTCGTGGATCACCGGGAACTCGCCGGCGTGGTAGCCGTCGATCAGGCCCAGGTGTGGCCTCGACCGGCTGTCTTGCGTGAGTGGATCGGGGTAGGCGCGCACGAGCGGGCCGAGGTCCCGCGCGGCGTCCGAGCCTGGAACCGCCTCGAACTCCTTCAGCACCCAGACGCGTTGCGTGGCGTCTGGGGCCTGGGAATCGCGGCGATCGAACCGCGCGGCGGCGATCGCACCGGTGTCGTCGAAGAGCCCCCAGACGGCCGCGTGGCCGCGCGCGACGTCGCCCGAGTAGAAGCCGCGCGCAAGGCAGTTCTTCAGGCGCTGGCCGACGGCCTTCAGCTCGTTCGGCTGCAGGCGCAGCCACTCCCTGCCCGAAGGGGTCTCGATCCGATCCGAGCCGGGCGCGCGATCGGTCTTCTTCGCCAGGCGCTGGCGGGCCATCCGGCGGGCCGTGAGGTCGAACCAGCGGTCGGCGTGCTCGAGCGCCTGGTCGACCGTGGTGCGGTTCAGGGACTTCAGGCGCTTGCTCGCCTCGGCCTTGGCCTCGGGGTCGGCCTTGCGCGCGGACGCGGTGCGCGCGATGTCCTGGAGCCAGTGGGAGAGGTGCGTCAACTTCTGGGCCGCACCCTCGTCGATGCGCAGTTCGTGCAGTGCCCCGCCCGCGGCGATGACCTGCTGAGCCCAATCGGGGATGTCGGCTGGAATCTCGTGGATCTGCACGGCGCAGGCCGGGCGCTTGCGCAGCCAGACTGATGCTTGCCTCTTGACCCAGCGATTGATCCGGGTGTCCTTGAAGGCGCCCAGGATCCGACGGGCCTCGGCGTGGGCGCTTGCCGGGTAGAGGTGATTGATCTGCTCGGGCTGGGTCATCGGTGTTCCTTCTTTGATCAGACGTCATCTCTGCCTGGAAGCTGTGCTCGTGCTCTGTCCGCTGGCCGGACGGCGCGCCCTGCTCCCCGAACCACGGGAGCAGGGCGCCGGCGCCGGCCGTGAGGCGCGACCCGACTGGGGAAAAACAAAAACCGCCGGCCCAATGGAGCCGGCGGCATGCGAGGACTTTTGGGGCCTGCGAGGCCGGGCTCAGGTCTAGGTGTCGCCGTCGGGCTCTCGCGGCGCTTCCAGGGCGCCCCACACCAGGCACGCGGCCAGCGGGCCAGCGATCCAAGGAACCAGGAGCGAGGCGTACTCACTCAGACCGCGGATGGTGTGCTCGGCGATCGGCGGAAGCGGGAAACCGCTCAGGCCGGCGCTGACCAGGGCGGCGAGCATCGACGCGGCGATCGATAAGATGAACGGCACGAACATACGGCCGAGGATGGCGAAAAACCGTCCCCGGGTGAGGCTCAGCGCCTCGGATAGGGAGGTCGGCGTCGGGTCCACGAACGTCGCTGCCCAGGGGGCAAGACGGACGGCGATGTAGATCATCGCGAGCGTGCCGGGGATCGCGGAGAGGCCGACACCCTCGAGCGGCGCACCGAGGGCGAGACCGATCAGGGCGCCGAGCAGCATGCTGCCGGTGAACGGGAGCAGCAGAAGGGCCTGCAGCTTGATCGAGCGCCAGACCCAGACCAGGGCGACACGATCGAACAGGTTGATGAAAACCCGCATGGACTCACCGGCACGCATCCAGCGTAGCGCGCCGATATGGACGGTCGTCGCGGAGGTGAGGACCGCGAACAGCAGGGTGGCCAGCGCAACGACTGTGCTGATCGAGGACCCAGGCGTCACGACGGCGGGGCCGCTCTCGGTCTGGTCGGCGAGCGTCACGCCGAACCATGCCGCCGCGGCCACAGACGGAAGGATGCTGGCGGCGATCTGCCAGGGGTGTTCCCGAACGAAGTTCCAGCTGGCCTGGGCCGTCTGGGTGAAGACCTGGGAAAAGCTGGGTAACTGGGGAGCGAACATGCGGCCATCCTCTCGTGTGCGGGCGTGGACGCCGGCGGAGATGGTGGCCGGGAGCGTGCCGCGTCGTGGCGGCGGAGCGTGAGGCTCCGCCCCCGGCACGACCGCGTGGTTCAGGCTTCGAGTTCGGCGTGCGCGTCGCGGTGCGTCCTGCTCGCCTGCCTGGTCTGGTCAGCCGGTGCGCGCACGCCAACCAGCTCCCCGAACAGCTCGGTCGCCTTGTCGACACTGCGATAGCCCGAGCCGTCCACCCGGATCGCGGCGAAGCCGTCCTTGCCAGGTGCCAGGCGGCCTTCCTTCATGAAGATCAGCGTGCCGCGGTTGGTGACGGCGGCCGGGCCGGCATCGGCATGCAGGCGGCCGTGCTCGTCGCGGCTCTCGAAGATCACGTGCTCGCGCCCGCTGAAGAGCTTCTTGAATCGCTGCCATCCGCTCATCTGGCTCTGCGGGTTCTCGAAGTTGAGCAGGTGATCGCCCTTGATGTGCTGGGGCATGCCGAAGGCGTGCAGGTGCTCCTCGATGCGCGCGGCCGACAGGTTGCGCTCGGCGTAGGGGCAGCTGTCGAGGCCGACGATCTCCGGGCGGGCGGTTCGGGCGATGCCCATGGCGGCGATGCCGCCGCCGGTCTGCGAGTAGCGCGCCATCTCGTCGCGCAGTGGCTTCAGGGGCGAGGTCGGGCCGGCATAGCCGAACTTGGTGGGCGACTTCGACATAACGGGTCCTCCGGATCACCTGGAATGGGCTTCCTAGAGGTGGAGGTGGTAGTGGCCTGCATGCCTGCTTCCGCAGGGCCCGCGCGGAGACGAAAAAAGGCCCGCCGCGCCGGTGGGCGCAGCGGGCGTGTCAGTTTGACCAACAGAAGGAACACGATGATGACCGTCGTGTACTATCTTGAGGTATCGCCAGTGACCGCGGTCACAAGGTCATCGCCTCAATTTTTATCGAAATTCCAAAAGCGAGGTGGGTCGCGTTAGGCTGAGGACGGGGGCGTGCGGGACCAGAGCCTGTCGAGGCCGCCGGCCATGACCCGGGTGAAGCTGCTCTTGCGGCCCGTCCGGTGGTCCACGGCCCGGTTATCCTGCGCACGGTACGTGCGGACCTTGTCGCCGCGCTGACCGGTCCCGACCTGTTGTCGCCGGCTGCCGTCGATATCGGCCTTTCGCTGCCCGTCGAGGAGGGCGTTGAGGTCGGCATCGAGGGCGGCGCGTGCGTCGCGCAGGTTGGCCTGTCGCGAGCGGCCGGTGGCGGTGCGCACGAGCCCGGTTGGCAGGTGGCGGATCCGGCAGCAGTTCGCATGCTTGTTGCGGTGCTGCCCGCCGCTTCCGGTGCCGGCGAACCAACTGATCTCGTAGGCATCCTCCGACCGCTCAGCGGCGGCGCCCGCCGGCATCGGCTGGTCGGCCGCGAGCACCGCGACGGTCACGGTGGAGGACTGTACGCGGTCCCGCTTTTCGGTTGGCGGAACGCGCTGGATACGGTGGCCACCGGCTTCCTGCTCCAGTGCGGCGGCGCCGCGGCCGCGGATCTCGATCACGGCGGCGGGGTTTCCGGCGCGCGTGGCCGGATCGAGCGCGCGATGCTTTCAGCCGTACGCGGCGGCGAGTTTGGCATAGGCGCCGGCGAGATCGGCGGCGAACAGGCGGGCGTCCTCGCCGCCCTCGGCGGCGCGGATCTCGATGATGCGGGTGTCGAGCGTCATGGGAAGGCTCCTGTGGCTGTGTGACGCGACGAAGACGAGGCAGGCGCGTTCGAGATGGCCGGGCACGAGTGTGCCCGGCCGCCGTCACATATAGCCGGGGAGCCGGGGCGGCCGCTCAGGGCCGGTGGTGAGTCAGGAGCCCTTGGTGTAGTCCCGGGCGCCCTCGCGCGACGGCGCGATGTTCTTGATGGCGAGGGGGGATTTGCCGGTGGTACCGCCGCCGTGGTGAATGAAGCCGTTGATGCCCTTCATGAGATCGGTCTCCTTGCTTGATGTCCGTCGGGTGCGAGAAGCGCGAGGGTCGTCAGATCCCGGTTTTCTTCAGCGTCGGGCCGTTGCCCTTGATGCCGGCCGCCGGCGCGGGTCGGTTAATCGCGGTCATGAGTGCGGTCCTTGGTTGGGGCGTGCGGGGCCAGCTTAAATCATTGAGACGCGTCGCCAGCGGAGACGAAGTTGTCCTTGTCGACCGCCGCGCGGCGGTAGCCGTAATCCTTCTCCGTCGCGGCGTGGATGAAGCCGTTGTCCTTTTCCATTGTCGAACTCCTGTGAGCGGGCGGCGTGTCGGGCGCGGCCGGCGCTAGTCTCTCCAGACTTCGCGGCGGGAGCCACAGCCACCGCCCGGCGTGCGGTCGCGCGCGCCCTCGCGGGCCGGGGAAAAGCCGTTGATGCCGCGGTGGTCGCGGATGCCCTCACAGGCGGGGCCGTGGCCGTTCAGGCCGCGGGGGATGGTGTCGAAGCGCATGACGTCTCCCAGGTTTAAGGGTGCGGGAACCGAGATCAGACCTCGGACTTCTTGCCGCGCACGATGCGGTGGATACCGAGCGCAGGCGCGCGGTCCTTCCAGCCTTCGCCGCGCCTGGCCTCGATCACGGCCAGACTGACCGGCTCGCGGGTAGGGCGGGTGCGCTTGGACGGACGGGTCATGGTGAACTCCCGGGTTCGCGTGGGGCTCGGCGCGCGCTTCAGCGCACGCGCCTTCCTGGCACGTCGGCGTGGCGCGCGCCTAATGGGGATGTGGGGTTGAAGCGCGCGGATGTCCGCGCGGCGGGTTGAGAAGGCGCTGCGGGGCGGCCGCAGCTGAGCGCCAAGACCGAATTTCCCGGCTACCGGCCGCGGGCGATCTGTCGGCCGTGCGTGGCGATGTAAGCGCGGTATCGTGGGTTGAGCGGCTCGCCGCCCAGCAGGCGAGCGCAGATGGCCTCCTCGATCGACCGCGCGGTCAGCCGGCTTGCCGGGTCGTGGGCATTGATGTAGTTAGCGCGGGCGACCGCCGCGGCGTCGAGGGCGGCCTGGACCTCCGGCTTGAGGAAGGCGCGGGCGTCCGAACTGTGGGAGCGATCAAGAAGGCCGGTCGTCATCGCACGAGGGTTCCGTGGGTCATGTGGTAGAGGCGGTGCCAGGTGCGGGATCGAGGCCCGCTCCGGCTGTGTGGTACGCGTCGGTCACTCCGACCCGGAGGTCACGCGCGCCGGTCCAGTAGATCAGGCGCAGGCGGCCATCGGCGTCCTCGGCGAGAGCGGTGTTGCTCTCCACCCAGTCGCCGTCGTTGGCGTAGACGATGCCGTCGATCGTCTCGATCCGGGCGTGGTGGATGTGGCCGGAGATCACGCCGTCGAAGCCGCGATCGCGCGCGGCCGCGACCAGATTCAGCTTGTACTGCCGGGCGATCCGGACCCGTTCGAGCAGGCGATCCTTAAGGAACACCGACAGAGACCACCAGCCAAGACCCAGGCGGCGGCGCACCGCGGCGATCCGTTCGTTCGTCTTGACGCCCAGCAGGTAGGCGAGGATGCCGAGCTTGAAGCTCATACCGGCCTCGCCTCGGGGCGGCTCGTAGAGATCGCCGTGGGTGACCAGGAAGCGCCGGCCGTCAGCGGTCTCGTGCACGGCCTCTTGCGCGATCTCGACCCCGGGCAGCCAGGCCCGCGCGCCAGCGCGTTTTCGCAGTTCCGGATCATGGTTGCCCGGCACGATCACGATCCGCGTTCCCGCGCGCGCTTTCGCCCTGAGAGCGCGGATCACCTGCTGGTGGCTCTCTGGCCAGTAGAAGATCCGCTTGAGGCGTTTGATGTCCCAGATGTCACCGACGAGGTAGATCGTCTCGGCGTCGTTCCGGTCCAGGAAATCCAGCAGGTGCTCGACCTTGGCCAGCCGGGAGCCGAGGTGGAAATCGGAGAGAAAGAGCGTGCGGTGCCGGGTCATCGTGTCTTCGCAGGTTGTCTGGGCGGATACTGCGGGATTTGGCGTTGAGAAGTGGTTGCCGCTGTACGTCTGCGATGTGACCGAATGACGGCGGCTCAATTGCGGACGCGTGCTCAGCTGTGGGGGCGAGACAGCCGCGGGGTGGCGAACCGGCCGTGCTCGATCGATGGTGCCCACGCGTGGTTGCCGCGCTGGCGCGGTCGCTTGTAGCGCCCGGCGATCGAGGAATAGCGGCCCGGGCCGTTGGTCCGCTCGTAGGCCCAGGCCTTGCGGTTGCCCATACGGTGGGGCGAGTCCCCGCGGGCGCAGCGCTGGCTGATCGCCAGGATCGCCCAGAAGGCGCCCATCCGCCGCAGAGATATCAGCTGGGAGAGGTGATACGAGATTCGGGCGTGGTGGGTCATTTCGGGATCGACCGACAGCGGCCGCGACAGCGGGCGGGCAATTCGGTATCGGTCGAGTGGGGTATCGTCTTTGGATCTCACGACGGGGCGGCGGCGTTTCATGGCGGGGTTCTCCTAGTGCGGGTGGTGGCGACGCGGATGACGGCGCCGCTACTGCGCGTCCTCGGCGGCGCCGGCGACCTCGTGCAGCATTGTGTCGAGGGGCTGGCGCACCCGGCTCTGCAGGTCGTTCAGCGCGTCGTCGTTCATCTCGGCGGCGTGCTGACACACGGCCCGGCGGATCTGGGCGAGCGCATCGTCGCAGGCTGTCAGGGCAGCCTGGATGCCGGACTTATCGAGCGGGCTGGTCGCCATCTTTTCTCTCCGATAGCTTGGATCTGGTGCTGGCGAGATCGGCCGCGGGAAGATCTCAGGGATCGAGACGCACGCTGCCGGCCGCGCAGTCGATCAGGGCCGTATGGCCCTCGGGGAGGCGCCGGCGCGCGCTATCGAGGCGCACGATGCGGATGTTCTGAGCGCGGCTGACCTGCACAAGGTGCGCGAGCGCACCGCCAGACTCGACGATCACCCCGCCGCGGCCCTGCCCGCAGGCCCGCATCACAGCGTCGAGGTACCGCGCGTCCGCGCTGCGCAGGACCAGGATGTCGCCGTCGCGGACCGTGGTCGGGTCGTGTCGGATCGGGCCGGCCACACGGCCGCTGCCCGAGAGCACCATGGCGTCCCGTCCGGTCATGCTCTTGAGCAGGCGGCCGGCGAGTGCGAACGCGCTATCGCGCAGGTCCTCGCCCGCCTCGCCGTACCAGCCGTCGAGCGGCAGGCCGGCGGACAGCATCCAGTCGGTGTGGCAGGGATCGTCGCCGGTCATCTTGAGGTCGCGGGGTGCCACCGGGGTCCAGGCCGGCGCGCGGTCCCAGGCCTCGGTGTTGCGCAGCATCCAGCGCAGGAACGGCGCCTTCGCGACGCGCACGGCCGCTTGCGTCTGACCCGGCGGGGGCGTGGTCAGCGATAGGGTCATCCACCCATCCCCCTGGTCGGCCTGCTCGGCGATCTGCCGGCGCAGGCGGGCGACGTGGTCGGGATCCTCGAGCTTGCGCTGAGCGTCGACCTGCGCGGAAATGCGCGCGAGCAGGCCGCTGCCGCGGGGATCCTGGCGGGACCGGAGCGCGTCGGAGGCGTCCACCTCCCGCCGGGTTTCGGGGTCGAAGCCGAGCTCGGTGAGATCGCTCAGCCCGCGTTCTGCGCGATAGTGCTCGAACGCAGCCGCCGGCGTCCGGCGCAGGTTGCCCTGCAGCCAGAGCGGCGGGGTGTCGGCGGGCGTGAAGAACACGGCCAGGGGCTGGCGCTGCGGGTCGGTCCGCACGATCTCAATGTGGTCGAGCGCGGGATTGGGGCCGAGCGCGCGGGCGGCTTCGATCAGCTGGGCGTCATCCGGGCTCGGCAGAACGGCCGCCGCGCGACTGCGCGGCCAGTTGGCGAGGTAGGCATGTGGGGTGTGCCAGCAATCGTTGATCACGCAATAGCCGGCGTACTGCCAGGCCAGGCGCGCGCGGTAGCGGGCGATCTCTGGCTCGGCAGGATCGGTCGCCTGAAGCGACAGCGTGCCGTCGGAATCGCCCACCAGGTCGTGGCTGCCGTCCAGGATGCTGATCGCGAGGTCGGGGGTCATCCCATCGAGGCTGTCGGTCAGGAAGGTCAGGGCGCGGTCCCAGGCGCCTTCGCGTACGCGGGCGCGGGCGTGGCCAGTGAGGAACTCCCCGGTCACGCTGAAGCCGAGCTGCATGGCCTGGCTCATAGCGGGTCCTTCTGTATCGGTCGCACCAGCGGTCGCTCCGATGGTCACGCCTTCCGGTAGATGCGCTCGCTGGGGCAGGGCGAACCCAGCTCGCGCCGGACCTGTTTGCCCAGATCGGTCAGGCGGTAGTGACCATGGTGGACCCGGGAGAGAATCCCGAGGTTCAGCATCTTGCGGTAGATCCGCGTGGCTTTACCGCGCTTCCAGTTCAGACGACGGTCGATGCCGCAGGCGACCGGCACGACGCCCTCGATCCAGGTTTCCGCGAGCGCGGTGCGGTCATCGGTATTGAGGTGGGCGAGCGCCAGCTGGCTATCGCTGATTGGCTCGGATGACGACATGGCAGACTCCTGGTGCTGGCCCCGTGCGCCGATCGGCGCTAGGGCGACATGACTTGCAAATGGGCTCACACCTCAGCGGACGGCCCCGGCAAAGACAGACCGGGGGCGTAGCGCGAGGGTGGAGGAAGATAAGGGGGTGCACGCGCGGGAGTCGCCACGCCCCCGGATCAGGGACAAACACGCGTGGCGTACTGGAAAGACATGCCGCGAGAGGTCTTTGCAGGAGACCCCTGGCATCCGGGAATCGTGTTACGGCCTATCCGTGCGCGTCAAGCCGTGTGTCGTCTCGTTATTGGATGGTGTCGGTGCTGCCTGCGGTGGCGCGCAGGTCAAGATCGGTCCGGTGTCCCTGCTCTTCCATCAGGATCGGGTAGGTGCACCCGGGCAGCCAGCCGACATTGTACCAGCACCCGCAGTCGGGGCACTGGATGTTCTGGGCGCTGCCACCGCGCGGTCCCCGCAGCATGTGCTCGAGTGTCGTGCCGCAGGGGCATTTCTCGAACATCCGCGCCCCCGGCTCGGCCCTCTCCGGCGGCTTCGTCCGGCCAGCGGGGCGCTCGGTGCGGCGGGCGGCGATCAGGTGTCGGAACAGCTTCCTCATGGTCGCCAGTGATACTCCGCAACCGTGCCTGCCGCAAGCCGGGACGTGTCGCGAAACGCGCGGCTTGAACGAACCCCGAGGGGCGCGGATTGCTCCCCTCGGGTCGAGGAAGAACAGGACCTTAGGCGAATCCTCGCGCACATTTTTGTGCTCTCAGGAAGCACCCGGACGTGCGCATGCGGGATCCATCCGGGTGTCGCGCGCAACGATCAGGCGGCCTGGCTGGACTCCGGGTGCGCGAGCATTTTCCGGGCCCAGAGCTTGAGCGCCTGGATCTGGATGCGCCGGCGGGTCGGCCAGCTGTAGCAGCCATAATAATCGTCGAACCCGGCGTCGATCGCGAGCTCGGCCGCGCCGTGCGGGGTGTCGCAGGCGCGCATGATGCTGCGCTTGATCCGCTTGCGGCCGACTATCGAGTAGGCGTCCTCGGGCGCGTTGCCGGTCGCGTCGGCGAGCCGCTCCCAGCGGTAGTAGGCGGCGTCATCGAGGCTGGCCGGGTCGCGGAAGGGATTGCGAGCGTGGTGGATGCGCTGGAGGATCCGCGTGCGGGCGGGCTTGAGGTAGGGACCGAACCCGCGCTGGGCGATCTCCTCGGCCGCGGTGTCGTCATGGTTCGCCGCGATCGCGGCGTCGAAGGCGTCCTCGCAGGCCGCGTCGAGACGGAACGTCTGTAAGCGCCAGCTACACCCCATTCGATCAACGGTTTCCCGGTCCCTGCTGATCGCGGCATAGCTGACCTCTCCAAGTTCAGGAGGCAGCCATGTCGCAGACCCTATTTTCCGCCACGAACGGTACGTACGGCGGCCGGCTCGAGGTGGTCGGCGGCCCGACGGGCCGTCGCCGCTGGCCGGACGCGGTCAAGGCGCGGATCGTCCAGGAGAGCTTCGCGTCGGGCACGAGCGTGAGCGCGGTCGCGCGCCGCCACGGCATCTCCCCGCAGCAGCTGACCGGCTGGCGTAGGGCCGCGCGTGACGGGATCCTGCCGCTGGACGGCGACCAGATGGACACGGCGAGCGACACGCCGGCGTTCGTACCGCTGCAGGTCGCGGACCCGGCGGACGCGGCGACAGAGCCTGGCACAGCCGGCCAGACCGTGGAGATCGTGGCCGGCGACGTGACGGTCCGCTTGCCCGCTGACACGGACGTCACGCGCATCGCCGCGGTGGCGGCGGAGCTTGCGGGGCGGCGATGATCGTCCCCGGCCAACGCATGCCCATCGTGATCGCCACGCGGCCCGTTGACTTCAGGCAGGGCCACAATGGGCTTGCTGCAACGGTGCAAAACCAGCTCGGCCTGGACCCGCACTCCGGTCTGACGGTGGTCTTTCGTTCCAAACGCGGCGACCGGGTCAAAATTTTAGTCTGGGACGGCACCGGGCTCGTGCTGACCTACAAGCGGCTGGACCAGGGGCGGTTTAGCTGGCCGCCTGTGCGGGACGGCGTGATGCAGCTGTCGCGCGCCCAGTTCGAGGCGCTGTTCGAGGGCCTGAACTGGCAGCGCGTGCAGCCCAGGCGCGTGCCGAAACCGGCTGCGGCGAATTGAATCGGCCCTCGGGTCCGCTCTTTTACCGCGACTCGCCGATCCCTAGCCTGACAGCATGTCGCAGGGACCGCCCACCCCGCCCGATCTCAGCCAGCTGCCGCCGGACGTGCGGCGCGCCGTCGAGCAGCAGATGGCCGCGCTGCAGGCGGAGCGTGAGGCGCGGCAGGCCGAGCGTGAGGCGCGTCAAACTGCGGAGGCAGAAGCCGCGGAGCTGAAAGCCTACACCGAGAAGCTCGAAAACTTGGTCAAGGAATTCGAGCGGGCGAAGTTCGGCCGCAGCTCGGAGAAGCTCGACGCCGACCAGGGCGAACTCGCGTTCGAGGACATCGAGACCGCGATCGGCACGGCCGAGGCCGAGCACGAGGAGAAGCAGGCCGAGGGCGGCAACGACGGCGAACAGACCGCCGGCGGCGGCAAAAACAAGCGGAGCAAGGGCGGGTCCGGCAAGGCGCGCCGGCTGCCCAAGCATCTGCCCAAGGACGAGGAACATCTTGAGCCGGAGGACACGCAGTGTCCCTGCGGCTGCGGGCAGATGAAGAAGATCGGCGAGACGCGCAGCCGTCGCCTGGACATCACGCCGACGCAGTACCGGATCAAGGAGACGGTGCAGCCGCGCTACGCCTGCCCGCACGGCAACGCCGGCGTGACCCAGGCGAAGGCGCCGGCGCACCTGATCGAGGGCGGGCTGCCGACCGAGGCGCTGATCGCCAGCATCATCGTCGCCAAGTACTCGGAACATATGCCCCTGTACCGCCAGGCGCAGGTGTTCGAGCGCCAGGGCATCCCGGTCACCCGGTCGATGATGGCGGACTGGCTCGGCCGCAGCTCGTATCACGCGGCCCCGGTGGTCGATCGGATGGGCGAGCTGATCAAGCAGTCGTCCAAGCTGTTCATGGACGAGACGACCGCGCCGGTGCTCGACCCGGGCCGCGGGCGGACCAAGACCGGCTACTTCTGGGCCCTGGCCCGCGACGATCGACCATGGAACGGACCCGACCCGCCCGGGGTGGTGTTCCACTACCGGCCGGGCCGGGGTGGCTATCACGCGGAGGAGATCCTCGAGAACTTCAACGGCATCCTGCAAACCGACGGGTACCAGGGCTACCGCGGTCTGGCGGAGGAGTCCCGCACGGGCGGCGCGCCGCTCACGCTCGCGAAGTGTTGGATCCATGCCCGCCGCGAGCTGATCAAGGCGACGCCCAAGAGCGGCTCGCCGATCGCCGACGGTCTGCTCAAGCGCATCGCCGGGCTCTACGAGATCGAGGCGGAGATCCGCGGCTGTGACCCCGAGCACCGCCGGGCCGTCCGCCAGGCGCGGTCGAAGCCGGTGGTCGAGGAGATCGGCACCTGGGTCGACGAGCAGCATCGCCGGCTGTCGCCGAAGAGCGAGATGGCCAAGGCGCTCGCCTACATCCTGCGGCACTGGGACGGGCTGTGCGTGTTCCTCGACGACGGCCGCGTGGAGATGGACAGCAACCCGATCGAGAACGCGATCAGGCCAGCGCCATTGAACAGAAAGAACGCGTTATTCGCCGGCCATGACGAAGGCGGATCGCGATGGGGCATCTGGGCCTCGCTGATCGGCACGTGCAAGCTCAACGGCGTGGATCCGTACGCCTACCTGAAGGCCACGCTCGAAGCGCTCGCCGCCGGCCACCCGCAGTCCCGGCTGGATGAGTTGATGCCCTGGAACTTCCGCCAGGACGCCAGCGGCTCCGACTGAGCCCGGCCCAGCAAAACCAATAAAGTTTGCAAAGTTTGTTGCCCACGGGTCCCGGTGGCGCCTCGTGCGCCGCCGAGACCCGTGGTCGCGCGTCAACACCCTATGCCAATGGGGCGTAGGGGGCGCTTACGAACGTCTTCGTCTGCTGGGCGCACGGCAGCGCCTCTTCGTTCGCCATCGCGACGATCTGGGCGACCGTCACGTCTTGGTCGAACTGCCGCTCGGCGTCGGTCTTCTCCATCAGGTAGTCGAAGTCGGCGCCCGCGATCCAGGCGATGCCGGACCAGAGATCGCGCAGCGCGTGATGGTGGGTCACCGTAAGTTCGCCGATGTCGCCGCCCAGGTGCAGCAGACCGGGCGTCCAGGTGATCTTGCAGCCCATGATCCAGCTGTCCGGGCGGCTGAAGGTCCAGGTCCGGCTGATCACCTCCTGCACCTCGTGGCTCTCGAATTCCTTGGCGATCGCTGAGTCCTTGCGGTCCATGACCCGGTCTCCCGTGTGGTTCCAACAGCCTTCGGGCTGTCTCGATACGGCTTCGATCCTGCCTCTCTCAGGGCTCTCGATGGCGGCAGGCGCGCGGCCCTTCCAGCCCCAGAGGGCCGCGGCGCCAGAGAGCCTGGCCCGACCACCAAAGAGATATCCCCGAAAGCTTAACGGTGTTTGGCAAATGAGAATAAATACACTATCGGCAAATCGGGTGCATTGCGGTAATCTATGGCAATCTTCAGTTGCCCAGCGGCAGCTAAGACGACTACGAAGAAAGCCCGTGCCGTGCTTGATGATGCGTCGCTGGATCGCTTTGCCAAAGGTCTTCGCTCCCTGGAATTACGGGATCTTTTGAGATCTTGGCGGGCCGTACGCGGGGCTGAGTCGATGCCGGCGCGCAGGGACATCCAGACGGTGCAGTTCCGCATGCAGATGTCCCGCCTCATCCTGGCGGAGGTCTATTCTCAGCCGCTGCACTTCGATCTGGTTCTGATCGGGCCCGAGGTCCTCTCGATCGGTGCCCGTGAGGCCGGCAGCCGGACGATCGGGCACTCGGACGGGCGCACCTTCCGGTCCTACGCGGCCTGCGCGCAGGAGGTCCGGCCGGTAGGGGACTTCGAGCAGGCCTTGGACGCCCGGGGCTGGGAACGGGGTTTCTACGAGCGGATCTTGCTGCCGGTCGCGGTTCCGGAGACCCCGCAAAAGGTCGGCATGATCTTGGGCGGAGCCGTGCAGGGCGGCGATCTCACCGGCTGTCGTTTGCCTTGAGCCGGCTCAGGGGGGTGCGGCGCATCCGCTCCGGTTCGCTCGACGTCTCGGCCGCGGCTGTCTCGCGCTGTTCCTCGCTCAGCTCGCCTGGCTGCTTGAGCGGCAGCCAGAAGGTCATGACGGTGCCGTTGCGTCCCTCTGAGAAGGCGGTGACGTCGCCGTGGTGCAGTCGGGCGAATCGGCGGCACATGTAGAGGCCGTATCCCGAGCCGCTGATCGAGCCGGTGTTGGTGGCGCGGTAATACTTCTCGAACAGGCGCTCGAGCTCGTCCGGGGCGACACCGATGCCCTGGTCGGCGATCTCGATCACGTAGCGACCGTTGGTGCTGTCGGCCCAGCTGCTGATGCGGATCTGGCCGCCCTCGGGGGAGTACTTGACGGCGTTGGAGATCAGGTTGTTCAGGATCTGCGTGACCCGGCCCGGGTCCAGCAGGATCTGGATTTCGGTGTCGTGGATGTCGAACAGGAAGGTGTGGTGCGGGTTCGCGTCGATAAAGGACCGGGCGACCTCCTCGGCCAGCTGGCCTGGTTCGTGAACGGAGGAGCTGAGCCCGAGCGTGTCGTAGTCGTACTGGGCAGTGTTCAGGTGGGTGCGCACGAGGTCCGACGCCTGGGACACTGCCAGCATGATCTCGCCGGCCTTGGTGCGCATCACCTCGGGGTCGAGGGCCGATTTGCGGGTTAGCGCCCGGGCGAGCGAGTTAATCACCGCGAGCGGGGTGTTCAGCTCGTGTGAGAGCATGCGCAGGAACTCGCGCTGCGCCTTCGAGGTGGCGCGCTCCTGGGCGGCGGCCTGCTGCTCGCGGGCGAGGGCTGCCTGAAGCTCCTTCTTGCTCTCGTCGCGTTCGTGAAGGGCGGACATCAGCGAGTGCTCGGCGCTCCTGATCGTGTCCTCTTCCTCGGTGATGTCGATGATGATCGCGTAGACGTGGGTGCGTCCGGCGATCTCGATCGGCCCCATGTGCAGCTGCGCCTGGAACGGGGTGCCGTTGTGGTCGATGTGGGGCTGTTTGTGCCGGTAGTCCGAGTCGTGCTCGCCGTTGAGGGCCTGACGGATGTGCTTGCGCACGATCTCCTCGGCCTGGGTGACGAAGCGCATGAAGCTGACGTCGACCGCTTCGTCGCGGCCGATCCCGTAGAGTCGGCAGGCGGCCTCGTTCATATCCTTGATCGCCAGCGTCGCGGGGTCGAGCAAAACGGCGGCGGCCTTGTTGCGCTCGAAGAAGGCCCGGTAGGTGGCGTCGATCGACCGCAGGTTATCCGAGTAGCCTTGCATTTCCGCCGCCAGGGTCTCGAGTTCCTCGTTCAGCCCGTGGCGCTGCGCCGACGGGCCCTTGCGCTGATAATTGCCCTCGATGATCTGCTGATCTAGGCGCGCAGGTCCTGCCAGGGTGATCCAACCAGGCGGTGGGCTGCAAGGAAGGCCGCGGCGCTAGTGGCGAGGAAGGCGATCAGGTCGAGGGCGATCAGGGCGATGTCCTGGCCGGGCAGATTGCCGTCGCCGTCGAACGTGACCTGGACGCGCAGCCCCTGCTGCCCGAACCCGGCCACCGTTGCGTGCGCCGTGGGACCATCGACCTCGGCTGCGTGATCGGCGGTCGTCAGGGTCACCTGGCAGCCGGTCATCGGGCAGGTATCGTTCAGGAGCGCCTGCATTTGCGTCCGGCTGGTCACGGCTACGAGGGTCCAGCCGGGTTTGCCGGGGCCCTCAACAATCGGGACGGTGATCCGGAACGCCCCGTTGCCGACATAGTCGACGTGGGCCGTGGTGCGCCCGTCCAGGACCGCAAGATTGTAGCGCACGCCCAGCTGATCGCGCAGCCGGTAGTGGGGGTCGTAAATCCGCGCTCCGTCGATCAGGGTGAGAGGGCGCGCGGAGAGCGGCGCCACCTCCTGGATCGGCAACTGGAGATCCGCCTTCGGGACCGGATCGAGGGCGGGCGGCTGGTCCAGATCCGCTGTCATCTGTTGCAGCCGGGCAAGCGCCAGGGTCTCGGCCTGCTGCCGCGCGTCCGCGATGCTCTCTGCGGCCCGGGTGGCCGCGATCTCGGCGGCCGATTTCGCGGTGCGGGTGCGGTCCGCCTCAAGCGTGCGCTGGAGGCCCCTGGGGATTCATGGTGACGCCGATCAGGATCGCCGGCAGCATCGCGAGCAGGACCACGAGGGCGAGCTTGACTGTGATGGCCGAGGTCCGGGCGCACGCCGTTTTCAAGGGCAGGAGGGCGAAGAGGCGGGCGGTCATGAGGTCCAACGGACGGCCGATAAGCCACGACGGTCAGACCTCGATTTAGACACCCGGGACAGTTAACATCCGGTATCGCTCGGGCTTTTTCGGCGATTGCCGCCTAAACGCAGGGAAAATCGCGGCCGGCGGTGCCGGCGTGCGCCACGGCGGCCGGATGTCAGCGAGTCGGCATGCCCCAGCGCTCCTTGTTGCGCTCGCGCGCGGCGATCTCGGCCGGGCTGCGGTCGCGGTTCTCCGCCATCTTGTGGTTGAGGCAGGCCTGCTGGGACAGGTCCAGCACGTCGGCGATGGTCTTCAGGACGATGTCGCAGTCGCCGATCTCGTCGGCGGCGATCTGCCGCCGGTCGAAGTTGCGGTGACCGCGGGCATGCGCGACGCCCACGACGGCGTGCATGCGCTCGACCGGGACCCCGAGCGTGACACCGAGTTCGACGACCTCCTCGAGCAGGCGTTCGAAGTGCTGCGCGGCTGTTCGATCGCCCAGCGCAGCCCGCGCCCAGGCGGCGACGTTCTCCTGGGTTTCGTCGGTCGCCGGCTCCCAGGGGTCCTCCGGCGCGAGATCGACCGCCTCCTCGAGATCGAGCGCGTGCGTCTCCTCCTGCGCGTCCTCTTGCGCCGGCTCGGGCGGCTGATCCATGGAACCGGCGTCCGCCGGCGCTGAGGTCAGGCCCGCTCCGGGCGACGACGGGGCCGTCTGAGCGTCGCTCTGGTCGCTTGCGGCGAGGTGCGGCGGCGTGCCGGAGAGATCCTCCTGGGCGCACAGCTTGAAGCGGTATGCGCGGCAGAGCAGGCCGCGGTCCTCGAGATCAAGACTGCCGGGCAGTTCGGAGCGGTTGGCGATCTCGGGCAGGCGGCCGGTCAGCTGACCGGGCTGCCGGGCCTCGAGCGCACGCAGGGCCGCCCCCATCGCCTTGAGCGCACCCATCGCGATCCGGCCGGGACGGTCGATCCCCGTGGCGGCCAGTTCGGCCAGCTGGGCGTGGTCGTAACGGGTCTCGGCGTGGATGTTTTGTCGCATGTCTGCCCTCGTGGTTGGTTCGCCGCGCTTTCGGTGTCGCTAGGGAGCGTAATCGGGCTCCTCGTGAGCGAAGATGGGGGCGGAAGCGACCGTACGGCCTGCGGTAATTCCTGATCCCCCTTATCGGGAGTATCGGCCCGGACCGGGCCGCAAGGCGCCCCCGGCTGGCTGGCCGGGGGCGTTCTCATATGCATGGCTTGCTGGGGACCCCGGCCGAGGTGGCGCAGGCGCGATTGGTGCGGGCGAACCCATCTCCTTCGCAAGGAAAGGAGGGCAGGCCGATGGCCGGGGTCGACGAGCGATACGCGCGCGGACTGGCGCGGCGCGTCTTGGAGGAGACGCGGCGGGACGCGGAGACTGCGAGCGCGGCCTGGGCAGCCTTTGCGCGGCAGATCGTCGCGCGCGGCCGCAAGGGCCGCCGGAACCGGCCTTTGGACTTCAATCCGGCGCTGTCCGCCCTGCGCCGGGCGATGACCCAGATCCCCACGGTCACCGAGGTCGTGTCGCAGGAGATGACCGCGGACGATCCCGGGCAGCTCCGGGTGCGCATGCTGGTGGCGGGCGATTACCCGCTGGACGCACGTCCGGAGTACGGCATCATGAATTACGAGGTGGACGTGACCGCCCGCCGGCTGCTGATGCGCAGCTGGGTGTCGCCGGTGCTGATGAGCTCGCACCTCGTCGAGCGGCTGATCATGCGCATGGTCGGGGAGGGGGCGCGGCCGGAGATGCTGGTCGGGCCGCTCGAGGATGCGACGATCCTGGCGATGCTCTGGATGCGCACGATGGCGACCGGGATGGTGCCCCGGACCCTGAACGCCAGCGTACCGATGCTGGGCGGGGCGGCGGCCGGTTACCTGTCCGGCATTTACCAGCCCAAGCCCGGGATCGAGCGGCTGGTCCAGGACCGCCGGCGCCTCTATCACGACCGTCTCACGGACCCCGGATACCAGCCGGTGCTGCGTCTGCGCACCTTCATCGACCATGACTCGCTGTTCCCGGCGCAGGACGAGGTGATCGGCGCCCAGCTGGAGCTGATCACACTGATCCGTGAGAAGATGATGGCGCGCTCGGCGCTCGCACTGGGCTATCCGATCGGCCTCGACGAGGTGACCGGGGAGGATCTCGACGTCTACCGGCACGCCGCCGCTGGATACGCGCATATCGCCGCGCAGACCGGTCTTCACCGCAAGTTCAGCCAGCCGAAGCGCGCGCGCACGGAGGGGCTGCCAGGGTTCGTGACGAAGGTGATCGACCGGTGCGATCCAACCAACAACTCCTGGGCGCGCGAGCGCATCTGGCCCAGCGCCTTCGGCAGCCTCAGCCCGGAGGGCGAGAGCCTGTGGGAGCGGGTCGCGGCGACCATGGAGGACAAGCCGCGCTTGCCGATCGGTAGCGTGCTGGCCTGAGCGTTGGGCCTGCCGGTCATTTCCTGCGCCGCGGATGGTCCGTTGCGTCGGCGAGCGCGACGGTTCTTTCGCCTCCACATCCTCTCGCGTCGCCTCGGGCGAATGGAACGGGAGCGTAGGATGGGCGGCCTAGCCGTATTCTTGCATGGG
Organism: Rhodovibrio sodomensis; assembly: GCF_016583645.1. Taxonomy (GTDB): domain Bacteria; phylum Pseudomonadota; class Alphaproteobacteria; order Kiloniellales; family Rhodovibrionaceae; genus Rhodovibrio; species Rhodovibrio sodomensis. The sequence continues at coordinate 193,701 of NZ_NRRL01000001.1, read as the reverse complement.
TATCACCCTGGAGCGCCGGGCTGGGAGTGGGTTTGCTGGGGGCGGGCGCCGCGGGAGATGGGCCGCGGTCCGGCAGCCCTGAAGGCCGCGATCGAGCTGAACGCCGAAGCCGTGGTGTTTGGCTGCGGCGGGGCCAAGGCGGGCCACCGGGCCTACGCGCCGGACATGATCCACGGTGAACTGGTCCGGCGGGCGGGGGAGCTCGGTCGTTTCCAGGCCTTCCATCAGGATGAGGGCGCGCAGGCCCGCGCGGTGCTGTTCGAGCGCAGCTGGTTCGTGCCTGGGGCCTGCGGCAGCACGCTCGGCGAGCTGCGCGGTGTCCTGCCGGCGCTTGAGGAGGCGGGGATCGCGCGGCTGGCGCTGGTCTCCAGTCCCGATCATCTGCCGCGGGTGATGCGCGATGCGCGGACGGTTTTCGCCGGGTCGGCGATCGCGAGCCTGATGGGCTATGCGGCCGACACCGATTTTGCCAGCGAGCCGCCCGTGGTGATCGAGGAGCCGCACCGGCCGGACCGCCCCGGTTATTCTCTGCGCCAGGTCTGCGCTGACCTGCTGGCGGTGCCGGCGGATGCGCGTGGTGAGGTGCTGGTCGAGGTGGAGCGCGTTCTGCAGGACCAGCGGATGCGCGGTGCCGGGCCCGGCGATCGTAGCGGGCTCGCGGAGCATGCTGGCCTCACGGGCGGCTGCGCTGGCACTGGCCTCGCTGGTTGATCGGGCGCCTTCAGGTTCATCGATTTTCGAGCATATCAGCACCGCCGTCGCGTCCACGCCGGGCGGCCAGCACCCATATCCCGGTGGTCTGGCGATTAAGGGAGTAATGAAGCTGGCGCCTGCCTGAGCCGGGCGCTCCTCCTGCGGCAACCGCGCCAACCGATCATGCCGCGGACCGCGCGCTAAAGGAGTACAAGCAGGAGGATCAGCAGGACGAAGGCGATCAGGATCCAGCGCGCGAGCTGGCTCGCGCGCGGGGTTTTGTTGCCCGCGCGGGGGGCGGCGGCATCGTCTGGCATCCCGGGGCGGGCGTGCACCGTTTCGGAAAGCCGGCCGAGGTCCTGGTGCAGTCGGTCGCGCTCCCGGGCTTGCTGCTCGGCTGTCTTGTCCTCGTATTCCCGCCAGACCTCGGGGTGCAGCGCGTTCAGGGTCGTGTGATTCCGGGGTTCGCCAAAGCGTTCGCGAAGCCACTTCACGTCGGTCTTTTTGAGCAGGGTGAGGTGGCGATAGCCGAGTGTGTCGTAATCGAACGGCAGCTCGAAGAGGCGGCGTGCGGGGATCGAACTCATGACGTTGAAGCCGGGCTGGTTCAGGCGTTCGGAGCGGTCCAGGCGGAAGCTGTCGATGGCCGCCAGCCAATAGAGCAGGCCGAGTTCCTGGTCCCAGTCCTCGCCATTCTTCCTTTTGGTGCGGATCATCGCCCGCAGAGCCACGGCGGCCTCCCGGAAGGCCGCCGGCAGGGGTAGGTTCTGCATCGCCTTTTCCAGGCGCGCCGGCGGGTCGCCGTGGAGCTGCTTGATCTCGTCGGCCCAGAAGGTGCCCTGTTGAACATCCGTCCTGAGTTGTCGCCAGAATGCCTGTCCCTGGCGTTCGGCCTCGGCATCGGTCGCTGTCTCAGCCCAGCTGCGCGTCACGGAAGCCTCCGCCTTAATCGCAATCTGATCTTGGCGCGTTGCGGGTGTCGGGCACAAGGCTCGGGCCGATCACCGGCGGGAACCAATTGTTCACCTCTTGGCGCGAGCCTTGGAGGGTGAATCGGTGTCGCTTCGCGTGCCGCGATAACCGGCCAACCGTGTGGGTGACTGTTGGAAAATCTCTATCGAATTCGGTTCCAGGACGGTCGACGCGAACAGCTGTCCGCGTCCGCCGTCGAGATCGAGGAGGGCGCACTCCTACTGTCGGGAGCGGAGGGCAACCGGCGCGTGTTCGCGCGGGAGGAGGCGTGGTGGGACTGCATCGCCGTTGCCCCGGACGGCACCCCGATCCTGGAGGCGGCGGCACTTCTCCCGCCGGGACGCGAGGTCGATGACTTCGAGCTGGCGGTGACGGTTCACGCGGTGGATCCCGACGGGGCAAGCCGGCTCTGGTCCTTCGACTGCCGGCAGGCCAGCTGCTGCGAGCACGCCCTGAAGCTCGAGACCTGGGGTGCCAACGACGACGCGGTGATCGCTGTCTTCGCGCCACCTGCTTGGCGGAGCTTCCGGGACAGCAATCGCGAGACGATCGGCTGGAGCCGCGCGCCGGCCGCGGGAGGCGTTGCTGGGGCCGAGGCCAGTGCGATCCAGAAGGCCGCGCGCGCGTTCGGGATGGATCGAAACAGCTGGTTGCCGCGTCGGTTCGTGGGGGCGCTGGCCGCCTGTTGTGAACTCCAGAGCGAGCTGAGCCATCCGGTGCCCGAGGAGGTCCTCGGTCATCGCCTCCGGTTTGCGATCTGGATCCGCGAGGCGCCTGGCTCGGAGCGCGCGAAGCTGTATCGCCTTCTCGATGAGAGCGAGGAGCTGGCGTTCTGCGCGCTGGGCCTGGTCGGGTACGGGCGCGCGGACAAGATCCCGGAGCGGGAGCGGGCGCTGGCGCACCGGCTGGCGCAAGCTCGGGTGCGCTACATGGTTGGTCGTTGGTATGTCGGGCTGGTCAACGATAGCTGGCGGATGCGCGAGGTCTCGGGGCACCAGATCTCTCAGGAAGCATGCGCCTGGGCACTGATCGAACGGGGTGCCCACCACTACTGCGAGGGCATGCCGGCGCGTGTCCTGGATGTGCTGTGGGCGAATGCCCGTGTTGCCGCCAAGCGGTTCGCGCGCGCCCAGACAGTGCCTGAGCCGCGTCGACCGCAGACGCAGCAGGACCTGCTCTGCGATGCCCGGGCGCTCGCGTTGATCTACCTGGATGCTCTGGGTCCGTTGCCGGCATCCGAGGTGCGTGGTGAGGTGAAGCGGCATCTAAGCCTGCTCGGCCCCGCCGGCGCGGGCGATCAGCGGAGCTTGAACCGCGCGGAAGTGATGATGACCGAGATCGTGCGCGGGTGGGAAAGCACTCCAACGCGGAGTTTTCGGGCCGAGCCGGCCCTGATGGCGGGCGATCCCGACCATGACCTCGTCTCGCACTGGGTCGATTTTCTGGAAGACGCCTACGGTGCCGTGATGGCCGCGGCCGAGGCCTTCGGCCCGATCCGGCGGGCGGTTGCATCGAGCGCGGGCGCCCAGATGCGCGCGTCCGGTTGAGCGGACGGCTTCCCGATGTTGTCGATCTTGCTTTCCAGACATCACCGAGCCTTGTATTCGGGGCGATCGCGAGCAGTGTGGCGTCCGGCTGCCATATCCGCGGTGGAGACAGCCGTTGAACAGTAGGGCCGGAAAGATGGACGCGATCGATTACATCGTAGACCTCGAGGACGACAGCCGTCGGGTTATCCGGGCCGCCGACGTCAAGAGCGAGGACGGGGCGCTGCTCGCGCTCCAGCCGGACGGCGCGCGGGATCGGATTGCCGATGGGGGCGACTGGCGGACCTGCATGGCGCTCGGACCGGATCGCGAGACCCCGGCGGCCGCCTTCGTGTCGCTGGACGTGGAGCCCGACTTCGAGCTGTGGGGCGACGGCAGCGCCACGGTGCACATGCTCGACCGCGGTGATGTACCCCGGCTGATGGGGTTCCGCTGCGATCGGGTCGATCTGGTGGATCAGACGCAGCTGCGCATCGCCGGCGCCCAGGGCGGCGTCGACGACCCCTTTCAAACATCGGCGCTGTTCGCAAACCACGTCTGGCGCACCGCGATGGAGCAGCCGGACGAGGCGCTCGTGATCAACCCCTCCCTGACGTACGGCGACGACAATCTCGAGCGACTGATGCGGATCGAGGGTGATGCGGTCCACGGAACCGCCAATGCTTTCGGCTTCGACCGCGGCGATGACGCGAGCGGCGGGCAGTTCGACGGCGCGGTGCGGGACTTCCATGCCCTGAATAATGAGCTGGTGCGCGGTGTCGGGCGCGTGACGGCGATCCAGTGTACCCGGATGGCTCAGCTGCCGCGCACCCTGGAGAACGGCGGCGAGGAGATGTTGGCCCGGCTGCACCTGCGCGCGGAGACGGCGGGGGAGCTGGCTCTGAAGGCCGTGGGTGCCGGTTACGGGTTCGAGGTGGCGGAGGCGGGCCAGGACGACCTGGAGGTGTTTGCGCGTGCCCACGCGGGCGACAAGCTCAACCGTTGGTACCTGGAGCGCGCCGGGGCGGTGAGTGCCAAGGGCGGCGACGTTGAGGGTGAGATTGACGTGCTGGGCACAGCCTTCGCGTTGCAGGAGGTTCGCGTTCATCGCCACGTCGACCAGATGCCTTCGCATGTCGGCCAGATGCTGATGGTGGACTATTCCAGGGCGTGCAGGATGTACCGGGAGCGCGATATTGACAGCGCGGTCGGCGAGGCGTCGCGCGAGGCGCCGGATCTCGTCACCGAGGCGGCAACGATCTGCGAGGTTATGGCGGGGGCATCCACCGATGTCGGTGCCCGCCAATACTACCGGACCAAGGCCGCCGACCTTCACCAGCTGGCCAGAGGGAAGCAGAGCTACGGCCTGAACGAGGCCGCAGCGGTGATGAACCACCTGCACCGCGAGCAGGAAGCAGGCTTCATGGAAGACGAGCTGGAGGCGCTTCACGGCCTGGTGCCGGAGATCGGTAACGACGATCAGGAGCGTCTGGAGTACTGGCACGGCACGCGGGCGATCGGCAGTGCGCGCAACGCGATCAGCAAGGCGGCTCAAGCCAGCGGCGAGGCTTGCAGCGCGCTTCAGCGCGAGGTCGGCGAGCGCAAGCGCGCCCAGGCGAACGGGCGTCGCTCTCGCGGGGATGGCGAGCAGCTGTTCTGGTAACCCCTTGTCCGCAGGGGGCGGGTGCGCGCGTCAGTGATGATGGCGTGATCCCTGCGCGCGCATCGTGCGGATGCCGTCCGGGACCTCCTTGCCGGCGATCTTGCTGGCCGTGGTCGCGTGCTGCACCAGGTTTCGCTCGCCACCGTCGGTGAAGGTCTGTAGCCCGTCGGCAACGATCCACGGCACCAAGGCCAGGGCGGTGATGGCGTCGCGCTGGCTGGTCATCTGGTCGTCGTCGTGCAGGTGGTGCCGTGTCTCATGGGCCAGCGGCGTGATCAGCCGGTGAACCAGCACGGCCAGGCTGCAGGCCATTGCCGAGACGCTGGCGCGATCGTCGATCGTGAGGTTCGGCAGGTTGATCTGGAAGCCGTCCTCCGGGCGGCCATGCTGACCGTAGAGAGCGAGCAGGACAGCGTCCGGCAGGTCGGTGCAGCACCCGTGCATCGGCGCGTTCGGGCCGTTGATCGCGGTGTGCAGGCGTGCGAAGGCAACGTGGAGCCCGTCCGCCGCGAGCTGCTCCACCGTCTCGTCATCGGCGAAGGCGGGCACATCGACGTTGAGCGCCGGATGGGGGATCATGCGCGACTGGACGTCGGGGGTGAGTTGCTCCGCTGGCGCTCGGGTAGGGGCCTCGTCGCCGGCGTCAGGCTCGTCATCCCCGCCCGCGGCGGTCGCCTCGTCAAACAGGTCGCTGATCTCCTCGCGCCACAGGGCGGCCGCCACGAGCACGTCGTTGCCGGTCGCCGCGTAGTGGTGGCGCACGCACGCGATGCTCTCCTCGATCGCGTCCAGGAGGTCGTCGTAGATCAGCGGCGCGCGGGCGTTCAACTGGGCGTCGGTAGCGTCCTGAGGGCTGTCGAGTTCCTCATTGCGTGTTTCGGCAAGCCGGAACGCGAAGTCGAGGGCCAGCGCCTCCGAGGCGTACTCGATATCGTGGCGCGGGGTGTCGCTTGTTTCCAGGCCGTGCTTCTTGCGAACCTGGGCGATCGCGGTCCTGAGATCGGCGGCGAAGTCGAGCTGAGCTGCGGTGTCTTGTTTCAACTTCTCGACGGCGTCGCGGGGTGTCTCGCTCATCTCGGTTCCGTTGGGTCCCTGTTGTCCGCGTGTGGTGTCCGAACCGGCTTCGGTGCTGGCTCCCGGCCAGGTCAGCCTTTCAGGCGGCGGCCGGTAGATCAACGAGGCCGGGGTGCGCGGCGCGCCACGCTGGCATTAACCCGATGCATACGCGCCCGGCGACAGGCTTCGCGGGCGATCGGACCACAAGGCATAAACGAGGCGAGGCCATGAACGTGGAGGTGAGCACTCCGTCGCCTAAAGGCGACGGCTTCTCGGACAAGCTAGGCGGCAACCCGCTGACTTGATGTCCGGAGGCCCGCCCCGGGCCCTTGTTCGGTTTCTGCGATCGCCCGCTGCAGGATGTCCCGTGCCGCGTTGATGTCCCGGTCGAGGCTGACGCCGGTCTCGCGCGGCGTGCCAGTGATCGAGGCCGCCGTCGCCGACCACGTCGGCGAGATCGTGATGGACCACGGCATCGCGGGCGACAACATCGGCGGCGTCAAGATCATCCCGAAGCGACGAAGATTCTACTACGGTGACGACGGGATCGAGACCTTCACGGTTAAATGCGTCACCCTCGACGCCCTCCTGGCCGACGAGCAAGCCGTCGACGTCGCGCTGATGGACGTCGAAGGCAGCGAGGTCGCCGCGCTCCGGGGCTGACCCAAGGGCCTTGGCCGCCTGCGCGTCCTCGCCATGGAATTCCTTCCGCACAACCTCGACTTCGTCGCTGGCGCCTCCGTCAAGGACCTGGCGGGCCTGCTAGAAGGGCCACCAGCGACGCCTTGACGGCTGACGGTCGGTCGGGATCGGTTGAAGGCGCAGGACGGTCATGCCGAGGCCGAGCGGCTTGGCGATGTCGAGCAGGAACCGGAGCTGGTTCTCGTTCAGCCGGTCGGTGGTCTTGACCTCGTACAGCCAGAGCTGATCGCCGCGGATCACCGTCAGGTCCGGCCATCCAGACCGATAGGCGCCCGGGTTGGTCAGGTAGATCTCAAGGGCGCGCACCATCTGCGGCGCCGCCGCCTTGTGGAAAGCCGAAATGAACCGCGGCGTCAGCGCGCGATGGGTAGACTTCAGGTCGAGCGAGCCACGCAGCTTCCGGAAGCTGCGCGTGACGTAGCTCCGGCTGGCGCGGCTTGCGGCGCGGACGATCTTCGGGCCATCGCGCGGGCGCGGCGCCGACGGCCCACGGGCGATCCGGGTGGGTCAGGGCACGCCGGCTGGCGGCGTGCATCCAGGTCAGGGCGGGTGTGCCTTCCATCGCGACGCCGATCGACCGTCCGGCAGTGAGTGCGGCCAGCGCGGCGTGTTCGGGTCTGCGGTGGGGCTTGCCGCCGGCCCACCAGCCGGCGTCGTTGCGAGGCAGAGCGAGGTATTCGAGTGGGACATCCAGGCCGGCATACTGGCCCTCCAGGCGGCGATACACGAGGTCCGGACGCGCCGGTGGCAGCGGGTCTTGCGGATCGCGGATCCCCTGATCGAATATGAAGTGCAGCAAGGTGGATGAGCTTTTCCGGGTCGACGGCCATCGCGTGCGTTGGCGATGTGGTCTGACATGCTCACCAGCGGAAGGTTACGTTTGCGCTAACTCGGGACGTTGCGGACACTCAAGACACGTCAGGCCGTGACGGCGCGCGGGAGAAGGTCGGGATGGTAACCGAGCGGGATCGTGAGCCGGCGAAGGTCGCCGATACCGAGAGGCTGTCGTGGTGGACGGCGGAGCATCGGTTCATGGTGTCGCCGATCGGGGCGGTCTTCGGCGTGGAGCGGGTCACCCCAAAGACGGTCTTGCTGCGGCAGCGGCCGGAACTGAGCCTTCGCCGGTACAAGGTGGAGCTCGCGGCCGAGACGTACTGTCTGGCGCGCGACCGGCGCTTCGTGCCGCGGGCACGGGAAGCCGTGCTGGCTGTGGCGCAGGAGGTCGACCGGCGCAAAGCCGAGGTCGATCGGCGGGCGGCCAGTTATCTCGATCGCATGGAGGAATGCTGCAGCCAGGCACTTGCCGCTGTTGTCCGGGATCTTGCGCCGGCGGCGGCCCTGCTGGCTGCGAGCGACCTACCTGGACCTGATGATCCCGAGGGATGGCAGTGCCTGATTGGACGGCATCTCGTCGTGCTGGAGCGTGGAGCCGAGGCGTGCTTGCTCGAGCGCCAGACCGCAAGGCGCCTCCTGGCGGTCTGCCAGGATACGGGCCGACGGGTGTGGCTCGACAAGACAGCTCTGCGCGATGGTGACCTGGCCGGTGCGCCCGATGCGGCGGGCGGACATCTACTGAGATACGCCGTGCTGCCCGATTGCCGGCAGGCGACAGCCGTGGCGCGCGGGGTGGCTGCCAAGAGCGACGAGCTGCATCGCCGGCGTGGGGAAACTGTGCGCCCCCGGGTGATCGACTACCGGGCGGGGGCTTACGACCGATGCAGGCGGCAAGGGGTCGCGATCCTGGAAGAGATGCTGGGGGATGATCCGGACATCAGGCCGGCGTGCCGGCTCGGGCAGACGTCGGCCGCGATCAGGGACTGAGCCACCAGAGGATACCGGATGCGATCGCCGCGCCCGGCACCAGCATGGCCAGCAAGGGGCCGAGCAGATACGCCAGACCCATGGCCGCGGTCAGCACATAACCCAGCAGCGTGCCGAGCGGACCAGCCGCGTATTCGTCTGCGTATTCGTCCGTCTCATCCGGGTGGGCGTGATGATCGTCTTCTGCCCCGTCATCCGGCGTATCGTCAGCCTCGGGGTCGGATTGCGTCAGCAAGGCGCCACCCAGGGTGTAGAGGCCAGCCAGGCCAAGGCAGATCACGAAGGCCAGACTGAAGAAGTCCACCGTGTTCATGCCGAAGAAGGGGAGATCGGGGTCGTAGGCTTCGGCTTTTTCCCGGATGTCGGCCACGACGTCGGCGCGCGTGACGGCGCCAGGAACAACCGCTGAGGCCCAGTTCAGATCAACATCCGGGTGGCGGATCAGCCCAAGGTTGCCTTCGTCGATCATGCCGACGAACGTGTGGATCTCGTCGGTCAGACCCAGCCATGACGCGCGCCGGTCTCCTGCCTCCGGCGCTCCCTCGAAACTCGCGATGAAGCCGTCGCCGTCGGGGTCGTGCTCGGCCGGCAGGGTCAGGCGCGGCAGACCCTGGTGGAGCGTTTGCATGTAGAGCCAGTCTGTGACCGGCGGGCCTTGGATGAGTTCAAGCTCCTCGACCGCCTCCCCGTTCCGGGCATAAACCGACCAGTGCGGGGCATTGAGCGTCTCGTGCAGGAAATTCATAACCCCGGACCGCCGCCCCGTACTCGGCTCCGGGTTGCTGGTGAAGGCGCTATCCCAACGCCAGAGCGCCGCGCCTTCAACGCAGATGCCAGGCTCCAGTCCATCGCAGACCTCACGCGTGTTGGCGATCCGGGAATGGATCATCACAACGTCGCCGTGCTCGGCATCCAGCCAGTCGGTCTTGAGGTCGGCCGTCTCGAGGAACGCGGCGAGCTTCGGGCCGGCCTGGATGTCCGCCTGCCGATCTTGCCAGTCGGAGATGACCCAGTGGGTGAGGACGGCCGAGATAGCCGGTAGGCCAAGGCCGATAGCGAAGGTCTTGAGTCTGGACATGCAGCGCCCCGTCCGTACCGAGATCGAGCTCTTTCGACGGGAGCTATAATCTCCGGCCACCGCATGACCTGAGCTGCCGGCGGAGTACCGTGCCGTAAGCTTGAGGGAGGGGGGGGGATCATGAGCGAGGCCGCGGCCGCAGGCGGCTGATGAACGGCACCGCCGCGACGACCAGGACCGTGAGAAGCGGCACGAACTTTGGTAGACGCCGGGCGAGGATGTGGGAACCGCATCCTATCGGGAGCCCAGGGAAACAACAGGCTTTCGCCGGCGCCATGGTGGCCACGCGAAAAGCCGCCGGGATGTCCCGGCGGCTGTGTCATCGCGTCTGGGCGGGTCGGCTGGCGCGCGTCGATCGAGCCTCGGCCCGCGGCCGTGCGTTCGGTCCTGACGGCCTCAGGCGAGCAGGGGGCCGAACGCCAGACTCATCGACATGGCCCAGAGGAGGGCATAGATCACGGCGATGCGGCGCAGGGGATCCACCGGCACGCGGGGCAGCAGGACGGGCGCGAGATAGGTCACGGCCGCCAGGGGTGCGACTTGCGGATCGCTGATCGTCATGGTGACGATCAGAGGCAGGCACATCGCCAGCCAGATCAGCGCCGCGGTGTTGCGGTAGCGCCCCTGGGCCTGGGTGCGTTGCAGCCAGCGCAGCATCGGCGGTTCGTCCTCAGTCGATTGTACGGGGATATATTGGTGCATGTGCCGGGCTGTGAAGTCGAAAGTGCGTCAGCGAGCGCGGATCCCTTCTCCTATCAGGTTTCTGTTACCGTTCGGTAGACGGGGTTCACGGCGATCATGTAGCTGCCGTGCAGGGCGACCAGGTCAGCGCTGGCAATCTGCCGGCCGTCCGGCGCGCTGAACCAGTCGAGCTCGAAGGGGTTGTAGCGGACTCGCACGGTGCTCGGACTGAGCAGATGCTTGAGCACGCACCCGCGCAGCTCGACACGGCCGCGGACGAAGGCATGGACGTTGCGCTGGCCTTCGTGGCGCGCGCGGCGCTGACCGCCGGCCTGAACCCTGAAAACAGCTTCGTGGACGATCGCCGTCGGCGTCCAGGCCTGCACCCGGCCGCGTTGCGGTCCCTTGACCGCGCGCACCGAGAGCCCGCCGCGGTGCAAATTCATGTAGACGTCATGAACTTCGCTGGCGGGCGCGCTCATGCCGAGCTCGCTTCGACGACACGCGCCGGCAGGCGCAAATCCGCGCCGGAACGAAGCGAGAGCGCCTCTGCGACCGCCGCCGCGGCTTTCCGGTCGACGCCGTGGGCCTGCATGAACGCAAGCTGGGTGTCCGCCTCGACCTCCGTCAGGAAGGCGTAGACAGGGCCGATCTCCTCCCAGGCCGCATCCAGGCTGGACAGAGCGTGCGCGAGGTCGGCTGCGGAGATGTTGCGCGAGTAGGGTGCGTTCACCTGGCAGAGCACCAGGGCGGTTGCCTTCTGCGGGTCCATGGTCAGCCTCACAGTCTCCGGCCGAGTTCTTGCAGCACGCGGCGCAGGCCGTAGCTGCTCTTGGCGTAGCCCAGCAGCATCGACTGGACGCGGTCACTGCGCAGGCCGGTGATGTACCCAAGGCGCATCTGCGGCGGCAGTGTGGCGACGAGCGGCAGCAATAGCCAGGCCATGAACGTGAAGGCCTGGACCTGCAGGTAGCGGACACTCCACTTCGCGACACCGATCGGCAGCACGATCAGCAGGCCGAACGTCGGGAGCGAGGCCACGAGATCTTGGACTGACATCCGCTCGATCTCTTGCGGGGTCTTGTCGATCATGCTGCATGCGCCTCCGGGATCGCGTAGCGCCCGGGGCCGACGCGCGTGAACGACGTCTGCGCGATCTGACGGACCTTCTCGCGCCACCAGGTCGTGCCGGTCGGGCGTTTCGGACCGATCTCCTGGTAGAGCGCCTCCAGGCTGGCCTCGCCGCCAAGCGCGACCAGCGCCCGGGTCACGGCCTCGCGCCAGATCGAGCCGCGGGCGACCCGGAGGGCCTCGGCGTAGGCCTTCGGCATCTGCTCAACGTCCCGCGCCTGGCGGTAGAGCGCGAAGCCGACCAGCTGGCGCTTGCGGTCCTTGGAGAAGAGTACGAAGGCGAGCGGCTTGGAGAGACCCGGGAACAGGGTGCGCGGCAGCGCCGTCTGGCTCAGCGACCATTGCTCGTTGTATCGCACAACGCGGCTTGGGGTCTGGAAAGCGTAGGCCGGCAGCACCCAGCCGACCCGGCCCTGCTCGGGCAGCATCCGGTGGGCGCGCTCCAGCATGCCGTCGACGACGTCGAGGTCGAACGGCGGGTTACCGATGATCGCGGTCGGCTGCAGATCGAGCTCGACGGTGCGGAAGTCGCCCTGGACGACGGTCCGGCCGGTCTCGCGGCGCGCGACCGCGACCCAGCGGGGGTCGATCTCGACCCCGACGGCGGGAACGTGCTGCGGCAGAGCCTGCAGGAAATGTCCGGCGCCGCAGGATGGCTCCAGGACCAGGTCGCTGTCGTCGAGGTCGGGGAAGAACTCCTCGATCAGCGCCTCGGCGGCCCAGATCGGGGTGAAGTGCTGGTCGAGGTCCTTATCGAACTCGACGGGCTGATCGAACAGGCGTGTTTGCATGGGCGTGCTTTCCGGCGCGCGGCATCGCGACCTGGCGGGTCGCGGATGCTTGGAAAATGGGGTCGGGCGGCGCGGGGCGGCCGGGCCGGCTAGTCCGGCGTGCCGTGGACCAGAAGGACCGGCTCCCGGTGCTCGCCGGGGGCGCGGCCGGCCTCCCAGTCGGCGAAGAACGCCTCGACGTCGGCGTAATCCTCGCGCATCACGCGGAGCACCTCGCTCTTGGGCACGCGCACGAAGGCCGAACGATCGGCGTCGATTCCCGCGGGCACCATGACGTGGCGCGCCTGACGGAGCATCTTGCGGAACTGGCTGCGGGTCATTCCGACCTCTTGGAACGTATTTCTGGAACGGAATTGGGATCGCGCGGACGCGGGATCGCCGGCGCCTCGCCAGTTCGGGCGGTGCCGGCGAGCGCGAGGCCGTGGGATCTGCGACCCAGGCCATTTTCACCGCTGAGCGAAGATTCACTGTTCAGCGAAGAATTGCTTGCGGGCGAAGAACGCGCCTCGATAAGCGGCTTTGGATCAGGCGCTGGCCGCAGGCCAGCTGAAACAGGTGCGGGCGTAGTGCTGCAGGCCGCTGGAGAGGCGGAAGGGGCCGGCCTCGCACCGCAGGGTCTCGCGGTCGAGCCCGATCAGGGGATCGCCTGTCACGGGATCGAGGGCGACCAGCTCGCGCGTCCAGGCCGGCAGATCCAGCATTAGCGAGCGGCGCAGGGTGACGGCGCGCACGCCTTCTTCCTGCCAGCGGTGGGAGATCGCCCGGAAGTGCGCGTGTGGCCGCCCGGCGATGGTCATGCTGACCGGCTGATGCAGGGCGAGGTCGTCGACGACGGGCGCGCAGGGGATGTCGAGCGGGGGTGCGTGCATCAGGCCGGTCTCGTGCTGACGCGGGAGGCGGAGATGGCCGTGCGCGAGCGCCTTGCCGAGCGCCCGACCGGCGGTGACATCCCGCGACAGATCGAAGGCGTCGTCGTAGTCCATGCGCGGTCGGATCATCCGCGCTTGCTCCTCGCCGAGGGCGATCAGCAGGACCTGCCCTGAAAGAGCCGCCCGCATGGTCTCGAGCGGCGGGGCGGCGCAGGGCATCGAGGGCTCGATCAGCCGATCGGGATAGCGGGTGTTCGCCGAGCGCGCGCGGCGCAGCAGCAGTTCGGCCGGCCGGCCCGGAAGACGGGTCCAGAGGAAAACACCCGCCTCCAGCATCAACAGGCCGGGAGCGACGTCGGCGAAGAAGAACTGGGTGTGCGACAGGGCGCCAGGGCCGGTGCGTGCGTGCGCGCTGCGGGTCAGCGCCAGGGTCGGCGCGGTCGACGGCACGTCGATCAGCAGGGTCCCGCGATCCCATGCCGCCCGCGCCAGGAGCGCGTGATCGGCCACTGGCTGACTGGCGAGCAGGGCGGAATGGGTCTCGGCCGTGGGGAGCATGCGGGGCCTCGTGGGTGAGCGGCCCCGGGGGAGATGGTGGCAGAGGTGGCGTGCGCTACATTTCGCTCAATTTGATTTCAATGCGGCGATTGATCTGCATCGCGCCCTCCGTGCCGCTTTCCGCGATCGGGTAGTTGTCGGCATAGCCGACGGCCACGAGCTGCTGGGCGAGTGTGCCGTTGTCGATCATGTCCTTGACCACGGCGATCGACCGGGTCGCGGAGAGCTCCCAGTTCGAGGGATATTTGGCCGTCTGGATCGGCCGGCGATCGGTGTGGCTGGCGATTCGGACGATCCAGTCGATGTCCTGTGGCACCTTGGCGGCAACGTTCCCGAGCGTTGTCGAGACGCGATCGAGGATGTCGCGACCGCTCGAGGTCAACTCCGCGCTGCCGGAATCAAACAGGTGGTCGGCGCCGATCACGAAGCGGTGGCCGACGATCCGTACGCCGTCCCGGCTGCCGATGGACTCCCGCAGGCGCCCGAAGAACTCCGAGCGGTAGCGGGCCAGCGCGTCGATGTCCTCGGCAAGCTGCTTGTTGAGCCGTTCGGTCAGGTTGTCGATCCGGCGCCTCCGGCTCTGGAGTTTCTCCCGGAGGTCGTTGGCCTCGTCCTCGGCGGCCATGTGCTTGTCCTGGACGCGCTCCAGCGCGGCGCGCAGCTTGTCGACCTCCTTGTCTAATTTCGCCAGCTCGACCTTACGCTGGGCGGCCCGGGTCTCGGTCTGGTCGAGCTTGGCTCGGGTTTTGCGAAGTTGCAGGCTGGTGGTCTCCAGCTTGTCATTGATCTCGGTCAGGCGGTCGGCCAGCGGTTGCAGGCACTCCGGACTGGGATCGTCGAGGCAGGCATCGGCGAACGCCGCTTCCCGGCGGGTCGCGATCTCGCCCGGGTCGAAGTCGCCGATCGTCTGGCCTGTGGCGAGCTTAACGGCGAGGTCGGTGCCGGCGTATTTGCGCCGGATCTGCTGGATCCGTGCCTGCGCTTGGTCGAGCAACTCGAGGCGTCGACCGGCATCATCTGCCTGTTCGGCCTGCTCGGCGGCATCGATTGCGTGAACCAAGAGGGCGTTCGCTTTGGCCTTCGGGGTGTCCTGGGCCTGACCCGGCGCCGCTGCCATCAGCAGGAGCGCCAGAGCACCGATCGCAGCGCGCATCGGTTGTCCTCCTGTGCTGTGTCCGACGTGCATCAAAGCATCCAGAAGCGCGCGAAAGCAAAAAGCTGGGATGAGCCATGCGAACAGGCGGGGGCCCGAAGGCCCCCGCCTGTTGCCTGATTATCTGCCTGTCCCGGTCGGACCGGGAGGCCGATCAATTACCAGTCGATGATGTCGGTAAGGGGCGTGTTGAGCCGGTTGATCGCCGCGTGCGCCTCCAGCTCGGCCATGACTTGGTCGCGGACCGGCAGCAGGTCCCGCAGCCCCGCGTTCAGGCTCCGCAGGGTCCTCTGGTCCATCTGCTGCAGGGACCCGATCGCGGTCGCCAGCGTCGCCGGACGCGGGCTGTTGAGCGATTCGTTGCGGACCTCCGCCTCCAGGAACCAGGTGGTCGGCTCGCTGAGCATGTCGTCGAGCTCGTCGACCAGCTCGTCCTCATCGATGCCAGGACCGTTCAGAACCCGCGTGGTGAGGGCGGGTTGGATGCGCTCGTCATACAGCTTGTGCTGATAGGCGAGTTGCTCGGCGGCGATCGCCGCGGCCTCTCGGGACGGCGCGGCGAGCGCGTAGGTCTCGGTGTGGAATGGAGGCTCGTCGTCGCCGGCGATCAGGGAGTAGAACTCCACATCGACTGTCCAGGCGTTCAGGCCGTCGTGGCGGATCACCCGCTCCAGCACGCTGGTCAGGGCTGACTTCCGATCCGGACGGACCTCGGTGCCTTCGTCCTTCGTGCCCGGCACAAAGCCCACCCAGCCGTCGTCGACCTGCCTGGCGCACAGGCCCCAGCGCTCGGCGGTGGCGACAGGGTCGGCTCCGATGAGCTGGCGTACGGTGTCGCCGCAGAGCCTGATGGGCCGGGTTGCGGATCCGAGGTTCTGGCCGGCGGCGGCGCTGGCGCGCGCGGCATCGTCGCTGCCCGCAGCCCCGGCGTCGTCCTCTCCGTCGTCTTCCAGGCTCTCGAAGAAGCCGGGCTCGCTACCCGCGGCCATGAGGGCAACGCGCGCCTCGTCGGCCGTCAGCGGGGTCGACTGGACGGCCTGCATGTGTCCGACGCACGCGCCCTCGTCGCACTCGTAGGCGATCGTGGCGAGATCGTCATCGGTGAGCGGTGCGTCCTCGGACAGGACGTCGAGGACGAAGCGGGTGCGCCAGTAGCGGGCCTTCTTGGGGTCGATGCTCGGGCGCGGGTCCTCGCCGGCCTCGGCGGTGGCGCGCATGGCGTTGGCGCTGTCGAAGCCGCAGGTGCGGGCGATCGCGGTCAGCAGCTGGGTGTGGGTGACCTGGATGCCCTGCTCGGCGAGCTGGGTCTTGATGCCCTTGGCCAGGAACGAGCTAAGGGCGTTGGACAGCACGCGGCTGTCTTGCTTGAGGTCAGGCATGGGGACTCCTCGTCCGCAAGCGCGAGGGTGCGCTGGACGGCCCGCGGGCCGTGTCGAGCTGGCCGCATTGCCCGACGGCATCCTCGCTTGCATGGAACGAAGAGCTCATCGGACGTCGTCAGTCGTTGATGCGAACGTTTAGCGTTCCCCACTCATGGGGCGCGGCCGCAGGGCCTTCGCGAACCTCTGAGAACATGGGTTCGCGAAGGGCGTGTGGCGCGCTTAGTCTTACTGGCCTGCCGCGCACATCTCGCGCCAGGCCAGGAACGTCAGGTTGACCTGGTTGCTGAGCGCCTTGATGCGCAGCAGACGGGTCGACAGGTCGCTGATCGCGTCGGCCTCTCGATCGCTCAGGTTGCCCAGGTTGAACAGCCCCTTAGGGGTCTCGAGCGGCCCGATGTGATGTGCCTCGACCGGCGCGCTCGGATTGAGACGCGGATCGGCCTTGTCCCACTCGCCGGAGAAGACCGACTTGATGCGCCGCGGGTTCCAGATCAGCCAGCTGTCGCCGCCCTGCTCGGTATCGTTGGCGTAGACGACGCAGTCGTAACCGGCGCGCTCGATCGCCGCGGGGATGGTCTCGTCCCAGTCGGTGCGGGCGGCCAGCCACTCGGACTCGCCAGGAGAGACGATGCCGAGGTCAAGGAGCTCGCCCAGCACGTTGCGGGGCTGCCAGGTGTGATGGTCGCTGAGGCGCAGCGGCGCGCGCACGCGCGCGACCACCGGGATCACCTGATGACCCTCGATGCTGTCCAGCGACATCTGGTCCAGACGGGTCTGCGCGGTTTCCAGATCGCCGAAGTGAAAGCCGAAGTCGTTGGTGTGCAGGAAGACCTGGAAGGGCTCGGCATCGGTGCCGTGGTAGAGCAGGCGCGGCCGCCCATCAGGATGCACGCAGGCGCTGCCTGAGAACCAGTCGAGAAAGGCGGGGTCGGCCATCAGCTGGTCGATACGCGGTTCGAGCATGACGTTGCGGTCCTTCTCTCAAAAAACTTCCGTTACCAGCGTGGTGTAGCGCCGCGAGGAAAACGCGCGGTTAATGTCGGTGAACTTGGGCGCGCGCCCCCTGCTTCGGGCGGGGCTGCTTTCCGGAGCCATGGTGCTGGTCTTCTTAGCTCGAAAAAAGGACCTTGCCTGATGGGGCTACGTGGTATTGCCAGGGCTGCCAACCGGGGCCGACGAGAGGATCAATCTTCCAGACCTCTGCCATAAAGGAGAGCGTGTAAGCGGGCATATCATCAGGTGGATTGTGACCAGACAGTAGCGAAAACAGTTCGCCGTCAACACTGAATGCCCGGTAGTCTACATCATCAACACCGCGGTCAAGAAGTGCTGACAGATAGGCATCGCGTTGCTCGATGGAGCGGTGATGCCGATAGACAAGGCTGACCGGATCCAGTTCCGGTGAAAGTGCGTCGATCGGCGTGAAGCTCAGAGCTTCGGCGAAGTCGAACGCTTCGGCGATTGGGTCCGGGTAAGGCTCCAGAGTGTGATGGATCACCGGTCCACTCTCTGGTAGATGAACGCGGATGCGTGGATCGTGGACACGGTCGAGGTCGCAGTCTGAACGATAGAGTTGGGGGAACCGGATGCCGTCCGGGCCGGTCGAGACCGAGCTGTATCGGGTGCGGAATGCAGTCAGTTGGACGATGTCGGCCATGTCTTCGTGATCCAGCAATAGGTCTTTAATTGCCCGGGTTGGGCTTCGCCGTTTTGTCTGCGCCGAGGGCGGCTAGCTCCACCAGGTGAGCACCGCGCCGCCGGGGACGTAGATGCCGGCCGCCTTCATGCCGGTGCCGTTGCTGGCCAGCTTGAAGCGCGCGCTCCACTGGAAGGCAGGCCGGTCGGTCACCGGCTCGATGTCGATGTCTTTGGCGTGCTCGCGCGCGCCGTCCTCACCCACCAGCATGTGCGCGAACGCCTCGATCGCAGCCTCGGCCGTGGTACCGATCGAGAAGACGCTGTGCTGCAGGCCGGTGCGCTCACGCATGTCGCCCAGGAAGCGATAGCCGGGCGCCAGGCACGCCACCGACGGCTCGCCGATCGCGTTGAAGGCCGCGGTGGCCGCGATCGGATCGCTGTAGGGGTGCACGATCCTCTCCGACGCATGGTCGGCTGGCTCGATCAGCAGGTTGTACTGCCGGGCCCGCCAGTCGTAGATCAGCTTCACCTGCTGTCCCGCCGGCGTGTGCTTCGTCTGCACGAGGGTCTCGGCAGACTGGTCAAGGCGCTCCAGGGTTTGCTCGGGGGTCATCATGCCTGCGCTCCTTCGATGATGGCGGCCGGCACGGCGGCGACGGCCTCGCGGCAGGCGTCGCCCAGGGTGCTCAGCAGGTCCTGGTCATCGGGAAGATGGGTCGGGTCGGTGCGGGTGGCGTCGAACAGCGGCACGCGGCTCTGGAAGATCGCGCCGCGCGGGGCCGACAGGCCGAACGGGTCGAGCGCCTCCTGCCAGGTGACGCCGTCCAGCCCCCAGTCCTCGGCGAGCGCCATGACCGAGAAGTCGAAGGTCATGTCGGAGGGCGCGTCGCCTGCGATGCCGACGCGCTTGGCCAGGTTCGCGGTCGCGACCAGGCCGTCCTCCTCGGTGATCGTCTTGGGGTCGTCGGGATCGTCGGACGCCTCCGCGTCCGCCTCGGCGCGATCGGCGAACTCCATGTAGGCCGGGTAGCCGGCCTCGTCGGTGTCCCACACCCGGAAGACCCGAGCGCGGATGATCAGGGCATGGCGCACCGCGAGATCGACCAGCGCCGCGCGCTCGCCCGTGCGCAGCAGGGTCAAGTCGAGGAACCGCGCATCCGGCTTGTCGAGCCGCCAGACCGGCGCATCGCCCAGGCGGGCGATCTGGCGCCAGGTCTCGGGGCAAAGTGAGACGGAGAGTGCGTTGCCCTCGAAGCTGCTGCCCGAGGGGGCGTGGCCGGCGAGCGTGCCGACGTGATAGATCCCCGGGATCCGGCGGATCGGCAGGATCAGTTCGGTCATGTCGGGTTCCGTGATTGAGGGGGTGGGTGACGCGTCAGCGCGCCCAGATCGGCGGGTGTGGCGTGCGGGCAACGCCGGCCTCGACCGCGCGCATCATCTCCAGGACCGCGCTCACGTCGGCGCCGCGGAGCAGGTCTGAGTGATAGAGCTGTCGGCCGTGCAGCCAGATGCGGTAGAGCGGGGTCTGATTGGGCCGGGCGCAGCGCTGAACGCAGGCATGGCCCGCCCAGCCGAGCGTGCGGGTGGCGCCAATGCCCGGATCGATGCCGTGGCGCACCTCGGGGCTGTCAAGCAGGTGATCGAGGCGGTTGTGGACCGCGGACCGGTCGGTCTCGGGGTCCCGATCCCGCATCTCGTGGATCAGTCTCTGGACATGCGACATGTGTGGTGTTCGCTTCCGGGATCAGGCGGCGGCGCCGAGATCGAGCGGCTGAAAGACCGCCGGCGCAGCGGAGCAGCCGAGCGCGTCGGCGCCCGCCGCGGCGAAGGCATGCATTTCTTCGAGGGTGCGGATGCCGCCGGCCGCCTTGATGCGCAGACGCCCCTCGACGGCCGCGCGCATCAGCCGGACGTCCTCGATACTCGCGCCGCGCGGTCCGAAGCCAGTGGAGGTCTTGACCCACTCGGCGCCGCCCTGTTCGACGGCGTCGCAGGCTAGGCAGATGCCGTCCGCGTCGAGATGGCCGGTCTCGATGATGACTTTGAGCTCGGCGCGCGGGGACAGGGACTTCATCGCGTCGCGGACGTCGCGGATGTCCTCGATCACCATCCGCATCAGCCGGCTCCGCCCAGCGTGCGCGCCGAACTCGAGACCGCCCAGCAGGCGGCCGAGGTGGATCACCATGTCGACGTGATCGGCGCCATCGTGGAGGGCCTGGACGGCTTCGGCAGCCTTTGCGCTGGTCGAGGCGTTGCCGAGCGGGAACCCCGCGACCGTGACCAGTTTGACCGGCGGGTTGTCCAGGTCGGGCTCACCCAGGTAGTTGCGCGCGAGCGGCACAAGGGAGGAGGGCACGCAAACGGCCCCGAAGCCGTATTCCTCGGCCTCGCGGCAAAGCCGGATGATGTCGCGGGGTGTGGTGCCGGGCTTGAGCGCGGTGTGCTCGATCAGGCGACGCAGCGCCTGCGGGTCTTGGATCTCGGTCATGTCGAGGCCCTCGTGCGGAGAGGTCGGGCGGGGAGGTCGTCGGCGCGCGCCTCAGCAGGCCGCGCAGGCACGTCCGCAGGGCAGGGTCGCGGCCTGTCGGCAGGTGAGCGGCGCGGTGCGGTAGTGCGCGTCCCGGGTCCAGGGGAGGAGGCCCAGCGGCCGGCCGTCGCGCCGCCAGACCGTGCGCATCCAGATCGTCCGGCCGTCGACGCGCACCGGGTACCAGGCGCGCCAGCGCCGCCAGCGCGTGCGCTCTGCGATCGTGCGGTGCGGGTCTGGCGCCGGCGCGATCAGCATCAGGCCGCGTCCTCGCGGTTCCGGCGTGCGTATTCCTCGGCGGCGTAGTGGCGCATCGCCTCGCGTCGCCAGTGACTCGCCTTGACCTGCTCCAGGCTGTCCGGTTCCGGAAGCCCGGCTGCGGCGTAGGCGTGCTGGGCGAGGCACAGGGCGATCTCGTCGATCCGCCCGGTCGGCCAGCAGATCGGCGGCTCATCCGGGCGCTCGAATTCATCGGCCAGATCGTCGCCGAGGTGCGCGACGCGCTCCGCCTCCGCGTGGATCCGGCCGCCGTTACCGGCGGCGCGGGCGAGAAGGTGCTCCAGATCCGCCGGCGACAGGCTCGCCAGAACCTGCTCGACCAGCATCTCGGCGAGGTGTCCGGAAAGCTCGGGCTGCTCCAGGAGGCCGGCGTTCTGGCCGAGGCCGACCTGGTAGGCGACGTACCGGCCTTCTCGATGCGAGCCCTGCCGGTCGTAGCCGAAGGGCATGCGGGTCTCGAGCAGCGCGGTCTTCAGCCGACCTTCGATGTCTAGGAGTCGATCTTGCATCGCACACTCCTGGGAAGGGACTGAATCAGGTCGTTGAGCTCCTCGCGCTTGCGCGCGGCGTGACCTTCGAGCGCGCTCACCATCAGCGGCGGACCGGTCCGCCTGGCCTCCACGGTGCGCCGATCGAACTCGGCGATCTCGCGCTTCAGGCAGGAGATGCGCGCGCTTGTGGCCTGCTGGGTAACATGATCGAGGGTCTGGCCGGTGCTGGCGCGGCTCGGGGTCTCTTGACGCCGGAACATCGTCGAGTGGCCTCCTAGTAGCCGGCCAGGATGTCGTCGATCATGTCGTCGCCGAAACCCATCTCGTGCAGGCTCTGACGCTCGTCCTCGACCTCCTCGAAGGCCCTCTCGGCCGAGATCTCTTCGACGTCGTCGAGGCCGAGGGCGTGGTCGCAGGGATCCAGGGTGCTGATGTCCTCGATCGGCAGGTCGTCGAGGTCGTCCTCGCCGGCGTAGGGCTGTTGCAGGAGGGTGGCGAGATCCGTCATGGCGGGTCCCCATCTTGGTGTTTCTGTAGGGTAGATGGGGCCAGAATCTGGCCCCTGGCTGGTAGTAAAACCGAAAAGCGTTAACTAAGTACGGTGTTCCACGGGGGCCAGGCGCATCTCTCCGCGCCCAAGCGCGAACGCGGAGAGATGTAGCCACCGTTGGGCCGCAGACCTAAAAAAGAGGCCCCGCACTCTCAGGCGCGGGGCGTTTGGCGTAAGTGTCGAGGTCGGGCGGTATCGGACGGGGCTGGAGTCGCGCTACTTCGCGGGCACCGGGAAGGTCATGATGGCGCGCAGCACATGACGATCGACACCCGCGTCGCCCTCGACCACGTGCTCCGCCCGCACGACCCACATGCCGGCAACGGTGAGGTCGACCTCGAAGGTTGGCTGGTCGGCGGCGTCGTGGACCGGCTGCAGGTTGTCCTGGGCGAAGACAAGATACTCGCTGCCGGCGCGGTCGTGCCCGACGTAGGTCGCGGCGACATCGGCGACGATCGGCGTGCCCGCGTAGAGCACCTGGAGCGGCAGGCGCGCGCCAGCGGAGAGGTCGGCGAGGCTGCGGGTCGGAACGATCTCGAGAACCTGGCCCACCGGGGTGATGCCGGCAACGCCGCTGTGCAGGGGCATTTTGGCGAACTTCTCGTACTTGCCGATGTGCGTGGCGGTCGGCCAGTCGCTGCGATCGCCGCGCTCCCAGCCCGCCGGGGTCTTGGACCAGACCTGCGGCAGCCGGTGCGCGAGCATCCAGTCTCCTGCCGGAAGACCGGTGAGGTCGCCGACCAGACCGAGCTCGGCCGGACCCGCGGCCACCGGGACGTCCACGCGCGCCCCCTCGGCGGTGACGATCGTCGCGGCCACTTCGCCCGGATCCTCCATGGACTCGGGCGCGATAAAGACGTGGGTGGATTCGATGCGCACGGTGTCCAAGCCCTCGGCACCGGGGCCGATCACGAGCTCGTGGGCGTGGACAGACGGGCTCAGCGCGGCGACGAGCACCATGGCAAGGCCGGCGGTGCGGGCGAGGCGGGTCAGAGCTGGCATCCGGGTTTCCTGATCAAGGGATTGAAAATAGGGTCGCTCAACCCGGATATGGGTGCGTTTTACGGTCGCTGGTCTGTCAGGAAATCAGGGAAAGGCGGGGGCCGTCTGCGGTGGCGCGCCGCTGGCGGATCCTCGCACGCGCCTGCTCGACCGCGCGCCGGCAGGCGGTGTCCTCCCGCATGTGTCTGCCCACGACGTGAAACAGGGTGTCGTGGCGCAAATAGACGTGGACCGGGCCGCCGCTCGGGTGGCGCACGGTATAGCCGACCGTCTCGCCGATTTCCCGGATCAGGTCGTCGAGCGCCGCCTTGCCGGGGTTGTCGCGGCGCCAGGCGTGCTCGCGCAGGCTCCGGCCGCCGGCAAGCCAGCCGCGCCGGCCGTCGAGGTGGGCCCGGACAACGCCGTCATCCGGGCTTTCGCCTAGGCTCAGCTCGGCGATGGCGCCGGCGGGCGCGCGGGTGGCGCACAGGTGTCGGACGGCGCTGGCGAGGCTGTTGAAGCTGTCGGTGTCGGTCAGGCGGGCGGTGTCGTCGGTGTAGAGGCGCAGCGTGACGGGCATTGGGGCGGTTCCTGTCTGGACGTTGCGGCCGGGGCTCAGGGCAGCTGGACGGAGGCCACCAGCGGCCGGTGGTCGCTGCCGAGGGCCGGCCCGGCCGTGATCCGGGTGACGGCGGCGCCGTTGGCGCCTGCGATGTGGTCGATCGGGATGCCGAACGGGCCGAGGAAGGCCGGGAAGGTGGCCGGCGATCTGTCGGCTCGGCTCAGCGCGGCAGATCCGGCGAGGTCGGCGAAGATCGGGCTCCAGGGGGTCGCGTTCAGGTCGCCTGCCAGGACCGTTGGCGTGGCCTGTTTCCGGATGAGCGCGGCGGCCGCCTCTAGGTAGCGGTCGCGCAGATCGAGGCGGGCGGCGCTGCGCGGCGACCAGGGGTGCGCGGCAACCAGCGTCACCGGTCCCTGCGGCGCGTCCAGGGTGACGCTCAGCAGCGGCTTGCGGTGGTCTCCGGTTGGGTAGAGCAGGTCCTGGGCGAGCAGTCTGTGGCGACTGAGGACGGTGATCCCGCCGTCGACGTGGGTGCTGACGCCATGGGCCTGGTAAGGCAGCATGTCGGCGATCTGCAGGAAGGCGTGCCGCCACGCCGAGGTGCTTTCCTGGATCACGGCGATGTCCGGGCGCACGGTGCGCAGCCAGGCGATCACGGCGGCGCGCGCGGGGTTGCTGGCCAGCACGTTGTGTGTGACCACGCTCAAGTAGGGGGCGGCACCGCGGGCGTCGGCTGTCCGCAGGAGGCGGACCGGGATCTCGGACGGGGCCGTGATCGTGGCCAGCGGGCTGATCGCGATCAGACCCGCCAGAAGGCCATGAACCGGCAGGCGGGCGAGCAGTGCCGCGGCCGCGAGGGCGAGGGACAGCGCCGCCGTCTGGGGCTGGAAGTGCGTGACCAGCTCCCATGGCCAAGCGCGCGGCCCGGCGGTGCTCAGGACCGTCAGGCCGCAGAGCACCGCCAGGCCTGCGGTGAGGGCGTGTCGCGCGCGGCGGGGCATTGCCGGCTAGATTTCCTTCCGGATGCCGGAGCTGGAGGCGACGAGGTGGCGGTTGCGAACGTCCGACCAGTCGTCGATCTGCAGCAGGTGCTTGGCGCGCTCCACGTCCTTGAGTCGGCCGTTCTGCGGCTCGATCAGGACCCGCTTGAGGTTTGCGACAATGTCGCTGTTGGACATCGTGTTCATCGCCGCCGACTTGAGCTCCTTCGACGCGCCGGCGTAGGCGCGGGCGATGTGCCCGGCCATTTGTTTGCGGTCGTCGCCGTAGAGCTCGCGGCCACGTTCGATCACCCAGGCGATCGCGTCCGCCCGCGCCTGCAGGCCGGAGAAGACCGCTTGGGTCTGCTCGCGCAGGGCGGCCTGTTCCGGCGGCGTCAGGGTGGCGAGCATGTCGTCGGCGGTGCCGGCGAGGATCGTCTCGATCACCCGATCCTCGCGGCCGAAGTCCTCCACCAGGCCGTGACGCGCCCGGTAGTCGTCGGTCTTCAGCTTGAGCGAGGTGCCGTCGTCGAAACGGATCACAGCCCCCTCGATCCCGGTCATGTGCCGGGTGCGTTCGATGAAGCTGTGGATGCAGCCGATGTCGCTCGCGAACAGCGGCACCACCGGGATGTCCCAGTCGTGGCCCAGCCGCTCCATCTCGGGGTAGGTCAGGTACTGGCCCGTGCGGTTCTCACGCACCGCCGTCAGGATCAGCTGGTCGACCGGGTAGTCGATCACGATCGGGGTCTTGCGGGTGCACCACTCGAAGACGGGCGTCCAGCCCGAGGCGAGCATGGTCCGGCAGAAGCGCGCGTAGGGGATCGTCGGGTGGCTGAAGGCGAACGCCTGGGCGTCGGCCGCGTTGACGTGACCCTTGCGGGTCATCATCACGAGTTCGCCGCGGACGTTGGCCGGGTGCACCATCGAGCCGTCCAGCTTCAGCAGGACCGCGTGCGGCTTCGAGAAATCGAGCGCCTCCGGCAGCGTCTCCGGGCGCTCCATCAGGTTGAAGAACTTCTGGAACGGCCGGGCAATCAGGTCGCCGCTGTCGGCGCAGAACTTGAGACCGCGCAGCTCCCGGCGCAGCAGGTTCAGACGCACCTGCTCGGGATCGGTGTCGCGCACCATACAGCCCCAGATGCCGGGCAGCATGATGTTGTAGTCGACCGAAAGATAGCCCTCGCGATGATTGACGCGGAAAGCCGCTTCGACGTCCTCGGCACCGAACAAAGCGGGCTGGATATCGTCGATGTGCGCCATCTCCGGGAAGCTCAGCTTCTCGATTACGGTCATAACCGTCTCCTGCTCGCGGTACCTGGGTGGAGATGTGTTCGCCGGTGTGTTCGTGGCAGCAGACACGCCGGCGAAGGCAGCGCCGCCGCGGAGCTGCCTCCGGAGACACAAGAACGCCCGCCCCGGCGGGCGGCCGGGGCGGGCGGATCAGGGTCGCGTTTACGCGCGGGAAACGCGGGCGCGTGCCTGGATCGCCGCCGGCAAGCTAAGGGCGCGGCAGCGTTCAGGCCTGGCTGCCAAGCGAGGCCCGCATCGAACGGTCAAACGGCGGGCCCACGCCGGGCGCACGGGATCGCGGTTATGAAATCTCCGCGAGGTCCTGGATCAGGTCGATCAGCTCCCGCGGGCCCTCCTGGATGGCGCGCGCCTGCTCGTCCCGTTCCTCGTAGAGGGCTGCCACCAGGATCGGGTCGGCATGCTCGATGTAACCGTCGATGGTACCAGCTGTCGGAAACGCGAAGGTGCGAAGGCGATCGATAAGGACCGAGATCGAGGTGTCCGGGCCGAGCTCCAGGACCTGCGTCAGCGCCTCGTGGAGCCAAACGAGACTGTTGCGTTCGTCTGGGCTGAGTGCGGCCTCCTCGGGATGAAGACCGTTGTTGCCCTCACCTGCCATTGGACCGTCTATACCGCGTTCATCCAATCGATCTACGGACCAGCGCGGCTCCTCTTCCGGGTCCGCCGGGATCGGGGTGTAAGTGTACTGGAAGGCGAACGCCTCTCCATCAGCGTCGAGGTGACGGGCCGCTGCACGGGTCATTCCTTCCTCAGGGAGGCGGCAGACGCCCATGCGGATCGCCGTGCCGCGGCGGGGGTGGGTGAGTTCCACCGCCTGCGCGGCGTCCTCGGTGCCGGGCATGTCGATCTCTTCCCAGCCGTGTGCGCCGTGCCGGGCGTCCAGCTGGTCGGGCCAGAAGCGGTTGTTGTCGTCGCGGCAGTCGCCGTTCCAGTCGGCCGGGTGAAAGGCCTCGCAGATCCCGCATTCGTAGTAGGTCGGCCGGTCGTAGATGGTCGTCCCGTCCATCACCGGGTCCATGTTCCTGTAGAACGGGTTTTCCGGCTGGCCGGTGGCTGTGGCGGGCAAAACCTCACCGTGCCGGCCGACGGTGCCCGCGCGGGGATCCTCGTGCACGTTGAGGGAGAGGGTGCGCCGCGGCGGTAGGGGGTCGCCGAACTACCGCTGAAGCGCCGCTTCGGCCGCCCGACGGGTGGCGCCGAGGGTGACCAGACGGCCGCGTTCGCCGTCGGGCCGGTCGGCCTCTTCGACGATCACGGCGATGACATCGTGGACGGGTGCAGTGAGCTGCGTCTCGCCGTTGGTGATGTCGTGCACCGGACGGATCTCGATCCGGTGCGGCTGGTCCTCCACGTTGCGGTTCTCGGTGGTCGAGTCGAGCCAGGCGTGGAGCGCGGCCTCGGCGGCCGTGCGGGTGCGGGCGATCAGGATCAGCGGCTCGCTCGTGCCCCAGTCAGGGCGCTCCTCCGGCTCGATATGAAGCACCGCCAGGGTATCGCGCGGCGCGATCCCGGGCGGATCGGTCTTGGTCGGCTTGGCGAGGCTGGGCTGCATGGCCTCGTAGCTGCGATAGCACAGCATCTTGGCGAGAAGATCGAGGGTGT
Source organism: Rhodovibrio sodomensis (assembly GCF_016583645.1). GTDB lineage: Bacteria > Pseudomonadota > Alphaproteobacteria > Kiloniellales > Rhodovibrionaceae > Rhodovibrio > Rhodovibrio sodomensis. The sequence goes on along the minus strand of NZ_NRRL01000001.1, from coordinate 166,701 downwards.
GCTGGTAGCTCGGGGCGGCGTCGCCCAGGTCGGCGCGCAGCCGCTTCGCCATCTCTTTGAGACGGCGCTCGGTCAGCTCGACGTACATGTCGAGACTCCTCCGCGTCTCGCATCGGATCGATCGGCAAGGCCCTCGCGGGGCTGGCGGTCCCGTAAGCGCGTGTCCGACCGACCCTGGATGAAAACGCAAAGGGCGGTGTCAGCGACGCGACGTCGTGTTCCGGTCTTCGCCGTGGCCGCGCGCGGGGCGCAGCTGGGACCGACGGGCGCCGGAGGCCCGGTCTCGAGTTTGGCCGGAATCGGCCGCTCGCCGCAACGGCGTATTTCGCGCCGCTGGGGTGAGCGTCCGCGCGTGCCGGTCTCCCTTGCGGGAGGGCGCGCGGCCAGGCGCAGCGCCCCGGGGCCGGGATGATCCGGCTCCGGGGCGAGCGGGTAGCTGTTAGATCAGGACCAGCCAAGCGCCCGGCGTGCAGCTGCCCGGTCGCTATCGGTGATCTCGTTGACTGGCTTACCGAAAAAGGCCTCGGCGCCGGACCTGACCTGGACGTTGAACGGCCGCGGTCCGGTCGGCGTCGGCGCGCCGTCGAGCCGCCAGTGGCCGACCCCGTCCTGCAGGCTTTTCCGCACCGCCTGCAGCGGGGTGCGGGGGTCGAGCACCTGATCCGTGACGTCGAGCGTGAAGCCGAACAGGCGCGGCGCCGGACCTTCGCCGAAATGCGCGAGGATCCGGGCGGTGTAGTCCGGCCGCGCGGGCTGCTCGGTCGGCATCAGGTCCGCCCAGCGGTCGGCGAGCAGCTGCCGCGCGGTCAGCAGGTGGACGTGGCGTGGACGGGTTCCGGCACCTGGAATACGGCTGTTGTCGAAAAGCAGCCCGATCCGGTCGCCATCGCCAAGGTAGCCCGCCTCGGGCGCGTCGTTGACGAACAGGAAGCCGTAGCCCGAACGCATCATGACCAGGACCGCACGATCGTCGCCGAAGGCGTGATTGCGGTGCAGGATCGACATCTCCTCCATCGCGCTGTCGCCGTTGCTGGCGTCGAACAGGGCGCGGGCGGTCAGCGGGTGGACGTGGGTCAGCTTGACCGGGCCGTCCCGGTCCTGAACCTCGACCCCGACCTTGCCGTACTCGCTCCCGCCTGGACGCCAGGCGAACCTGATCTCGGTCAGGCGGTCGTCGGCCTCGAACGCGGCGGCGGAGATCGCCTTCAGGTAGGTCGAGGGCTCCTCGACCACCTGGCAATCGACGCAGGCCAGAAGGCGGTCGGTCTCGGCGATCCGCGCGGGGTCGGGCAGGCTCCCGGCGTTCCCGGCCGGCAGCTCGTCGAGGTCGTCGGCCAGCCGGGCGACCAGTTCGTCGATGTTGTCGAGCGCGCCGTGGGCCAGGTCCATGATGATGTCGTCCGGCGCCTCGTCGGGTTTGGTGAGGAGCGCGCGCAGGCGGGCCGCCAGGGTGCCGGCCGCCTCCGGCGCGGTTTCCTGCATCGCGGGCAGCGGCAGGACGAGGTGCTCGCCGCGGCGGTCGAGTTCGGCCAGAAGGGCGTTGGCCGGGGTGTCGGTGAGCTTCGGGGTGCTGTCGTCCGGATCGCGGGAGAGCTGAGACTGCAGGGTGTTCCAGCTGGCCGCGCCGAGCGCGCCGGCCACGACCTCGAGGCACTGCTGGTAGCTCAGCTGCGCGGGTGCGAGGGCCTGGGACTTCTTGAGCGCCTTCGCCGCGTCTTTGGCGCGGCGTTCGGTCATGTCGATACGCATGAGGCAGGATCCTTCCAGATCATGACCGGCGGTGGAGCGGGCCCAGCGGGCTGGCGTGGCTGCGTTCGCCGTCTCCCCGCCGGATGAACTGTCCGGATCGCGATCGGGAAGGCGGTAGGGATCTGCCGGTTTCGCCATGCCGCCCGATCGGGCGGTGCAGCCTGCGGGCACCGACGGGCCCTTCGTCTCGAACGGAATCGACCGCTCGCCCGAGCGGCTTCCGCGATCACCGGGAAGCCGCTCGGGGGAGGGGTCCACCTCATGCTGGGAATCTGGGTACACCCGGCCGGCGATGGCCGGCCGGGTGTGGAAGCTGGATCAGGCGTCGCGCTGGGGCAGGTGCGCGACCAGCTCGGGTCGGGCGTCCGCCAGTCCCTGGATGCAGGCACTGTGGGCGTCCGGCGTTGGATGGAAGCTCGCCATCACCATCAGGTCCGGCGTATCCTCCGGCGTGCGCTTGGGTTCCGGCAGCCGCGTGCGGGTCACGAACAGGCACGGGGCATGGCGGATCTGCAGGACGGTCGTGCCGCCGCTGTCGCTGGGGCCTGCGGGTCCGAAGCGGGTCGGGGCGAGATCGAACCACATACGGGTCTTTTCCAGCTCTGCGGTGATGATCGCCCGCGTCCAGCCCTCGAGCCGGTCGAGATCGCCGGGACTGAGCACGGCGCCGCCTTGCGCGTCGTACGCCGTGAGCGTCGGCAGCGTCCCATCATCTTCGCGGTGATAGCGGATCTCGGCGATCCGGCTGTCGAGGCCGAAGACTTCGTGACTGGCCGTGCGGAAGTAGCTGGTCTCGGTCGACACGAGTGCGGGCACCGCCTCGCGCCGGGCGTCCGGTTCCGCCGCGATCTCCTCGGCCGCCTCGAAGAGGTCCGCGAAGACCGAGTCCTCGATCACCGCGAAAGCCTCGGGGATGCTCGAGTGCTCCAGCGCTTTGTTCAGGCGTTCCGCGCGCGCGAAGACCTGCGTCGCCGTGAGCTGCGGGTAGGTCTGCAGGTACCAGTCGACCGAGCGGGTCAGCTGGACGACCTCGCCGCGGTGGTAGAGCTCGTCGAGCAGCGCCTGCTTGGGCTGCTGGTGCAGTGGGGTCGGTGTGGCGGCCGCGGCGCGGTCGCTTTCCCGGGCGGGGACCTGGCGTTCCAGGTCGGTGTAGCTGGCGTAGCCGTGGAGGGCTGCGACCGTGTCCAGGCACCAGCTGTAGCCGGGGTGCCCCCCGATTGTCTTCAGGCGGTCCTGGAGTGTGCGCGCCATCGCCTTGGCGCGCTTCTGTACGATGGTCGTGGTCATCTGTTCGGTCCTTCAACCGGATGCCGGCGGCGCAGTGAAGCGTGTCCTGTGGACTGAGCTGGCCCCTTCGCCCGCGCTTCCTGCGGTGCCGGTCGGTCGACGGACATCAGGATGACGACGCGGTTGGTCATTGTCGGATCTTCGCCGTGACCGCCCTGGAGTGGGCGGCTGGGGCCGGCAGGCTTCCGAAAGCCTTTTTCGATCGGCGAACCGCTCGCCGGAACGGCTTGCGCGCTGAGGAGCAAGCCGCTCGGGGGAGCGGGCGGGTGTCCCCACCACCAGATGGGTCTGGCACATGATATTTGGGATAGAAAATACTGTAATGCGGACTTTTTTTGCGTCACAGGGATCGTGTCCTTGTCGCGCCAAGCCGCTAAATGGCTGATCTATTTAGGGTGAGAATGACAAGGCTGTGCCGCGGCGTTCTACCCCGTTTGTGCGATAGGCGCGAAAATGCTTCTCTGATATATTTTTGTTAACGTCGTTAAAAGGCTCTCGCCGGACGGGAGGGATGGGGAGATGTGCGAACGCAAGCTATTCACCGAGTCCGGCGGGTCTCGGCCCGTAGATAGCCCTGATTTCCCCAGCGTCAGCCCGTACCTGACGCGTCCTCTGCGGTCCTATAAGCAGGCGTGCCGGGATATTGAACAGGCGCGGGCGAGGCGCGGTCGCCGTGCGGGCCGGGGCTCAGTTAAGGTCGTCCCGCTCCCGTTTTTGGTGCCTTGTCGGCGCGTAAACCGGTGACGGCGGCAGAGACTGTACGCCGTGATTGGCGCGCTAGGCAGGGGGCGCTGCGCCGGCGGCGTCTGGATGGGTCGATGCCCCGTCAGGCTGATGGCGGGCCGTAGCGCCCGAGCCGTCGCCCCTGGCTGTTCAGCCAGGACTCGGCGGAACGGGTGCGGGGCTCGATCTCGCGCAGAGCCGTCCAGAACCTGGCGCTGTGGTTCATGTGCACGAGGTGCGTGACCTCGTGGGCCACGACGTACTCGAGCACGTAGGCCGGCGCCAGGATCAGGCGCCAGTTGAAATTCAGCCCGCCCTTGCTAGAGCAACTGCCCCAGCGTGTACGCAAATCCTTGATCCGGACGTGGCTGGGTTGCAGGTGCGGCTTCAGGCGTTCCAGGTAGGTCGGCAGGACGGCCTCGATCCGCTCCCGGCACAGCGCTTTCAGGAAGCTGGCGGTGCGCGCGGCGGGATCGGCATTGGCCGGCAGCAGCAGTTCTGACGCCCGGAGGTCCGGGGATGCGACATCGCCCCGGGCGATGCGCCGGAATGTGCCTTCGATCGGGATCTCGGCGCCCAGATCGAAGGGGACGCGGTCGACTGGCCGGCTGGTGCGATCCAGGATCCACTGGCGCTCTTCCTCGACCACCTGGCGGAGCAGGGGCTGCGAGGCGGTGGTCGGCGCCACCAGCCAGACCTTCCCGGTCTCGCGACAGTAGCGCAGGGAGACCCGCTTGGCGCGTGCGTGGCGCCGGAGCGGGACCGCGGGAAGGCCGGGCAGGTGGATCTCCCGGGTCATGCCTGGCGCTCAACGCGGGCGACCTCCAGCAGGGCGCGGATCACGCCCTCGGGGCCGGCATCGTGTGCCTCGACGCTGATCTGGCGGCCGGCCTCCATCTCGATGCTGATCGTCCAGAAATCCGTGCCCGGCTGCTGGCGCTGTTGGATGCCGCGGATGGGGAAGCGTTGCGCGGCCTGGCTGAAGGCGAGGTAGGCGTCGTCGATCTGCATGAGCGGATTGAAGATCGCCGGATCTTGTTTCCAGAACGGAAGCCGGAGGCCGCGCACGATCTGCGTGCCGGGCATCCGGGCGCGCACCTCCAGGCCCTCGCGCCCGTCGCTGGTGTCTATGGCCCAGCCCATGACGTCGCGCGCGACGGACATGGCGACCTCCCACGGCGCGGGCCTGTCCGGATGCAGACTGGCGATCAGCGACCAGCCGGACCGTGTCAGGGCGACGCGCCGCGGGCTCAAGGTCATGGGAACATCGAAAAAGCGGTGGGCGAATCCACGCTGGAGCATCTCCTCGGCCGCCGACCGCTCATCGGCTGATAGCGCGCGCAACCGGCGGCGGGTCTGACGAAGCGTCTGGAGCAGGTCTGACTGCGTGGCGGAAAGAGGAGATAGTTCGGCTTGTGCGGCGGACATGACGGGCCCTTGCGGCAGGGATCAACACGTAGAGAAGGTGGGTGCATAGCGCGGGGTTCATCGCGCTTTGTCTAGAGTGCGGCGAGGAAGCGGATCGCGTTGGCGGAAATCAGCAGGGCGAAGGCGGCGTACATGATCCAGCGCTTCCAGGCCCGCCAGTCGTCGCGCAGGCGCTCCAGCTCCTGAACGAGCGCGTCGCGGTCGGCGCGCAGCTGCCCGGTCAGGCGGGCGTGGCGCATCCGGCGCAGGTCGGTCATCTTGCGGGTATAGGAGTCGTAGTGCAGCGCCGGCACGGCGAGCAGCAGCGTGCCGACGGTCGCCATCCCGGCGAGCAGCGCGTCCATGGGACTCTAGGCTTTGCCGGGTGCCACGGTCCGGCCGGCGAGGTGCTCGAAAAGCGCCTCGCGGCCATCGCTGATCGTGGTCGCGCTGTCGATCTGGAAGCCGTTGGCGGTTGGCTGGCCGATCACGAGACCGCAGCGCGCGTCCGTTCCGCAAGCCGCCAGGTAGCGCAGGATGCTGTCGACCTTGGGCCAGGGACCGGTCGCGCTTTCAAGGCGCGAGACGTGGCTTGGTGACCAGCCGGCCTTCTCGGCGAGCTGGCGCAGGGTGAGTCCCGCACGCCGGCGCTGCAGCTTCAGGCCGGCGCCGAGCTGCGCGCGCTGGCGGCTGTCCCGGTAGGCGCGCTCAGCCTCTGGCTGACCCTCGAAGACTTCCTGGCGCAGCCCCTCTAGCCCGGGTGAGGCCTGCCCATCACGCTTCGTGGGCTTTTTCGCCTTGGTCTGCTTTACAGGCTTTACGCCCTGGCCGGCCGGTGTGCGGGTCTTGCCGGCGGGAGCGGTGGTGGTGGTGCCAGCGGCGCGGACACTGCTGCTCTTGGTCATGGCGCGAGCCTCCTGGGTCTCGGTCAGTGATCCTGGCGATGCGGGTTGATCGGGTCCAGGGCATGGGTCGCCTCCCGGAACAGCGCGTCGCGTCCAGGCGCCTTGCGCTGCACGATCAAGAGCCACGTCGGCTTGGGCGGCCTGGCGTGCTGGTCGATCGCGACGCCGATCCAAAGACGCCGCGTCCCGACTTGCATCGAGCTCGCCTCGTACCGGCTGTCCAGGGTGACACGGTCCGCGGGATCGTCGAGCCCATGTTCGGCCATCTCCTCCAGGAAGCGAAAGAGCTCGATCCGCTCATTGATCGGCAGCCTGCGGAGCCGCTCGACCAGCCGGGCGCGCCGAGGCTCGTCATGGCGGTAGTCGACGCTCAGACGCGCATCGTCCGGCCCTTTCGAAGATGGCATCTGTTCACTCCAAAAGCAACATTGTCATGGGAGGCAGGCGCGCCTGAGTGGCACCCGGGACTCGGACTTGAAGCGATGATATGTCCGGCCTACCAGACCGAATGGGCAAGATGTAGAGCCAAAGGGGTCATGAGCACGAACCGAGCCTCCCGTCTCGCCGATCGCCTGGAAGCTTTGATGAACGCGCATGCCGCGCGGCAGTATCGCCACGACCTGAGGCCAACGCAGTGGCAGGCGCTGCGGTTCTTCGCCGGGCATCCGGGAAGCACCATCACCGAATTCGCAAGAGCCAGGCGTTCAAGTACCGGGTCGGCGTCGGTGCTCGTTAAGCGGCTGGTTGAGCGCGGTCTCGTGGCGCGCACGGGTGGCCGCAACGTGTCGTTGCAGCTGACGCACGCTGGATGGGACGTGCTGCGCCACGATCCGCGGTCGGATCTTGAGCAAGGTCTGGCGGAGTTGACCGATCCAGGAGGCGGGTGAGCTTGATCGTCTGCTCGAGCAACTGACCAAACGGCTGGACGCGCACGGCTGAGCGGTGTCGGCCAGGCGAAACCCGCCTCCGGCCGTGGCCCAAGCCGTTTGCCATAAGTGTGGAATCTAGCGCACAAAAGACCATAACCACACTATGACCTTGTCGAGCGCGCTGCCACAAGATCTCGTGGCTGAAAGCGCAGCGCAATAAGTCCCAGGCCCTCAGGGGCTACGGCCTCGCGCCCAACCCCGGACCACCAGCGTGGTTATATGAATCTCGCATTTTTCTTATAAGGCTCATCCCGTTAAGTCAGGTGACACCACATGTTGCGGCTCGGCAGCTTGACCGATAGGGCAACGCCAAACGCCCCTTCATCCCTGCCGACGAGATCGGCAGCGTATATCGGCAATTTTATTGCACTTCCCACTATACGATCCTATATATCCTGTGTTTTCTAGGGTTAAAGGATCAGCAAATGCTGGAGCTTCCGGCCGCCCGTGAGAGTGTGCTTTCGTGACGAGCGTCACCTAGTGGAACGAGCGGCACTCCGGATCGATCCGTCCGGTGCCGCCGTCGTTCAATCGACAAAGTGTCGCTGATTGCGTTAAGACCTCTGACACACATGTGCTGTGGTGAAAACGGCCCGGGCAAAGGAGCGGGACCACATTCCCGGACCCAAGATGTGGGCCTACCTGACCCAACGGGATGAGCCGTTTTCTTATAGCTTCGGCTTGCCGTATGCCCGCGGAGCCGTTAACGGATGACCCGGTTCTGCGCGGTCTGGATGCGATTTACGACGACCCGGTAGCCGCGGGTATTTGATGGCATTCCGTCGCTCCGCTCCGACGCTTGTGGAACGTTTGGGGCATAAGAGGACGATTTCGGAATTAACCGGGATTTAAGCCCGGATCATACGCCGATGCCCAGGGCCGGGGGTGGTAGCTATTTCGGCCAGCCCCATGCGTCTTCTACCGAAGGTTGGTAGTTGAGCAAACGCTAGGGGCATTCTGATTGGTTCTGGGCTCCCGAAGATTTTCTCGGCGCGAGTTGGCCGCCAGAACGCGCAGTTTCCGTGGACTTACGCGTTCTGCGCTACCCTGATTCCACACTTACGGCAAACGGCTTGGGCCACGGCCGGAGGCGGGTCGATCTTGCGATCAGGCGCCCGCGATGCCTTCCTGTCGGGCGGCGACCACGAGCTTTTCCTCGGCCTGCGACCAGTCGGTGCCGTCGAACAGGTAGAAGACAGAGAGGCCACCCTGTCGGGTGTAGAAGTAGATCCAGCCGTCCACCTTGAGGCCGATGATCGTGTCCGACGCTGCCGGCCCCCGGAAAACGTAACCCCTCATGTCGAGCACCTCCTGCAGGGTGTCGCCAGGTCGCTGGATGAAGGCCGTGAAGGCATGCGGCCCGAACCCGGTCAACTCGTGGCCGAACGCTTCGAAGAGGGCGTCCTTGCGCGACGGGGCGACGATGCTGGTGGTGTCGCTCTGATCCTCCGGCGCCGCCTCGCGGCTCTCGTAGCGTTGGCGCATTTCGTCGTAGAACGGCGGCTTGTAGCTATCGTCCCACTGCACCTCGCGGAACCGGCGAAGCAGCTCGCGGGCCTCCAGAGCGACGGTGGCCGGCTTCGGGGTGGACTCGATCTCGCCCAGGAGGTGCCAGGGGTGATCGAGCTGCGGATCCCAGTGGCTGGCGCAGCCCACGAAGCTGTCCTGCAGGTCCGGGAGACCAACCTGGCCGGGGATGAAGTACTCGCCCTCGTCGAGCCGCAGCGAGATCTCGTCGATCTCCGCCGCGCTGAGGCCGCCGGCGACGATGTAGGTCCGCTGCGTGTGATAGTTCGCTCCGTCCCGGTACTCGTAGGTGATCGCGGTGTTCCGGTCCGAAGCATCGACGGGTGCGCCCAGCGGCTTCGCGGCCTCCGCGGCATCGTCGGGATCGATGGTGTCATCCCCCAGCAGGTCTGCGAAGATCGCCGGCTTGTTCGCCTGCAGCCAGGCGCGCGCGGCGCGGGCGTCGACTGTCGCGGTGTAGCCGATATGATCGCCAGTGTAGCGATCCCGGTCGCCACCGCGGTGAAGGGCGGCCAGCACGTCTTCCTGTCCGGGCTGATCCGAGATCCAGTCGATCAGACGGTCGACCGTCAGGTCGTCGCTGTACTCGCAGCGCTCGAGGCGCTCGAAGACGTCGCGCAGCTGCTGGTCGTCCAGCTGGCGGAAATAGGGAGCCGCATCGAAGAAGGCCTCCCGGTCCCAGTCACAGCTATGCACGTCGCCGGGCACGATACGCGCTTCGGCCGGGACGGCGGACGGCGAGGTGTCGTAGTTGATTTCGATCTTGAGCTCCGGGTGGGGGAAGCTCTGAGTCAACTCGGCGTGAATCCGGGCGATCGGCAGATCGGGCCAGGGGCGGCTGATCTCGGCGCTGTTCGCCAGTTCGCCCGCCGGCAGCGTGGTGCCTGGAAGCTGTTCGAGCACGCGGGTCGCCATGGTCCGCTCGACGCCGGTGATCTCGAACCGGCTGTCCGTGGTGGGACGCGGGTTCCAGTCGGCGGAGACCCCGCCCGTCATCTGGACGCGGATCTCGCTCGGCCGGGCCTGTTTCAGGGCGGCCTCGACCCAGAAGCGCAGGATCATCGGCAGCTGCGTGGCCGGCGTCTCCGGCGCCGCGGCTGGAGCCGGGGGCTGCTTGGCGAGCGTGGCGGACAGGGTCGACCAGTTCCGGTAGCCCAGGCCCTCGGCCAGCCCGTCGAGGGCCTGCCCGTAGGCGATGGTGGCGCCGGCGGTCTTGCAGCGCTTCTGGATCGCGCGCGCGATTCCCTTGGCACGCTGGGTATCGATGTCGACTTGCATCGGTGAAGACTCCGTCATCATGCGGACGAGTCCGATCTCGGAAAGCTCGGGGGCGGCGCTGTTGCCCGAGACGCTCGGTCCGCGGATGTACGGATGTCGGTCTCGTGGGGCAGGCACTCCGTGCGGATTTCAGCTCGCCCGCCCGTTCGTGGGCGGGTAGCGCCGGCCAGGCATCCGCGGGCCTTGGTTGCATGGGCTGACCATGCGCCTCAGCCGCGCCGGGCGCGGCTCAGGGGCAGGGTCAATCTGCAGTCTCTGGAAAGAACGTGGGTGCGAAAGGCGCGCTCTGGCCGCCCCCTCAAAGGGAGGGCGGGCGAGCGCGCTTTTACGGCCATGAGGTGGACGATTGGGCTCGGCTCACACACACTGCCGGCATGCAGGTAACGCGCGAATACAGCCGACAGCTGGGCAGGGATGGCATCCAGCGTGCCTGGATGAACAGCGGCCGCCACCGGGCTTTGCTGGAGGTCAACAACGTCTGGCTTGTCCTGATGGGCTGCGTCGCCGCTGACATCATCTGGCGTCAGGCCGGAGGACCCTTGCCGGCCTGGGGTGCGGACCTGCTGCTTGGGAGTGCGATCGGTGGATCGGCGGGCCTGTGCATTTCGGCCTATCGGGTTTGGCAGCGCGCCCGGCAGGACGCCAGTGAGAATGCGCGGCTGTGCGAGGAGTTGATCTCCGAGAGCCTGGCGCGAATCGGGCCGTCGCAGGGGCGCGCGCAGGGCTGCGTCGTGGTTCAGGACCGCTACAACGGCGACATCGACGGCCTGGTCATCAACCCGCAATCCGCGCAGGTAGCCCTGATCGCGTCCGGCGAGGTGATCTACGGGCGCGAAAGCGACCTCACGGCCGCGCCCTCGGCGTGGCCGATGTGGACGTGGGTGGCGCACCGCGATAGACCCGGCTGGGCCGCGCATCTGCCCAGCGGCGCCGCACCGAAGGCGGCGGCGCAGGGGATCTGACACCCGAGGTGCCACCGCCGGGCGAGCGGGAGACGGGATGTTCGACGCCGCGATCGAGGTTCACGAAGAGGGGCAGGGATACCTGCTCGGCGCGAAAGGGATGGATCAGCTGCAGCTGGTGCAGCTGATCGCGGAGGCGGAGGCCAAGACGGCCCAGCTTTGGATGCCGCTCTACGGTACGCCGGGGAGCGAGCCGGGAAGCATCGACATGAACCAGCCACCCACGGACATGCTGATGCTGGGCGAGCTCGTCACTTCCACCGTCGGCATCGCCTGGACGCGGAATCAGCGCGTGGTGATGGCGGGGACGATCGAGAACCACGCGATCATGACAGATGCCGTCCGGCTCGACGTCACCGGCGGGGCGAACCGGACCCTGGATGTGGGCATCCGTGCGCAGGGCGGCGAGATTGCCCGCGGCACACCGCAGCAGTTGATCGCGCGATTGAAGCGAACCGGGCGGCCCGACTTGCGCGTTGTTGAGTGAGCCTCAGCTGGCGCTGGAGATGAAGGCGTCGAGATCGGCGATCGCCTGTGCATCATCGCTCGCCGCCCGCACGGCTGGAATCGCCTCTGGGCGTTCATGCAGCAGCCAGTGGAGCGCGGCTTCGCGGTCGATCTCGACCGTCGCGGGTGCGCCCAGTTCCACCTGCTCGTTAATCACGATGCGGGCGTCGTCCTGGTCGTCGTGCCATTCCGCGTCCTGCAGCAACTCGCCGTAGGCGTCGTCGATACCCCCGGCGTTGCTGAACCCGGTCTCGAGGTAGGTCGCAAACAGCGAGCCGAGCGCGCCGTCGGACAGCGGCTCGAAGCTGCGGACGGCGTCGAACACAGCGATCGTGCCGAGAGCCGCCGCGTGGCCCGGCGACGGGGGCGCGACCACGACCTGGGCGGTCGCCCGGATGCGCGGGGATGTGCCGGTGTTGCCATCCTTGGGCATGGGGTCGGTCATCAGAAGCTCCAATGTGCGTGGGCGGACATGGATCAGGCGATCGGCGTGATCTCGCGGGGGTCGCGGGCGTGCGCCTTGAGGAAGGCTATTCCCTCCTCGAGCGAAGCCATCTTCTTGGAGACCTCTGGCTGGCCTGTCTGGTGGTGTTCGTGGGTCGCTACCTCGGGATGCAGGAGCGCGCGGCCACCGATCTGGAGCTTGATCACCAGGTAGCTCGCCGGCGGATTGTCCGGGTCCTGACCGTGGTCGATCAGCATCTCGCGGATCTCGGCGTCGGGCGAGCGGGCGCCGCCGGGCAGCGGGCCGTACTTCTTGTGCCGTCGCTCGTGGTCGCGGCGCCGCGCCTCGACGTCGACCAGGAGGGCGCCCAGACCGATTTCGGCGTTGGCCCCGAGCCCGTCCGCGGCATCGGTGATCACGTAGGCGCCGCCGGACTGGCCGTTGGAGTTGAAGCGCACTTCGACGTCGGCACCGAAAGCCTCGGTCAGCAACTCGGCGGCCTGGCCGACCGTCTGGCGGAGCTCGTCCTTCGCCCTTATCTGACCGCCGCCGGCGGTGTAAGGCGTGCCCGGAATCGGCGTGCCGGGATGGTTGCGGATCCGGGGGCCGGTCTTGGCGATCTCGGCTCGGCGCTCCTCGAACGCGTCCAGGCGCGCCTTGCGCGCGTCCTTGCGCTCCTGGTGGAGTTGCTCGAACAACCCATGGAGCTCGCGCTCGCCCTTGTTGCGTCCGGTCAGCGGGACCAGCCGGTATTGGTCAAGGTTGAGATTCCCGGAGGTCGCGAAGCTGACGACCGGCTTGGGTCCGTTGTGCTTGTCGAGGACACGGACATAGGGGCCGTCCTTGCTGTCGCGAGAGGGATCGCGGACGACCACGGGGACCCCGAGGGTCTCGCCGTCCTTCTGGGTGTGCGTGAGAACCTTGTAGAGGGGCTGGCCGGCGACTTCGAGCGGGGCGGTTGGGCGGGACATGGCGGACTCCTCCTGCGGGCCCGGGATGTCGGGCGCGCGGTTTGCTGTCGGGAAATTGGGAACGGGTCGCTTGGGCTGGGCGGGAGCCCGGATCAGGTCCAGACGCGGCGGGTGAGTTCGATCAGGATCCGCGCGGTGTTGGCCGCGTCGTCGACGCCCGAGTGCGGCCGCCCCTCGAAGGCCAGGCCGAGCATCGCGAGGGCGTCCTCGACGCTGATGCCTGAGCCCGAACCAAGCGGGCCGCCTGGCTGGGCCTGGGAGATGGCGCGGACCATACCGGAGAGGTCATGTCCGACGGGAAACAGGTCGGTGCGCGCGTGCTGCTCCCGCGCCTGGCGGGTGAGCTCGGCCAGGTCGTCGCCCCAGACGAAGACCGGCCGGGAACGCCCGCCCCAGGTCTTGGCGATCCGGTTGAGGGTTTCCGCCAGGGGGCGGCCTTCTCGCATCAAGCGCTCGCGCGTCAGGCCGGTCAGCTGGGTGCAGTAGGCTGTCACCTCCGACTGGGCGGGCTGGCACAGGAAGCTCTCCCGGCGGGTGACGCGCAGGGCGCGGAGGTCCGCCTCGGCGAGGCCGATTTCGATGATCTCCGCGGCCTGGCCTGGCGGTGGGCAATCGTCGTGCCAGCAGGTCATCTCGAGATCGAGCGCAAGCGCCTTGTCGTAGCGGACGTTGGCGGTCATCGGGACGCCTCGGTAGCGGGCATTGATCAGGAAAGGCTGGCGAGCACGGGGCTCAAGAACAGCATCAAGCCGGCCACCTTGACCAGCAGGCCGACGATCAGCCGTTTGATCACCATCAGCACCACGCCGGCCGCGGCCATCAGGCCGCCGGCGTCGGCTGCGCTGAGCGTTGAGAGATCGAACAGACTGGTGATGTCCATGGCGGAATCGCTCCGGCAGGCCGGGCCGGCATGCGGCGCGGGTGAATGACGGTTGGTGCGGAAGGCGGTGTGGCGCGGCGTTAGCCGCGGCCTGGCAGGCAGGGCGGCTGGCGCCGGCAGATCCGGGAGGCGATCACGTTGGCCGCGATTACGGGGCCGGTGACCAGGAGGGCCGGGATCAACGCATACGGATGGTCGCTCGCCGAGAGCGCGACGGTGATCGCGATCATCGAGAGCAGGTAGAGCGCCCCGGCGGCCTGACCGAACCCGACCATGACGGTCGGGCTGGTGCGGGTCAGTAAGGCCAGCCCCGGACCGCGCGCGGTGAAGTCGACGCACAGGCAGGAGATCAGGCCGGTCAGGAAGGGGCGGTCGTGCATCAGTTCAGGCGCGGGTCGTGCCTTGGACAACACCGGCGGGCGCCTGCTGACCCCAGTTCGAGACGAACCAGGACATCTGCTTGATCTTCTCCGGGCCCATCTGCTGCGCGGCGGCGAGGCAGGCCTCGTAGAGCGTCTGGTAGAGCGTCTCGTCGTCGAGCTGGGTGAGGGCGTTCTTAGGCATGGGATCGATCCTGGGTCTTGGGTGCTGCCAGGGAGGTGGGGTCGGCGGAAGCCGGCTGTCGGATCAGGCGCGAAGGACCGCGCGCCGACGGCTCCAGGCGATGTGGCGCTCGCAGTTGCGATTCGCCTCGGCGGTGCGCCGGGCGCGCCAGACAGCCTCGATGCGATCTTCCGGCGACCACTTCAGCCGCTGGCTGAGCAAGGTGCGGTGAAGCCAGGTCACGAGCGCCCAGCGGTGCGGGCGCTTCGGGTTGGCCAGCTGGATGCTGACCTCGTTCGGGGTGGCGGGAATGCTCATGCTCGGCAGGGCCTGTGCGGTGGACGGGATCAGGTAAGCGCCAGGGCGGCGCGCTTGCGCTGCCAGTCAGCGCGTCGAAGACTGTTGGTCTCGGCCTGAGCGGCCTCCCGGGCCTCCCAGACGACGCGACGGACGCTGGCCGCCGACCAGGGCAGCTTGCGGCGCCAGACGCTCTCGGCGTGCGCCCAGGTCATGAAGTCCCATCGGAAGGGCCGCCCCGAGGCCTGGCGGAAGTTGATGTAGACCATGACGTGACGCGCCTACGCCGCCATCGGGCCGGACTGGCAGAGCAGATGAAGGGCCTCGAGCGTGTCCTCGACCGAGGTGTGCAGGATCCCGAGGCCGCCGGCATCCGCCCAGGCGCGGGTGTTGCTCTCGCGGTCGTCGATCAGCACCTGCCGGCGGGCCGGCTTGTAGCCGACGTAGAGCGCCTTTTCCCGGCTGGTGGTGCAGATGAAGCGATCATCGCTCACCGGCCCGAACGCCTGCCTATCCACCCAGGCCCGCTTGTGCCGCGCGGCGTTCTGGAAAGCGGGATCGGACTTGGTGCCGCCGAACCGCGGTGCGGCGGTGAGAAACACCGGATCCAGATCGGCCACCGCCGACCAGAGGCGCTCCGCGCCGGCCATCAGCGGCAGGCGGGCGTAGAAGTCGCCCTCGCGGATCAGGTCGTACATCCGCTCTTTCTGGGCCTGCCCGTCCGCGTCCAGTTCCTCGCGGGATCGGTTGAGCGCCGGATCGGGGTCGAAACCAAGGGCGCGCAACCCGGCGTCGAAATCGGCCATCACGCCGTCGAGGTCCAGGTAGATCGCGAGGTCGGGTAGTCTTTGGTTATCTGGGCGCATGTCGATTCCGGGTTCTGAACGGGATGTGGTGTCGCAGCGGACCTGGCGCTCAAAGCGCGAACGGCAGGTCCGCGGCGACACGGATCCGATCGGCTGGGATCGGGTCGAGGATCACGATCTCGAAGTCAGCGCCCGCGCCGCGCCGAAGTGTCTCGGGCAGGTCGACCTCCAGGACGCTGAGATCTTCCTCGAAGCAGTCGCCCAGCCAGTTCAACATCGCGGTCTCGACGCCATCCGGCGTCTCGAAGAGATAGACGGCCGGGACGGCTTCTCCGAGGTCCTGGGCGCGCGGGCCGATCCGGGGGTGCAGGCCGGTCGCGAGGATGTCGGGGACGGCACTGCTGGGGCAGACGTGGTAGGCGGCTGTCATGTGCGTGTTTCTTGAGGTCGTCGCCTTAAAGCTTGGAGCGCGGCGATCAGGATGTTTCGGTCGCCGGTGTCAGCTGGAGGCAGACCACGCGGCCGTGGCCGAGCGCGACGGCGTTGGCGCTGCCGGCGCCGAAGCAGAGCTCGAAGTGGCGGCGCGACGGATAGACGAAGCTCGGCTTGCCGAAATCGGGTGTGATCCAGCCCCAGTAGATGCCGTCATCGGTCGGGTCGGCGTCACCCGCCGGCGGCTGGATCTCTTTGGCATCCAGGGCAACCAGCGGTGGGCCCGGAGCTGCGCTCATCCGCGCGCCGGTCTGGTTGGGGTGGAGTCCCCACCAGCTCTGGGTGCGGTCGCACCAGTGGCCGAACAGGCGCCAGGGCTGCGCCTGCTCGGTGTCGAACGGCTTCTGGGCGATCATCGGGATATCCTGGGCAGGTGCGTGTGGGGTAGCGCGCCTGTCGGCGCGGGCGGAGGTGCGTGCCGCCCCGAGGCTCGGATGCGCGGGTCGGGGTCAGCCGTTATCGCGGTGGCGAATGCCGGTCTTGATCATCCCGCGCACGTAGATCGCGGCGATCTTGCGCATGCCGTGCATGGCCTCCTCGACCGGGCCGGGGTTGCGCGCCCAGGCTTCCGCGGTGTCGCGCTCGTAGACGCCCGCCAGGGTGAGGAAGCCCGGGATATCCTTGGCCTCGTCATCGGTGCGTCGCGGCAATGCGTTCTGGTACTGGATCTCGGACCAGAGCGCCTCGACAGCGGCGTCGAACTCTTCGCGGGTAATCGGGGGCTAGGGCATCCTGGAACTCCGGGTTCGGGCTGTTGATTAACGCTTGGACGGAATTGGGTCCGTCAGCGTCAGCGTGAGCTGCGTTGTCCGTGAGAGGTGTCGGCGTCACCAGGGTCTCTGTGCCACGGGCGGATCATGCGGCGCGTCTGGGGTGCGGCAGGGCGCGCCAGCAGGCTCGGATCGTCGAAACTTCGGTGTTGGGGTCGGTGTCGACGTCGCTGCCCGGCCGGGCGGCGACGTGCGGCCGGAAGGCCGGGCGCGCGAGCGCGAGCAGGCGCGGCTCGCTCACGAGGTGGACTGGGCTGTCGGTGCCCCGCCAGCGGCGCCCCGCGAGGATCGCTGTCAGGTGAGCATCAAGCCCCCGGCAGCAGGCGCGCGCGATACCCTGGCCGCGCGCGTCCGGCACGACGTAGGCCCCGAGAAGACCCAGCGCGAAGCCCCAGGAGAGCATGCCGTGGCCCGGATAGTTTGCCTCGTTGAGGAGCATCGCGAGGCCAACCGGCTCGCCGTTGCGCCACGCCATGGCCGAGAATTTCGGGCAGGTCCGCGGTAGCCGTACCTCGAACAGACCGCCCGGCTGATACAGGCGCGCCTCGAGAAGATCCTGGCGGGGTCCGTCGCCGGCCTCGGTAGTGATCGTGAGGCCGTCAAGCTCGCGCGTCATCGGGCCGCTCTCGCGGAGCAGCTTCCAGACGCCGGCCTGGCGGGACAGCAGGGTACGGGTACTCATCCGGTCGCTTCCTGGGCTGCGTCGATCATGGCGAGCGCTTGTGGGCGGAAGTGGCCGAGGACCTGGCGGGGGAAAGCGGTCTCCTGATCGGGGTCGCGGCCGGTGGCCTCAGCGTGCGCGCGCCACGCATCCAGGAAGACGAGCGCGGGGATCGCGAACTCGACATCCTCCTCGAACCAGCTGCCACCATCCGGGGTCGTGCGCCCCACGAGCTCGGGGCTGGGCAGGGCCGCGGTGCGCTCGGCGGAGAGCCAGATGCCGCCGTGGCTCGGAGTCGAGACGTGCCAGATGCCGCGTGCGATCCGCTCGACGTGCTCGGCTGCGCCCCAGGGCGTTTGCCGTGGCGGCACGGGTTCGAACTCGCCGCGCAGGCGCAGTTCCTTGTCACTGTTGCGATCCAGCATGGCGGTCTCCGGTTGGTGGCAGCGCGGCACCCTGGGCGCCGGTTCGTCGGACGGGTCAGATCCAGTCGGTGAGCGCTGGCGGTCGGCGCCGCAGCTTCGGCTTGCCGGCCGCGAACTTGGTGGCTGTCATGCCGGGCAGGTCGAAGCTGATCTTGCCGCTGGCCTCGCGTGTGACCTGAGGGATGCCGATCAGCCTGCAGAGCTGCTCGTCCATCTCTTGCAGGGCCGGCTTGGGGATCTTGTGCAGGGCGCCGCCGTTGTAGCCCTTCTTGTGCGACAGCTTTTCGGAGACGCGCTTCTGCATCTCGTCCCAGGTGACCTGCTTCCATGTCCCCCGAGCGTTTGGCTTGCACGGGCCGTAGCCGATTAGCGCCTGGTTCTTCTTCGAGTCGACCAGGACCGCGACGTACCACTTGTCCGAACCGTCCTTGTCGCAGTGCAGGTAATCGGGGTTCAGTTGCATCGCCATGGAAACGGTCCTCGGGCTGGCTTGGCGGCAGGGCGCACCCCGGGCGGCCCTGCGCGCAAGGCTGCCCGGGTGGCTATCGATCTGGTTTCGATCAGGAGGTGGCGGCCTTCGCGGCGATCGCCGCGGCGGTGTCGCTGGCCGACGCCCCGTTCTGGAAGCCGTGTGCGATCAGGTGCGTATGCGGGTCGACCTGCTCGGGGGTCAGGCCGTGGGTGATCCGCAGGAGCGCGTAGACCTTGTCCTGGTGGTCCTCCAGGCCCTCGTCGTCATCCTCGTCGCCGGGGCGTGGCGTATTCATCTCGACACCGTGACGCCGCGCGAGGTCGTAGGCGCCCCGCTTGGGCGGCGCGCCGTTCATGTGAAGATGGGCGATCATGGTGTAGAGATCGTCGATCTCGTCGGGCGAGACACCGTAGCCTTGCAGCTCCCGGATCAGCGCGTCGGCGTAGCTCTCGATATCCATCTGGCGGGATTCCTTCGGGAACGGGCGGCGGGCACGGCTGCAGGCCGTGCCCGCCGGGTCGGTCAGTCCAGGGACTGGGTGTCGACGACGACGCTCCAGCCATCGCCGTCATGTTCGACGAAGTGCTCCTCGCCGTACTGATCGATGACCGTGTAGACACCGTCGACGTAGTAGATCTGCAGCGAGGGCACCTGTTCGACCGTGATGTGGGCGTCCGACGCCTGGTCGAAACGGATGACGTCGCCGATCTTCGGCGGGGCCCACTTGGGCATGCGGTGCTCGGCGAGCTGCCAGATTTCGCCGGCGCGCTCTATCAGGACCACCTGATCGCAGTCGCTCACCACGCGGTAGATGCCGTCGGCGAGGTAGGGCTGGTTGCTGCACAGCTCGGCCACTGTCGTGGTCATCCCGGAGTTGGCGCCGGAGTGGATCTCATCAGCGATCCGCGGCAACTCGGGGATCTCCTCCTGCTCCGCAAGGAGGGAGTCGATCTCGTCGTTGCCGTACGGGGTCAGTGCGTCCTCGATCGCCCTTTCGTTATCGTGCAGCCACTCGGTGGCCCGAGCCATCGCCTCCGGGTCGCTGTCCGGTCCGAGTTCGGCGTTGCGAACGGCGGGGTGACGGGAAATCCGCACCGCGACGTCGGAGGGCTCGAACACGCACGCCATGCAGCCGCGCCGGCGCAGCTCCTTGATCAGCTCGTAATTTGAGAGGCTGGCCAGGGCGTCGCCCGGGTTTGCCGAGACAGGCTGCGGCTTGCGCTTGGGCGCCGGCGGGCCGGCGAGGTACTTGTCGAAGTAGCTGCCGACGACCTCGCCCGCGTCGTCCTCGACCTGATGCCAGCAAGCGAGCGCGTCCTTCAGTTCGTGCTCAACCAACGCGGTGAGGTTGCCGTGCCAGGCGGCGGTGTCGTGCACGCTGCGGTCATAGATAGCGATGTCGCAGATCATGCCGGTCGCCGCCGCGATCTTGTTGAGCGCGTCGGTGAGGTCGGCGGCCTCGGCCTGGGTCAGCCAGGCCAGGGTCATGAACGCCTGCGGCTCCTCGACCCAGGTCCAGGTGACGAAGTGCAGGCTGCGGCCGTCGTCCGGGGTGCCGTCGGCGTGACCGTCGGCCTGGGCCGCTTCCGCCTCGGCGCGTAGCAGTGCGGTCAGCGTGTTGGCGTTGGGCTGATCCAGCATCGCCGCGATCGCGCTCAGCGCGTTCGTGTGCTTGATCTCGCACTGCTGGTGGTTGATCAGGTAGGTGCGCAGCAGGCGGGCCCACCGGTTCAGGCGGGGCTTGTCGAGCTTGAGATCCATCTTGAGGACCCTTCCCATGTGATTCGCAGCGTCGGCTGGACCGTGCGGTCCGTGAGCGGATGAGCGAGCCCCGTTACCCTCCACCGCCAGCCAGACGCCGCGCGCGGGCGGGTCATCTGAAAAGGGCGAAGTACCGTCAGTCGATCTGGCGGATTTACCGTGCTCGCGGGAAACGCGAGTGGGGCGTCGGAAAGGCTGGCCGCCGGCCTGTACCGGGAAAATGGGTCTCTGGAGTCCGTCGTGGACACGAAAAACCCGGCGGTTCCTGGCGCGTCAAACGCAGGAACCGCCGGGTGGACAGGGTTTGGTGTTAGCTGCCGGCGCGTAGCGCGCCGGCCGGGTGAAGCGCGAAGGGGGCCTGCGTCAGGACGAAGTGTTCTTGCGCTTGGCCTCGTCGATCCAGGCCTGCAGGCGTTGCTGGCTGATCGGCGCGTCGCCGAGCCGGCGATGGAGGTCCGGTGCGCTGGCGCGCGCCAGCTGAGCGATCGTGTGGATCCCGATCAGATGAAGGCGCTTGGCATTGGCCGGCCCGAGCCCCTTGATCTTGGTCAGGTCTTCGCTCTTGGCGTCCGCGGTGTTAGCAGCTTTCGCCGCACGCGGCTTCGGGCTGGTGGCGGTCTTGCGGTCCCGGCTGGCCTTGCTGGCCGCGCCGGCCGAGGTGCGGCTCTTGGCATCCCGGGCGGACGGACGACTCGGGCCGCCGCTGCGCTGTGTGCTGCCGCTTGCGGTCTGACTGGGCGCCGCCACGGACGGCGCCTGCGCGGCCGTGGCAGGCTGGGTTTGATCAGACCGATCCGTGCGCGTGCCGACCGGAGCGTTCTCGGAGGCTCCCAGGGTCGCGGCTGGTTGCGGTTCGGACGTCGCGGCTTTCTCCGGCGTCCGGGTGGTGCGGCGGATCCGCCGGGTCTTTCGCCAGTCCCGGCCGGTCAGTCCGGCTTCGTCTTTGCCGAGATCCGGTGTGCCGAAGAAGCGGCGAAGCAGGTCGCGTAACAAGAGCAGTCCCCCGTGCCTCTTATGACCAGCGTCATCGATGTCGCGCGTCAGTCTACGATATTGCAGCAACGGTGAAAACTTGAAGGGGGACCCGTGGCTTAGCAGACGGCGGTGACGCGCGCGATCAAGATGTCGCAAGATCCGTCACGCGCGTGTGCTCATCGAGCTCGCGCTCGGCAGCGTGGATCATGTCGCGCGCCGCGCGTCGCGCGATCGAGCGATGGCGTGCCAAATCGACGCTCATCTTGACGTCATCGCCGTCGCGGTCCTGGCCGGGCCAGACGAACTGGGCACCCCAGCCTGGATGAGACCGGCGGGCGGGGATCAGCATCGCGGCATTGGGTCGTCCGGGGACGACCCATAGGCGAGTGCCGTCGTGATGCCGACGCGCGTGGCGCAGCAGGGCGGTGTTCATCGACAGATACCTCGTCTATTGCGGGCGGTCAGCCGCGCTGCGGCGGGCGACGGAAACTGTACTGGTCGAACCCGTGCTTTTCCTTGCGGGTCTGGTCGTCGATCTCGGCGGTCGGGGCGCTCGCGCGCGGCAGGACCCCGCCGACGAACTGCGAGAGTTCCTGCATCATCGAGAAGGGATCGAGGACCTTGTAGAAGGCGATCGCCTTGAGCTGATCGTGGTTGACCGACCAGGCGACCGCGCCGGCGCCGAAACGCTGCGGGATCGCGCGGGTCATGATCGCGACGTCGCGGGCGATCAGGAAGTCCAGCGCGGGTTGCGGCAGGGTGAGCGGCGCGAAATAGGTCTCGAGCGTCGCGGCGTGGGTCTCGGAGCGGCCGAGCAGACCCCGGTTCACCCGGTCGATGGCGAGCCCGAGCTCGGCCAACCAGGCCCGCAGCGCTTCCTCGCTCCAGAAGAACTCGGCATGATGGGTGCCGTCAACGTCTGCCGCCAGGCCGACTCCCTGGTAGCGAACGCCGCACACGACCGCGGCGATCGCCGTGGCAGAGAGGGCCACGCGGGTGCTCTGCTGGCGCGGCCTGTACGCCGGCCCGACGGGCACGGTTCTGCCGCTGCGCAGGTCCCGCAACTGCATGCCCGGGATCGCCTTCTGATAGATGCCCGCGTCTTCGGCGTCCTTCGACTCGATGTCGGCGCTCTTGTTGCGCACGAACACGAGGTCGGGGACGCGGCCGAGGGCCAGCGCGCTATCGTAGTAGTCGTGCCCGCCGATCAGGCGCATGGCGTATCTCCTGTGTCAGGTGGGGGCCGCCGGTCGGGCGGTGAGTGCCAGCAGGTCGAAGACCGCCGCCAACTGACCGGGTGCGCGTGTGACGACCGGAAGAGCCCGGAAGGGCCAGAGGGAGCGGCGCTTGAGCTCGGCCCGCAGCGCATCGAGCCCCAGGGCGGGGCCGAATACCCGAACGCGCTCGCTGCAGGTCGTGGCCATCCACTTTCTCCCTGCTCTGATCTGAAGGTGGGTCCGTCCCAAACGCGAAGGCGGGGCGGCCCGGGCTACGCGAAACCGCGCGCCCGGGCCGCCCCGCGTGAGGCGACCGGAAGGAGACCAGGCTTACTCCGCGGCCTGCTCGGAGGTGGCCTGGGCCTTCGTCCAGGGGCCCTGGCTGTCGTTCGCCGGCGTCTCGCGCTTCACGTCCGCGCCGAGCGCGGTCATGCCGGTGACCATGCGGCGCATGTCGTCGACCGCGCTGTCGGCGGAGTAGGGCAGCAGGATCGTGTTGTTCGGGCCCTGCGCGGCGTCGCGCACCGTCTCGAACTGGTTGGTGATCATGGTCATCGCCACCAGGCTCTCGTCGGAGATCGTCGGTACGGCCTGGCGCATCTCCTCCATCGCCTCCTTCATGCCCTTGGCGATCTCGGCACGCTGCTGGGCCACGCCCGCGCCCTGCAGGCGCTTGCTCTCGGCGGCCGCCTCGGCATCGGCGATCTCGCGGATCTTGTGCGCCTCACCCTCGCGCACCGCGGCCTCCTTCTCGCGCTCGGCGGCGATCACGCGGTTGTAGGCGGTGACGACGTCCTCGGACGGGCGCGGCTCGTCGATCAGCACCTGGACGATCGTCCAGCCGAAGCCGTCTAGGCGCTCGGTCAGGCGCGCCATCACCTCCTGCTCGATCGAGTCCTTGTCGGTGAACAACTCCTCCAGGTCCATGGCGTTGACCCGGCTGCGGATGCTCGGCAGCACGTAGCTTTCCAGCTGCGCCTCGGGATCGGACAGCTCGTACCACGCGTTGCGGACGTTATCCTCCTTGGCGCAGTACTGGATCGCGACGGGTAGGGTGACGAAGGCGTTGTCCTTGGCCTTGGTCTTGATCTCCACGCGCTTCTCCAGCACGCGGGTCGACAGGCGGCCGGAGACCTTGGCGATCGGGTAGGGGAACTTCAGGCGCAGGCCGGGATGCTTGACCTTGTAGAAGCGGCCGAAGACCTCGACGACGGCGGCGGTCTTCTGCTGGACGACGAAGAAGCAGGACGGGAGCCACGCCATCAGCAGGACGGCGGCGGCAATCAGCAGGATCAGCGTGGGGGACATGAGCGCTCTCTACCGTAAACAAGTGGTGGCCGCGCGGGGGCGACCGTATTGGTGAACTCGTTTACGGATATGGGAGCGGTCGCAGCGGTCTGGTGCGACGGGTCAGAGGGCGCAGCCGTCGAACGTGACGCCGTAGGTGAGTTCGAAGGGGCGCAGCGTCGAGAGGTCGGTGCCGGACTGGATTTCGCGCATCTTCGCCGTGGCGAGCATCTGGCCGCTTGACCACAGCGCCTCGCAGCGGGCCGTGAAGGCCTCGCTGTGCAGATGCCAGACGATCGCGGCGGCCACGAGGCAGAGGCCGATCAGGATCTTGGTGCCGTCGGTCATTGCTGTGGCGCTCCTTAAGCACATGACTGGATGACGGAACGGCGGGCCTCAGCGCGGACCCGCCGTTGCGTTGGGAGCGGCGTTACTCGATAAACCGGTCGGCGTCGGAATCGCCGCCGCGGCGGCCGATGGCTGGCAGGCGTGGACGGGCGATCGCGGCCTTCTCCCCGAGCAGTGGGTAGGCGCGCGTCCGAAGCATTGAGCGTAGATACAGGATCCCGCCAACGGTCGAGGCCGACATCAGCACATAGAGGCCGATCTCATCGCCGAAGGCCTCGGCGAGCAGCTTGCGGCCATCGGTGATCCAGTTGGCGTTCAGGTAGAAGTTGGCGAAACCGAACAGGACCGGCTCCAGCCAGAAAAGGACGCCGCCCACCGACCCCAGCATCAGCTTCAGGGACATTGTGAACTGGGTCCAGAGGTTCAGCAGGTAGAAGGTGCCGAAGGTGATGATCACCGGCACGACAAACATCGCTAAGACCCCGAACAGGAGCTTCGTGAACAGCGCAACAGTTTGATCGCCTTCAGGACGGACATCGCCGAACAGCCATTCCAGGACAGCCTGGAACGGCCAGGTCCAGTAGGAGAACGGCGCAAGCGCCGCCATGAAGTAGGTCCAGATCGCAAGGATGACGAAGATCACGAGGAACATCATCAAGATGCTCTGGTCCTGCTGGTCGTGCGGGCGATGATCGCGTTCCTGCTCGGTCTCGTATTCGGGATCGTTGAACATGGAGGCTCCCCTCGATAAACCAAACGCACCGCCGGTGCTCTCGCTGGCGGCACGTTAAGACAGGGTGTAGGCGCCGCCGAAGCGCACAGTCTGCACCGCACTCTCTCAGAGTGACTCGGAACTAATCCGGCATTTTCAGCACATTCCAAGGCGATGGGTGTCGAGCGGGATGCTGGCAAGGCAAACCCAGATCTCGACGGACACGAGACAGGTTTCGAAGTCCCTGCCAGGCCGCCGGTTTTGGTTCAGCCAAACCAGGGTTCGTTCGACGACCCAGCACCGAGGCAATAGCTCGAAACCTTCCGTTGCGTGGCTTCGACGGACGATTTCAAGGATCCAATTGCCTAGTTTTCAAGTTTGCGAGCCAGCTTATCCCCACGATAAGCGCCATCTGCAAAACGTGACGCTGGCGACTCACCCGTCCGCCAGCAAGCGATGGGCCACTCCCGCGTGCGCGGAGCCGGCTCCCTGGAGAATATCCACCTGCGGACGGTTATCGTTATTTTTTCCGACGTTGTCAGGAAGCGTCGGGCGTGCCGACGTGCATCCCGTCGAGCCGCGCTAGCAGGGCCCGCCAGGCCGGCAGGTCGAGGTCCTCGGCCGTGCCGTCGCGCTCGGCTCGGACGGCGGAGTAGACGTCCTCGCCGGCGGCCGGGACCGGCTCGAAGGTCAGCTTGAGCGTCTCGAAGGGCGCGGCGTCGACGAAGTTGACGGTGTCGTAGCGCGGGGTGAGGGTCAGCATGAAGCCGTCGCCATCGAACCAGCCGTCGTTCTCGGTGTAGGTCACCTCGACACCGTTCTGCGCGATCGAGCAGACGATCACTGCCAGCGATACGGTCGGGTGCGCCTCGGTCCCGGCAACGTCCACCCACAGCTGGTCCTGGTCGGCGCCGGCGGTGTCCATGCCGGTGTCGCACAGGTGATTCTCCAGGGCCTTCCGGCGCGCCGCCGCTGCGGTGCGCAGGCTGGCCAGCAACGTCTCGTGGTAGGCCGGGTCGAGTGCCTTGGCCTCGGCGTAGTCCGCCTGCAGCAGGCGCTGCGCGGCCTGGTCGCGTGGGTAGAGATCGGCCTCGGCCGTGGGCGCCAGCAGGGCCTGCGCGTGCGCCTGGGCGGCCTGCTCGCGCAGCTTGGCGAAGCTGTTGGCCGCGCGCGGCTGCGGCAGGTCGCGGGCGTCCCAGCGGCCGCCGACGTAGAGGTCGTAGGCCGGCATCTCGTGCAGCCGCTGGATCTCCAGCCAGCCGGCCAGCTCGGCGTGCAGGTCCCGGTAGGCGTCCAGGCCCTGCGGGTCGGCCGCGGCCATCGTCTCGATGTCGGCGCGCGCGGCCGCGTCCATGGCGTGCAGGATGCGCACCACCTGGCTGGCGGTGAACGGCGCGGACAGCTCGCGGCGGGCGGCGTTGATCTCGCGCGCGGCGTCCAGCCACGCCCGGCCCTGCGCGGGCTCGAACGGCGTGCGGATCAGCGCGTCGACGCGCTGGCGGATCGCCGCGCGCCGCGCGACGATCTCGCGGGCGCGGGCGTGCCACTCGACCAGCGCCGGGGTGCCGGTGCGCAGCTGGTCGCGGAAGTGCGCGCGGGTGGCCTCGGAGGCGTCCGGCACCAGCTCGGCCATGTTCTTGCGGCAGTAGGCGTTGAAGTCGACCACCTTCTCCAGCTCGGTCTCGTCCATCCGCCAGAGCGCCTTCCAGCCCAGCTGGCTGGACAGCATCGCCTCCGGCCCGGTGCGATGGATCGTCTCGGCGAGCTGGTACTGGCTGTCGTAGAAGCCGGCCTCGGCGCGCGCGGCGATCCGGGCGGCGACCTCGCAATCCGGGCGGGCGGCCGCGGTCGTGGGCGCGATCAGGGTGGCGAGGACGGCGAGGGAAACGGCGAAAGCCGCGTTGAGCGATTTCATGTCTGTCGTCCCTTTTGGTTGACGCGCGGCGTCAGCGGCCCCGGTTGCGGCAGGTGGTGAGAACCTGGTCGGCGGCGCGGCGTTCGGCCGGGTCCATCGAAAGGTCCCATCGCCGTTTCACGGCGACCCATTCCCGGACGTAGGTGCAGCGATAGGACCGGTTCTCGGGGAGCCAGTGGGCGGGGTCGTCGGCGCCCTTGGACATGTTGGCGCCGGCGGACACCGCGATCAGGCTCCGGGGGTCCTCGAGATCGTTCGCGTACGCCTTACGCTTGGCGTGCGACCAGCGGTGCGCGCCGGAGCGGTGGGCTTCTGCGAGCGGCACGATGTGGTCGACGTGCAGATCGGAGGGATCGGTGAGGCGCGCTCCGGTATAGGGATCGATCCACAGGCCGCTGACCACGTCGCAGCCGTCCGCCGAGAGTTGTACGGGGCGCCGGCTTTCCGAGATCAGGACTTCCTGGCGTGCATCCTGACAATCTCGATCCGCGTCGCTCCAGTGGGAATAGAGGGCCCGGTCGTACTCCTGGAAGCCGCTCGGGGCGGGCGCTCCGGACGATGTTCCGCCGCCGCTGATAGCGTTCAGGCGCTGCAGCATCTCTGATTTTGAGGGGAAACTGTGTCCTGAAAGAGGCCCACGGTGGCACTCGTAAATGCCTTCGGCGCGGTTGTTGTGACAGCCGTGGCTGTCCAGCCCGCCACCGTGGCCTTCCGCGACAAGCGGGTGCAGCGCGACGGTGACAAGGGCGGCGATCGCCGCGCAGGCTAGCCGTGGATGCATGAGTCGGACCTCCCGGGGCGGATTATCGGTGAGAATCGTTAACGATGTGGAATCGCGCGCCGATTTCGCGGCGGCGCTCCGTGATCAGTGCCTTGCGCGGTTAAACGAGGGCGCCCATGCAGATGCTGACCAGCTCGGCCGACTCCTCGAGGTCGGGCGCCATCACCTTTCGCACGACGCGGTTGTCCGCATCGAGCGTGGTTTCACAGAGATGATTTGGGTCCGTCTCGCCCAGACCGCTCAGGGCGTGGCCGCGCGGACGTCGAGCAGGTGGGCGAGCGCGTCGGAGAGGCCGACGCCGAGGGCGGCGGCCCGTTGCCGTTGGAGCTCGCGCAGTTCGGCCGGACTGCATGGCTCGGGCTTGGCCATACCGTCCGGGATCATCTGGTTGACGAGGGGCCGGACCTGGCAGCGGGCATAGCGTGCGCCGGACTCGCTATTGACCCAGGCAATGTGCTTGGTCGCGCTGGCGTCGTCGTAGGCGCGCTCGACCGAGATCAGACCCCCGAGGACGAGGATCAGGGCGATGAGAACCGCGGGCATGAGGGTCTCCGATCTGGCAGATAACAGGGGGCTGCGGAGCCGGGCGGGCGGCTAGGCGGCGACCGGGATGGCGCTCAGGTAATCGCACCTGCCCGTTGCGCGCTCGGCCTCCGCCCGGCGGTACAGGCCGGCGTCGTTCGCGCTGCCGTAGTAGCCGGAGCAGTTCGGCCCGTACCAGGCGCCGCGCTTGCGCGACCAGATGCGGTAGAGCTGTTCGGTGCCGAAGATGTGCTTGCGGATCGCCTCGGCCCGGGTGAAGTCCATCGCGCGCACGGCGCGGTTCAGCGCACGCTCTTGAGCGTTGCGAACCTCGCGGATGATCGCCTTGCGGCGCGGATCGGCCGGCGGCGTCGTGTGCAGCTCGAAGCAGGCGCGCTTGGTGATGTGGCGCGCATTGGCCGACAGCCACCACATGTTATTCAGGGCGTAGAAGGCGCGGGCGCGCTGCCAGCGGCCGTGGCGGTCAGGGTACCAGACGGTCTGGCCCTGAGCGATCTCGCTGCCGTCGGCCCCGCGATTGTCCGTGGGGTTGGCGAGGCGGGGACGGCCGAGCGCCGGATCGGTATGCCAGTTGGTGGCATAGTCGTGCGCCACGAAGGCATCCGCGCTGACGCGCCCCTCCCTGACGTCTCGCGTGGTGGGCGCTTCCGGCTTCAGCGCATAGCCGTGGCGCGCCTGCAGGAACCCGACCAGTGCGCGGATCGTGGACAGCGCCTGGAGGCGGAGCAGGTAGGGCATGCGCTCGAGCTTGTCGAAGTCGTAGTAGCCGCCGTGCCGGTTCTCGACGTTGGCCACGTCCTGGAAGAGGGTGACCGAGAGCTTGCGGGGAGTCGCCTCGATCTTGAGCTGCAGGTCACCTTTCCGACCGGCGCGCCGGCTGCGCGAGAGGCAGGGGTAGTTCTTGCGGATCTCCGGGTCGACGCCGACATGCCAGCCGAGCGATGCGAGCTTGCGGCACAGGGGGCGCATCACCCGCTCGATGACCTGCTTCTCGGAGTCCGAGCCTGGGCCGGGGGATACCGGGCCCTCCTCCCAGACGGCGAGGGTGCTGTCGTGGATGTGGATCGTGCCGGTGCGCGGTGCGCGCGGATTGGCCGGTACGGACGGCAGAGTCGCGAGAACCTGGGGGACAGTGATCGGCATGATGGTCTCCATGACGGCTAGCCGGACCTTGCTGGTCCGGCGCCGGAGGGCGTGTTAGGGGTCCTGCCGCGGGAAATGGGGCGACAGGAAAGGCTTTGGGTCGCGGATGACTGAGCAGCAGGGACTTGATCCGGAAATCCGGATCGAGGTGGCCGGCTTGAGCGGCGCCCGCCCGGAGGCGCGCCGTCTGGTCGGCCTCCTCGTCGACGAGGGCCTGGCGGCCTTCGATAACGAGGCGGACTATGTCACAGGAACAGTGGATGTGTTCGACCGGGAGCTGGGGGCTGCCTGGCGCGAAGACACCGAGCTGATTCTGCAGGCGCTGAGCGCGCAGCTGCTGTTCTACCACCCGAAGAAGCCCGGCTATCGCTTCGCCACACTGCTGCGCTTCCTCTCGGTGGACGATGCACCGGACAGCGAAGTCGTCTGGTCCTTCGGGCACGAAGCGGCGTATCTGCTGATCGAGCGCCCGGAGGTCCGAGAGCAGCTGTCGGCGCGCGGGGACGCGGATCAGTCGAGCAGGTGATCGTGGCTCGCGAACAGGCCGCGCAGGTGGATCCGTCCGTGATGCGCGAAATCGGCGGCGAACTCCTCGACCTCGTCCTCGCAGTGCAGGTCCGGGTCGATTCCGCAGCTCTCCAGGTAGGCGTGCGCCAGTTCGTGCGCGAGGCTGGTGCGCAGCATCACTTGGAGATCGCGCCCGCTCCGCGCCGCGGCCCGGTGGGCGGCGACGTCGAGGGCGATCACGGGATGACTGGCGGTGCCGGCGATGTACTTGGCGATCGCGCCGTTCCTGCACTGACCCCGGCGGACGAAGAACAGGGTCATGTCCGGCAGGTCCATGGCCGGGATCAGGTGCAGCCGGACGGCCTGTTCGGCCTCGTCGAGTTCGGCTGACGCCGGCCGCCGGATCGGCCGGTAGTCCCAGCCTGGATCGTAATCGTGCACGGTTTCGGTCTCCTAGAGATACGGCGCCCGGTCACGCGGATGGTCGGTAATCCGGGCGTTCTTGATCTCGAGCGCAGGCACATCTGCGTAGCGGTGGGCCTGATGAACTTCACCTACCCAAGCCGCTTTGCGGCTTTGGATGGGGTTTCGGGCTAGGTAGCCCAGGCCGGTTCCCGACCCATCTTTTTCAGGGCTGCGCGGAGCATCACCAGGGCGGCCGCGTGATCGCGGCCGATCCGGGTGCCGTCCGGCAGGGTGTGGGTGCGCTGGTCCAGGGTCTTCTTCTGGACCACCCAGGACTGCGGACAGCGCTGCGAGGGCTTCAGCCGCCGGGTCGGCAGGATCACCAGCTCCGTACCAGCTTCTGCCGCTTTGTACGTGAGCATCGCGATCAGGCCGCCGGGGGCGGTGTCGAGGATCGACCGGTTCAGGCCAGCCTTCTGGCTCACCTGCTTGCCTGGGGAGTCGACCGTGCCGCGGGCCGAGCGGGTCATCGCCGCGGCGTTCAGCTGTTCGGTTGCGAGGATGCGGTGGCGGGCGACCAGGGCGGCGGTGGCCTGGTGGCACCGGTCCTTGCGCCGGTTGGCCACCCGGCGGTGGCGCTTGGCGAGCAGCTGGCGCTGCTTGGCCGCCCGGTTTGACCCCCGGCCGCGCAGCGCCTTCGACAGCGCCCGCTGGCGCTGCTTCAGCGCGGCGCTCTCGGTCTCCCAGTAGCGCTCGTTCTCGATCGTCTCGGTCTCGTCCAGGCCGCGGGCGAGCGTGGCGTAGGTCTCCACGCCCCAGTCGATGCCGGCGATCTCGTGCGCGTCCGCGTCGATCTCGCGGTGCGGCTCACAGGCCAGCACCAGCGAGGCGAACCAGCCGTCGGCCTTGCGCATGATCTCGCAACGCTTGACCTGGCCCGGCGTGCGCGCCACGCCGCGTGCCCGCATCCAGCCGACGCCGCTGATCTTGAGGTGGCCGTGGTGCCAGCCTGCGTCGGGCTTGACGGTCGGCTGGAAACGGAACCCGTCGCCGTGGGCCTTGAAGCCGAAGCCGGAGAAGCGATTGCGCGATTTGAAGCGCGGAAAGCCCGGCGTTCCGCCGGCCTTGACCCGGCGGAAGAAGTGACCGAACGCCTCATCCAGGCGCTTTAGCGTCACTTGCAGGCTCTGCGCGTTGAGCTCGGCGTACGCCGGCTGCTCGGCGCGCAGCCGGGTGAGGCTCTTGCACTGGTCGCTGAAACCGATCGACAGGCCGGCCCGCTGGTAGGCGGAGATCCGCTCCTCGAGCGCGGCGTTGTACAGATCGCGATGCAGATCGCAGATCCGCTCCAGCGCGGCGGCCTGGGTTTTCGACGGGTACAGCTTGTAGGTGACGCGCCGGTGCTCCATCTTGGTTATATGGCTCCGCAGCAAGAATTACACAAGCTATCGCACTGCGCCTACGCGCTCACCTACCACTTGGTTCTGGTGACAAAGTACCGGCATCGCTGCATCACGGATGAAATCCTCGTGCGCTTCGAGGAGATCGCACGCGCGCGCTGCGCGGGCTGGGGCGGGGAGCTGCTGGAGGTGAGCGGCGAGCCGGATCACGTGCATCTGCTGGTCTCGTTGCCGCCGACGCTCACGCTTGCCGGGTTCGTCAACAATCTGAAGACGACAAGCTCCCGGTTGATCCGTCGGGACTTCGCAAAGGCGCTGGCGCCGTATTACTGGGGTCCGGGCTTCTGGTCCCGGAGCTACTGCGTCGTGTCCTGCGGCGGCGCGCCCTTGGAGGTCATCAAGCGCTACATCGAGGCGCAAGACAGTCCGGCATGACCAAGGCGACGGCCTTCACCTCCAACCAAGCTGCTTGGCAGCTCTGGATGGAGCACTGGCCGTCGAACTTTGGTAGATCGCCCGTTGAAGGGCGCCGGCCGCACCGGACTGGATCCCGTCCGGGCCCAGGGCTTGGGTCATCTCCTGCCGGGCGGCGCGCCCGATGCGGGCGGTATCGAGCAGGACGACCACGCCGTCGCGGGTGTCGTAGGTCGCCGCTGACTGGCCGTCGATCGCATCATCGGCGCAGGTCACGATCCGGAAGCCGGGCAGGGCCATATGCGAGAGGACGTTGTGCCGGAGCTCGTGCTCGATGTCGTCGAGGGGTTTCGAGGTCGGGCGCGCGGTCACGGGGCCGATCTCGTGCGCCAGCTCCAGGATGGCGACCTGTGCGGCCGTCGCCGGCGGTTCGGAGATCGTCATTGGACTTGCGGGCAGCGCCCAGTCTGCGAACTTCAGGATCGCAGCTTCGCTGCCCTCGGGATCGCTGACGCCGCGGGCGCGCAAATGCGCGGTCGCCAGGCCGTGGCGCTCGCTCCAGAGCGTCAGCAAGCCCTGCAGATCCGGGTTCACCGCTTCCTACTTGTGGTGTGCCGCGACATCGATCAGCAGATCAATCGTGCCATCGGCGAGGCGCTCCGGCCGCAGGACCATGCCGTCCTGGATCCCGGTGGTGGGTGTGATACGGAAGTCCGGGATCGCCAGGTGCGGCAGCAGCTCAGCGCGCAGGAAGGCGTCGACCGCCTGGATCTTGTCGGTCGTCATGTCAGCGGCCATGGCCGTACCCCCGGGGTGCGACGTTGCCTTCCGCATGCGCGCGGTCGCCGGCCTCGGTGCGGTCGTAGAGGCTCTGCATGCGGCGTACCAGCAGGCCGCGCTTCACCAGCAATCGGCATAGATAGGCGGCGCGGCCCTTCGGCCAGCGGAAGTCCTAATCGATCACGATCGTGCTCGGCAGGCGCTTGCCGAGCGCAAGCATCTTGAGGCGATCGCGGTCGTTCCGGGCGCGCCTTACGGCCGGGAAATCCAGCGGGCGCATGGGCCCCTCCATTGGTATCAGTTCATGACCGGAAGATGGGGGCACTGCCCGCTTTTGGGCCCGGGGTGCGTCCCGGGTGCGGGGTGCCGCTGGGGCACCCCGCTTTCGGGTCTCGGATCGCCGTGAGGCGCCTAGATCTTGGGATCGTCGACGGCCTCGGCGGTGCCGGAGCGGTAGGCGATCGAGCGCAGCGGCGGACCGTCGGTGGCCGAGGAGCCCATCACCACGGTGCGATCGCGTTGCAGCAGGGCGATCAGATCGCTGTCGGCGTGGACGTCGGTCCAGACGTTCAGCTTGGCGCAGCCGAGGGTGTTCTCGAGCAGTACTTCCTGCTCGATCGACCTGTCGGCCGACTCGCAGCGGATCAGCAGCCCGCTTCCGCCGTAGACGCAGGTGACCGTGAGCGGCGGGCCCGCGTCCTCGTCGTCTGCGCCGCCCGGCGTGTTGCGCCAGTCGTTCAGCTGGAAGCGGGTCTGGAAGAACCGCTGGTCCGCCGGGGCGTGGGGCATCTTCGCGTAGCCGAACCAGGGGCGCGACAGCGTGCCGACATCGGGCTCCGGCAGGGCCATCAGGTCCTCGACCTCGAGGGCGTTACGCGAGCCGTCGAGACGGACGCCGGCCGCGAGCCCGTCGCTCGCCATGTTGGCGAGGAAGTTGGCGGCGGCGAGGCAGACCTCGGCCGTCGAGCCCTGCACACCTTCGACCAGGGTCCCGGACGGGTCCAGGAACTCCGCCTTGAGCGTCCGGTTGCTGGCCGCCGGGTCGAGCCACCAGGTGAGCTGAGCGTTCTCGGCCAGCGCCTGCAGCGCCGCGGGATCGAGCGTCTCGGCCGGGGCGTGGGCCGCCTCCGGTGTGCGCACGAACAGCGCGACGTGGTCGCCGCTTTCGATCGCGTACTGACCCGCCAGATGCCAGCCCTGGCCGTGTGGCGGTGTGGGCTCCCACTCGGTCAGCGGCGGGATATCGTTGGTGCTGTAGTAGGCCTCCTCGAGCCGCCGCGTGAACTCATCCGCGCTCTCGCCCGGATCGCTTTCCAGGATGACGTGACAGGTCTCCAGACCAAGGACGCGCTTGATCTCGTCGCTGTTCTCGACGTCCTTGAACTGCCGCCAGGTCCAGTAGCCGATGTTGAAGTCACCAGTTGGCGTGCGGTCGAGGCAGCGGATCAGGTCCGGCGCCTCGGCCGAGATGTGCGCGCTGGCGTCCATGGCGCTCTTGAGCGCGCCGTAGCTGGCGTAGCCGAGCGCCTGGGCGAGCGCGTCGAGGGTCTGGCGCTGTCCGGGGTCCTTGGGCAGACGCGTGCGGAGGCTCTTGACCAGGCTCTTCACGCGCTGGTCGGTCAAATCGATCTGCATGATGCGTTGCATCTCCTGCGATGTCGGCGGTCGGGTCGCAGTTCTCTGTTCGTCCCCGGGGGACTGGCTGGCGCCGTGGCACTCGACCCAACCGCACGGGACAGGGATGCGGTCTTGGATGGTCGTTCGCGATGCGGGACTTGGTCGTACCCGTGGGCGATCCACGGGCGGCGCCGACGGGCGCCCGCAACCCAAGTGGCGGTCTGGCCACTCGCGTGAACGGATCCGAGGATCCGCTCACGTCAGTGGTCATCTTGTGAAGTGGAAGGTGGGTGCGCGGCACGCCGCCGGCCCCGCGATCGGGCGGCCGGCGGCGCGTTGCGCAACTCAGGGTGGGGCTTAGAACCTGTTCATCTCCGTTTGAAGACGGGGGCGGACGTTCTGTTCACACCCCCGGCCGTTTGCGGCGAACACTTCGGAGCCGTCCTGGTTATCGACGACCGAGATCTGGAAGCTGTAAGCGGAACCCGACGGGACACAGCTGTCGTAGCGGCGCTGGTCGATGTAGGCGGTGTAGCGGGTGCGGTACGTCGCGCCCTGCTCGAGCCGGGTGTTCTCGCCGATCGTGCCGCGGGTTACGTTGGGCCCGCGCTGCACCCGGATATCCCAGCCGCGATTGCGCAGCTCGCTCTTGAAGATGCCGACGATACCGCCGTTGCCGGGCGGCACGGTGATCGACTTCTCGGTGAGTGGCGCGTCCTCGTAGTAGACGGCGTCGGTTGAGGTGCAGGCGGCCAGGCCGGCGATCAGCAGGGCAGCTGCCGCTGGGCGGAGCCGTTTCAGAAGCGTCATGAGAAACTGTCCGGTTGGTTGCGCGCGGCCAAGCGGGCGCGCGGGGGAGGGGGTGGTTTCGAGTGTGTCCAGGTCGAACGGTATTAGTCGTGGTCTATAGGCTCGCGTCTGATCGCGCTACATCGGGTGACGCGCTATATTGTACCGTGGAGACGGCCTTCAGGTCTTAGGTTTGCCGCAGAGACCCGTAATTTCCGGTAAATCTCACGCACCTGACGCCGGAGGCAGGCCCTTTGCTGTGTAACCGGGTAGTCCGCGCCAGACGAGCTTCCACACTGCGCCGGGCCTGACGTGTCGGATGATCTCGGCTGGCGACGCTCGAAGGCGAGTTCCCGGCGATCGACACCCGGAGCTCCCTCGCGCTCAGCCGAAAGGCGGGCGCTGGTCCGCACTTCAAGCCCGGCCAGGACCGCCATCTCGTCGCCGGTGTCGACTAGCTCCCGGAGAACCATCGGCTTGTGGCGACTTTCCGGAACCAGGCGTACCAGCGCGCGATCGCTGATCGCGGTCAGCTTCAAGCGCCGTGCCGGAGAGCGTCGAGGTAGGCTCGGACCCGCATGATCTTCGGCAGGCCGCCTGCGATCATGGCGTCAACCGGATGTGCACCGTCGAATTCAGGACCGCTGTTCGGCAGCGTCGGCCAGAGGCGTGCGAGATCCTGGCTGAAATAGATTTCCAGAGATTGGTAGATCCCCACGAGCGCGCTGAGCCGCAGCAGCTGGTCCTGGCCGAGATGACCTGTGTATCCCGGGGCCTTGGCGCGGTTCCATGTCGACTGGGACATGTCGAGCAACCCCGCAGCTTGTGGGACGCTCAGGCCCCAATCCTCGGCGAGCCGTTTGAACGCTTTCAGTCCGACGGCTTGTGTGTGCGGCCCGGCTTGTTCCTCAGTGGCGGCATCCATGGCAAGACCTCCGATGTTCTGGCTAAAGGTGAGGCCACAGGAACTCGATCGCCAGCTCATGTGATCTTGCCGCGGCTGCCAACTGGCCGCAAACGTGAAGCCCCACGATGTGCTGGCGGAAATGGAGGAGTGATTCAAAGCGGGTGAACGGCAGAGATGCGCTCGGGCGGTATCGTGCCCGCGACCCAGACCTCGAAGTCGGTCACGTCCGCGTAGAGATCTTCCAGCGTCTCGAAGCCGCGGGTCCAGTCCTCGCCCTCACTCCAGGCCCGGTGGACGCGTTGAGCGAGATCGCTGAGGTCACGAAACGCTTGGCATTGCGCGCGCGGGGCCTCGATTTGCAGCACGACGGACCGGCTGCCCTGGAAGCGGGGGGAGAGCCGCGCACCCGTGCGAGCCTCGATGCCCTGGCGCATGATGGTGGCGACTTCGCCGCCATCCTCGGCGTTCGACCGGGCATAACCAGCGGCGCGAGCAAAGTCGGGAGCTGGGACGCAATAGACCGTGCGGGATCTCTCGAGCACCCCACCCAGCCGTCCGCCGGTGAGGCTCCGGTAGAGTTCGGCCCAGGCGCCCTCGTCCAGGTCGATGGCGGGCGCGATGCTGCGCTTCAGCGCCCGCAGCGCGGAATCCTCGAGGCCGGGCGGTGTGAGCCCGGCCTCCTGGATCTTCGGTAGGTGCGCTTCGCTCGTGCCGTGGTAGAGCGTGACCGTCTCCAGACCGGCCCACCAGGGGGTGAAGGTCATCGGCGGGTCTCCCTGTGCTGCGGGCGCCTGGCGGCGTCCGCCAGGGATCATGCGCGGGCGATCTCGGTCGCCTTGGCCATGACGTGGCTGCCGTCCTTCTTGCTGACGCACGAGGCGGCCAGCAGCCGGCCCGCGTCGTCATACCAGACGGTGCGCTGCACGTCGTCGTTGAGCGCGTACTTGCGGCAGGCGACGCGCCCCAACGCGGGTATATCGAGCGTCTCCATGCCGATGCCGGCCGGGTCGATCCGCGCGAGCGCCCCATCCTCGATGTCGAGTAGCTCGCGCTTGCGGGTCGTGTCGGGGTGCCAAAGGCTGGTGGTCAGCACCCGGCCGGTCAGTTCGCGCCGGCCGGCTGTGCCGTCGACCTTGAGGCGGCTACCGGCGCGCCGCGCCTGCAACTGCTGGTGGGTGCCGTCGTCGTTCGTCTTGGACTCAAGCTCGACGATGCCGTCGGCATCCAGGAGCTCGCGCGAGCTGTGCTCGTAGCGGAAGGCGACGAAGCCGAACATCCGGACCTCGATACCGATCTCGTTCCGCGCGATCAGCTGGTTGGCAGCCCGCGACAGAGTCATGGTGTGCCGGCCGATCACGTCGCCCTTGCGCTCGATCTCGTAGGTGATACGCCCGAGCGGGGGCACCGAGCCGGCGTGCGCGAACCCGGCCGGCAGGGCGGCGAGCGCGCAGGCGGAGCCGGAGGCGATCAGGAAGTTGCGGCGATTTAGGGTCGTCATGTCACTGCACCGTGGCGTGTGGTGGTTCCTCATCCTGCAATGAAGATGGGAGCGAAACGGTGCATTGGTCAGTGACTTCAGTCACGCGGCCCTATTCGAATCGTGGCTGGAGCGCCTCGCCGGTCTCCGGGGCATAGAAGTCGTGATGAATGCTGTAGAATAGACCGTAGCGATCGCGCAGGACGAAATACTCGTCTGGATGCAGGGCGAGCGAGACCAGCCGGCGCAGCTCGTCGGGCGTCAGCAGGGCGGCGAGGTCCAGCTCGCGATAGCGCAGCGCGGGCCGGCCGCTGATGTCAGACGGGCCGACCGTCGGCCCGCCGAGCGGCAGCCGGTCCTCGACCAGCGCGCCGATCAGGCCGTTCGGATCGAAGGCGTGGCTCTCGTTGGCGTCCTCGATCCTGAGATCGAACAACGGCAGTTCCTCGCTCTGCCGGTTGCGCGGCGGGTAATCCGGGTAGGCGAGGCTGTCCGAGGGCATGTGGGCCTCCAGCGTGGCTTCGGGGCTTTCCTGCAAACCAGCCTAGCAGAGCTGGCTCACGCGGTCAGGCGCCGGGCCCATGCGATCAGGCGGCTCCGGCGACCCGCGTGGCGGTGCTCTCGTCGCCGCCCGGCGCGTCGTCGATCGCGACCTCCACGCTCAGCGTTCGGTTCAGGCTGATGGTGAAGGTGTGCGTGCCGGGGAGGCGATCGATCGGCATCGGCTCCGTGGCGAGGTTAGCCCCGTTCAGCAACTGGACCTCGACCGTGAAGCGATCGCCGGTGCCGCGATTACCCCGCAGACGCCGGACACGCAGGTCGGCGAACTCGTAGTGGCGGTGCTTGGCCATGACCTTGAGGCGGGGCGCCGTCAAGTTGGCCGCCGGCACGCTCAGCCGCGCGCGGTCCGGGGCCACCCGCACAGTGACTGGCTCCTGCGCAAAATCGATGGCCGACAGCAGGCCGTCGAACGGATGGATCTTCGGGTCGATCGACCAATACCAGGCGACGACGAGCTCGAGGAGGCCGGTTTCATGATCCAGCTCCCAGATGATCTGGCTTATGCCGATATCGGTGTAGTCTTGGGAACTGTAGTGCGGCTGCGCGAGTCGTACCGCGACACAGATTTCGTGCTTGGTGTCGATCGGATCCCGATACTGGAACGCGACCCGCGCG
This sequence comes from Rhodovibrio sodomensis, assembly GCF_016583645.1. Lineage (GTDB taxonomy): Bacteria > Pseudomonadota > Alphaproteobacteria > Kiloniellales > Rhodovibrionaceae > Rhodovibrio > Rhodovibrio sodomensis. Next base: position 128,511 of record NZ_NRRL01000001.1, on the reverse strand, counting down.
CGCAGGCTCGCGTCTAGCTCTTCGCCGCGCTTGAGGCGGTCATAGGCTTCGCGGGCCGGATCAAGCAGGTGATCCGGGAAGACGGCGTGGATGTGTTTCATGGTTCTGCTGCAGGCTGTAGGCGCGTCACGAGAGGGTGGCGCCTAGAAGGTTGAAAGCGCGTGAATCCGCGCGGTCAGCGCGCGGTTCCCGTCTTCGTCGGGGTCGGCGCGTCCAGGACCTGGACCAGGTAGCGGCGCGGGATCTTGATCGTCGTGAGCGGCGTGTCGCCGTCCGGGTCGTTGGAGATCGTGATCTCTTCCTGGCCTTGCTGGAACAGGAACGGGCGTTCGCGGGTTTGATCGAGGATCGCGTCGAGCAGGCGCGCGTACCGCAGCCGATAGGGGTCTTTGAACGCACCCATGATCCAGCCGCGCGCGCTGGCGGCGTCGATCTGGCAGCGGGGTTCGGACTGATCTGAGGGGCACATCTCTGGCTCTCCTGGGGTGAGCACGGGTAAGCCCCGCGTCCAGCTATGTGGACGCGGGGCGACGCAGGTTAGGTGTTGGCAGCCACGAACGCCCTGAACCGTTCGTTCAGCTTGAGATCGCAGACCAGGCAAAGATCGCCGCGCTCGGTCATGCCGACGAAGCCTTGGCTGAGCGTGTCGTAGATGTCGCTGGGATCGCCCAGCATCTCGATTTCCAGCCAGGCATCTTCGAGCGTCTGGCGATCGGTGTCGGTGATCTCGACGGCGATCAGGCCACTCTCTTCTTGCTCCAGAAGATCCATGACCTCGTTGGTCTCCATGTCATCGAGCTCGACGAGCGTGAACTTGCGCGTCTCGGGGGCCGGCATCAGCGCGCCGATCGCTTTGCGAAGCTCCTTGATCCTGGAAACCCGGCCTTCCGGGTCGGTCGTCTCGGCCGCGGCGTGGATGAGCTTGATTAGCTTGTGGCGGGCGCTCTGCGCGGCCCCGGCCGACCCGGGCTGGTCCTCCTGGCCGAACAGCTTCTCGTGCAGCGCACCATGACCGTTCATGCCGGGGGTGATGAAGACCTCGTCGCCTTCCTCGGCCGCGATCTCGGCGAGTGCGCGGTCGAGATCGGCTGGCGTCAGCGTGGCCCCGGGAGCGGGCTCGGCCGCCGGCTGTGCGTGGCTCGTGGAGAGCTTGGCGGCGAGCGCCTCGAAACTGTCGTAGCCGAGCTGGTTGGCGACTGTGTGGAGCGCCTGCCCGTAGGGCATGTTGGTGGTCTTGGCGAGCGTGCGCGCCATCGTCTTGGCGCGCGAGAGGGACATCTCGATCTGCAAAATCTCTACTCCTCGTAGGCGAGCCCTGGCGGTCTCTGGCCCCGGTGGGGCTGGCTGCTCCCGTTGCGCAGGACCGTCCGGCTCGGCTTGACGAGAAGGAGACGGGTGGTGCTCTGCAGTCAGGTGTTCCGGGGGTTCGCCATGGCCGGTGTGAGCCGGCCGGGAGCGACGGGCGTCCGGGCGCCCAGAGCAGACAAGCTGCTCATGCGAGCTGCCGGCGGGCGGCTCGCAGGAAAAGCCTGCTGGTCAGAAAGGTGGGATCGTGTGAGGCCGCCTGGTTCGCGCCCCTTGCGTGACAAGAAGGGGCGCGAAGCTGCGGGCCGCATGCTGGCATGCGACCCCACATCCGCTAGAGTGATCGGGCGGCGCCAGCAAGTGCCGCGGGACGTGAGAGGTGATCATGAAAAAGCTGTGCCTGGCGGCTGCCGCCGTCGTGATTGCGGGCGCGGCCGGCGTCGCGACGATGACCGGCTCCCCGGAAGTGACGCACGCCGAGACCGTGAAGGTCTGGAAGTCGCCGACCTGCGGCTGCTGTGCGGCCTGGGTGGATCACCTGCGGGAGAACGGGTTCGCGGTCGAGGTCGAGAACACCGCGCAGATGGGGCAGATCAAGCGGTCCTTGGGGGTGCCCGAGAACATCGGTTCGTGCCACACCGCGCGCGTGGGCGGCTACACCGTGGAGGGCCATGTGCCGGCCGACGAGATCGCGCGCTTGCTGACCGAGAAGCCGGCCGTGCACGGTTTGAGCGTCCCGGGCATGCCGATCGGCTCGCCGGGCATGGAGGTGCCGGGCGCGCGGCCCTACCAGGTGCTGTCGTTCACGGGCGGGCGGACCGACGTCTGGTCGGTCGAGGACCCGCGCTAGGCGGGGCGTGATCCGGGACGGGTCAGGACTCCTGATCCGCCGCCGCGCGCAGGGCCGTCTTCAGCGTCTCCGGGTCGGGGATGCTCGGCCAGGGGCTATCTGCCGGTTTGGAGACGGGGGCGCTCGGATCGACCGCGCGCCAGGCCTGCCAGACCGTGCTAAGGGCGCCGCCAGAGACGATCAGGTTGCAGATCTGCTCCCAGTTCGCCTCGGTCGGCTGATTCAGGTAGGTCAGGATCCGCTTGCGCTGCTCCTCACCCAGGGGGCCGGCGAGGTTGTAGAGCCCGCGGAACAGTTCCGGCTGATCCTGGGCGGCCGCCTGCATCTGCTGTTTCCAGGCCTCGTGATCGGCGCGCATCTGCGCTTCGCTCTCACGCAACTCGGCCTGGAAGGTTGGGTCGTCGAGCAGGCTCGTGTCCTTGGATCGCAGCCAAGCGTTGGATGTCAGGGCCTCCGCGATCTTCTGGGCAACGGCTTCGAGAGACGGATGGTAGACCGTGGTCACCCCGAACCCCTCGCCGGTGAATGTGACCGTCTCCTCGTCGAAGCCTTCGGCGCGGAGGTTGGTAAGGAAGCTGTTCGGGTCCTGGGCCAGGGCCTCGATCCGCGGGGACTCGGAGGAGCCGATGACGTGTCCCTCCGCGTTCAGCTGCATGATCCGACCGTTCGGCTTGATCTCGCTGACAAAGAAGGGCTGGTCCGAGTGCAGGAACTCCCGGGCCTCGAAGGTCCGGCCGTTGGGTGCCCGGTACTCGTAATCGTAGTCGTTGCTGGCACCGCGGGCGGCGGCGCGCCTGGAGCGCTGCAGGGCGTGCTTGATGGCGTGCGCGTCGTCGAGGCGTGTGAGGGTCATGACAGGCTCTCCGGGGCCGCACCGTGGCGCTGTCTGCGCTATCCCGTGCCGGCCGGGGTAGGGGTGCCGTAAGATGCGCGCCCTGGCAAGATCTTGCCGGTGCCGGCAATTACTTGCCGGCGGGCGCGCTCTCCGCGATCTCCGCATCGACCGCGTCGAGAACCGCATCGGGAAAGCGGTAACCGAGGTCGCGCAGCTCGATCAGCTTGGCGCGCAGCTCCTCGAGGGATCCGATCAGCAGGGTTTCACCCGCATAGGGAGCGTCGATCGGCGTGCGCGGACAGCTCAAGAGGTAATCGGTCAGCTCGCGGTAGGCGGCGACATAGTCCTCGATCGACTTGGCGGTCAGCTCGGGCAGGCGCGGCGCGTCCTCGGGAATTCGGTTACCCGCGACGTGGATCGTGAATCGCGGGTCGTCGTCCGGGCTTTCGGTCTCATAGACGTAGAGATCGCAGCGGAAGCTGTCGGTCGAGAAGCGGCAGTAGCTCATCGCGTGCCCCAGGGTCTGGTCAATGACCTTTGGTGCGCTTGGATTGGACGGCGGCTTGTATGACGCCGATACCCCGGAGGCCGTCAGGTTCGCCGAGCCTCTCCATCGGGGTCACGGCCGCGCCTTCTCCGTACCGCTTGGCGAGCACCCGGCGGAAGCCGGCCACCCGTCGCTCCAGTGCGGTCACCGTCCCGGCTTCGTCGGGTTGTCCCTCGGCGGCCTCGATCTCGGCGGTGGTCGTGTCGATGGCGATCTGAAGGGCGATGCGGACCAGATCGCGGTCGCTGGGCTTGCTCATCGCCGGTCGCCTCTCGTCCTGCCGGGGCCGCGGCGGTTCCCCTCCCAGATCGGGGATCTGGCAACACGCAGGTAGACCGTGACGGCGCCCCATACGACCCCGAATGCCGGGATGCCGAAGATGGCCAGGGCCGCGTCCGGGAGGATCTGGTAGGCGAAGAAGACGATGCCGCCGGCGAAGGCCAGACGGATCGCGGCCTGGCCGCTCTGTGGCCAGCCGCGGTGCCAGCGGTCGTGGGCGCGGGTGATCGCCTGGGCGAGCAGGATGGCGGCAAGGATCAGGGCGCCTGCCAGGAGGATCGCGGTCGGATGCATCGTGCTCTCCGGTGAGAGGGATGCAGGGCGGACGCGCCGTCCTGCATCCTGACTATGTGGGATCAGCTCCGGCGGTCTTGCAGCCAGTCGGGCAGGATGTTGCGCAGCTCGGCGAGGTCACCGGCGTTGCTGATCGTTCGAGGCGCTGCGACTTCGCCCGGATAGACCGGGGCCGCGACGAAAGTCCGGCGGCGCCGGACGATCTCCCGGGCGGCCTCGATGGCCGGCCCGCTTAGAACCGCGCCCTCGGGCAGGCCGAGCGGGTCCTCTGGAGTCCCGTGAACCACCGTGCCATCGGGGCGCAGCAGCTGGACGCCGATCGGGGTCCGGGGATCGTGCGGGGCGATCTCGGTCACGAACGCGGCCTGCTGGATGTCGCCGGGATGGACCTCCTGCAGGCTGACAGCGCCGTCTCGTGCGGTCCAGATGAACGCGGTCTCCACCGCGGCGCCGCTCAGGACCTCGTAATCGGCGAGATCCCAGATCGCGGCGGCCTCGCCTTCGTCGTTGACGCACAGGCCGTCGGCATCCGCGAACTGAAAGCCGATCACGGTCCCGCCCGCCATGATAGCGTGCGGCCGCTGGAGGGCCGCGTCGCGTTCGATCAGGCCGATCTGGAGGGCGTAGTTCTCCGGGTCGGGCATGCGCATCCGAAGTTTGAAGGCCCACTCACCCAGGAGCAGGGCTTCCTCGTCGCTGTCCGCGATGACCGGGATGATCCGGTCGCCCGCCCCGGGGCCGGTGGGCGCCATCAGGTGCTTACGGGCCGTCTCGAAAACGCGGATCAGCACGTAGTGACTGGGTGGTCCGTTGCGGAAGCGCTGCAGGTTCGGGGCCGATGACGGGGTCTCGGGCGGCCGGTCCTGGATCAGTTCCTCGAGGACCCGCTGGCAGGCGAGATGCATGGCCGCTTCGAGTTCGCCGCGGTTTTCCTGCATCCAGTCGTACGCGCGGTCGTACTGATTGTCGGTCGGCCCGTCCTCCGCGTCCTCGTTGTTGAAGATGTGGGCGGCCACCTCGCCGGTGCCGACGGTGGAGATGGCGATCTCCTCCTCGCGCTCAAGGCAGGCAAGGGCCTGGTCGACGGTGACGACCGGCTCGGCGGCGAGGTGTGGGACCGGCGTGGCGGTGCTGGCCTCGAGATGCGCTTTGAGCGCACCGTAGGACTTGTACCCCAGTCCGTGGGCGATCGCGTCGTGGACCTTGCGGCCCGTCTCGGTGTCGAGGCCGAGTTCGTCGCGCAGGTGGCGGGCGAGTGCCTTGATAGACGACTTCTGCAGCGGGACTGACATCGCAGTCGCTCCTCTTGCTGACGCGCAGCGGGCAGGGCGGACCCTCGCGGGTCCCGGCTGGCTCTGGTGTGCTCCGATGCCCGCCGCGCGGTCCAAAGGGATGCGGGCGATGCAGTCGAAAGGGGGTCCGGACGCGGTCTCCAGGCGGGCCTGGCGGAGCCGACGGGCGTCCGGGTCGAGAGGCGCGAAGCCGCTCGCGCAAGCCTGGCTGTGCCGGCTTGCGAGAAGGGCCTCGGTCGGGGTTGTTGTTGGCTGGAAGATGGGGTCGTGTGCCGCCATCCGCCCCGGCGCGCGAACGCACCGGGGCGGGGTTGGATCAGACGGTGTCGAGCCGCTGGCTGAGCTTGCGCCGCGTTTCGGCGATCCAGCTTGCCCCGTGGTCCTCGACGAGGGACGTCATCTCGATCCGGTCCGGCGCGCGCCACGCCGGGGTATGCTCGTCGAGGGTCCGCTCAACGTCGGACCGGGTTGCGTCGACCGGCAGGTGGACGTCGGCCGCGCCGTCGGTCTCGACCACCAGCAGGCGCATCGCCCGATCGGCCGTGATGCTGTCGATCCGGCCGTGGGCCATCTCGACCACCAGCACGGGCAGGCCAGGATCGCGCTGCTCGTCGGCCTCTTCGCCATCGGGTGTCAGCATGCCGGCGAGCGAGGCGATCACAGTCACCTCGACGCCGCCGAACGAGGAGCCGGTGAGGTCTTGATTGATCCGGTGGCCGGCGAGGCGGCGCGCCTCGTCTTCGCTGCGGGCCATGACGTGCCGGACGCCGGTCATCTTGTAGGATCGCTGGAACCCACCGGCGCCGCTCGGCTCCCGGTAGGTCATGACGACCGTCCAGGGCTGCGGATAGGCGGTGCGCGCCGGACGCTCGGTCTCCGGGTGACCCAGCAGGACGATCGCCGGATGCACGTGATCCATGGCGTGCTCCCAGCGCTCCTCGGTCTCGTCGTCCCAGGCACCGGGGTCTTCCGGAAACTCGTGATCGACGGCGGAGATCCGTCCGGTCGCGCCGGCGTTCTCAGAGTCGCTTTCCCATTCGAGCTGGACGCTATGAACTACACCCACCCAAGCCACTTTGCGGCTCTGGATGGGGTTTCGGGCTAGGTAGCCCAGGCCGGTTCCCGACCCATCTTTTTCAGGGCTGCGCGGAGCATCACCAGGGCGGCCGCGTGATCGCGGCCGATCCGGGTGCCGTCCGGCAGGGTGTGGGTGCGCTGGTCCAGGGTCTTCTTCTGGACCACCCAGGACTGCGGACAGCGCTGCGAGGGCTTCAGCCGCCGGGTCGGCAGGATCACCAGCTCCGTACCAGCTTCTGCCGCTTTGTACGTGAGCATCGCGATCAGGCCGCCGGGGGCGGTGTCGAGGATCGACCGGTTCAGGCCAGCCTTCTGGCTCACCTGCTTGCCTGGGGAGTCGACCGTGCCGCGGGCCGAGCGGGTCATCGCCGCGGCGTTCAGCTGTTCGGTTGCGAGGATGCGGTGGCGGGCGACCAGGGCGGCGGTGGCCTGGTGGCACCGGTCCTTGCGCCGGTTGGCCACCCGGCGGTGGCGCTTGGCGAGCAGCTGGCGCTGCTTGGCCGCCCGGTTTGACCCCCGGCCGCGCAGCGCCTTCGACAGCGCCCGCTGGCGCTGCTTCAGCGCGGCGCTCTCGGTCTCCCAGTAGCGCTCGTTCTCGATCGTCTCGGTCTCGTCCAGGCCGCGGGCGAGCGTGGCGTAGGTCTCCACGCCCCAGTCGATGCCGGCGATCTCGTGCGCGTCCGCGTCGATCTCGCGGTGCGGCTCACAGGCCAGCACCAGCGAGGCGAACCAGCCGTCGGCCTTGCGCATGATCTCGCAACGCTTGACCTGGCCCGGCGTGCGCGCCACGCCGCGTGCCCGCATCCAGCCGACGCCGCTGATCTTGAGGTGGCCGTGGTGCCAGCCTGCGTCGGGCTTGACGGTCGGCTGGAAACGGAACCCGTCGCCGTGGGCCTTGAAGCCGAAGCCGGAGAAGCGATTGCGCGATTTGAAGCGCGGAAAGCCCGGCGTTCCGCCGGCCTTGACCCGGCGGAAGAAGTGACCGAACGCCTCATCCAGGCGCTTTAGCGTCACTTGCAGGCTCTGCGCGTTGAGCTCGGCGTACGCCGGCTGCTCGGCGCGCAGCCGGGTGAGGCTCTTGCACTGGTCGCTGAAACCGATCGACAGGCCGGCCCGCTGGTAGGCGGAGATCCGCTCCTCGAGCGCGGCGTTGTACAGATCGCGATGCAGATCGCAGATCCGCTCCAGCGCGGCGGCCTGGGTTTTCGACGGGTACAGCTTGTAGGTGACGCGCCGGTGCTCCATCTTGGTTATATGGCTCCGCAGCAAGAATTACACAAGCTATCGCACTGCGCCTACGCGCTCACCTACCACTTGGTTCTGGTGACAAAGTACCGGCATCGCTGCATCACGGATGAAATCCTCGTGCGCTTCGAGGAGATCGCACGCGCGCGCTGCGCGGGCTGGGGCGGGGAGCTGCTGGAGGTGAGCGGCGAGCCGGATCACGTGCATCTGCTGGTCTCGTTGCCGCCGACGCTCACGCTTGCCGGGTTCGTCAACAATCTGAAGACGACAAGCTCCCGGTTGATCCGTCGGGACTTCGCAAAGGCGCTGGCGCCGTATTACTGGGGTCCGGGCTTCTGGTCCCGGAGCTACTGCGTCGTGTCCTGCGGCGGCGCGCCCTTGGAGGTGATGAGGCAGTACATCGCGGCGCAAGACAGTCCAGCATAACCAAGGCGACGGCCCTCACCACCAACCAAGCTGCATGGCAGCTCTGGATGGAGCACTGGTCGTCGAATTTTGGTAGACTAGGTCGTTGTCGCGGTCGTCGGAGACGATGACGGTGAACGGTCGGCTGTCGGCGTTTCCGGCGGGGGGCTGGGTCTCCGCCGCGGGCTCGATCTGGGCCTTTAGGGCGGCGAAGGTGCGCTGACCGAAGACGCTCGCCAGCAGGTCGAGGGTCTGGGTGTAGGTCGGCCGGGCTGTCTCGGGCAGGCCGGCGCGCAGGGTCTTGGCCATCTCCTTGAGGCGGCGTTCGGAGAGCGTGATCTCCATCTTGGATGGTCCTTCCGATGCGATGGATCGGGCGGCTGGTCTTCGCCTCCGCGAGGCTGGCGGTCCCCGTTGCCCTTCGACCGCCACCCGCATGCATGGGAGGACGTCTCTCGAAGGTCGTCGTCGCGTGGGCTTTGCCGTACCGCGAAGCACGCGGCGGGGACCGGCGGGCGCCCTGGGGCCCTCTCGATAAGAACGGTTTCTCGGCCGTTCACCGCAGCGGCGGCGTTCGGGAACGCCGCTGCGGTGAAGGGTCGAACAGGGGTCAGGTTGGATTTGATTTGATTTCGCCGCGGCGGCAGCCGACCCGCAGTCGCGCAGGCCAGCTGCCGCCGTGGTGCGAACGCGTCAGCTGCAGGTCACGTCGTCGACGTCGGCGATCTCGTCGTTCCGCTCCTCGGGGGCCTAATAGAAGTCGTAGCGTTTCTTGAACTGCGAGACGACTTCTTCGTAGTGGCGCTCGCTGAGCGCATCGCTCTCGGCCGGATCGAGGTCCTCGGTATAGAGGCGCTGGAATTCCGCCGTCCGGTCGGAGGCGAAGGCTTCCAGGATCAACATGCCCAGGCCGCACGCCGGATGCGGGGCGGTGTAGTCCTGATACTCGGGGTGGACCATCGTGGGGGTGTTCGGGTCCTCCGCCTCGAATTCGGCGTCGCAGTTCCGCCAGGGCTCGCAGACCCGGTCGAGCAGGTCGATCGCGCGTTCGCCGGGCTGCCGGCGCTCGTACAGGATCTGGGCTTCGCGCCCCATGGCGCGTCCGGCGTGGTGGTTGCCCATCGGGCTCTCTCCAGATTGCTTCTGTGGTTTGAAATTGGGTCCGCCGGCCGGCCCGGAGCCGCCGCCGGGGAACGGCGGCGGCCCCGGGATGGGCGGCCGAAAGGCCGGATGGCCCATTCAGGAAGGGAGGTCGGCCGGTTTGATCGACCGCAGGACGGGGCCGTCGTGGCGCAGGCTGTCGAGTGAGATCCGGCGCGGGGCCGCCGGCGCCTCCCGGCGGAGGTCGAGATCTTCCTGGAGCAGCTGGACGATCAGGCGGCGTGCCTGCTGCCGGTCGTGCACCGTGAAGCGCGGCGTGGCGATGGCGGGTGCGTCCGGGGTCGGCGTGCCGCGGACGAAGTCCGCGTAGTAGCTGCCGGCCACGAGCGCGGCCGCGCTCGGGGACGCGTCGTCCCACTGGCTCTCCTCGCCCATAACGTCGTGCTCGATGCTGTCGAGGTCGTGGGCGTCGGCCAGATCCTCCGCCGCCCGGATCGCCTGCAGCAGCATCTCGGGATAGGTCAGGGCGTCGGCGCGTTGCAGCGACGGCTGTTCGTGACGCGGGTCGTCGCGTCGGTTGCCGGCCCTCCAGGTCTCGATCGCCTCGCCGGCCGTGCTCTGGAGCACGACCTTGTAGCCCAGCGGGTGGACCTGGAACGAGACCCGGGCGATGTCGCGCGAGCGATCTGGACGGGCTGCGGCCTCGACCGCCTCGCCGTTCGGCTGCGCCTCGGCCTGATCGCGCGGCACGACCCACCAGTGTCCGCGCATGACGAGCTCAACGGCCCGGTCAAGGCGCGCTTGTGAGGACAGGCGGCGCAGGTCTTCGTGATTCAGCGGCCGCAGCATCGAGAGGGCGGCGTTGGCCAGCTGCTCGATCACCTCGGCGCGGGAATGCCCGGCAGCACTGGTGGTTGCGCTTGTATTGCCGGGCTCGGTGAGGCCCCGGTCGTCGCCCAGGTGAAGCTCGCCGACGTAGCCGGCCGAACTGCGGGGTGACACGCCCTCGGCCAGGCGCTTGGTGAAATCGGTCCATGCCGGGCTCGCGTGCAGGCGTTCCTGCATCTCCGACCAGCTTTCCCCGGCTGCCGTGTTGGCGCGGCTATCCGCGGCACCGCTGGTCGCTGGCGCCTCCTTCGGTGCGCTCGGCGTCTGTCCGGGGTTCTTCGGCTGGGTCTCCATCGCAGCTTTCATCGCGGCGTAGCTCTTGAAGCCAAGGCCGATCGCGAGCTGGTCGAGGACGGCGCGGTGGTCGCCTCGGATGTCGAGGTTGCGGCGCAGGCGCTTGGCGAGGTCCTGCATCCGGCGCGGCGTGATGTCGATCTGCATCGACGCATCTCCCTTCTGGGCGCGTGACTGGTTTGCCGGGATCTTCTGGGCCCCGTGGGCCTGGCTGGCTCCGATTGCGCGTCGATCCCGCACAGTCCCGCCTCTTCGAATAAGGGGGTGCGTCGGGTCTTGGCATGTGGCCGGGCGCGGTCATCCCTGGCTGGAGGCCAGGTCGGAGCCGACGGGCGCCCGGGTGTCGAGCGGGGAACCGCTCGCTGGAACGGCGCCGTGCGCCGTTCTAGCCAACGGTCGAGAGGTTACGCGTGGCGTCAAGCTGTCACGGAGAGCCGGTGGCACAGGTGCGCCGCCGGCCCGCGATGGCGTTGTCCGTATTCGCGCAGGGAGCGCGGTGGGGCGCATCGGGCCGCCGTCGGCGTGCAACGGCGGCCCGCGCTGGATGGGTCAATCTTCGTAGATGTCGACGATCCTGCCAGGCTCGGCGAGGGAGAGGTGCAAGCCGTAGTCGCCCGCCCCCGGTATATTCAGACCCCCGATCTCGTTAAGGCCGTTGTTGACCAGCGGGACGAGCTTGCTCGCGAGTGAACGCAATTGAGCGACGAAGTCTGCGTTGTCGCTCGCAAAGATCGAGACGGTCACTCCCAGGGACTGCACAGTCGGGGCGAAGGTAACTTCGACGTTTTTCGGCCAATCGGTTGGATCGGCGGAGACCCCTTCCGGGAGGTCTTCTTCTGCGAGATCTTCCAGATCCGTGTCATGCAGGACGCGGGTGTCTGGAAGGCCGTATTTGCGCGCGCATTCGAGTGCGCGGTCGCGGGCCCAGACAAACAGCTTGCGATAGCCGACACCCGGGAATCCCGGACCGGTACGGGTCACGGAGTCCCCCGAGCTGTCGCCCTCGTCGATCGCTTCGATTGGCTGGTTCTCGGGGTCCAGAACCTGGACCCGGAAGCCGTCGGGCAAAACCGCGAAGGTCACGAGATCCGCTGAAACCGCAGGTGCTGTGGCAGCGGTGTCGTTGGGCGAGGCGCTGAGATTGTCCTTCATCGCGCCGTAGCTCTTGAAGCCGAAGCCCTTGGCGAGCGCGTCGAGGACGCCGCGGTGGTCGTCGCCCAGGTTGAGTTCGCGACGCAGGGCCCGGGCCAGGGTCTGCATCTTGCGGTTGTCGAGGTCGATGTTCATCGAAGCGACTCCTTGTCGTGGAAGACGCGTCTTGTCGGGATCGTCTGGCAGCCCCTCGGGCCGGCTGGCTCCGTCGTGCGCGTCGATCCCGGCGTCTTCCTCGTGAGAAGGAGCGTGGGCGTCGAAGCGAATTGTCCTCGGACGCGGTCGTCCGGGCCGCGCGAAACGCGGTCCCGGCGGAGCCGACAGGCGTCCATCGAGGTCGAGCGGGGGAACCGCTCGCTGGAACGGCGCCGTGCGCCGTTCGAGCCAACGGTCCGTTAGAGTTCAGTAGCCGTCAAGCAGCACGTCTGTCAGTGTGATCCGAGAGCCCGGCGCAGGTGGGGCAGGCATCGACGGGCCGAGCGGATCAGCTCGATGTGGTCGCGCGAGATGTTGCCGGGTTCGGCGTAATGCTCCGCGTCGTCGAGCAGGTCGCGCAGACCGCGCGTCGTCGCGTCCAGGGTGATCGTCCGGCTGGTCTCGGCCACGACCTGGAAGTGACGCTGCTGGTCCTCGGACTCGATCGGGCTTCGGTCGAGGTAATCTGCGGCGAACAGCTTTGGCAGGCGGACGCGCGTCATGGCCGGCTCCTTCAGACGGGCTTCTCAGGGACGATCATACCGCCCGGACGATCCTGACCCGGGGCCGTCGCCTCAACAGGCACGACGGCCCCGGGGCTGGATCGTGGGGCTACCGGATGTTGTTCGGCCAGTAGGTGGGCGGAACGTCCGGGCCGTGCGGGGAGATCATGGTGTTCATGATGTCGTGATAGACGTTCGTCCAGTCCTGGATCGCCCGATCGCTCCCGGCGGGCGCACGGGAGCTGTCGGGATGCAGGTAGTAGATCCGGCGGTCGTCCGTCTTCTCTACCTGGTGGAGCTTCAGCCTGACCCGCTCCGGCGGTTCCGCGCCGAAGAACGGGTGCGCGTCCGGGTGGCTGCGGACCAGTGTGGCCTCGAAAGGGTTCGTTGAGGCGGATTCCAGGGTGTAGCCGCGGGCCAGCAGCCGGCAGAAGCTCTTGGCCATGCTGCGGGTGTCGTCGCCCAGCGCGAGCGTTGCGCGGCGCATGATCTTGTACCCGTCCTCGCCGAACGCATCGATGCACCTGGCCTCGCCGTAGTCCTCCTCCATCCCGACCAGGGATCTCACGACCGCTTCGGGCAGGTAGGTCCGGATCTGGGAGCCGGCGCGTCGGATCCTGCTTGCCAGGTCGCCGTAGTGGATCGCCTTGCGCAGTTCGTAGATGCCGCGCGCGCCCTCCATCCCCTTGTACGGCGCGACGATATCCATCCGGACGTCCCACATCTCCAGGTTCTCTTCCACCTGATCGCGGCGCGCCAGGATCTGGTAGCCGCGATAGCCGATATCCGGGCCGGCGAGTGGATCGTTGGGGTCGAACCGTCCCACGTCGGTTTCCCAGGCGTCGATAATCTCCCGGACTTCGATCATCGTCTCGAGACCGTCCGGGCGGGTGCTGCGGAGCGTGTCGATTTTCTCACGGGTGTTCTGGGCGGCAACGTTCGCGATCTCGGCGAGCTGCTTGGCCTGCTTGAACGCGTAGCTGTTCGCGACCTGAGCCTCTCCGGCAAGCAGCGTACGGGCCTTGTTCATGGCGACCTCGGCCGCCTCGATGTCGAGCTCCTGCTCGGAGAGCTGGGTCACCCAGTCGTTGAGCGCCCGGGCATTCGCCCGCGCGACCATCGTGCGCTCGTGGAAGGTTTTGATCAGTCCCATCGCCCGGTCGAAGTCGTCGATCTGACGCTTCCGGATCACCGGGAACGGGGAGCCCCACTCTGCGATGATCTCCTGGCAGGCCCTGAAGCGGTCGAGCAGCGCATCGAGGTCGGCGTCCGTCATCTTCCAGATCGGGGGCCAGAAGGCGTCCATGCCCGCATCCAGCTCGTCCCGGCGGAAGAAGCTGTCGGTCTCGTCGCCCACCATGATGGTGTGAACCGTCTTCACGTCCGGCACGCCGTTCTTCAGGAGGTCGAGATGGATGTCGTTATCCAGGTATCGACAGGCGAGGTTGTCGGCCTCATCGGCTCGCGCCGGGGCGCAGACCGCCAGCAGGCCGAGGCAGAGCGCGCCCAGGGCAGTCAGGTATCGCAGCGGTTTCATGGCACCTCATTGGCCGGTCGAGGCCGGCGTTCGCGAGTTGGATTGGCGGAACACGATGGTGGAAGTTCGGTCCATCCTATCGGATTTTGGTAACCGGTCTTTAACGCCGGAGGCGCGGCAGCGGGGTTTCGCCGCTGCCGCGCGCCGCGCTCGGGTCAGCCGATCCAGGCGAGGAACCGCTGGCGGGCTTCGCTGATCGTATCGGGCTGGAAGTCATCGACGATCAGCACGACCGGCGCGCCTGCCGGTTTCGCCTGAGAGGTGAAAGTATCGTAGGTCGCGTTCAGGGTGACGAAGGTGACGCCTGAACAGGCGTGCACGTAGATCGCGTCGTCCGGCTGCGCGAAGGCGGCGTGCAGTTCGCGGATCGCGTCGATGCAGGACCTGTTCATCGGCAGTCGCTCGTCCTCAAAGCCGCGCTCGTCATGATGATCGACCCAGAAGGGGTCTTCTTCATCACTCGGGTCGTAGGCGAAGACGACGAGGTCGATATCCTCGCAGTGGTTCTGGACGATCTCCAGGGAGGAGAGGAAGAACGGTGTGGCGCCGATCGTGGTTACGCTGCAGGCGAGCTTCACGCCGTTGAGCGGGTGGGTCAGGTCGAACGCGTCGCGGCGGATCCTGTTCGGGTCGTCGGCAGCTGGCGCGATTGTCACCGGTGTTTCCGGGTCCTTCACCTGTCCGGCCGGCTGCCCCGCACTCACCGGCAGCTTGTAGAGGTAGTGCTCCGGCTCGCGGCCATCGGTGTTGGCGCCGTGCTCCCCGAGCCAGGCGCTGAACGCATCCACCGCGGCGTGGACGTCGGCGCCGACGAAGACCTTCGGCTCCTCGCTCGGGTCGATATCCAGACGGGTCTCGGTCGGGACCACCACGACGGCGACCTCGGGCGTCGGCGGGGTCGTGTTCGTTGGTGCGTCGGTATCGGCGAGCTTGGGCTTGAGGGCTTCGTAGCTGGAAAAGCCGAGCGCGGCGGCCGGCGTGTCGAGGGTCTTCTGGTAGGACGGGGCGGCGGGGCCGAGCTTCTTGCGCGCGGCCTTGGCCATCTCCTTCAGGCGGGCATGCGTGAGGGTGACCTGCATCGGTCGAGCTCCTTGCTCTTCTGGCGAACCCGGTCGTTGGCCTCCGCGAGGCTGGCGGTCCCGTTGCGCGGCGCGACCGGATCCTTCGGGAAGAGAAGGAGGGTGGGTCGACAGCCAGGTCTCCGGCTTCGCCATGGGCCGCTTAGATGCGGCCCGGGACCAACGGGCGCCGGAAGGGCCCTTGAGACGAGCTTGGCAGCTCTCTGCAGCATCCGGATCCGGGTGTTGCAGGCAGCGGCCGACCTCAGGTGGAGGATGGGTGCGGCGAGGCGATTGGGGTGTGTTGAACGGCCGGCGGCTGAGAGCCGGCTCTTAAGAAGAGGGTCGCGGGTCGGGCGGCGCGATCGCGCGCTCGCCGCTCTGGCGCGCCACTCGCCACCGCCGTACGAGACAGGCAGTATCGCGCATACCGACCTCGACGGCACCCAATTTCACCGCCTTTTGTCGGTTGGACCAGCAGACGTCGTAGTGCGGGACCTGCCCCGGCTTGTTCTGGAACCACGCGCGCTTGAGCCCGAGCCGGTCCGCCATGGCGTGCAACTCGTCGATGCTGTCAGCCAGCATGTGGCACATCAGCATGCCGCGGTAGGGCTGACGCCAGCGATCGACGTAGACGGCCATGACGGACCTCGCTCTCAGGCGGCCTTGCGGGCCGCGGTGACGGGCTCGATCGTGAGACGCTCGAGCGCGATCGCCGGCGACAGGGTCTCGACTTCCTGCTGCAGCTGATCGCGCAGGGCCGCGACCATCTGCGCGCTGTCGCACCGCGCCGGGTCGAGGTCGAGATGCTGGATCAGCTGCTCCGGGTCGTCGATGTCGACCGGGATGGTGAGCTGGATGTGGCTGTCGGCGTCGAAGCCGGTCTTGGCCGTATTGAGTTCGGCGGGCTGGTCGTAGGCAAGGCCGATCATGTCGGGCGATGGCCAGCTGTTGGACGCGATCGCGGCCTCGAACAGAGCGGCGTGGGGGCTCTCCGGCCAGAAGTCGCTGCTGCCGAAGGCTTCAGTGGCCCGCGAGACTGCCTGGGCGAACAGGGCGGATCGGTCGTCGATACGGGCCTGGATCGTGAGCGTGACGGACAGGGGCTCGCGAATCGTCATGTGTCGTCCTCGTTCTCGTTGAGCGGATCCGGGTTGCGGAGCTGTTCCCGCGTGTCGGCGCAGGCCCGCTGCTCTTGCAGGGTGCGCGAGCCGAAATGACGGCGCGGGTTACCGCACATCGTGCAGGAACAGACCGCGAGATGGTCGGCGGTGCGCTCTGCGCAGGCGCGGTAGTCGAACACGTCGGACCAGCTCGACAGACGGGTGCGGCGCCGGCCCTGTTTGTCGGTCCAGACGAAGCGGTCGAAGTGCCCGAACGGGCCTTCGAGCGCGCGTGCGCGCTGGCTCGCGCGGGCACGCGCCTTCATGCGGCGCGCGTGATGGCGTCGCAGAGCGCGACGGCGATCCTTCTCGAACATGCGGGGTCTCCCTCGATTGAGCCCCGCCGCCAGCACCCAATCGAAGTGGGGCCGCTTAGCGGGGCGTGCCTATCGAGGGCGGTCGCCGTGTCGATCGTGGTGTCGTGGTGATCATCATGCTCTGGATGTGGGGTCGTGGATCAGGACTTGGCGGGATCGAAGGTGCGCGCGCAGGCGGCATCGACCGCCTCGACCGCCTGTTTGAAGCTGCGGGCGGTCTGACGGTGCATGCGCAGCTGACGGCGCGGCACGATGTCGAGCAGGCCGTTGCCGTCCGGATTGAAGATGATCTCCGCGACGGGGCCGTGGGCGCGCTGCCGGGCCGGATCCCAGAGCGACCAGTGCAGGGACCGGACCTCGCGGCGCGGCCGCACCGGACGGCCGCGCGCCTGGTCCTGGATCATGTCTCTCGGCCGGGCCGGCCG
Organism: Rhodovibrio sodomensis; assembly: GCF_016583645.1. Taxonomy (GTDB): domain Bacteria; phylum Pseudomonadota; class Alphaproteobacteria; order Kiloniellales; family Rhodovibrionaceae; genus Rhodovibrio; species Rhodovibrio sodomensis. Next base: position 111,749 of record NZ_NRRL01000001.1, on the reverse strand, counting down.
GTGCCGGACAGTCTGGTTGTGCAGGACCTGGAACACGCGGGACGGCCCCCGGAACTCGCTCTGCGGCGTCAGCGGCGCGTCGACAGGCGGGTGCATGCCCTGTCCCTCCTTTTGTGCGGCTTTACGGCGGCGCGCCCGGGGCAGCGCATGAGGGCCGCCCCGGGTTGGCAGCGTCAGTGGGGCAGCGCGGCGCGCACGCGCGCCGCCCGGTCGGCCGGCACCGCGCCAGCGAGGTAGCACGCATCCTCCTGGATCGCGAAGCGGGAGCGCGCGGCGGTCGCACGAACAGCCACCAGCTCCGGATGGGCGAGCGGTATGCTGGCATGGAAGGCGTCCTGTGCCGCTTCGATGGCCTCCTGGGTCGTCTCCGCCCGGACGATCGTCCAGTAGTGACGCTGCGTGATCGCGGAGGTGGCGTCCGGATCCGTCGGGGTAGGGAGGGCCGTATCCGGTGATACCTGGGTGGCGGCCCCCTGGGCTGGCAGGTTGTCCCGTGCCGGCTCGACCCGCAGGGCAACTACCCACTCGTCGTCCTGCAGGCGGGCGTCACCGGCCGGTGCCGGGTACATGTCGAGCAGGTCGGCGAGCACGAGCCAGGCCTCCTCGCTGATGTGTTCTTCCAGGCGATGGCCGTAGCGGGCCATCCAGGTGGCGCCGCGGGTCTCCGCGTCGCAGTCCTCGCTGCCCTCGCGGCGTTCGATCAGCGCGGCGACGTCGCCGCTGCCGTAGACGCAGACAGCCTTGTTGCAGGCCCGCAGGAAACGGCTCGCCAGCATTTCGGCCTCGGCCTGCTCTTCGGGGGCCATCGCGCCCGTCCGGTCGATCACCGGCCCCAGGACGGCGCGCAGCTGAGCGACCGGGGTTTCGGGCGTTGCCGGCTTGTCGTCGGGGTCGGCCGGCGCGTTGGCCGCGGCGGCCGCCTCGAGCCTGGCGTAGGTCTTGTGGCCGAGGCTGCGGGCGAGCGAGTCCAGCGTGCGTCGACGCTGGTGTTCGTCCAGGCTCAGGTCCTCCGCCAGGCGGCGGGCGATGGTCTTCAGCTTTTTGGGCGTGATCTCGATCTGCATGGGTCTCTCCATCGACCGATCGGTGGTATCCGGCCTCGTCGTGTGCCGGGGCTGGCTCCGGTGTGCGCGATCCACCGACCGGCATGGCGAGATGCGGATCGGGAGGTGGGGGTGGTGCGTTTTCGGGCACGGTCTTCCCTCACCGGTTGATGGTGAAGGCGGAGCCGACGGATGCCCTGTACCGAGCGGGTCGCAACCGCTCGCCAGAGCGCACGCGGTTGCGCACGCTCGGGACAGCGGTCCCGGAAGAGTTGGGATTGTTGGGTAGGAATTGGCGCGCCGGTTCGGACCTAGAGTTCGGGTTCGAGGCCGCCGGCCCGGCGGGGCTTGGTCGCGGCCGCGGTGGGGTCGGTCTTGAGGTCCTGAGCGAGCTTGCCGGCCTCCATCGGGGGCAGCGCCTGGCTGCCCCCCTTGGCGAGAGGGCTGAAGGCGACCGCCGGTGGCGCGGCCTCGGGGCCGAAGGTGGCGCGGGTGCCGCGGGCGATCCGCGCCAGCATCTTGTTGCCCTGGGGCAGGTCGATCGCGGCCGTGGCGCCCAGACGCTGGCCCTCTGCGCCCTGGGTCGCGGCCTTGTCGAGCCCGGCCTGGAGCCGGTCGAGCTGCTCGCCGGTGAGGACGTGCTTCAGTCCGATCTGCTGGGCCTCACGGACGACGTCGGCTGGCGGCATGTTCTTCAGGTGATCAGGGCTTTCGGCAGGCAGGGCCAAGCGCTTGTCGGCCCAGGCCGCGACCTGATCGATCGCCGGGCTGGTATAGTAGTCGGCGCTGCGAAGCGGCTGGCCGTCCGTTCCCGTGTATGACTGGCCGGCGAACTCGAGCACGCCGGCCGCGCGCAGCTCGGAGATCGCGCGGATGTCATGGGTGTGGCCGTCGCGCCGGGCCAGCAGCGCCGCGGCGACAGAGTCGGCGACGACCTCGGCATGCTGCCTCCAGTTCGGCGCGTCCGAGAAGCTCGGCGCGGTGTAGCCGCAGTGGCCGGCGACCTCGTGCGCCTGGGTGAAGAACGCGAGTGCGTCGGGGCTCTTGAGCTGGATGCGCGTCTCGGGAACCCGGTCGGGCGAATGGCCGTGAGAGAGCAGGTGGCCTGGGGTCATGCGATCGACCTGGGTTGCGACCCCGAGGCAGTAGGTCGTGCCGTTGGTCAGCTTGAAACTGACGCTGGTGTATTCGGGCCTGGTCTCCTTCAGCGCGTTATCGAACACCGAGGTGGCGAATTGCTGAGCGATGTGTCCGTCCGGTCCGTGCGCATTGTCGATGATCGACCGCTTGGCCTGGGCGCCGCTATCCATGCGGGAGAGATCGACGTAGGCGACCGTGCCGCCGCCGGCGGCCTGCGCGACGCGAGCGAGCGCGTCCAGCGTGCCGGGCTCGGAGCTATGACCGAGGGTTGTCTGTTCGACCGCGGCGGGCGCGGCGCCGATCTTGGGGCCGGTGCCCATCTCGGGCGCGCTGCTGCAGGCTGCGGCCGTGAGCCCGGCGGCCAGCACCGCGGCGAGGCGCGTCGCGCGCCGCGTGCGGTCGCCACCCTCGGGGGCGTGCGCCTCGATCCTTGAGGTCTGGAAGAAGCTGGCGAAGCGGTCGCGTGCGCTGCTCATCGGCGCGCCCCCGCGAGTCGCAGGTCCGCCTCATAGGTGTGCTGGACGCCCTGATCCAACATCTCGACGACGAGGATCGTGCTGTCGGCTGGCCCGAGGTCGCGGACAAGGTTGGCGAGGGTCTGTTCGCCCATCGGCGGCATAGGGTAGGCGGTCCCGTCGCGACGCAGCGCGAAGCCCCTGCCGTCGAGGGTCAGGGCCGCTGCGCCCGGCGGCTGATCGGAAATACGGTCGATGACCAGGCACCACGCGCCCTGGTCGTTTCGTAGCAGCTGGTAATCCATGGCGCACCATCCGTTTCGGGACCGTTACCGTGGAGTTGGTAGCGGGCGCGCCGGCGTGCCGCGGGCACGGACGAGAACAAAGCGGGCGGCCCGGCTGGGCCGCCCGTTCGCTTGGGGTCGATCAGGCGCGCACCGGATGTCCGGAGGCGCGGTGAAGGCTCGGGCGATGTGCCTGCTTCTCGAAGAAGGCGGCGACGTCGCGTGCCGGGATCCGGCTGGCCTCGCCGCGCAGCATCTGGATGTAGCCGCGCAGATGCCACGCGGTGTCGCCGGGTGCACTCTTCTGCAGGATCACCTCGAGGTCCTCGGCGATCTCCCCCGGTTCCGGATTGACTGTTGCGGCACGCCGGTCACGCGCTGGCATCGGCTTCTTCCTCGGTGGCGTCCGGTGCATCGAGGCCGCAGAGGTCGCGCAACTGGGTCCGGAAGGCCCGCTGGTGCCGTTCGGCGAGATCGTGGACACGCAGCGGGGTGGCGATCTCGTCGGGACCGTCCCAGTGCGGGATGGCGTCCTCGATCTCGGCTTCCTCCTCGCCAGCAGCACAGGAGAAGTCCTGCAGGACATCGCGGTCGACCCGCATGATCATGATGTCCTGATCGGCCGCCATGAACTGGATGATGCCGCCCTCCATCTCGATCAGCAGGCGTGGCTTGGTGAAGAACGGCACCTGGGTCTCGTCGGCCGGCGCCAGGTGGCCGGGCAGGACCGCGATCGGCGTGATCTGCTCCGGCGTACGCTGCTTGTCCGGGCGGTAGAGCTCGCCCGTGTCATGGCGCCGGCTGTTGATTGCGCGGCGCAACGCAGCGCCCACGCCAACCGCGGGGACGATTAGCGTTTGACGGGGCCGATAGCGGTCTTCGGTCTGCAGAATCACGGTCCAGAGGATCTGATCGTCGACGCTCGGGTTCTCGGGCGGAGTGATGGTCGCGCCGTAAAGGACGCTGATCAGCGGCAGGTCGCCAGAGTCGCCCAGGCGGCGGCGGGCCTCCTCCTCGGCGTTGCGCACACCCGGCGCCCAGATCGGGCTCAGCGTCCGGACGCTATCGCCGTCCTGGAACAGCACGGTGTAGACGCGCCAGGGCATCTGGTTGTCGCAGGCGGCGAGCGCGGGCTTGAGCGCGGCGTAGCCCGCGTAGCCGTGCATCCGGGCGATCATATCGAGGGTCTTGGCGTAGCTCGGGGCCTGGCGGCCGAGCTGCGTGCGCAGGCTGCGCGCCATCTCCTTGACGCGCGCGTGGGTCAGTTGAACCATCATGGGACTGTGTCCTTCCGTCCGGGTCGAGCGAGGTCGTCTGGCTCCCGAGGAGCTGGCTGGTCCCCTTGCGCGGCGGCCTCGCTCCGGTTCCGTTCGGAAAAGGACGAAGGCTCATCGGCAGTCGTGACGGGCTTTTGCCTGAGCCGTGCGTGTGGCACGGCCGGGACCGGCGGGCGCCCTGGACCCTTGATCTGAGCGGAAGGCATCCACTCGCCACAGCCGCCGCGCGCGGCTGTGGGGAAGGGACGCGGTTGTGATTGGGAAGTGGGATCGTGCCGAGCGAGCCGGCTGTCCGGCGCGCCCTCATCGAAGAAGGGGCGGGCCGGACGGGTGGTGACGTCTGGTCTGAAGACGAAAACGGCCCGCTGCGCCTGGCAGCGGGCCGCATCCGGTCGGGGCATGAGCGGGTCTTACCAGGTGATCTGGTAGGAGACGGCCGCACCGGCCTCCGGGGCGGCGTCGCGGTCGTGGCCCGGCTGCAGGCGGCCCATCAGCCCCATCCGCAGCGAGCTGTTCTCGCTCAGCGGGGTGGCGTAGGAGACCTCGAGGTCGACCTGGTTGCCGTCGGGGCTGAGGCCGATCTGATGGTCCTCGCGGATGATCTCGCCGTCGGCGCCGCGACCGACCGGCACGCTCACGTTGGCCGCACCGCTGACGATCTTGAGCGGCCGGCTGATGCCGAAGCCCAGGCTGTCGCCCTCGCGGAAGACCTCGCGGCCGGCGACCGCGACGCCGAAGGCCTCGCTCTGGATCGCGGTGGTGCCCCGCCACAGGCCGTGGCCGGTGTTGTCCGCCTCGGTCACGCCGCGGTGGTAGCTCGCCGAGACCAGCCAGTTGCGGCTCATCGGCATGTCCAGGCGCAGGCCCATGAAGCGGGACTGGCCCTCGGTGCCGAAGTCGAAGGCGCCCTGGCCGTAGGAGCCGAGCAGGGACTCGCCCTCGATCAGGCTGCCGCTATCCAGCGTCAGGCGAGTGCCGTCCTGGAAGGTGTAGCCGATCGTGCCGACCTGCGCGGTGCCGTCGTGGCCACCCTCGCTGGTGGCGAACCCGGCGAACAGGCCGTGACCGCGGTCGTAGATGGTCGCCATCACGTCCTCGCCGGTGGCGAAGCCGAGGTAAGGCGAGGCGAGATCGGTGCCCATGCCGAGTTCCTCGGCGGCGTCCGGGCCGCCGCGCAGGCTCTGCAGCGATACGCCGTGACCGAACGAGAAGTTGAGGTCCTCGTAGGACTGGTTGAAGGCGAAGGACTGCCCGCCCTGCTCCTGGCCTGGGATGTGACCCTGGCTGAGCTCGGAGCGGGTGGTGAAGCCGGTGCGCTCGGAGAAGTGCATCCAGCCCTCGCCGACCCGGTCGCCGGCGCTGACCCGGTTCGGGCCGAAGCCCGGGATGATGTGGGCGAAGTTCATCGGGGCTGCCTGACCGGCGCCGATGCCGGCCGTCAGGTCGACCTGGAAGGCGCGGCCGTACTTGTCGATGAACGCGGCCTGCTTGAGCGCGTTGGCCTGCTGCAGGGCCTTACCGAAGGCGCTCGACGGCGACAGGGCCGAGGCGGCCAGCTTGGCCCCGCCGTCGTTCACCGAGCTGCCGGCCGGCACCAGCGGCGTGCCGCTGGGGTTCATCGCGGCCTCGAGGTCGAGTAGGCCGTGGCCGTAGGTCGCGTCGACACCCGCCGTACCCAGGTCTTGCGCGGTATCGAGGAGGATCTGTACGATCTCGTCGCCGCGCAGGTAGGGGAAGCTCTGCGCCAGGATCGCGGCGGCACCGGCGACCTGCGGAGCGGCGAAGGAGGTGCCGTCAACGACCGCGAGGGTGTTCGGTGCGGCGGTCGTGGTGACGACGTCTTCGCCGGGCGCGACGATGAACCAGTTCTGCGTGTCGCCGGGGCCGGCGCGGTTGGAGAAGCTGGCGATCGCGTTGCTCGAGTCGACCGCGCCGACGATGATGCCGCGCCCCTGGGCGTCGGCGTCGGCGGCGAAGTGAGCCAGGTCGCTTGGCGTCGCGTAGCTCTCGTTGCCGGCGGCGAAAACCAGCACGCTACCGTTCGGGTTGCCGTCGCCGTCGACGGAGGGCTGTGCGGCGTTCACGAGCGCGGTGCGAAAGCTTGCGTCGAGCGTGCCGGAGCCGTCATCACCGCCCATCGAGTAGTTGATGACGCGCGGGTTGTAAGTCTTGGCGAGGTCGGTCGCGGTCGCGAGATCGGCCTGCTGGTACTGACATCCGCTGCCGCCGCACGATCCGGGATCGTCGGCGCGGATCGACAGCAGGTCGGCGTCGTAGGCCACGCCATGGATCTCGCTGTCGTTTTTCCGGGCACCCAGCAAACCCATCACCTCATGACCGTGCAGGTCGCCGTATGTGTTAGCGCCGCGTCCGTGAATGTCTTCCGTGATCGCGCCGGTGAACTCCGTGTGCGAGCTGTCCAGGCCGGTATCGATGACTGCGGCCAGCACGCCCTCGCCGGTCAGACCGGCGGCGTAGGCGTGCGAGGCGTTGATCTGATCGAAGGCCTGGGCGCGGTCGTACTCGGACGTCTCGAAGTGGGCCGGCGTGGTCGGTTTAGAGAACGGTGCGGACAAGGGATCGCTCGGTGACGGCGTGGAGCCGGTGACCGGCTGGTTGTTCGAGGTCTGGGAGCCGGCACCGCCACCGCCGCCGCCACAGGCGGCCAGCGTCAGCGCGGTGGTGCTGAGCAGCGCGACGAGGAGGGACCGGGGGGTACGAGACATCGGGTCGTTTCCTTCTTGAGTTGGCGTCCCGCCTAAGGAAAAGCGCGGTAATCGTTCTTAGTTAACGATACTCAGGAAATGGGATCGGTCGGTGATTTCGGTCACTCGGTCGCGGAAATACTTGGCTCCGGCAGTTTCTTGAGTCGTGCGCTGAGCATGGCCGCGAGCAGCGGGTCCTCCTCCAGCGGCATCCGATGGCGGCCGTCGAAACGGCCGATCAGCTGCGCCAGGGCGTCCATGTCGCGCCGGCGCTCCTGATTGCGCCGGGCCCAGTCATCGTTGTTGGCCGCCGCCATCGCACGCAGCCGGAAGAAGTGCGGCATCCGCGCGCCGACCGCCATCGCGGCCGCGGCGACCACCTGGATCGGGATCGTCTCGCCGCCCTCGCGGGTGCTGTGCGCTTTGATCAGCCGCTCAATCTCGTCGAGGCGGTCGACGAAGTTGGCCGCGGCGCGGGTTCGCACCGCGGGGTCGATCTTGGTGAAGGGGTAGAGGCTGGCGCGTGGCACCTCGAGCAGGTCCTCGAGCTCAGCCAGAACACGCAGGGCAGACTTGCCGCCGACGACGGACGTGCACCACCAGGTCATATCGGTTGTTCCGTGTGTGGAGATGGGAAACGCAGAACAGGCGGCCTGTCGGAAGACGGACCGCCTGTTGAATTGAGTATTCGGGTGGCCGCGGGGCCCGCCCGCACGCTGTCGGGGCGGGGCCGGCGGCAGCCGGTATCAGGGTCTGTCGGCTAGCCGTTCACGTGCTTGCCGACGCCTATGAATTGGATCAGCTTCACAGCACCGCTCTCCAGCGCATCGATCCGGGCCTGGGCCAGCGCCGCCTCGGCGGCGAGGGCCTCGGAGACCGCACGGGACGTGGCGGCACCCATGTCTTCCAGGTGCCGCCTCGAAGCCTGCAGGATCGGCGGCACCTCGCGTAGGTAGAGATCTGTGACGTCGTCTATGTTCTTCTGATCGAGGCCGGTGCCGCGGAAGGCATCCGTGAATTTCTCGATCGGCTCGGGAACGAAGTCAGGCTCGATCGCCTTCCAGGCCTTGATCGCGGTGTCGCTAGCCGGTTTCGTGCAGACGAACTCCATGAACGAGAAGGGGCACCCCGGCACCAGCAGGCTCCGCGCCGCCATCAGCATCTGCGCCTTCGCGCTCGTCGTGTGCAGAGCTTCCCGCCAGGCTAACGCCCGGCCCCGCTGAAGTACTCCCTCCGGTTGCTTTGGGCGAACCAGCCGGGGTGCGGCGGTGCCATAGTACTTCGCCGCTACGTCGGCGAGGCTCGCGGAAAAGGTCGCCGCCATCGGCTCGATCTCCGCCTGATTCGCCAGACGGGCCGCCGAGCCGGCCGGCCCCGCGGACAGATCAACGAGCTTACTGGACGGCCCGAGCGAGAGCGAACGGCACAGTTGGTAGGCGAGATCCTCCGACCAGGGCATGACGTTCCCGGTCCCAAAAAGCAATCCCGCCGCTTCGATCCGGGCGGGGGTCCAGCCCCGGATCACGTGCCGCGCGCGGTCAGGCGCCTGGGGCTTGGCCTGCCCCTTCACGGCCGGCTTCAGCTTGTAGCCATGCCACCAGGCCCAGAGACGCAGGCGGAGCATGTCGGATCGGGTCCGAACGCGGACCCGGGTTGGAAACGTGGCGGTGGTCACGGCCCTCTCCCGGATGACGTGAGCGTTGTCACACGGGAAGTGGGTCGCGTTTTACGGTCGTGGCCGCGCGAGTACGCTAATTCATCAAATTCGCGACGATATAGGCCGACCCGGCCATGGCGGCGACGATGCTGGCCGCGAGCAGTGCGTACGGGAGCGCGCTCGGTTTCGCGCGCCGTCGGGCAACGGCCGCGGCGCGACCCAGGTAGCGGTCGGCGGCGAGTTCGGCGCGGGCGCGCAGCGGTGCCAGATCGAACGCGCAATGGCCGGATCGTGGCGCGTCTCCCTGCAGGCCGCGGCAATCCGCGATCAGGCGCTCGCCGCAGGGGCAGGCACGGTCCTGGCCGAAGTTGAAGGTGTGGTAGGCGGCGACGGCGCGCTTGCGGGGCTTCATGACGGGCGGTCCTGCGAGGCTACGAGGTGGGGTTTCATCAGGATGGAGCGGCTCGCGGGCGCGAGCGCTCAGCGTACCGGCCAGGCGTCGTAGGCGCTGAAGGTATCCGTGAACTCGAACTCGCGGACTTCATGGTCGGCCGGTATAGCCGGCCGGTCGCCTTCGAAGCAGACCTGCTCCTGCTGATACCGCCGGATCACCTCCTCCCATGGGACGCTGAGGTAAGCGCGGCGGTCGCCGAGGGGGCCGATCAGAATGAGGCGGTTGCGGGTCGTCTGCGACATGTCAGCCTCCGAGGTAAGCGTGTTAGGACCGCCGGGCCCCCAATCTGGGCGCCCGGCGAACGCTCAGGCTGGCTGCGTCAGGCGGCGGGCGTCGATTACCTCGACGTTGGGCAGGCCGTCACCCTGCTCTGCGTATCCGAGGGCGCTGCTGGCGCGCGCGTGATGCACCTCGACGAGCGTCTCGCCGTTCTCGCCCAGGACGACCTCGGCGCGCCAGCCGGCGTCCTGCAGCTTCTCTTCGAGGGGCCGGTCGATCAGGACGTAGCGCACCGGGTGGTGGGGCGGCACAAGCGCGGCGGAGGACAGGCGGTCCTTGCGGCTCAGGTGGGTGGCGTCGAGCGTCACCGGTAGGCCCTGGACCAGGCGGTTGCGGGCGCGGGTGATCAGCTCCCGCATAACCTCGTCCCGGTCCCCCTGTTCGCGGAAGTCGCCGTACAACTCGGCGCGAATCGCGTCGGAGGAGACCACGCTGTCGGCCGGGGCATTGCGGGCGGCCCAGGTCGACTTACCCGCGCCGGATGGTCCGACCAGGATGGTGAGCAGCGGCGCCGGGGGCGCCGGATCCAGTTCCAGGTAGTCCCGGCTCGCCAGCACCTCGTCCGTGCTCAGGTCGAGGGTGCCGAGCGGGCCGCCGCGATCCGCGCCGGTGTCGAGGTTGATTACCCGGCCGCCTAGCTGGCCGGTCCGGGTCACCGGAGCCTCGGTCGAGACCACGTCGTGACCGATCACGACCGTCAGGCCGCGGGGTACCTGATCGATCCAGCGATAACCGCGCTTGCGGTAGCCATTGGTGTCCAGCGTGTTGGTGCGCTCACCAAATAGGGCCTGATCGCGCAGCTGGCGCGGCACGCCGCACGGCTCGTCCGCGCTCGGCGGCTCGAGCGTGAGCATCCGCAGATCGAAGCTCGCGTGGACGAACACGTATGATCCCGCCAGGACCCACATCGGCTGGGCGGCGGTGGTCTCGGCGTACCAGCGGGCCAGATCCGCACCGTCCTGGGCCTGCTCGAGCTGCGCGACCGTCACGGCGAGGCCGCCGGTCATCTGGACCTGGTTGCCGCGCTGCCAGCGCATGAACTTGTGGCAGTGGTTGCCAGGCAGATAGGTGGCGATGCCCTCGGCCATAAGCTCGCGCCAAAGACGCAGGACGCCCGGTGAATCCGGGCCGCGGTCGACCAGGTCGCCCAGGCACAGCAGCGCCAGGTTCTTCTGCCGGGCGTCGTCCACGACCGGTTGGAGCGCGGCCAGGTTGCCGTGGACGTCCGCGACCACCCGCAGGCCGTTGCGGCCGGCCAGCAGTTTATGAAGATCGATCATGGAAAACTCCCGTTCGCCGGCCGCGCAGCCGCTCAGGATGGGTCGCAGGCTTGGCGGATATTGATGCGAGTCAGGCGGTGAGGCGCGCCAGGATCGGCGCGAGGACAGTGCACAGGGCGACCGTCACGATCAGACGCGCGCTCCAGGTCAGGGTCCAGTGTCGCGCCCGGCTGGACCATACCGATACCACGGAGATCACGACATGCACTGCGGTCAAGGTCCCGAGCGCGACACCCGCGATCGCGCTCTGACCGAGACCGGAGGACAGCAGAAAGAAGTTTGCACACGCCAGCAGAAAACCGCCGCCCACCGTCCAGTTCCAGAACGCGGTCTCCATGCTGAGCTTGCCGCGGAGCAGGCGGCCGAACCAGGCGGTGAGGGCGGGCATGCGAGACCTCCGGCGGGGCGGGCGTTGGCTACCGGGAAATGGGTTCGGGTCGCCCTCGATGGCGGTCCGGCTTGGCGTTCTCTGCCGCCCCGCCCAGGTCCGCCCCGGGAAGGTACGCGCTAGGCCGCCAGCGGCTGGTCGTCTGGGATGACCTGGCGGGTCGCCAGGATCTCACCCGAATCGAGCATGATCCGGAAGCTGTGCCGCTCGGCGATCCGGCGCATCGGTAGGTTCTGAGGCTGGATGTGGAGGACGATCTGCGCGACCTCGCGTCGGGCCGCATCGCGCAGCGCGGCCTCCATCAGCGCACGTCCGTGGCCCAGTCCCTGCCAGGCGGGTTCGACCGTGAAGGCCGCCTCGGCGTCCGGGCTGGCGCCGCCGGCCGGGAAGCAGATCAGTTCCGCCAGGCCGCGTATCTCGCCATCGACTTTCAGCCCCAGAAGAGTCCGGTGTCGAGGTCCAGTTCGTCGACGTAGCGCGTGATCGCGCGGTCCGGCATGGGGGTTGTGAAGCGGCGGAACCTGCCCCGACCGTCCAGGCGCAGCAGATGGGCGCGTATGGCGTTTCGGTGGTTGGCGGTCAGTCGGGTGATTCGGGGCACGACGGTCTTCCTGGCGGGGTCGAGAGCAGCTTGCTTCAACGCAGCAACCAGTCTGAACATGGGGGCTCCGGGGCGGTGGTGGCGCGCGCTCAACGACCGGCGCCGCCGCCCCGGATGCCCCTGTTATGAATGGTTCTTCATGACACCTTTACGGTCGGTAAAGCCGCGTTATTCGGTCGCAGTACATGCGCCTACCGCATTGCTGCACTGCCATAACGCGTGCGTCCAGTCACCGGATCGAAACCACTTCCGGGGCAGAAGCTAATCGGTACCGGGCCGACCCCGGCGTGTTGTGACAGGAGTGCATCATGACCGACAAGACGGGCGTTGTGGATCAGATCGATATGCGGGCGATAGAGCGGATCGCGCGGCATGAGCGCGCCAAGGCGTTCGCGCGCGCTGGTGCCTGGCTGGGCGCGCAACTTTCGCCGTTGGTGGCGCCGCTGCGCCGGCATGCGGCTTATGTTCGTACCTGCCAAGAGATGGAGCTGCTGGACGACCGGAGCCTTCGGGACATCGGCGTCAGCCGTCTGGATATTCCCGCAATCGCGCGGCGCGCGGCGCTGCGGCAGATGCCGCGGTTCGGCTGGCGCGAGCGGGCGGAGTTGGCCCGGCTGGGCGAGGACGTGGCCGTGCCAGGGGCCGTGACCACGGGCACCGTCCGGCGGGCCGCAAACGATGCGGGTGTGCCGAAGGTGCCGCTGGCACGCCGCACCGCCGCCTGACGGGTCCGTTAGCTGGATCTGGATCTCGCGGATAGCGCTTAAAGGAGAGGGCCGCCAGCACGAGCTGGCGGCCCTTTTGAGGTTGCCTGGTGGTGGAGTTTAGGGCGTCTCGTTCGGCTATCCCTCTTCAGCCGGGCAGGTGCCGCCCTGCAGCGACCAGCTACCGTTGGAGCAGCTGTAGGTGGCGATGCCGGCGCCATCGATAACCGATCGCGAGCTGCCGTTGCTCGCGCTCGGCAGCGAGCCCGAGCAGTCATCGCCGCCCCAGGTCACCGACGTCGCGGGGCAGGCGTTTTGCTGGCGGTCGCAGGTCCCGCTGTCCAGCTTCCAGGTGTTGTCCTCACAGAAAAACGTCGCGGCCCCATTGTTGCCGTCCTGCAGCGTCACGGAGTCGAACACGTCTCCCTCCGGCGCCTCGGCCGTGCAGTAGTCGCCGTTGCTGCCGCGCCAGGTGACGGTGTCGGCATCGCACGTGGCGCGCTGGGTGCGGCAGCTGCCGCTGACTGCGGTGTAGCGGCCGTTGAAGCACTGGAAGGTGGCCGACCCGTAGGTGTCCGGGTTCACACCGTCGAACTCATTGGGATCGCTGACCGTCACCATCGCGTTGTGCGGTGCGTCGGGCATCTCCGCCGTGCACTGGTTGCCGGACTCCGACCACGGCCGGACGATGCCGCCGGTACAGGAGCGGTCGATCGGCTTGGGCGAGGCCTTGCAGAACAGCTTGTTGTCGCTGCCGGTGGCGCGCAGGTGGAACCAGCCCTCGCCGCAGCCCGAGACGATCACCCGCATCTGGATCACGTTCTCGCCGACCTTGAGGTATGGCTTGATGTCCCGGTCGACGTTGTGCTTCCAGGACGTGTTGAGCTCACACGGACCGATGTAGTTGGGGCTCGGGGCCTGTGTGCATTGTTGCTCCCAGCTGCACACCCTCTTCTTGTCGATGCGCCGGCAGACATATTTCGGCTCGCTGCACTTCGGCTCGGGAATGATCGCCGGGCCGTCAAACACGGCCGTCTGCATGGTCAGGGAGCAGATCCTGCCGGTCTCCTTGTTTCGTCGACATGACTGAAGAAGGCCGCGATCGACCGTTGGATCGCCGCCGCGCGGCCCGCTCATCACGCGATGGCCATTCACCTTGATCGACATGTAGTCGTCGTAGCCGACGTTCTGCATCCGGAATTTCGCGATATCCGTGTTGTCGCTGAGCCAGAAGCGGATCGTCCGGTTCTGGGTCTGGCAGGTGCCGCACCAGTAGTTGTTGCCGATCGCACCGATCCGGATCTTGCTGCCCCCCAGGATGTTCCAGTTGATGTCGCCCGCAGAGGTCTGGAACTCGCAGTAGTCCTTCGGGCTCTTGGGCCTGCTGATGGTGCCGTCCGGCTGCATGTTCGGGGCGCTCGCGAACGCCTTCGAGCACAGCGTGATCTTGGCCGGAGGGCAGGCGCCCTCGAGCTTCTCGATGCCGGTGCGGTTCGGATCGGGTTGCAGGCCCTGCAGGGTACCCTGGAAGGCCAGGTAGCTGTCCTGGGCTCCACGGTAGCGCTGCCCGGGGGGCAGCGACATGTTGCGCGGCTGTCCGTCCGGGTTGGGGATCATCATCTCAGTGTTGTGAACGGTGTCGCGCTGAACCTCGATGCGGGCGTCGCCGGTATCCAGGAAGCCGGACTGGCCTGCGGATAGCGCGTATTGTCCGTCGTTGTATCCGAAGTAGCTGGACGGCTTGATATCCCCTTGCAAGCAGTGTATCCCGTCGCCGTTTACCTGGCAGGGATACTGCTCGATCCGCACGTCATCCGCACGCAGCGGGATGGCTTGGATTGAGCGGCTGTTAACCTCGCCAGCGTTGTTTTGCTCGGAGTAGACTTTCTGCCGATCCAGGCAGTTCCCGGAGACGCTTTGGACCTTCCAGTCGCCGATGATACTGGTGATCTGTTGCTGGGTCGTGGGGTCCGTTCGAGTCACTTTACGGGTCTCGCAGGCAAGGACCGCACGCGCACTGTTCTTCGGCGCACCCGGGCCCGGACGGATCTCGACCCTGTGCGACGTGCCGCCGTACTTTTGCTCGCGATGTTTGTAGTCCGGGGCGTTCTTGTAGTCGTACTGGGTCGCCGTCATATCGCGCTGCTGCGCCACCGCGATCGGCGCGGGCGGCAGCAGGAACAGGCCGGTCAGAAACAGCGCGGTTGCCTTACGCAGCATGGCTCGGGTCCTTCGTCGCGAAGAGGTTTCTCTCCATGGAGATAGGGGGAAATACGGTTCCCGCTATCGTAAATGGGAGCAGACGAAGGATCCTGGACCGAACCTGATGCCGGAAGGACCGAAGTGGTCAGCCGATCAGGTGCTGGTAGAGATGCGCTGTACCGACCAGAGACAGGAAGGTCGCGAGGAAGGTCCCGCCGGCGATCGCCAGCATGCGGCGGCCGGAGACCGGCTCCTCCTCGCGGGAGACCTCCCGAAACTCCGCGTCGATCACCTCGGCGCCGAGTGGCCAGGAGGGATTGCGGCTGGTGTGCACGGGTCGGTAAGCGCGCCGGGCCCGATGCATCGTGCTCGGTGCCGGGACCTGTCCGCCCGGGGGTGTCAGGCAGCGGTTCGCGTGCATGTTACTCTCCTTCGATCCTTGCGAAAAGAGAGTTGGAAGTGGCCGCTGCTGGCCGCACCTCGGGATCGGTCGATTTTGAGCTTTTTCTTTTTCTTGCACCGACTTGTGCCGGGCTGGAACTGGCCACAAAAAGAAGCCCCCGACCCGGCGTGCCGGGTCGGGGGCGGAAGTGGACCGGGTCCGATGGATCGGGGGTGGAAGACCCGGTCAGGGGGGGGATCCGGTATCAGGGGGCGAGGACCTTGGCCGTCTCGGCCGCGAAGCCGTCGCACATGCCGCTGACGTAATCGAGGACGCCGCGCAGCCAGCCTGCGCGGTCGCGCACCGGAAGGCGCTCCGCGCCCGGGAAGGCGCGTAGCACCATCTTGGAGCGCGCGGACAGGCGGCCGGAGTTCGAGGTCTCGCGCTCGTAGAAGGCGTCGCAGTAGGCCTCCAGGATCGTCTCCAGGATCCGGCAGGCGGCGAGGTCGCTCTGCGCGCGCTTGCGGTTGGCGTAGATCTTGGTCCGGCTGACCCGCTCGATGTGCTTGAGCTGATCGCGCACCGGGCTCTGCAGGACAAGATCGCCCGGGTGTTCGCCGTCGAGGATGTCGCAGATGTTCGAGAAGTAGGCGTCCGCGGTGTCCTCGATCAGCCGGCTGATCGCCTTGGAGCGCAGGTAGGTCAGCTTGCGGGTTGGCTCCGGAATGCGCCCATACTCGCCATTCAGCGGACCGGCGACCGGGGCCAGCAGGCCCTCGGCTTCCTCGAACGACAGGACGCCCAGCACCGCCGCGTCCTCGACGTCGACGATCCGGTAGCAGATGTCGTCCGCCGCCTCGACGAGGTGCGCCAGTGGATGACGCGCCCAGGCGCCCTGGGTCAGCTGGACCATGCCGGTAGCGTGAGCGACCTGCTCGAACAGCTCGGCCTCGCTCTCGAAGTACCCGTACTTGTTCGGCTTCAGGGCGTACTGCGGATCGCAGTCGGCCGGGTAGGGGTATTTCGAATGTGCGGCGAGGCTGGCCAGCGTGAGCTGCAGCCCGCCGTTCTCGCGCCAGCCCTGCAGTCGCGCCAGAACCCTGAAGCCCTGGGCGTTGCCCTCGAAACGGGTCAGTTCGGCCTGCATCCGCGGGCTGAGGTCGGCGATCAGCGCGCTGCCGAGGGGGTGGCGCGCGAAGAAGTCGCTGATCACGTCCTCGCCCGTGTGCGCGAACGGCGGCGTCCCGAAGTCGTGGGCCAGGCTCGCGGCGGCGACGACGTGACCGGCGTCGCGCGCGGAGATCGGCGACCCGTCCGGCATGACGAAATCCGGGTGTTCGGCCAGGCGCGCGGCGACGATGGTGCCGAGCGATCGACCGACACGGCTGACCTCGAGCGAGTGGGTCAGGCGGTTGCGGACGTAGTCGTTTCCGGTCGCGCCGTGGACCTGCGTCTTGTCTTGCAGGCGCCGGAAGTCGCTGGCGAAGATCACCCTGTCGGCGTCGACCTCGAAGGGCGAGCGATGGGGGTCGAAATCCCCGATGTCGTCCTTCATGAGACGCTGACTGTTCAGCAGTTTGCCCCAGTCCATCTCTCACATTCCCCTTGTTTTGAAGCTCTGGGTGGCTCTCGCCGGGCGGCGAGCCACCCTTGAGCGGAAACTGGGGTCGTCCTTCACCCGATGTGCTGGCCGGCACGCGCCGGCCGCTCACGCACCAGCCGCTCACGCGGGCCACCTCAGGGCGTCGTCAGGAGATCGGCCAGCGTGACGTCCGTGCGCGCTGCCTGGAGCGCATCCAGGCGCGCGAGCTCGGCCGCCGGACAGGCCGGCCGCTGCAGGCCCATCGGGGGCCACCGAGTTCGTCAGCGGCCGCAAGCGGCAGCGCAGCTGGCGCTCGCCCTCGGGCGAGTCCCGCCAGGCGTCGAGCTTTGCGTACTCGAGACGGTCGACGTGCGTGTCGATGAACGCGGCCGCATACCCGAGCACGGCGACCGTAAATACAAACAAGAAGACCGTCGAAGCGCGCATGGTGGCTTGTTCCCATGTGTCAGGTGTGTCGGGTCGGCGGTCGCGGGACGGATCTCAACCCCTTTTCCGGTAACCGGGTTACGCGTTAGACGTCGGACCGGGCCGGCGCGTCCAGGGGATGTCGCGCCGGCCCGGGCTGACTGTTGAAAAGTGGGGCTTCGGCCGTTGCGGCGGCCGGACGTTTTGTGAGGGGGCAGGAAAGATGGAATTCCTGCGATTGCTGCGGTTCAGCAAGGCTGCCGAGGTGATGGGGGTGACCAGCCCGCAGGCCCGGGAGGCGAAGAAGGCGACGGTTGGATTCGTGATCGCGGGCGTCCTGCTGGGCTTCCTGCTCGCTCCGGAAGGCCAGATCGAGAAGTGGAACCGTGGCCTCGATCAGATCGACCAGATCATGGCCGCCAAAGAGGAAAAGCCGACCACGTCCATGGATCAGGACCCGTTCAAGGTCGGTCAGGAGATGGCCCAGGGGCTGATCGGTGCCATGGCCGGCGAGGAGCAGCTGGCGCAGGCGGGCGGCGGTCGACGGGCGTGACCTGACCTTCCGGACTGGGGATCGGTCGGTCACGCTGGTAAGCGGGTTCTTCCCGATGTGGAACCTGCAGGGCCGGAATCTGGAGATCGAAGAAGGACAGCTGTCGGGGGCTGGCCACTGCAGGTTGGGCGCACCGCGTCGATGCAGGTGACAGAGGAGAAAACCGACTACACCTATGTCCTCGAGGCGGCGGTCATGGCGCGTGAGCAGGTGACCGTGCCGGCCGGGACGTTTGACGCCTACCACATCCACTTCGAGCAGAAGGCCCTGATCGGTCCTCCGTTCAAGGCGTCGTCCCGGATCTGGTATGCGCCTGAGCTAGGGGTGCCGGTGAAGCGGAAGCGCCTGCGCTCGACCATCGAGGCTGGAAACCCGGGGTTCGAGCTGGTTGATTACACGCCGGCGGGCGAGGCCTAACGCCCGGCTGTCAGCACTTGCCTAGGCGTCCGGGTCGTCCAGCAGGGCGACCGGGGGATCGGGATCCGGAAAGCTGTCCTGCTCGAGCGCCTCGACCGTCTCGGCGTCGACGATTTCGAGCGCTAGGTCGAAGCTGAACCCGGCGCGGGCGAGTGCCGCCAGATCCTTGTCCCGCCGCGCCGCCCGCTTCTCGGGATCGTTCTGCCAGGGGCCGAGCCGGCGCTTTCGCGCGAGCGTCAGCGCGGCCGCGCGCTCGGGGTCACCCGGGGTCTCGTCCTGCAGGGCCGCGAGGGCGTGGCCGACGAGCTCGTCGGACAGGCCCTTCTCGCGCAGCTTCATCTGGATCATGCGCGTCGACTGACCGGCGCGATGCAGGCTGGCCGCGCGTCCCTCGGCGTAGGCCTTGTCGTCGAGCAGATGGACCTCTTCAAGACGGTCGAGCTCGGCATCGATCAGCCGTTCAGCCTCGTCGAGCGAACTGCTGTGTGCCTGCACGCTCTTGTACGCCCAGGTCATCAGCGAGCGCTTGAGGTTGGCCCGGCTGGTCGCCCAGCGCTCCAGGTACCAGAGCGCCTTGTTGTGGATGCGCTCAGCGGTGACCGGCTTGGGTCCGCGCGGCTTACGACTGCGTTTCGCCGTTCGCGCGTCGTCGCCCTCGCCGTCGTCCGTCGAGAGGCCGCGCGGTCGGTCGTCGATCTCTGCTTGCTGGCGGGCGAGCCATTCCGGCGTGGGGTCGGCCGGAGTGTTATCCGACATGAAGTGCCTCCTTGCGTCCGCGGGATGCGCTGCGCGGTCTCCTTCGGGGCGCGTTGGCCGGCTTGCAATCTAACACGGCCAGGGCCGAGCGGTTTCCATCGACGATCAGCTTGTGCGTGACCCGTGTCGCGAAGGCGGCGGCGCTGACCATCGTGAGCAGGCCGCCGGCGAGGGTCACCGGGAGGGTCGGCTGCAGGATTTGGTGCAGCCACACGAGCGCGGCGGGTACGCCGATCAGGACTGTCAGCCAGATCAATCCGGTCAGCATGCCGTGAAAAGGGCTGACCGGTGTTGCACAGCCACACAGCAGGACGCTGAGCATGGCGAACGCGCCCAGGAGGGGGATGATCATGGCGATATCGGGCACTGTCCGGCCTCACAGTCGAGGGAGCCACGCGGGCGCTACGCTGGAGAGGGAAGTGGGGTCGTCTCGGGTAATCGGGCTTGCGGGCTGAACCGGACCGATCCCGCGGCGCTTCCATCATCGGCCGCTGCGGGATCGCTCGGCTATCCGGTTCTTGACCGGCTTGGCTAGGACCCGGAGATTGCCGTTATCGGCCGGTGGGGCTGCTGGCGAGGGTCGAGATGAGGAGCGATACACAAGACGGGATCGTCTACATCCTGTCCAACCAGGCGATGCCGGGTTTGATCAAGATCGGGCGCACCGGAACCGGACGCCTGCGCCAGCGGGTCTCCGAGCTCTTCACCACCGGCGTGCCGCTGCCGTTCAACGTGGAGTTCGCCGCCCGCGTATCGGACGCATGGGCAACGGAACGGCGCTTGCACCAGGAGTTCGGTGGACAGCAGGTCGCCGCGCGGCGCGAGTGGTTCTGGCTGGACCCCGAACGCGCCCGGGCGGCATTGGAGCCGGACAGCCTGGAGGACATGACCCCGCAACTCCTCGCGGACAGCGCGGAGTTCCCCATCGAGCTGATCGATGCGGCCGCGCGCCCAGGTGGCCGGCGGTCCAGCATGGACTTCTTCGCCATGGGCCTTCGGCCCGGGGACCGGCTGATCGAGATCGACAGTGGCCGCTCGGCCTACGTCGAGGACCGCCGGCGTGTCTACTTCGAGGGACAGCACGGCCGCTATTTGAACGACATCTACCGTGAACTGCATGGAACCCGGCGCAAGAACCGCTGGCGCACAGAGGACGGCTACAGGGTCTGGAACCTGTTCTACCAGGTCCAGCACGGCGACCGTCCGCCGCCGTGGCCGGAACGTCGGCAGGCCAGTTCGGAGACCGGGACCTAGAGGGCCCAGGCCAGCATCAGGGTGATCAGCACCCAGAAGACGAAAAAGCCGCCCAGCATCACGGGCAGCTCGCCGATCAGACCGTCGCCCGCCGCCACGGCGAAAACCACCAGGACGCAGACCGTCACGCCGAACCCGATCAGGGTTGCCGTCTTCAGGCCCATGCCGGGCGCGAAGGTGGCCTGCATCGCGCCGATCGCCTCGGGCAGAAGCAGGGCGGCCGTACCGATGGCGATGGCACCGACAAGCAGCAGCGCTCCGACGATCACGGCCGCCGTGCGGCGCTCGTCGGCATTGCGGTTCGGATCCCGGCTCATCCCGGATCACCCTGGGCCGTCTTGCTGTTCACGATCTCCTGGATGCGTCGGGGTTGCGGCATCCCGTTGATCACGATCTCCGGCTGGTCGCCCGCGGTCCAGAAGGTGACGCGGCCGGTGCCGAAGATCCGGTCGAACAGGCTCTGATAGACCTCGACCGTCCGTACGCGTTCGTGGCGGATGAAGGTCTCGGTCTTCGACAGGATGCCCCGGACGACACGGGTGGAGCTCTCATCCAGACGGACGTTCAGGGTTTTGCAGGCGACCCACCAGTACAGCAGGATCAGGATCGAGAGCGCGGCCGCACCCAGGGTGAAGGGCGCCGCCTGCTGCAGCTCCGGGCTGCGGTAGAAATAAAGAAACGGGATCGCGGCGGGAGAGAGCAGCATCAGCACCAGCGCGGTGAACCATAAGGGATGGTTTCTCACCATCGCCGGATTGGCTGCGTAGAGTGCTTGCTCCGGAGACTCTGCTGCCATGAGTTGGGGCTTCTTCGCTTGTCGTTGCTGGGCGGGGAGAATAATGCCAGGCGCGGATGCGGGTGCAACCAGCAAGGTCGTCGCGCACACGAGGTCGGTTGTCCGGGGCTCTCTTGGTATGCGTCTCCGGCAGCCTGACCCGGCGGGTCAGGATCCCTCAGGCACGGTATCCAGCGTGTAGGGTGCCTCGGCGCGCTGCACCCGCGGCGTGCCGCCGTAGAGGTTGACGACCGTGATGTAGCAGGTGGCCGCGATCCAGAAGAGAACCGGTGCGCAGAGGATCGCCAGCGGCTGCCAGGCGAGTACGGCCGCCGTGTAGGCCAGAATGGGCAGGGCCGTGTAGATGCCCAGAAGCCGCGCCCGGCTCTCCAGAAGGATCAGGAGATCGAACGTGTCGACATCCGGCTTGGGGCCGCCGTCCGCGCCGAAGTACTGAGCGCGTGCCATCCGGTAGCTGTCCTGCGGGGGCAGCAGCGAGGCCGTAAAGGCACTCAGCCCGAGCGCCAGAAGCGGCCGGTAGGCGATCTCCTCGATCACCGTCACGCCCGCCTGGTGCAGCACGACCATGAGCGAGATCCAGAGCGCCGGCAGCATCAGGAAGTAGGGCACGTTGCCCTGCAGCACCGTGAGCGGCGCGATCTGTGTGGGCAGGTTCAGCCCCCGCGCCCCACTGCTCACGCGCTGGGCCAGCGCGGTCGCGACAAGGGCCATGTTCGGGCCGGAGACCAGGATGATGACGGCTTCGGCTGCCAGCATGGCCGGCAGGCCGAGCGGCTGAAGGATGCGATAGAGCATCGACGCGCCGCCGTAGAGGGCGATCACCAGCACGAGCCACGACGGCCAGGCGAGTTGCAGAACGCGCAGACCCTGGATCGCCCAGCGCTTGTGGTCGTCCGGACCGGGTTTGATCAACTTGGGCATGGCCGTCCTTCGAGTGGGTGACGGCAGGGGCTATAGCGCACCTGGGCGGCGGCTCGAAAGGGCGGCGCGCCCGGCCCGGGAGGCCGCGCTCACGCCGCCCTGCGCGCGGCCGCGCCGGCGCGGCCAAGCAGGGCCTCGGTCGGCATGCCCTTCCAGAGCCCGCGGGCGAGCAGTTTCTGGGTCAGCTGCATGCGTCCATCGATCCAGGTCAGCTGACCCTTGGCGGGCCGGACAATCCGGTTCGCCAGGTAGAAGCGCACGGCCGTCTCTGGGGTCCGGCTGCGGGCGTGCTCGACCGAGATCGAACTCAACGGGTCGCCGGCCGCAGCGATCACGCGCTTGGCGCGGGCGACGTCGACCTTGCAGAAATCCGCTTCCTGGAACGGCGGGTCACTGAACAGCGGCCTGGGATCGCTCCGGCCGGCGTCCAGCTCAATGCCGGACGCGCGTTCCGATCCCAGGCCGGAAAGATCGATCGTTCCGAGTTCTGGAAGCGCGCCGCGCGGGGTCCGGCGCCCCTGATCGAGGTCGACGCTCTCGCCGCCGTCGATCACCGCGCTGTAGAGCTTGAGCGCGTGGAACGGCTGCAGGAACAGGCCGTAGAGAGCCCAGTTGAAGTCGATCGCGATCAGTTCGGCCGGACCCAGGAAGCGGAACAGCGGCTGCTTGCGGGCGAAATAGGCGTCCGAGAGGCCGAGCCCTTCGCCGCCCTCGTGCTGGCGGATCAGGCGTGCTTCCTCGGGCTCCTGGCCGCTCTCGCTTTGTGCGCGGAAACGCGCCGCGCGCTCGGACTCGCGCAGATCGAGCGTGGCGAGGGCGCGCAGCAGGAAGGCACAGACCTCGGCCGAGTAGCCGCCGGGGGCGAGCGCCATCCGGTCGTTCTCGACCTTTCGTGGCATGAAGCACCGTGTGGTCCAGTCGAACTGGCTGCGTGCGATCCAGGTGCGCAGCGCCAGGACATCGCGCAGATAGGCGTAGCGGGGACTCTCGGCGAGCGCGCTCAGGGACTTGTCGTCCTGGCCGGTGACCACGCACATGGCGCAGCCGTGGCGCGCCCCGCAAGCCGCGCGCGGCTTGTCCTTGCAGATCTGGGTGATCACGCACTCCCCGCCGCCGCTGTCCCGGTAGAGCGCGACCGTGCCGTCGAAATCGTGACGCCAGGCCGGGAACAGGGCGTCATCCCGCTGTCCGGCGAGCGCCAGAAGCTCCCAGACATCGCTCTCGGACCAGTGGCAGATCGGCGCCAGGGTCCGGTTCAGCAGGCGGTCCTCGTCGTCCCGGATCTCGGCGATTTCGATCGCGCTCTCGCCCCGGGCGGTCATGCGCTGGGATCGGCCGGCTGATTCGGCGAAGCGGGTCCCGACCAGCAACACCGGCATCTCGAGACGCTCGAGCCGGGTCAGCCGGTCCTGGGCCTCGGTTCGCGTCACCCCGTCGTCGGAGGCGAGCGCCTCCTGGCAGCGGGTCTTGTGCTCCGGGATCAGGGCGCGGGCCATGCGGGTGCCGGGCTTGACTTTCCAGTCCATCGAGCAGCGCCGGGATGCCGCGTTAGCGAAGGTCGGCAGGGCGAGCCCGCCAACGACCTTGACCGCGAAGCTGTCGGCGAGCGACGGGCCCGATACCCGGATATCGACCGGGATCTCGCTCTCCAGCGCGTAGGTCTCCAGCTGGTTGAGCTGGTCGCGGGCGTGGCGGCGGACTTCCGGGTTCTCGATCCCGGTATCGTTGTGCAGGACCGCAAGCGGCAGGGGGCTGCCGCCACGCGCGACATGACGCCGGAGCGCCTCGACCGCCGCGATCAGGACGGCAGTGGAATCCTTGCCGCCGGAGTAGGCGACGGCGACCAGTTCGCCGTCGGCGAAAAGCCGCTCGACCGCCTCGACGCTGGTCTCGAAAAGGGTCTCGACGTCCATACGGACCTCCCTGGTCCAGGCGCCTACCTGCGCCGGCGGAGCCGCGGGCGCACGGGCAGGTCGGTGTGACCGTCCTTCTTCCAGTCGCCTCGCTCGCGCCACCGGGAGAGAACAACACAAGGGCCGATGACGCCGGTCGGCTCGATGGCGAAGAACCGGCTCTTGGCGAGCAGGGCGAAACGCGCGTAGCGCCGTCCGTCGGCGAGTTCGATCGGCGCGTCGAAAGCGATGATGTCGCCCCATCCGATCTTACGGGCGGCCGCACGGGCCGCGTGCCGCTCCCGGCAGGCCGCGCGCCACGCCATGGCGTCCGCGCTGTCGGTCGGGCTCAGCCGGTCCAGGATCCGCTCCGGGCAGCGTGTCTGCTGCGGTCCGGCGGATTCGGAGACCTGCTTGTAGGCGAAGGTCAGTCCGTCGGCGGCGTTGGGGATGTGGCGGATCTGCAGAATCACCGCGCCCACCCGGACGTGTCCGGTCCGTTGGTCGGTTTCCTCGATCGCGACGTAGCCCTCGGTAGCGTGGTCGAGCAGTGCCAGATCGAGCACTCGGTAGGTGACGCGCCCTGGCTGCGCGCTCTGCATCCGCTCCTTGAAGTGGGCCGCGATGTCCCGCGGCTTGGACGTTGCGATCCAGCCCATGAACTGCTCCCGGGTGGTTCGAGACCTAGATCCAGACGGCGCTACCGCTCTTGCGCGGGCGCGGGCGTGCCGGCTTGGCTTGCTGCGTCGGACGCACGACCGGCGTCTTGTCGCGGCCGCGGATCAGGGTGACGGCGAAGGTGAGGTCGTCGTGGCAGAAGGAGTGTTCTCCCAGCAGAACTTCGTCCGGCTCGAGGGTGTCGAGCTCGCTGCCGTTCAGGAACAGGCTGGCGTCGATGTAGGGCAGCTCGCCGTCGCCGCCGGCGACGACGTTAATGTCGGCCTGATAGCCACCGCCGAAGTCGGCGGTGTAGCTATAGAGGCAGGCGCCGGCTTTTTCGTCGGCCGCGCGGTCGCCGTCCAGGATGGCCTGGATGTCGTCGGCCTGCCCGCCAGGAACCTCCAGGGTGACATGATCGCTGCAGATCAGGACCTGGAGCGGCTTACCGCCAACCCCGGTGGTTGTGATCTCGCCGATCGGGCTGGTGGCGAGGGGCGCCTTCAGGCTGACCGTCTTGCAGCCCAGTGTACGGCCGTCGCCACCCGCGGCGGGTTTCACGATGACCTGCTGCTCGACATGACCGTGCCGGATCGGGGAGATCTTGCCGTGAACCTCGACCTCCGCGTTGCTCGCCCTGGTCTCCAGCGGCAGTCGTCCGGTGTCCGGATCGCCGGTGCCGGTCAGTACAGCACTCGCCGCGTCGATCAGTTCGCCGGGAAAGATCAGGTGGATCACGTCAGTCATGGATGGCTTCTTGTCTGGTGGCGGGGGCGTCGCCCGGCGCGATGAGCGTGGGCGCGAGGACGGTGAGCGCCTCCCGAAGCTTGCGGTAGCGCCGCGCGGTTTCGGGGTTGCTGAGCAGGTAGGCGCGCGTGCTCGCGTGGCCGCCCCGCTTGGGCTCGGCGTAGGAAAAGCGCGTGCCGGGCGGGAACTGGCGGCGGGTCAGGTCGACCTCGCGGCCGTCGATCAGGTTCTTGTAGTGCCCGAGGTGGGTTGTCTGGTGACGGTGTCCCGGCAGCGTGGCGACGCAGCGCAGCAGGCGGCCGCCGCAGATGTCTTGGACCACCAGCGCGGTCACGGCGCACTGGCCCCATGCGGGGTTGAGCGGCGTCCAGTTGTCAGGATCGTTCGAGCTGGCGGCGAACCAGGCCCGAGGCAGCAGGCTTCGCTCCAGGAGGGCGAGCCTGGCCGACGTCGGCAGGGTGTGCATTGAGCGCCTCTATGTCGGTCGATTCTTGAGGAAATTGGGTTCACCCGCGGTCGCCGGGGTTTCTCCGATGTTTGATCGCGCGTAGGGTCGGTGCCCGGGGGCGCTGTCGATCAGGGAGAAAGCGTGTGCGGATCGCTGTCGTGCTGGCGGTGCTGTTCGCGGTCGCTGGCGGGCCGTTTTACGCGACCTGCTCGATCTTCGTGGTGCAGCCGATCGGGGCGGTGCCCGAGGGGCGCACGGTGATCATCACCCGCCTCAGCTCGGTCAATTTCATCGACAGCGCGGATGCCTGGTGCGCGCGCAACCAGGATCGCGTGAACATTCTGTGCCGTGCCGCCGTGCTCGGCCGGGTCGCGGGCCAGGCGGAGATCATCGCGCGACTGCCCTACAGCGAGACGCTCTACGAGCTCTCGACCGGCGGCGTCCGCTACGTCCAGGACTCGGACAGCGGACAATGAGCCAGGCCGGTCGCGCCTAAGGCCGGCCCGTCAGTAGTCGTCGGTCGCGGCCAGCCGGATCGACTTGCTGCTTTCGGGCATCACGGCCAGACGGTCGCGGTCCATGCTGACGCCGCGGAAGGTGATCGCGACGCTGCCGTCACGGTTGGTGCGCACGGTGAACCGGCCCTGCTCGGTCTGGATTTCCACGAGCGGCAGCTCGCCGTTGATCCCATCGGTGGCGTGTTCGGGTGTGTCGGCGCCGTTTTCCTGGACCTTGAGATGACGCGTGGAGGGTTGGGTCATAGGGGCCCTATCTGATCAGCGAGGAGGGTGGCGGCGACCAGTGTGACAGGTCGCCGCCGTTTGGAGCACGTCTCAGGCTTGTGACGCGCCCTCAGCCCCTGGGTGGGCTCAGCTCTCGCGCATGGCCTTGACGGCCCACGGCGGCATCGTGTCATCGACGTTGAGCGACCAGTTCTCCGGTGCTTCGAGTGCGTCCGCGTTGGCGCCGGCGAGGCTCTCCTCGAGGTCAGCGTGCGCGGCTTCGGTGAGTGGTTGCGCGCCGCCATCATCGTCAACAACCTGGGCAATCACCAGTCGCTCCTCGACCCTGTCCCAGACCCAGCGCAGCATCGAGGGCGGGTGCTGGGCGCTGAAGTGGTGCTGCCACAGGGTATAGGCGTCGCCGTCTGCGCAGGAGCCCGTCATGACGTAGCGAAACGGCCGTGCGTCCTCCAGGCGTGCGATCACCTGCGCCGCAAAGGGCTCATGCCGTTCGGCCAGGCGCTCGACGTACGCACGCGCCTCGGCGTCCGACGCGAAGCGGTCGCCCTCGCGCACGATCTGGCCGCAACGCACCGCCCAGCCGGTCTGCTGGGGGCGGCGCTTGCCCGGCGCCAGCTGGCGGAGTTCGATTGGGTTCTGGGAGACACGGTCAGTTGGCACGGTCGTGGTCGAGAGGTCGATGTCGATGACCTGATAGTCGAACTCGCTGCTCGCGTGATCGAAGAAGGTCTGGACGACCCCCATGTCGGACAGGGTGGTCGGGTCGTCGACGCCGGACTCACGGGCGATGTCCTCCCGCTCCCAGCGCTCCAGGCAGAAGGACGCGAGCCAGGAGAACGCGTCCTCGCAGCGCAGCAGGGTCTGATCGTCGCCCCACGGCGTCTCCAGGATCACCAGGGCGTAGCCGTCGAGGCGAGCGGGTGCTCGCGTGTCGCCGAGCGCGGTGACGTCGGGCACGCCGCTCTGGTCGGTGTCGATGAGCTTGAGATCCCGGTTCATCACCTGGACTTCGTTGTAGCCCAGGGTGCGGGCGAGGGCCGTGAGCGACTGGGCGTGGCTCAGCTTGAGGCTGTGCGCCTCGGCCAGGTGGCTCGCGAGGTTGCGGGCCATCTGGGTGGCCTTGGGCTTGTCGAGATGGATGGTCGTCATGGGACAGGTGGCTCCTTGTCCAAGGCGCGTCTGGTCTCGCGCAGAAGCGCGAAATCCGGGCAGGCGACCCCGTGACCTCCCGGTACCGGACCAGCGCGCTGGCGTTCGGAACCGAGATGATAATCGATCGTCGAAGAGAGCGGATTTACCGTCGGCGCTGGCGCCGGGGGTCGGTGGGCTGTCCGCTGGCCCTGTCACCAAGGTGGGTCCGGCCTGGCCGGGGCGGCCTCCTTGGCCCGAGAAAACAAGGAGGCCGGCCTGGTCTGGCCGACATGCGAAAAGGCCCCGGGCGGTGAGCCCGGGGCCTTTCTTGTGGGTCCGGCGAGGAGCCGGACGGATCCGTGTCATGTCACGGCAGCACGGTCAGAGGGCCGCGCGATCAGGTTGTGTCAGCTCAGCTGCTGTGCCAGCGGTCTGGGAGCGCGAGGAGGGCCCGGAGGCGCCGGGGAGATCGCGTGCCGGTCAGCCGGATGATCGGCAGGATCGGCGACGTGAACCCGGGGGTGGCGTGCGTCAGGGGATGGTTCTGCATCCGCGCCTCCTCAAGACAGGGGTTGTGTCTGTGAAGATGGTGGTGGGGCGGGTGGTTAGCTCCCCGCTGTCAGATCGACGATGCGGTCCATCAGGTTGATCTGCGGGATCGGCGTCGGCTGGCCCGGCTGGTAGCTGTCCAGCGCGGTGCGCAGCCGCATCAGATAGCGCTGGCGGTTCGGTTCGCCGGCGAGCGCGTGCGGGTCGACCTGGAGCGCCTCGCTCAGACGCGCCTTGAGCGCATCGGAGACTGGAGCGCCTGCGCCCATCAGGATCACGCAGGCGACTTCGGGCATCAGGGCCGTGTCGGCGTTCTTGGTGCTGTCGGCGACCTGGAGAGCGAAGCGATCAATGTCGGCGGCGTGCGCGCAGATGTAGGACTGGCTGTCGCGGTCCAGCCGATCCGGAACCGGGATGAAGGGTCTGGCGTAGGCGATATCGTCCTGGATCGCAGCCAGGAGATCGAGCGGCGGGTCGCCGCCGAAGGTGGTCGGGGAAAACCAGCCCATGAAGGCTCCTTTCAGGCTGCTGCGGGGGTTTCGGGCAGGTCCGCCTCAAGCGCGTCGAGCGCCGCTTGGCGTACGGGCGAGTCGTGATCTGGATGCGGGTCCTTGCGGACGCTCTCCCGGGTCAGGGCGCGCAACTTCATCGGCACGCTGAGGCCCTGGTCGATCAGGGTCCTGGCGGCCGCCTGGAAAGCGATCGCGGCTTCTTCGGGAACACGCGGGCGCGCGGCGCTAAGGCAGATGTCGTCGTTCAGGAACGCGCCCAGCGCGGCCGGGTCGGGCAACGGCGCCGGCCAGAAGTCCATGCGCGGCACACTCGGCAGCAGATCCGGGCGACCGTTCGCTGTGATCGTGCGCGCGATTCGCCGCCAGGCCGCCGGCTTGGAGGCGACGATGCCGCCAACAAGGGTCATGGCGCGCCGTTCGTTGGCGTCCATCGGGGTACCGGCTTCGAGGCGGTCGCGCGCGAGCGCGTTCAGCACCGTCTGGATTGCTTGCCTGACCTCCTCGGCGATAACGCGCTCGTGCTCGACCACGCGGTCTAGGTAGGGCAGACGGTCTGCGAGCTGCTCCTTGAGCATGCTGGCCAGGACGATGCCGGGCACGCGACCGCAGTCGGCGAGGAGGGCGGTCAGGTGACCCAGGCGCGCAAGGCGCTCGCAGCTCTCGGCGGCGATGTAGAGGTCCTCGGCCCAGCCATCGAGGTTGTGGGCGAGGTTGGCCGCGAGCTGGTCCGGCCGCGTTGCGCCGGTGGCGCGGGCGGAGGCGTTGGAAGCGCAGATCAGGTTACGGACATCGGCCGCGGCTTCGCGGGCGCCCTCGTTTTCGAGCAGGCCCGGGCCATCGACGATGCCGATCGGGTAGGGGCGGACGGGCGTTTGCATGATGGCGGCACCTCCGGGCGTCTTGGTTTCTGAGTAGAAAGTGGTGCCGCCCGCGGAGAAAAGGCCGGCGTCGCACGATTGCGACGCCGGCCCTGAGCGCGAAGGCTTAGCGGCAGTAGGGCGTGATCACGCACAGGTACTCGCCGGTATCGTGCTCGATCGGCCTGAAGGCGTCGTCGGTGTTTTCGAACGCCTGCAGGGCCTCGAGCCGGTAGTCGAACCGGCTGTCGGTGGGCTGCTGCCGCTCGGCCAGGTCCGCGTCCGGGTCGTCGGGATCGGCATCCTCGGGCAGCTGGTCGGCGACCCGGGTCAGGGTGATGTGGTGCGGGCGGCCGTTGATCAGCACCGAGCCGATCGCCTGCTCCTGCTGGTCGCGGAAACGCGGGGTCTCGTGCAATTCGAAGCGCACGGGCAGGTGCGTGTCCGGGTCGCGCGCCGGTGCGTCCGGCTGGCGGGCGGCCGGCTGGCCCGCGAAAGCCGCGGCGACGTCGAGGGCTTCGCCGAGACTCTCGAGCCCGGCCATGTCGCGCCAAGCGCCGTCGCGATGGACGACCACACGGTATTCCCAGTCGGGGCGACCGCGCATCGCGTCGTCGGGATCGCGCGACGGGACCGGGTTGACGACGACGCGGCCATCGCCGTCGATCGGATCTGACTGCTGTTGCGCGCCCATCTTCTCGATCAGCGTGTGCGCCTGGCTGTCGTCGATCAGCGCGAGCCCGTTGACCTCGCGCTCCGGATCCAGTTCCAGGAGCGCGTCCATCAGCTGGTCCAGCTCCTCGGCCCAATCCCCGACGTCCAGCCAGGCGGCTGAGTCGATGTCCGCGTCGTCCGCGAGCGGAAGGCCGGCGAGCAGGGCGTCGATCTCCGGCTGACACTGCAGTAGGCGCGGCGAGATCCGGCCGTCGCCCTGCTGGGCCGCGGCGATCGCCGCGCGCAGGTCGGGATCGGAGAGGGTGCGTGCGAGGTCGATCTCGACTTGGCCGATCTCGTCCTCGTATTCGCCGGTGTGGACGTCGATCAGACCGTAGGACAGAAGCGTCCACTTGCCAGGCGCGAGCGGCTGCTGGCCGATCTGCTTGATCACCGGTGCGCGGGTTCCTTCCAGCGCGGCGAGCATGGCGTTGTGGTTCCGGAAGCCCAGCATCTGCGCGGTCGCTTCCAGGGCGTTGACGTGCGCGAACTTGCCGCCGCCGGCCTTGAGGAACGTCTTGAGCTGGCGGGCCATCGACTTGGCGCGGGTGTCGTCGATCTTGAGATGCATGCAAAAGGGTCCTTCATGCGTCTGACGACGCGATCGGGCGCACGCGGCGCGTTCAAGCGCGCCGGCGGTCTTTTCAGGCGGGAGGGGTCCCGTTGTCCCGCCCGTCATTCCCGTCGCGTCTTGGACGATGAAGAACGAGCGGTGCAGTCATGGTCTTGCAGGCAGGAATTTGCCGTGGGGCCGATGGGCCCTGGGACCGGACGAGGTCCTGCACCTCTCTCTCAGGCGGGGATCCGCCCATCGGACGGCGCCCTCTGGAAGGAGGGGCGCCGTCGGATGGAAGGACCGTAAATTTTTCCCGACAGTGTCGAAAGTCTAGACGGTCGAATGCGCCGGCCCTGCGGGCTTGGGCGTTGGGATCGGCGGAACGCGATGACGTTTGATGAAATCCATCACCTCCTGGAGCTCCGCGGTCCCGTCGGCGCGCGCAGTGCTTCAGGGCTGCGTCCACCAGACGGTTGTCACGGTAAGCGAGCCGAACCAGCTGGTTCATCACCCGGGCATGTGCTGGTGACATCAGGCGAATTGCGGGCCTCCGGTTGGTGTCAGGACGAAGCTGCGCGGAGAGAGGTGGGGCTGGCGCGCCGGCGATGATCGGGTGTCATCGCCGGCGCGGCAACTCGGCCCGGACGCGAGGGGTATGGCTGGATCAGAAAGGGGGTGTGTCGGTGAGCTGATAGAGCGTGCGCTTGAACGTCTCTTCGTCGAGCTGCATCAGTCCGCCGGCGATCTGCTCCAGGCTTGGCGCGTCCGCGCCCATCAGGTACAGCCGCCGGCGCAGGGCGAGCAGGTCGAGTGCCGGGCCCTCGTACCATTCGAGGGTCACGCCGGCCTCGGCGAACTGGATCATCGAGATCGCGGCGTCCTGGCGCCAGTACTCGCTCACCTGCTGGTCGGGTTCCGGGCAGACCACCCGGCTGATCCCGCGCTGGACGATGCTCTTGGCGCACTCGGCGCAGGGGATCTGGGTGCAGTAGAGCGTGGCGCCGACGACCGGCTGCTCGGCGTTGTCGAGCGCGTTGCGCTCGGCGTGCGCCATCAGCTTCAGCTTGGCGCTGCGGACCTGAAGGCGGCTCGGACTGTCGTCGATGCCGCGCGGCAGCCCGTTGTAGCCCCAGGCGATCGGCTTGTTGCGGGCACCGGAGATGTAGGCGCCGACCTTGCGCCGGGGGTCCTTGGAGTAGGCGGTCTTCTGGACCGCCTCCGACATGCCGCGGTGATCCCAGTTCGACATTTCAGCGCCGCGGCGCGCGGCGACCATCTCGGCCAGCCGGGTGTCGAAGACCTCCAGCCCCTCGTTCTCGCAGAGAATGCCGAGCGCTTGCAGCAGTTCGAGGTCGTGGTCGATCGTTTCCGACATGTCGGAGTCCTCGCATCGGTGAGCTGAGCGGTGTTCTGGCGTGTGCGCCTAGAGCGGACGAAGGGGCGTGCTGGACGGCGGGAACTGGCTGTCCCAGCCCTCCAGCCACCACCTGCCGATCAGGCCGCCCTCGGGGCCCTGGTCGCGCGGCACCCCGTCCTGGCCCGCCTTGTAGCCCTTCTCCTGGTACTCCGCACGGAGTTTGGCGTCGCTCTCCGGCGTGGCGATCGCGGGTTTGGCAGTCACCGTTGGCGTGGTCATGCGTCGTGCGTCTCCATAAGGGCGCGCAGCCGGCTGGCGGCAGCGTGTCCGGCTTGGTTGAGGGTGTGGGTCCACGCCTGGCCGTTCGACCGGGTGTTGATGTAGCCGAGAAGGCGCAGCCGGGTCGCGGCGCCGGGGGCGGGTCTCCCGACCATCAACCCCTTGCGGTCGACTGCGCCGCTTGTCTCGGAGGCGTAGGTCTCGTTGCCGAACCGGTCTGCATCGACCCGAAAGCCCGCAGCCATCTTCTGCAGAAGGGCGCGCTCGCACAGGCTCAGGGTTTCGAGCGGGTCGCGGCGGCGCTCGGCGATCTCGCGTGCGCGATCGACGATCCGGACCGGCTTCCAATCCCAGCCCGGCGGGCGGGTGTCGATCAGCAGGCCGGGAAAGTCACGCGCGGGTACCATTCGCGAAGGCTCGACGTCGCGGCCCAGCTGGATCGCGTTCGAGAGGCCGGAAACGGGAATGCTTCGGGTCATCTTGGTCCCTTCGCTTCAGTCACGCTAGGGGGAGGTGGTGGCACCTCCCCCGGCGCGTTGGTCTAGTTGTCTTCCTGGATCACCAGGCTGTGGCTCTCTGCCGGCTCGCAGTCGCAGCTGCAGGACGGACACTCCTCGTCGACGCCACAGAACCAGGAGCCCTCCCAGTCCTTGTCACAGTCCTCGCAGTGGTAGTGGTTGAGGACGCAGTGGATGGTCGGATCGATCCCGAAAGCCGCGCAGGCGGCCAGGGCGGCCTCGCCCTCGCTCGGGTAGGAGCGGCTGGGCGCCTGCTTTTGCGGGTTTTTCGACGCCGGCATGTACCAGACCCAGCTGTCGCCGCGCTTTTCGAGGAGGATGTCGCGGTGCGTGCACTGGTCGATCGCCATCGACGCCAGCTGATGGTCGAACCACGACTTCTCCTTGCCGTAGTCGGCGTTTGCGATCTGGTTGTCCGGGAGATCGTCGGCCGGATCCGTGTTGGTCGGCTCCGGGTCGGCGTGGTCCAGCGGGCAACCGTCCTCGTCGTGGTACATCCCCAGCAATTCCCGCGCCTTGTCGTAGAGCGCCTCCTCGAGGACCGAGCGGTTCCGGTCGAACCAGTCCTGCCTGGTCTCGCTTGGAACCTGGGCGGCGTCGTCGGCCACCATCTCGGCGGCATCGTCGGCGTTGATCGCGCAGACGCAGGACCCCCGCGCGCGAAGATCGGTGACGATCGCTTCCTCGCAGAGCGAGGACAGGCCTGGTGCCGGGGCCTGAGGGCGCGCGTCCGTTGGCGCCTGGCCGGCCGAGGGCGCCGTCTTCATGAGCTGGCTAAACTCGTGCAGCGAGTTGAAGCCGAGCGCGGCGGCGAGCGCCGTCATCGCCTGCTGATGGCCCAACTGGAGGCCGTGCGCGTCCTTGAGGTGCGCGCTCAGGTTGCGGGCGGTCTGGGTGGCCTTCGGCTTGTCGAAGGTGATCGGCATGACTGTGTCTCCAGCACATCCGCGTGGCTGCACGACGATCGTGCATGCGGGCAGGACGACCCCGTTACCTCCCGACGAGCCAGGCGGAGCTGGGTCACGGTCAGGGAAGAGAAGTTCGATTCGATGACGGATTCACCGTGCGCGCGGCTGCGCGTGGGGTCGGTTGGCTTGCCGTCGGCCCATATCCGGGAAATGGGTCCGGCGTGTCTGCCTGGACTTCCCGTCGTGCAATGAGCGGGAGGTCCAGGCAGAGACGCGTGGGCAACACGAAAACGACCCGGACGCATGCGGGCCAAGGCGTTTGCCCTATGTGTGGAAACACAGCCTCTAAGCGGTTAGAAGCCGCAGAAAACAAGGGCATGAACAGAAGACAGCCGCCGGAAAAATCACCGGCGGCTGTCGTTTTTTTCGGATAGGCGGGTCAGTCGGCCCCGCAGAGGTGCGGATTGCGGGATTAGCTCGGCCACCAAACGCGCTCGACACCAATCCATTCGAGGGCAGCGCGCGCTGCTGATGGGCTGTCGAACTGCTTGAGGCGCGCTCGTACTTCGCGTCCCTTCAAGACATCGCAAGTGAGCTGAGACGCTTCATTGAGGCCAATGCCGCCGTCGCGGAGCGTCTTCGTCAATTTCACTTTGTTCAGTCCCGGCACCCATCCCTGGATGCAAACATCAACGCCGCCGTCGCGTGTGCCGGTCATGTAGCCACCCTCCTCGGTTCAGCATCAGCCCCGCCTCCTGAGACATGTGGTGCGTTTTCCACATTTACGGCAAACGCCTTGGCATGCGGGCGTCCGGGTCGCTGCCTCGCTTGTTTGGCTGATTCCGCGGCGTTCTGGTTCAGGCCTCCATTGGAGGGCCAAGGCCGACCGCGGTGGTGATCTCGCCGATACCGTATTCGTGGATCAGCAGATAAAGGCGGTGGAACCCGTCCAACACCTTCAGCCGATCGTTATGCAACAGGGCGATCACGGGGCGATGAGCGAGCGCGGTCTCGATACCCTCTGTGTCAAACCACGCCCGGAGGTCGGTGAAGCGTGCGATCTCCTCCGGGTAGTCCACGCTTTCCCGGGGCGGGAGCATCCCGTCCATGAAGTCCCGGGGGTCGGCGTTGGCCACGGCCGTGAAACACGCAGCTGGAACGCGACAGAGCCGATAAGGATAGTCGAACTCATCATCCTCGAGGAACTCGAAGACGTCCCTGTCCGCAAGCGATGCCGCGTCCAACGGCGTTCCGGCGTGCCACCATTCCGGCAGCTGAACCTCTGTCGTGGCGGCCGGACTGCGTTCGCAGCCCGTCATTCTGCCGCGAGGAGCTGGTGGCTGCTCTGGCAGAGCTCAGATGCGCGATCCCTGGGATCGAGTGATGGCACGGGGGCAGCAAGACCTTGCTGGGCATGCAGCCGCAGGCTCCGCTCGAGCGAAGGGCGGTCGGATTCCGCGTATCTGTGGGTCTGGATCAGACGGTCGGCCTGGTACATCGCGAAGTCGGCGACGATGGTGTCGATGTTCCGGTACGACATCAGCCGCAGGGCCTTGCCCAGATCGAGTGCGGCTTCCTTCGCGCGTGTCTCATGAAGGGTGGCGTCGGCGGACGGGGAGTTGTGCATGCGGGCACTCCTGGGCCTGGCGTTGAGGTCGGCACGTGTCTCGAAAGTGGGTGCGCCCGCCGGGACGTGCCCGGCGGGCGCGGGTCGGTGCGGACCGGATTACGATCAGCTGGCGACCGGGAAAGCGAGCGCGCCGCAGCGATGGCACTCGCGATCGGTGAAGGTGTCGCCAGCCTCCATGCGCTGATTGGGGCTGCGGGTGGACTTCATGGCTTCGCGCGGCGCGGCGTGGCCACAATCGTCGCATTCGTAGAGCACCACGGGCTCGCTGCCGGCCTCGCTACCTTCCGGCTTGCCGAGGAGACGCAGCGCCCGGATCGCCGTGGCGTCGCCCACGCTGGCGATCTCACGAACGTGCTCGAGCGCCTGCGCGTCGCGTCGGGTCGCGTTCGCGTCGTCGGCATCCGCCAGCGCGTGGGTGAACGACTCGACACACCAGCCATAGCGATCCGAAAGCCAGTCCGCGATCTCGGCGTCCGGGTCCTCGATGCGCTCGGCGGCAGCGTCGATCACGAGGTCGCCGGGGAGGCCAAGCGCCGCCGGGTCTTGGCCGTCCGTGTCCCACCGGATGTCGGCGATGCGGATGGGGCGGCTCGCGGCAGCGGCCGGGCCCTCGCCCTCGTGGCGGACATCGCCGACGTCCGGCGCATCGAGCGCGATAACGCAATACCGTCCGAGTTCGTCAGCATCGAGGGCGTAGCCCTGCTCGATCGCCGCGGCCCGGTCCCGCAGGTTCCAGGGTCCGGAGACCTGGGCACCTGTCGGCATGCGCCGTGCCGTCTTTTGCGGTCCGCTGTCGGGCTCAGGCACCTTGCGGTAGAGCGGGTCCGCCAGCGGCATCACGTGCCGGGTGATGCCGTAGCTCTCATCCTCGATCATCTCGAAATACAGCCAGATCGCCTCGTCCCGCTCAAGGTGGGAGGCTTGGAGCTCATCACCGTCCGCCAGGCGCGCCATGGCAGCGGGCACCATCTCGGACAGCGCCTCCTCGTTGCCCTCGACGGCCTCGCTCCACCAATCCTGGACGAACGCGAACAGCGCGTTCTTCGCGTCCTCTTCGGTAGCGTGCACCGAAATGTCCTCGCCGTGACGGTGGAGGACGGACAGGGTGTGGACGATGACGTCGGTGACCGCGAACATCTCCGCGGCGGATGCAAGCGCCGGGGCGGACGCCTGCGCGCTCTTGATCTCGGCGCGCATCGTCTGGCGGTTACGGTAGCCGAAAGTCGCGGCCAGGGCGTCCATGGCGTGAGTGTGCTGCAGGGTGACCTGCTGCACGCTGGACAGGTGCTGGCTCAGGCGCCGCGCCATCTCGGTGACCGCGGGCTTATCGATGCGAAGCTGAGTCATCTCTGAAGTGGTCCTTCACTGCGCTCGCGCGGGTCCAGCGGGGATGCTGAGGAGCGAGGGGATCCCAGTTGCCTCACCCACGAGACCGGCGCGAGGAGCGACGAACCGTTGGATGATCAGGCGTCTTCACTGGCAGATTGACCGTACCCGCGTGTCTCACGCGGGCTGGGATCGGTGGGCTGGCTGCCGGCCCTCATAGCGAATGTGGGTCGCAGCCAGCCGTTCTGTCCCTGAACTTCAACGTAATTTTGGTGTGCGGTATTGACCCTTTGGCTCGCAAGTGGTGGCGTCACGAACAACTCCGGATAAGCTGACGGTGTCGACAGGTGGCAGGGAGAGCGGTCGAATGGCGTTCGACATCGACGCGTTGAAGGATCAGCTGGTGAGCTGGCGGCGCGACCTGCACCGCCATCCCGAACTCGCGTTTGAAGAGGAGCGCACCAGCCATTTCGTCGCCGATCGGCTCCGGGACATGGGCATCGAGGTCGTCACCGGCCTTGGCCGGACCGGTGTGGTCGGCAAGATCGAGGGCAGGGGTGGCGGCAACCGGGCGATCGGTCTGCGCGCGGACATGGATGCCCTTCCGATCGAGGAGCAGACCGGGCTGCCCTATGCGTCGGGGAATGCCGGTCGGATGCATGCCTGCGGGCATGATGGCCACACGACGATGCTGCTGGGCGCCGCGCAAGCCCTGGCGGAAACCAGGGACTTCTCCGGCACGGTCTACGTGATCTTTCAGCCGGCCGAGGAGAACGGCAACGCGGGCGGCCGGGCGATGATCGATGACGGGCTGTTCGCCTCCTGCCCGGTCGACGCTGTCTATGGCCTGCACAACTGGCCTGGGATGGCGGTCGGGCGGCTGGCGGTCCGCGCGGGGCCGATGATGGCCTCGATGGACACCTTTGATATCGATCTGACCGGTGCCGGCGCGCACGCGGCGATGCCGCACCAGGGGCGTGACCCCATCCTGGCGGGCGCGGCCATGGTCAGCGGTCTGCAGTCGCTGGTCAGTCGAGAGATCGCCCCGAGCGATTCTCTGGTGATCACGGTGACCCAGTTCCATGCCGGAGATGCCTACAACCTGATCCCGGTGACCGCAGCCCTGAAGGGCACGGTGCGGGCGCTCGACCCGCAGGTCCGCGAGCAGGCGGAAGCGCGGCTGAAGGAGCTGATCGACGGGTACGCCCGGTCGCATGGCGTGTCGGCCGAGGTGCGCTACAGCCGCGACTATCCGGTCACCGTGAACACCTCCCAGGAGAGCGAGACTTGCGCGCGGGTCGCCGAGGGCGTGGGGCTCGAGGTCGAGCGCGACCGCGCCCCGGCGATGGGTGCCGAGGACTTCGCGTTCATGCTCGAGGAGCGGCCAGGCGCCTACGTCTGGCTCGGCAACGGGCCGAGCACCGGCGGGGCGAACCTGCACAGCCCGACCTATGACTTCAACGACGAGATCCTGACGACCGGCGTGCGCTACTGGACCCGGCTCGTCGAACATCTGATGCCGGCCTGACGGCCGGCCCCCGACTCAGAGTGCCGTCCAAGGAGGGCATTGCTATGACAGGCACGGAGCAGAAGGCGCGGGCCACGCCGACGCGCGCGTTCACGGTCTTCACGATTGTCATGCTCGCGCTCGTCACGTTCCCGCTGTACGGGGTCGCGAATGCGGTCGAGCCGATGATCCTGGGCCTGCCGTTCTCGATGGCCTGGGTGGTCTTCTGGATCCTGGTGGAGTTCGTCGGCCTGATCGCGTTCTACCGCTACGAGTTCGCCGGCGTCTCCGACCGGGCATCCTAACATCGGCCTGCATGGTCACATCGGCCGTGTTCGCGTGCAGGACGGCTGTTAGCGCCCTGTCGCGGAACGTTTTTTCGCCGTCAGCAATGGATCATGGGAGATCGGCATGACGGACTGGATCGCGGCGCTCCTGATGATGGGCATCTATCTGGTGTTCGCGTTCGCGCTGGGGCTGGCGGCCGGGCGCGGACACAACCGCTTCTCGGTCTCGGAGTACGCCGTGGGCGACCGCAACTTCGGGACCATTGTGATGTGGTTCCTGATGGGCGGCACGATCTTCTCGGCGTTCGCCTTCCTAGGCGGCCCGGGCTGGGCCTATTCCAAGGGCGCGGCCGCCTTTTACATCCTCGCCTATACGGCGATGGGCCTGCTGCCCTGGTATCTGATCGGTCCGAAGGTGGCCCGCCTGGGCGCCGAGCGAAACTACTTCACGATGGGCGACCTGCTGAAGGACCGCTATCAATCCACCGCGCTGTGCGTGATCGTGGGCGTGGTCGCGGTGCTCGCCTTCATCCAGTACCTGACCCTGCAGCTCAAGGGGATGAGTTACGTCTTCAACGTCATGACCGACGGCGCGATCCCCTACTGGGCCGGTGCCCTGATCGCCTATGGCATCGTCTGCATTTACGTCATGACCTCGGGTGTCCGGGGTGCTGCCTGGTCCGACGTTCTGCAGGGCGCGATGATGTTCATCATCGCCTGGATCGTGGGCCTGACCCTGGTCTTCTCGCTCCACGGCGGACCGGGCGCGATGTTCGCCGACATCGCCCAGCAGAAGCCGGACTTCCTAGTGATCGGCCAGGAGAACTCGCCGATGTCGGCGACCGCCTACTCGACGGCGATCCTGGTTTCGGTGATCGGCTTCGTGATGTGGCCGCACCTCTTCACCAAGAGCTACGTCGCGCGCGAGCGCACGATCAAGAAGACGGTGATCGCCTATCCGATCTTCGCCATCTTCCTGATCCCGGTGCTGTTCATCGGCTTCTCCGCGATCGGCGTTGTGGGGTCGGATGCGGTCGATAGCGCGGACCAGATCCTGCCCTACATGATCACCAACGAGCTCGGCGTCTCCGGACTCGTCTACGGGATCATCGGCGCGGGCGCGCTCGCCGCGGCGATGTCGAGTTCCGACGCGATCACCCACGGCGCCTCGGTCTCGCTGGGCCGCGACGTGGTGCAGCCCCTGAAGCCCGACATCAGCGACCAGACCCTGCTCTGGATCATGCGGGCCGGGGTCGTCGTGGTCGGCGCGGCCGCCTATTACTTGGCGGTGTTCGGTGCGCAGGGCATCGTGCAGCTGCTGCTCGGCGCCTATGGGTCGATCGTCCAGTTCGCGCCGTCCGTCTACGGAGCGCTGTTCTGGCAGAAGGCGCGCCGGGAGGGCGCGATCGCTGGCCTGATCGCCGGTGTCGTCGTCAACTTCTGGTTCCAGGTCGTCCAGGGTGGCGACACCCCGCTCGGGATCGATCCCGGCATCCTCGGGCTGGTGGCGAACCTGATCGTGTTCGTCCCGCTCAGCCTCGGCCTGGGTGGCGCCCGTTATCCAGACCAGGCCAAGAGCTTCGTCCGCGCGTAGCCGTGCCGGGCAAAAATCTCGCCATGACAGGCCCCGGCCGCACCGACGGTGCCGCCGGGGCCATTTCCATGGTTAGGCGCTATGGTTGGTGCCGGCCTGTTCGCCCTGGGCGTTATTGGAGTGTTCACCTACAGCTTTCTCTATGCGGGCCCTCCGGACAACTTCGGTAAGCTGGCTTCCGACGATGTGCCGAAGGCCGGGGAAGTCCACTAGGTGTCGCGCGGCGAGGGCTAGGTTTCTGTCCGATCACGCCAGAGAAATGCGGTCCAAGCTCAACATCCGCGGCTGACGGGCCAAACTGACGATGTCGGATCTCCAGAACGGGTGAGCGTGAGATGGTATCGGCTGATTTGCTGGCGACGCGTTTTCGCGAAGGCGACAGGCTTTTAAGCGACGGGGCGTATCGCAGCCGCGAGACGACCCAGGCGTGGGTGGTGGTCTGCGCTTGCCGCAGCCCGCTTAGGATGATGGACGTCCAGGCGCGGTTGCTTGACACCCCGGGCGGGCGGAACGCCGCCCGCCGCTTCCGCGAGATGTGTGCACGGTACACGGTACTTGCGGGCGCGCGCCGACAGGTCGTCAAGTCGGACGCGGATGGCGCCGTCTGATGGCCCGTCATCTGATCGAGGCGGTTGCCGAGCCGGTCGCGCCCTGCGTGCTCGCCGACCAGCTGGGCGAGGCACGGCGTTTTCTGGAGGCGCGCTTGAGAGCGCTCTATACGCGGCTTCTGGAGAGCGAGGCCGATGCGCTCGGGCTGGCGCTTAAGCACGGTCGCGTGGATCTGCGCGGTGACTCCCGCCCAGCACTTCTGAACGCGCGCGTGCGCGACCAGAACCCGACGGAGGTGGTCAACATGACCGCCACGCTCGTCCGTCTCGAGGACGCCGCGCGCTGGTTCGGAACGGCCGATCCCGATCTCACGGTGATCTGCGCTCATCCAACGACCAGCGGGGTCGCGGGTCCAGACGCGCCGGCTGAGCCGGACCTGATGATGCACGGCTCGGGCGGGCGCGAGGTCTGGGTCGAGGCCAGCGACGTGGTCACCTGGGACAGCAACGACGCCCCGAAAGGCAAGCTCCGCTCTCTGGGCGTGCGTCCCGGATCGGCGGAATGGCGGGATCACCGGGAGCGTTACATCGCAGGCTCACGGGTGCTCGGCGAGAAGCTGGCCGCGGGCGGCGTACTCAAGGCCTGGGCATGCTTCCGCATGCTGGCGGTCGAGGGGAGTACGCGGATCGTGGAGGTGCGCCCGCCGGCGCGGGAATTCACAACCGCCACAGCGCGCGCTGGGGACGCCGCGCAGGCCTGATCCCTGAGCCAAGCAAAAACGCCCCGGCCGGCCGGCCGGGGCGTTTCGTGCGAAGGGCGCCTTAGGCGCCGGTGGCCTCGGAGAGGGCGCGCTGAACCTCGTTCAGCCCCCAGTGCTCGACCAGGAAGGCGAGCTGGCCGGACGGGCCCTGGTTGTTGACCGAGGAGGCGAGCTGCCAGGTCCGCTCGACGGCCTCGTCGGCAGCAGCGTCATCCTCGACCGAATTGGCCGCGTTCGCGGCCATCTCGCTGACCTGGTCGTAAACGAGATCGTCGAGAGCCTCGGTCAGCCGGTCCTCGTCACCAAGCTGGGCGACGGCTTGCCGGATCATGAGGTCGATCGCGGGCTGGGCCAGCTGGACCCGATCGAGCGATCGGTGGTCGAGGGTCGCCAGCGTCTTGAGCAGGAAGTCGATCGAAGCGATCACCCCCATCTGCTCGACCAGGCACGCGAACGCACAGTCGATTCCGTCGATCTCGAGCTCGG
Source organism: Rhodovibrio sodomensis (assembly GCF_016583645.1). GTDB lineage: Bacteria > Pseudomonadota > Alphaproteobacteria > Kiloniellales > Rhodovibrionaceae > Rhodovibrio > Rhodovibrio sodomensis. Next base: position 70,186 of record NZ_NRRL01000001.1, on the reverse strand, counting down.
TCGATGCATCGTTCGCGGCATCGACGTCATGATTCGAGTTCAGCACCCGAAACAGGGTTTCGGCCGTACCGCCCGCTTTGCGGAAGGCGTTGATCACCTCGGTGGTGCCGGCGGGCAGATCGCTGGCGCGCTGGTCGCGCAGACCGCGAACCGCCTCGATCAGGCTGGCGGCGTGCGCCAGGGCCTCATTGGACGGTTGGGTGCCGAGGTCTTCGATGAGGCCGTTCTCGGCGTCTCGGATCTGCAGGCTTTCCGGCTGATCCTCGTGGGTGCGGTGCTCCACGAGCTTCCAGGGCGCGGGCGAGCGGTGGTCGATCAGCCACTGCAGCAGTTCAGCGCGGTCAGGGTGCCGGGCAACGACGTCGCGGGCAAGCTGTGCGTACGCGTTGACCGTAAGCTCGGCATCGTAGGGAGAAAGTCGCTCATCGAGACCTTCTGTGCGAAGCAGGCTCTCCATGCGCGCGACCATGCGCTCGGCTGAGACCGAGAGGTCTGGAGCGCTGGCGCCGACCACCTGGACCTGTTCGAGCTCGATCGTGGTGTCGTCGATCTCCAGGCTGCCATCTTCTGTGAGCTGCTCGGCCACCTCCTGCTCGGACGTCGCCGTATCCAGTTCGAACAAGAGCTGCTGGATCTGGGTCAGGACGGCGTCGTAGGTGGTGCAGACGACCGTGTCGGTGGTGTAGTCGTGCGTGGCCTTGAGCAGGTAGACCTTGCCGGCGGGCGCGCTGCCTGCGCTCGCCGTCGTCTCGATCGGGCCCGAGGCGGCTTCCTGAAGCTTGGCCTCGGCCGTGTTGTAGTCCGCCCAGCCAAGCGCTCGGGCGAGCGCGTCCAGGGCTTGCGTGTAGCGGAACCGCTGCTTTGGCGTCTCCGCAACGGCGTGCTGAAGCGTCCGTGCCATCTCCTTCAGGCGCGGCAGATCGATCTGGATGTTCATCCAGCTAAACTCCCATCACATCGGACGGCGGGCTCCCGCAGGTGCGGGATACGTCAGGGCGGCGCCATTACCCCGACAGGGCCGGCCGTCCGGGTTCTGGGACGGATGACTCTCTCGGGACGTCACTCCGGGTGCGGGCTTTGCCGTACCCCGCGATCCCGCGGGGCGGCGCCGGCGGGCGCCCGCGCGCCTTGAACGCGTCTCTTGCGAGGACCGTTCGTCCAAGCGGCGTTCATCGAGAAACGCCGCTTGGAGGAAGGGTCTGATCCGGATCTGGGGTTGTTGATTCGGTTTTGGTCCTGGCGACATGATCGATCGCCCCGGGGTTGCCCGCTGGGGACGGGCCGTGCCACGGCGCGACGCGGGCAGAAAGTAGGCAGACGATCGTAGCGAGGGGCGATTCATGGCGCTTGAGACGCCGGTGTTCCGCGTGCTCATGGGCTCTGGCAACGCGTGCTTCGGCCACGCGCTGGCCAACAGGGTCGTGTTCAAGCACCGGCCCCCGGATGCCTACCAGCGCTACCTCGACGGAGAGGACGAGGCGCTTCGCGACGAGATCACCCGGATCCTTACCGGTCTGCATGGCGGCCAATCTCCCGACCGTAAGACGGTGACCACTTACCGCAATGCGGTGATCCGTTTCCACGAGACCATGGGTGGCCGAGTGGTCACCTATAGCGAAGGCGATCTCTGGTGGGCCGAGCTCGATCCGGACGGAATGTCCTGGCTATTCGAGGAGAAGGATGAGGGCTCGAGAGGCGCGCAGCCCGCGATCACCCACCTCATGGCCTACCCGCTGCGCAGAGCCTGGACGCGCTTCGCGCTCGACGGCGTCAACATCAATACCCGGATGCTGGCGAGCGCCCACCGGAGCTTGAGCACGTTGCGCACCGAGTTCAGCATGGCAAACCCGAAAGTCGCGCGGTACTTCAATGCGGTGGTCGAGGGCGAGGATCTCGGCCCCTGGCACCTTGACGATCGGTGGGCTGCGCGTGAACGCCGGCTCGCGCGGCAGGGCTCGGAACGTGACCGCGGTCGGGACATCGCCGGCAAGCTGATGCGGTTTCTGGATGAGGCGGACGTTTCCTATACGGTCGTGCGCGACGGCAAGCACGATGGCCAGCTCTACGCCGCCTATGCGGACGGCCTGCCAGGGTGGATCAAGATCGGATACACAACCGGCTCGGATCCGAACCAGCGTCTGAGCGACCTGCAGACTGGGAATCCTTTTCCACTGCGATTGCTGGGCACGCGCGACGCTCCGATCGCGCCGTTCGCCGAGACGATTGCGCTGGAACAGCTACCGGGCGAAAAGCGCGCCGCCGGCGGTAGCGAGTGGTTCTGGATCGATCCGAAGACGGCCCAGAATGCCATGGATCGGGGTGCGGAGGCGGCACAGGCGGCACGCCGCAGGTTGCTCGAAACCGCGGCGTGACCGGGCGCCTCGGGGTGTTTGGAGCGCTCCCGCACAACGATACGCCCGGGAGCGCGGGCTCCCGGGCGTCGTTGCTCACTTGGTTTTGGCGGCGAGGGTGTGGCGGCTCAGGCCGGCACCGCCTCGTCCTGGCGGGTCTTCGCGGCGGGTGTCCTGACCGCCTCCGGCTGGACGACGATCTCGTCGCCTTCGACCCGGATTTCGACCAGGCTGCCGGCTGGCAGATCACCGAACAGCAGCAACTTCGATAGCGGACGCTTGACCTGGCGCTCGAAGACCCGGCCGAGCGGACGGGCGCCCTTGGCGCTGTCGTAGCCGAGATCGGCCAGGCGGGTGCGCGCCGCGTCGCTCGCGGTCAGCCGGATCTCGCGATCCGACAGCTGGCTCTCCAGGCCCGCGATCAGCTTGTCGACGATGCGCTCGGTGGTCGCCCGCGTGATCGGCCCGAACCGGACGATCTCGTCGAGCCGGTTGCGAAACTCGGGTGAGAACAGAGCTTCCAGCTCGCGGTCCGCGGCCTCCTCCGCCTCGGCCTGCGGATCGCGCGGGACCAGGCCCATCGGGGCGGTGTCCTGGGCGACCACACCGGCGTTGGTGGTCATGATCAACATCACGTTCCGGAAGTCGACGACCCGTCCGGTGCCGTCCGTCAGCGTGCCGTAGTCCATGACCTGCAGCAGGGCGTTGAACAGGCTCGGGTGAGCCTTCTCGATCTCGTCGAGCAGCAGCAGGCAGTCGGGCTTCTCCGAGACGGCCGTGGTCAGCAGGCCGCCGTTGTCATAGCCGATGTAGCCCGGCGGCGCGCCGATCAGCCGGCTCACCGAGTGGGCCTCCATGTACTCGCTCATGTCGAAGCGGACCAGCGGGATCTCGAGGCTGAGCGCCAGCTGGCGCGCCAGCTCGGTCTTGCCCACGCCGGTCGGGCCGGCGAACAGGTAGCTGCCGATCGGCTTCTCGTGGTCGCGCAGGCCGGCACGGGCGGTGTGCACCGCGTCGGTGACCGTCGTGATCGCCGGGACCTGGTCGAACACGGCCTCGCTCAGCCGGGCCGGGAGCTGCTCCAGGCGGTTGCGCTCGTCGGAGCTGGTGCTCGCCGTCTCGATCCGGGCGACCTCGGAGACCAGCGCCTCGATGTCGGCCTTGTCGATCTCAGTCTCGCCGGCCAGGCGCGCGCGGGCGCCGGCCTCGTCGATCAGGTCGATCGCCTTGTCGGGCAGGCGGCGCTGGCGGATGTGCTTGGCCGACAGCTTCACGGCCGCCTCGAGGGCCTGCGGGCTATAGCTCACCTTGTGGTGGCCCGCATAGCGGCTCTCCAGGCCGCGCAGGATCGCCAACGCGTCCTCCTCGCTCGGCTCGTCGACCGACACCGGCTGGAAGCGCCGCGACATCGCCGCGTCCTTCTCGAAGTACTTCCGGTACTCGGTGTGCGTGGTTGCCCCCAGGCAGCGCAGCTCCCCGCGGGCGAGCGCCGGCTTCAGGATGTTAGCGGCGTCGAGCGATCCGTGGTTGGCCGATCCGGCGCCGATCAGGGTGTGGATCTCGTCGATGAACAGGATCGCGTTGGGCTGCTGCGAGATCTCGGTGATCACGCTCTTCATGCGGCTCTCGAAGTCGCCGCGGAAGCGCGTGCCCGCCAGCATCGCGGTCAGGTCGAGGGCGTAGACCTGCGTGTCGCCCGCCAGCTTGAGCGCCAGACCCTCGGCGATCGCGGTCTTGCCGACGCCGGGGTCGCCGACCAGGACCGGGTTGTTCTTGGTCCGCCGCGACAGGATCCTGAGCGCCCGGGCGATCTCGACCTCGCGGCCGATCGCCGGGTCGATCCGGCCCTCCGCCGCACGGCGCGAGAGATCGATGCAGTAGCTCTCCAGCGCCGAGCCGGTCGCCTTAGTGTCGTCCTCCGGCTCACCGCCGGCCGGGGCCGTTGTCTGGCCACGGGAGGAGACCACCTGACGGGCGACGCCGTTGCGCGCACGCATCTTCTGGAAGCCGGCGAGCAGCGTCTGCTGGCTGAGGTCGTGGTTCTGCAGGATGTAGACGGCGTGCGACTGCTTCTCGTGGAACAGGGCCAGCAGGAGCGAGCAGGGATCGATCTCCTGCAGGCCGAGTCCCTCGACGGCCATGTTCGCGTACTCCATCACTCGCTGGTAGGGCTCGGAGGGCATGACCATGCGCGATTCGACGGTGACCTGGCTGACCGGAAGCTCGCGGTCGAGGTAGTCCATGACTTCGTCGGACATCTGCTCGACGTCGGCGCCGGCAAGCTCGATCAGCTCGCGCGCACTCTGCGTCGTCAGCAGGGCCAGGAGCAGGTGTTCGAGCGTGATCGTCTCGTGATCCTTGTCGATCGCGAGGCGCTCGGCTTGCTGGACGGTCTGGCTGGCTTCTTGGTTCAGGCTCATGTGTAAGTGCATCCTATGGATGGTTCGTTGAAAATCCGTTGCCCGGGCCGCTACTCGGGGGAGATTTCGCAGCGAAGCGGGTAGCCGTTCTGCTGGGCGGCGCGATGGACCTGCGCGGTCTTGGTCTCAGCGATCTCGTGCGGGTAGAGACCGACCGGCGCGCGGCCGCTGTTGTGAATGGAGAAGGTTGTCGCGATCGCTTCCTCGCGATCCTTCTGGAAGACGCGCTGCAGCAGATCGATGACGAACTCGGCGGGCGTGAAGTCGTCGTTCAGCATGACGACCACGTAGCGCTGGGGCCGCTTGGGCCGGGTCTTCTCGATCGGCCGGCGGACCGGGGTCTGGACGTCCTGGGTCATTGCTGGATCCTCTGTGAAATTCAGCCGCGGGCGAGGTGCCAGGCCTGGCGGATGTGGTCCGTCCAGGCCGCCTCGAGCGCCGGGTCGTGTTTCCGGCCGATGAAGGAGGGGTGGTAGGTAACCATGACCTGCCCCTGGCAGACCTCTGTCGGTTGCCACGCGCCGGCCAGCTTGGTGACGCCGCCCGCCCGGCCGGTGAGGGCCCAGAGCGCGGTATTACCGAGCGCGACGATCGCGGCGGGCTTGTATTGGCGGAGCAGGTCCCAGAGGTGCCGGACGTCCGCATCGTGCGGATGGATGACGTAGCCCGCGGGCGCCGGCCAGAAGTCGGTGTTGATGTCGAGGCCATCATTTGCAGCCCGGCGGCGGGTCGCGAAGAAGCAGCCGATGCGGTTCTTCTCCGGGCGGTAGCGGAACGGGTTGGCGACCAGGCAGGTGCCGCGATCCACGCCGGCCGCCTCGAGCGCACGGTCGAACCGCCGGCCCGCGTCGCCGACCAGCGGACGGCCGCCGATCACCTCATCGCGTCCCGGTGCCTCGGCGATCAGCGCCAGGCCCGAGAAGGCCCCGTCCGGCAGTTGCGCCTCGACCGGGCCACCGATCGCACCCGGCGGAAAATCGGTCGGGGTCATACCGGGAAGGGTCATCGTCATGGTCTGGGCTCGCCGTTTTCGAGGGTGGGTGCTGGTTTGAAAATGGGTTCGTAAACCGGTCCTGGCGCGTCGATTGTGCAGCGCCCTGCCGGTTCTCGCGCCCACAAATAGGTAGCTTCGATCGGAAATACACTATCCAAGAGGCAAATCATTTCACAAAGGTGTATTATGACTGTGTCCCGCTTGCCGAACGGGCCGTTTTGTCCGATTATCCAGGCGACGTCCGTTGAACGACCGCGTCCACGGCGCCGTCCCGAGCGTTGCCGTGCGCGGCCGCAAGGGTAATGCAGCGATCAGAGACGCGTGAGGAGCAAGGCAGGAAATGGCGAATACGAAGGCGAACAAGAGCAGTGGCCAGAGCCCCGCGCATTGGCTGACCGAGCGCGTCCTGGAGCTCGTGCAGGACCAGCTCAGGCACGGCAAGATCGACCTCAAGGAGTTGCCCAAGGCGATCCGCGACACCACCGATGCGCTGATCGAGACCGAGCAGCAGGCGCGCCGACTGGACGATGCGGCCACGGCCGCGACCCAAACACAGGAGGTCAGCCAGCCGGCCGCGCAAGCCGGAGCGGCAGTTGCGGCGCCGGCCCGGCCGCCGATGACCGCGCGCACCGCCTCGCCGGAGACCGGCTGGATGCTGCAGCCCGGCACCAAGGGGCCGCAGCGCCCGCCCTATGACCCGGCGGTTGATCCCAAGGAGTCGATCCAGGAGGACTACCTCATCTGTCTTGAGGACGGTAAAAAGCTCAAGATGCTGAGGCGGCACCTCGACGCGGTGTTCGGCATGACCCCCGCGCAGTACCGTGAGAAGTGGGATCTGCCGGAGGACTATCCGATGGTGGCGCCCAGCTACTCGCGTCTGCGTAAGCGGATCGCGCAGGACGTCGGCTTCCAGACAACCGAGGTGGCCAGCCGCGGCGGCAAACAGAGTCAGGCGCGTCGGCTCGCACAGCAGGCGGCCGCAGGTCAGGCGGCGGCCGCCGGCGGGGGCGGTAAGCAGGCCGGATCCGGGGCGACCGCTAAGTCCAGCCAGTCGGCCTCAGCCAAGACCGGCGGCGCCAAGGCCGCGACCACGGCCAAGTCCTCCGAGGCGAAATCCGGCGGCACGAAGTCTGGTTCTGCGAAGTCGGGTTCGGCGAAGTCTGGGAGCGGCCAGGCCGCCACGGCCAAGACCGGGGCCAGCAAGTCTGCCGGCAGCAAGTCGCAGGGGGCCAAGTCGCAGGGCGCCAAGTCGGGCGGCGGCACGACCACGGAGGCCAAGTCCGGGGGCGGCGCGCAGGCGTCGAAGGGCCAGGCGGCAGCCAGCAAGGGCACAGGCGGCAAGGCTTCCGGCGGCAAGGCCGCGGGTGGATCGGCGACGAAGGGCGGGACGTCGAAAGGCGGGACCGCGAAGAGCGGCGGGTCGAGTGCAGACAACGCGGCGGCTTCCGGAACCAAGACAACCGCCCAGAAGGCCACGGGGACGAAGGCCACGGGCACGAAGGCAACCGGCACGAAAACCGCCGCCAATGCGGGAAAATCCGCAGCCACGGAGACCAAGACCAAGTCCGCCGATGGGAAGGCGAGCGGGACCGGAGCCACCAAGGGTGCATCCGGCACCAAGGGCGCGAAGGCCGCCGCAACGAAGTCCGGCGGCACCAAAGCGGCCGGCAAGTCGACCGGCAAGGCGGGCGGCAGCAAGTCCGGTGGTGCCAAGGGCGGTGGCAAGAAGGCCGCGAGCGCTTAGACCTGCCCAGACAGCGGGCAAGATGAGGCTGAAAGGCGCGCCGGCCTCTCAGCACCCTGCCCGGTTTCGGTGTCAGCGCGGTCTTCTGCCCGGGATTGAGACGGCTCAGGCGGCCAGAACGGCCTGAGCCGCCGCTTCCTGCTCGTCGAGCCAGGTCTCGATGCGGGCCCGGAGTTCCGGGTCGTCGACCTGGGCCAGCCCGGCCCGCGCCGAAGCGAAGGTCTCCCACGGCAGGTCGGCCTCGGCTGGCGGCATCAGTCGGTTTTCGAGCATCCCGCGCTTGACCTTGTCGCGGTAGGCCGGGTCGAAGACCTGCGGGGCCTCGCTCATCAGGATGCGCACGCCCAGCTGCTTCATCCGGGAATCCTGCAGCCGGGCAACGATGTCCTTGCGCTGCGGCCAGCTCGCCGCCTCGTGGAACTCGCGCATCAGCCGTTCGTCATCGCGCGACGGGAAGCCGTCGTAGATCTTGGCCTCGAGGTGCGGGGCCGCCTCGAATTCGCTCGCCCGGATGCTGAGCGCCTCGGCAACGCGGATCTTGAAGGTCGGGTGATCGTTGATCGCCATGAGACGCGCGTTCGACTCGCCGGACGTGACCTCCGCGGTGACCTCCGGGGCCAGCTTGTCGCCCTCGTGGAAAAGCACCGGCTGGCTGTTGGTCTTGACCGTCCGCAGGATGCGGAAGTCGGTCCTCATCCGCTCCGCGATCTGGCGCGCGGATAGGTTGAGGTAGGGCGTGGGATCGACCGAGAGATCGAACACGCAGACCTGCTTTGGGTTGGTCGGGTTGGACGCCAGCCGGGTCACCAGGTGCGTCTCGGACACGCCGAAGTGGGTGACGAGCTTGCAGGTGGGCGCGCTCAGGATCTCGTCGCATCCGCGCGGCTGGCAGAGCTTCAGCAGGTGCTCCCAGAGCTCGGGGCTGGCCTGCTGGCAGACCTTGGCCATGAAGGCGGTGGCGTAGATGTCGCCCAGCGCGTCGTGGGCCTGCATGTTCTCGAAGCCGTTGGCAGGGGCGATGTGCTCCAGGCGGAAGCTGTCCTTGCCCTCGTCGTTCTTCGGGATCACGAACGCGCCCGGCTGGCAGGCGCTGTAGGCGCGCATCATGATCAGCAGATCCGCGCGCATGGAGCCCTTGGTGTTGGTGATGTAGGGGTGGAGCAGGTTGCTCCAGAACATCTGCCGGACGATCTCCTCGTCGAAGTCGATCGAGTTGTAGCCGAGAAAGACCGCAGGCGCCCATCGCTGGAAGGTCTCGTGCACCTCCACCGCGAACTCGTACGGGCTGTAGTGCTCCGGGGAGTCCAGCGAGTAGGGGTCGATGTTGGTGACCTCGAGCGCTTTCGGGCCAGGCAGCACGTAGGGCAGCCGGCGCGCGCGGATGTTGAGCTGATCGACCTGCGCGAAGCTGTCATCCGTCAGGATGCCGGCCAGCTGGAAGATCTGATCGTAGCGCGGCCGCGGCCCGCTGGTCTCGCTGTCGTAGATCGCGTACTTGCGCTCGGTCATGTCCAGTCCCTTTTATCGCATTTCAGGCCGGGCCGGCCAGTCATCGCGCCCTTGATGGACGATCAGGGGCGATGATGGACGGTCCTGGACTGCGCGCCGCGCCCGCCAGGCGCGCGGCGGGTGACAGCTGTCACTTTCCGACCGGAGGTGGGTCTTTAGGGTACGCTTTGGCGGCGCCGGCGGAAATTCGTGAACCATTTATCAAGAACGACACCACTATTCCCCATAAGGACGTATCGGCGGCGGTCGCCGCGCGTGCCACGCGCCGGCTGACGATCTCCGCCTTTGCTGGAACGCCGCCCTCGCGAAATCATGGAGCGCACGTGATGAAGAACCTGCTGAGCGCCACGCTGGTCGCCGCCACCCTCGGGCTCGGGCTGGGCCTCGGCCTGGCTGCCGCCCCGGCGGCTGCTTCCGACACGCTCGAGAACTCCCAGGTCTGGTCCGAGGCGGAGGGCTCGGTGAGCGACCTCGTCGAGCATCGCTCGGAAGAGGACTTCGCCGCGGAGGCCAGCGCGAGCGAGGCACGCCAGCGCCGGCTCGACGCGCTGATGGCGGAAGCTGCCGACATCCTGTCGACCTCAGAGGTGGTGGATGAGCGCGCCCGCCTGGAAACGATCCGCGAGCAGATCCGGGCGGCGCGCAACCGGATCGACGACTACCGTTTCAAGATGGCGAGCGCGCCCGAGCCGGCCGAGGGCACCATGAGCGCCCTAATGGAGCGCTTCACCGAGATCGTCCGGCCGACCAAGGACACCTACCGCGAGCACATCGCCTCGGAGAAGGAGGAGATCGCCGAGCTCAAGACCGAGGCGGCTGAGGTGAAGGGGGCCTTCGCAGAAGGGTTGCGCGGGCTCGGTGTCACGCTCTCCGATGCTCAGGTCGAGGGCCTGCTGTCGATGGCGACGGCGGAGGACATCGTCGAGATCCTGGCGATGGTCGAGAACCTGAAGGACATCAACACCCAGCTGCAGCGCTCCACGGTGAACACCGGGGAGAGCCTGGAAGTGGCCAAGCGCTACTACGGAATCCACACGGTCATGCTCGAGGTTGCCGCGTTCATGCACGAGGAGTTCGTGCACAAGGTCAACTCGACCTACCTCGCGAAGCTGCGCACGATCACCCAGGAGACGCGCACGGTGCAGGCGGAGGCGCGCGAGATGCTGCGCCGGGAGCGTGACCCGGGCCTGCGCAAGGTGCTGGAGAACAACGTCAAGTCGCAGGACCTGACGCTGCGTACCGCGGCGATCTACCGCGATCGCCTGATCGAGCAGCGCGATTCCATCCGCGAGGCGCTGAGCCGCCTGAACAACCGGGTCGACGTGGCGCGCAACACCTACCGGACCGCCCAGCTGGCCAGCGACCTAATCAACATGCTGCGCTCTTCCGACGAGAGCTTCGAGGCGATCATGAAGCTCGATCTGCCCGACCTGCGTCCGTTCGAGAACCTGGAGCTGCAGCGCGAGTTCGATCGCCTGACCCGTGAGCTGGAGGGGGCGCCGTCGTCGTAGGCGGCCACCGTGTTGACGGGTGGCAAAGGGCGGGGACCTTCGGGCCCTGCTCTTTACGTGTCGTGACGACCGATCTCATAGACAGAAATAGGTAATTCCATAACCGTACTTTAACGTCGAGGCGGCTAGCGTCGACCCGGTAATCGGAACCGGCTAGCGTTGCGGAGGTCGCTCGATGACGGACATGGAGGGGAATGAGTGGATATCAATCAACCAACAGGAGTGCGACGATCTGCTGGACCGGCATGAGCGATGGCTAAAAAAGAGCCTCAATGGCCAGCGTTTACACGCCGTTTTTTACGATCTACAGGGGTTTGATCTCCGCGGGCGTGACCTTACAGAAGCAGAGCTAACCGGGTCGGTTCTTCATCTGGGCAATCTAGAAGGTTGTGTGCTCAGGCGGACAGTATTGTTCGGTTGCGACCTTCGTTCAGCCTCGATGAACTTCTGCGACCTGCGCGGGGCTGATCTCCGCGGGGCGTCGCTTCGCGGGGCTCAGCTGAATGATGCTCGGCTTGCCGGCGCGGACATCCGGCAGGCGACGCTCGGGCGCGTGGATCGACAAGGCGACATGCAATTCATCAGTCGAAACCAGGCCGGTCTTGACCTGACGCTGATCATTGCCCAGCGCGCGGACCTCTCAGGGGCGATCCTGTCCGATGGGGTCGTCGTCCAGGCCGACTTCACGGATGCGAACCTGTCCGGCGTCGACTTCAGCAACGCCGATCTGCAGAACGCGGTCCTCGTCGGGGCGAACGTCTCAGGCGCCAATCTTGCCGGGGCGAAGCTCCGCGGCGCGACGCTGACCGGCGCCAATCTCACGGACGCCGCGATCGACGGCGCCGACTTCATGGAAGCGGACGTGCGCGGCGCGGTGATGCCGCCGGCCATGCTGCAGCGCCCCGAGCTGGCTTATGCCACCAAGGTTCGGCAGAGCGCTAACCTGCTGGCCAAGCTGCCAGAGATCCGAACGCAGCACGCCCTATGGGTGATGTCTTCTTCGGCGGAGGGACGCCGCGCCAACTTCGGCGATCAGGATCTGAGCGGGGTCGACATGACCGGCGCGAACCTGGCCACGGCGGTGTTCCGCCGCGCAATTCTTCGGCACGGGACCTTCAACGACGCCAAGATGTCGGCCTGCGATCTATTCGCGGCGGATCTTTCCTTCGCCCATCTCGAAAGGGCGCATCTCGAGGGGGCGAACCTTCAGCGCGCGACCCTGAGTGGCGCGAGGCTGCGAGGCGCCCGTTTAGGGGTGATCGACAACGTCGGTTCGACCAGACGGACCTATCCCGCAAATCTCGAGCGCGCGAAGCTCGATGGCGCGGACCTGTCGGGCTGTGATCTGCGTGGGGCCAGGATGGCGGGTGCGGATCTGCGTGGTGCGATCCTCGACGGCAGCTACCTTCAGGGAGCGGATCTCGAAGACGCTCTGCTGGAAGATGCGTCGACGGAAGGCGCGGTCTTCTCGGGTCCGGGCGCCGAGGTCGATCGCCTGACTGCCTGAGCGACGGGTCTAGGTGCGCTCGCTCAATCGCTCGCGAAGCAGGGAGATCTCCTCGGCAAGCCAGGCGTCCCGGTGTACGGCCGCCATTTCCGCGCGCGCCGGGTCGCGCGCGACCAGCTGGTCGATCCAGTTGAGTTCCGCCGCGTTCAGGGCGACGATCCGGGCGTCCGGCAAGCTGTCCGTGTCGAGTAGCTCGGCCGCCGGCGCCATCCCGAGGATGTCCAGCACCTGATCCATCGGGGAGTCCGGCGGGCCGGCGAGCACGACCAGATGACGCAGATCGCGCGGCCGATCGCCGGCAGGCTCCGGTTCGGCGACGACGGCGCCCAGCTCGGCGCCGGTCAGGGTCGCGATCGCGTGCGCCAGGAAGTGACAGTCCTGGCTCAGGTAGCGCTCGATCACGTCTTGTGGCGGCAGCGGCCGGGCGGCGTCTGCCGCCTCCCGGGGCGCCGGGGCGCTCATGCCGCGGCGATGCGCCGGTTCTCGATCAGGCGCAGGACGGCGGCCTCGATCTGATCGGCGATCGCCTCGATGGATTGCAACGCATCGACCACCAGGTAGCGCTCCGGGGCCGCGGCGGCGCGGTCGCGGTAGCACTGCGCCTTGCGCTCGTGGAAAGCGATGTCCGCGCTCTCGAAGCGGTCCTCGAGCGAGCCGGTGTCGGCGATCCGGCCCAGGGCCCGCTCCAGCAGGGTGCGTACCGGGCCATCCAGCAGGATGGTGAGGTCCGCCTGGGCGTCGTCGCACAGCTCGCGGTGGAGGGCCGCGATGGTCTCCATCGAGCAACCCTCGCCACTGCCTTGGTAGGCGAACGTGCTGTCGACGAAGCGGTCCGAGATCACGATCCGCCCAGCCGCCAGGTGCGGATACACCAGCGTCTCCAGGTGCTCGGCACGCGCCGCGGCGAACAGGCCGAGGCCGGTCTTGGGGTGCATCTTGTCCATCGAGCCGCGCAGCAGCAGGTCGCGGATTTCCTCCGCGAACGGTGTGCCGCCGGGCTCGCGGGTCGGGACCACGTCCAGACCGCGCGCCTTCAGGCGCTCAACGAGGATGTCGCGCTGACTGCTCTTGCCGGAGCCGTCACCGCCTTCGAATACCAGGAATAGGCCGTTTTGAGACATGCTGGGCGCTCCCGCGCGGTAGATGCAGGTGGATAGGGGATCGGTCGACGTGGCCGCCTGGGCGACCCAGCGATCAGCGGAAGGTGACGTCGGTCTTCCAGATCTCGTAGGCGGCAGCGATCTCGGTCTTTGCCTGGTCGATCTCTTCCGCGGACAGCGGACGATCGTTCGGCCAGGCCGCGCCGGTCAGGGTGATCGTGTCGCGGCGTACGGGCGCCTGCTCGACGCTGCGCTCGAGGATCACGCCCATGTCGGGGGTGAGCCAGAGCAGGCGGCCGTCGGGCTGGATCTGAACGACGGTACCGCCGTCCTGGACGCTGTAGTCGGTCGTCTGGATGAAAGGCATGGCCTGTTCCTGATGCACTGCGGGCCCGGAGTCCCAGCTACCGGAGTCCCAATGAGAAGATGGGACCGCATCAGGAAGATGGCCGTCGAATGTTTAAGCCGGAGTTGTCGCGGCCGGCGATCAGGCCGGTAGCGCGGGCGCGGCGTAGGCCTTGCCCCGGAAGCTCGCGCCGAGCTCGGCGAGGAGGCGCTCCAGGCGCCGCAGCGTGGCGGCGATCGGGTCGAGGTCGCTTGGCACGCCGTGCGTTTCGCAGGTCCGGCTGAGGCGCTGGTGTTCCGCCGCCGCGGCCGTGCGGGCGTCGTAGATCTGCCGGCAGGTGAGGGCGCGGGCGTCGCTCGTCAGCGCGAGTTCGAGCGCGTTCAGGCGGCGGACCTCCTGCAACGCCGCCTCGCGGCTGAGCGCCGTGCGCGCGATTTCGCCATTGGCCTCGACGAGGTAGGTGGTGCCGAGCTCGCCGCGACCCGGACGGATCGCGTACTCGCTTCCCGCGGCGTTGACGGCCCGCGCGACGCCGTCGGCGTCGCGCGACCAGTTGAGGACGATGTCGTGCATGCTCCCATGGCCGGCGGGGTCGCCGGCTCCTGTGATTGAAAGGGTGGTCTTATCCCTGCGAGAGAGGAGGCGGGGCTGACGCGCGGGCCCCGCTTACGATCGGGTGCCGCGCGGCAAGTGACCCGCCGTGCTTATCCCAGTTGCCGTGTTCGTTCTCGCCGGAAGGCGTCGATGATCGGGCGGTGGCACCGTCGTTCCACGCAGGCCTGCGTCTGGGCATGGGCACCCGTCACCAGCGATGGGTCGGCAGGCTCGGATCGACGTCGGCGTCGCCGTCGAGGATCAGGAAGGCGCAGCCTCGGGCGGATGCCGCCTCCACGACGTTACAGAACGCCAGCGAGAAGCCCTGCCGTCGCGCGGCCCGGATGTGCTCCATCAGATCGGCCGGATCGGGCAGCTTGAGGAAAACGCCGTAGGGATCGTCGACCGGGCCGCGGGAGTCCAGGATGAACGGGCAGGTGTCGGGCTTCTTCAGGTGGCGGATCAGCCCCTGCATGTCGCCCTGCTCGACGTGGGACGAGGAGAGCTCAAGGGCGCGGACGATCGGCATGGTGCTTACCCGTGTTCGAAGGTGGGGAGGCCGGCCTCCTCGTCGGCGTCGCAGTCCAGGCACAGCGCCTCGCAGCCGCGTGCCCGCGCGTTCGCGAGCAGGTCGGTGAAGGCATCAGAGTAGCCGGCCTTACGGAGCTCCTGGGCCGTGTCGGCGAGAGCGTCCTCGGTCGGGACGTTGATCCAGAAACCGTATTCGCCGCGCGTGTCGACGGCGACGGGCCCACGTTCGCCGCCGCCAGGCGGCCTGATGTGGGATTCCAGCAGAGCGAGGTCGCTCGACTTCACGTGCGAGGTTGAGAGGTCGAGGGTGCGAACGATGGGCATGTATCGGCATCCCGGTCTGGTGGGTGATCGCGGCGTCAGTCCGTCTCTGGCGCGGCCGGCGCCATGGTCTCAGGAGCGTCCTCGCCCGGCCTCACGGGGCCGACCCTGGGCCGGCTCGGTGGCGGGGTCGTGAGATGGGCGATGATCTCCGCATCGTGCTCGGGGTCTTCGCCGACCAGATGCGGGACGCCGGTGAGCATGCCGGCGGCCCAGCGCCAGTCGAGCACGCAGATGCCGTCGCCCTCGGCGGCGAGCCAGCTGAGCGGCGTCCGGAAGACCGGGAGCGGTCGCTCGAACAGCTGGGCATCGTGGATCTCGCTCATGCCCAGCACGAGACCGCTCTCCCCGCACCGCGTGTAGAGGTCATCCGGGGCGTCGGTGCGGTAGGCGATCAGGTCGATCAGCGCGGCCGGCTGCAGAGGCTCGACCCAGAGCGAGGGAGTCACGCTCGCGTAGACCGGCTGGATCAGCATCCGCTCGCCTTCGCCCTCGAGCTCGGCGAAATGGAACAGCCTCCCCTCGGTGACGACACGGGCCGGACGCGGGGTGCCGCAGAGCGTGATCGCCCGGAAGGAGACGCCCAGCTCCGCCATGCGTGCGAGGCCGCGCTGGCCGTAGCGGGGCGGAACCCGGTCCCATTCTGCCTGCAGCCAGCTGTCGACGAACATCGACGCGGCGGCCGGCAGCAGGTCCTGTCCGGTATCGGCATCGCCGTGGTGGCCGTTCCCGGGTGGATCTCCGGAGAGATTTACCCGTACCGGCGCGAGGGAAGCGGTCATCGGTCGTTCCGGGTGGCCCCTGGCCGAGACCGCCGGGCCGGCGCTCAGGCAGGGTCGTTGCTGTCTTCACGCAGGGTCGCGGCGGCGACATCGACGGTGGCCTGAGCAGTCTCGTCCGCCGATGTCGGGCGCGCACCGGTTTCGTCGGCCGCCGGGGCGGCGGCCTCCGGCTGATCGCCCTGCTCGCCGGCTGCTGCGGCGGCGGCCACCTGGATCAATGCCTGGCGGGACTGGGCGAGCGTCTCGATCTGGCTGGCGCTCGGCTCCAGGCCGACCACCTGCATGGCGCGGACGGCCTCTTCGGCGCGCCCGAAGCTCATCGCGGCGTCCAGCAGCGGATCTCCGGTGTTGGGCGGGCCATCCTCGGCCTCCTCCATGAACACCGAGTCATCCAGGTCCTCGAGACCGCAGGTGAGGTTGCGTGCGTCATCCAGCACCTGCCGGGCGAGCAGGTCCTTGCCCTGGCTGGCGAGATCGCTCTCGCCGTGCTGGATCAAGGTGGGCACGCAGCCGTCGACGAACTCGAGCAGCTGGCCGATCAGCCAGTCCCGGCTAATGTCCTCTGCCGGCGCCGGCATGCCGACCACATCATCCGGCGTACCGGCTTGTGGGATCGGGCCCGGGCCCGAGAGGGCGTCCAGGGTGACGAGCCCGGCGGGCGGTGGCGCTGGGCTCGCCTCCCCGTGGTCCGGCGTGTCGTTGGCGGGCGTGTACAGGGCGGCGAGGCCGAGTGCGGCGGGCAGGGCGGTGGACTGGCTCACGGCAGATGATCCTTGGTCGCGTGGTGCGGCGCGCTTGTCTCCGCGGCCGCGTGTGGGCTGTGCGGGCGCGGACGACCGCGTCAGGCGTTGTTCCACACGGAATTTGGGATCTTCTTGTCGATGAAGGCCTGATGCGCGGCGATTTCCTCCGCGCTGGCGCGGTGCACGCGGGGCGTGCGGTCGGGGCGCGCGGCCCAGTTGCGCGTGGCCGAGCGCGTCTCTTCCTCGACCGCGAGGTCGAGCGCGCGTTGACGGCCGCCCTTGAGCTCGATGTAGACCTCGGCGAGCAGCTCGGAGTCCAGCAGTGCGCCGTGCAGCTTCCGGTGAGCGTTGTCGATCTTGAACTTGGAGCAGAGGGCGTCGAGGCCGAGCTTCGCGCCGGGGAAGCGCTTGCGGGCGAGCTCCAGCGTGTCGATCGCGCGCTCGTCCGGGATCGGCGACAGGTCGGTGCGCCCGAACTTCTCGATCAGCCTGCGGATCTCGGCGTTCAGGAAGCCCATGTCGAAGCGCGCGTTGTGCGCGACCAGGGGCGCGTCGCCGATGAACGCGAGGATCCGGTCGACGTGCTGGTCAAACGGCTTCTCGTCGCGCAGCCGGTCCATCGTTATGCCGTGGACCCGTTGCGCCTCCTCGTGGATCTCCACGGTTGGGCGGATGTAGAGATGCAGCTGCTCGCCGGTCAAGACGTCATCCACCATCTCGACCATGCCGATCTCGATGATCTGGTCATGGTTGGGATTGGTTCCGGTGGTCTCCGTATCCCAGATGATCTCGCGCATCTCGTTCTCGCTTTCTTCGACTCTCGATCGGGGCCGACGGCTGTCGGCAGCTGGGGTGCGTCAGGAAACGCCCGCGACCCAGCCGCCCAGCCGTGCTGTCCGGTAAGACTTCATCCAGCGCCCCACTGACCCGAAGGTGGGGCCGCTGGCTTTCCGCTGGGGAGCAGCGCGCTTTCAGGCGGCAAAGCGCCGGTGATCGGCGGCTTGCTGTGCCAGCAGGTGCTCGTGCCAACGGCCAAGGACCTCTGCGGCCTGCTGCCCGCCCGCGGCGAGCCGGCCCTGCTCCTCGCGGATCAGGGGCGCGAGCTCATCCAGGGTCCGGCAGCGGTCGCCGCCCGGCAGGATGTTGACGACCGTCAGGGCGCCACTGGGATCGAGGTTGGCCATCAGGCCGGCCTCGATCTGCGCCTGCAGCCACATCCGCAGGCCGATCGGGGCATCGCTTTCGGGATCCAGGGAGGCCTGCAGCATGTCGTCCAGCAGGCGGTCACTCTCCGGGAGGCAGGTGGGGTTGTAACGCGGCATGGCGGGGCTCCTCTATGCGTCGGGATTCACACGACCCGCTCGGACCGGCCGCGGAAGTCGGCCGGCGACAAGCCGGTGATCTCCTCGAAGCGCGCCAGGAACGCGTCACGCGCGGTGCGCCAGTCCCAGCCCTGAATCGCGATTTCCGGGATCTGGGTGATCTCCGCGGGAATGACCTCGCGGGTGCAGATCGGTGCGCGGAACAGCGCCCGGTCCTCGGCCAGGTTCATCGCGTGATCCAGCCGGGCGACCGGCGCGGGCATCTCTGCGGGCAGGGCGAAGCGGCCGAGCACGACCTCGGCGTTGAGCGCCTCCAGCCGCGCGTAGGCGGGGTTATCAAGCTTGACCGGACGCGGCAGGTCGGTCAGGCAGAACTCCGGGCCGTCGTGCAGCAGTGCGTGCAGCGCGTAGGCCGCCGGGACGATCCGCGACAGGTGCACCGAGTGCTCGGCGACCGAGTAGTAGACGCGGGTCGCGCCGGCGAAGCGGGTCTGCATGCTCAGGTGATGTGCGATGTCGAGCAGGTCGACGTCGCACATCCGCGGTGCGCGGGCGAAGTAGCGGCCGCCCGAGTAGGTTCGCTGAAACACCGTGTCGGGATCGGGGGCGGCGAGCTCGCGGGTGATGCGGGCCTCGATCGCTGGCAGGGTGGCCTCGATCTGTGCTGCGATGCTGCGCACGGCATCGGGCGCGGCTGTCACGCTCATGGGGGGGTCTCCGGGAATGCGGGCGCGGGCCGCGCGGCCCGGGCAAGGGGCCACGCGGCCGTCGGCCGATCTGAGAAATGCGGGATGGTGGATCAGGCGGCCGTCGGCGTACCCACGCCGCTTGAGCCGAACCCACCGGCACCGCGCACGCTTTCGGTCTCGAAGTCCGTCACCAACCGCAGGGTGGCGCGCTTGACCGGCAGGATCACGAGCTGGGCGATGCGGTCGCCCGGCTGCACGGTGATCGGCTCACCCGTCGGGTTGCGGTTCCAGGCGGAGACGAAGATCTGTCCCTGGTAGTCGGCGTCGATCACGCCGGTACCGTTACCCAGAACCAGGCCTTTCTTGTGGCCGAGGCCGCTGCGCGGATAGATCATCGCGACGTAGCCGGGGTCGCCGATGTAGGCGGCGATCCCGGTCGGGATGAGCACGGCCGGAGCCTGCGGGGCGACCGTCTCCGGCGCGTCGATCGCGGCATAGAGGTCGAGGCCGGCAGCCATGTCGCTGCCGTAGGCGGGAAGGCCCCAGTCACGGACCTTGGGATTGAGTATCTTGACCTGGACGTCGATCATCCCGGCATCTCCTTCGAAACAACGGTCCTTGCGAGCGTTCTGATCACGGTGAGGACCGTTTATCTGCACGCGAATGGGAGATGGGAGCGAAAAACGGCGCCTGTCTTGGGACAGGCGCCGTTTTCGTCTGGTTTCGGTTCGCGCGTGTGGGGCCGGCCGTTGCGGCCGGACGGAGATGCGGCGGGTTAGACCGCGACCTTGGCCTTGATGGCCTCGTGCGGCGCGTAGCCCTCGATCAAGAAGTCCTCGCGGGTGTAGCCGAAGATGCTGTCCGGCTTTCGGGCGAAGCTCAGCTTGGGAAGCGGGCGCGGCTCGCGGCTCAGCTGTTCCTCGACCTGCTCCCAGTGGTTGGAGTAGAGGTGCACGTCCGCCCCGACCCAGACGATCTCGCCCGGCTCGTAGCCGGTCTGATGCGCGATCATGTGGGTCAGGAAGGCGAGCGAGGCGATGTTGAACGGCACACCCAGCAGGGTGTCGCAGGAGCGCTGGTAGAGCGCTGCGTTCAGCCGGCCGCCGATGGTCGAGAACTGGTATAGGACGTGGCAGGGGACCAGCGCCATGTCCGGCAGGTCTGGGACGTTCCAGCCGGAGAACAGGATCCGGCGCGAGTTCGGGTCGGTCTTCAGGGTGTCGACGACGCTCTGGATCTGGTTGTGCTTCTCGCCGTCCATGCCTTCCCAGGCGACCCACTGCTTGCCGTAGACCGGGCCGAGGTCGCCCCAGCTCTTGGCGAAGCGGTCGTCCTCGGCGATCCACTGCTCGAACATCTGCTTGCTGACCTCAGAGCCGGTCGTCTTGTTGTAGCGGGCGAGCGGCCAGTCGGTCCAGATCGAGACGCCCTGCTGGACCAGCGGCTGGATGTTGGTGTCGCCGGTCAGGAACCAGAGCAGCTCAGCGAGCACGCCCTTGGTGAAGACGCGCTTGGTGGTCAGCAGCGGGAAGCCGTTCGCGAGGTCGTGGCGGATCGTGCGCAGCCAGAGCGAGCGGCAGCCCACACCGGTGCGGTCGCCCTTGTCGACGCCGTTGTCACGGATCTCGCGCAGCAGGTTCAGGTACTGGGTCTCAAAGTCCATCGAGTGGCTCCTTGATGCGGGTGTGTTGTGCATTGGCGGAGATGGGTTCGGCGCTTCTTGGATGCGTCGGGGTCACGGGATCGCCGCGCGCCTTCTCATTTGCGCGATCAAACAAAAATGCCCGTCCGGGCGCGGGGCGCGCCTGGAACACGGCGTCCCGCGTCCGGACGGGCCTCTTGGGTGGCCTTCCTGCTACTTAAGCTCGTTTAATGAGTTACGAAGGCGACAAACACAGCCCGGTGTGCGGCGGTGCATCGCCGAGCCGAGGTTGGGGTCGAGAATAGCGGCGAGGCGCGGCTACACGACAAAGGGGGCGGCATAGCAGCCTATGACGCCCTCAAGAACACCCTCTAAAGACCACCATTTACACTTCATAAACGGCTCATCCCGTTGGCTCAGGTGCGGCTACATGTTGTGCCGAAAAGGCTTGACCTGAGACCGGCAGCGCCTCGAATGTAGCGGGCTATGGCCGCCCGCTGGAACAAAGAGAGCCGACCGACCGCGCTCACTGATTTCAACGCCCGGTTCCCGGACGACGACGCCTGCGCACACGCGCTGGCGACGCACCGGTGGCCGGACGGTTTCGTGTGCCCGCATTGCGATGGCGAAGGCTGGCGCCTGCGGAGTAAGCGGCACACCTGGCAATGCAAGGCGTGCGACAAGCAGACCTCGGTCACCGCTGGCACGGTGATGTACCGGAGCAAGATCCCGCTGCGCAAGTGGTTTCTGGCCGCACACCTGGTGGTCACCCACTCCAACGGCATTTCGGCCATGCAGCTCTGGCCGGCCGTCGGACTGAACTCGTACAAGGATGCCTGGCTGCTGCTGCAGAAGATCCGGCGGGCAATGGTGAACCCGGATCGCGATCCGCTCACCGGCACCGTGGACGTCGACGAGGCGTCACTGCCGTTCCGCCGCAATACCTATCCGGTCCCTGGCGGCCAGGGCCGCAGCGCTCTCGGCAAGATGCTGCTGGTCGGCGCCGTGGAAATCCGCGACATCGAGCGACACGGCCTGCCGACGACCATGCCGGGGCGCATCCGCCTTGCAACGATCCCGAACTACAATCGCCCGACCTTGCACCGGTTCATCGGCAGCACGATTGAGCCGAACAGCTTGGTCGTCAGCGACGGTCTGCCCGCCTACCGCGAACTCCAGGACCATGGCCACAGACCGATCGTCATCGGATCTATGGCGGCGCACATCGTGCTGTCCTGGATCCACCGGGTCTTCGCCCAGCTGAAACGGTGGGCGCTCGGCGTCTACCACGGCCTGCGGCCGAAGCACCTGCAGGCGTATCTCGATGAATTCGTGTTCCGCTGGAACCGAAGGCGCCTG
Source organism: Rhodovibrio sodomensis (assembly GCF_016583645.1). Taxonomy (GTDB): domain Bacteria; phylum Pseudomonadota; class Alphaproteobacteria; order Kiloniellales; family Rhodovibrionaceae; genus Rhodovibrio; species Rhodovibrio sodomensis. The sequence goes on along the minus strand of NZ_NRRL01000001.1, from coordinate 48,721 downwards.
CGTAAGAGCTCTCTCGACACTCTGCTCGACATCGTCGGCGTGAGCCAGCCCGCGCCGTACAAGCTAATCATTGGAGCTTGACAACACCCTTGGATTGAACCTTCCCAGAGGCGGGCATCACCCCCATATACAAGCCAGGGGCAAGGCATTGCACACCAATCCTTAATGGCGCTGCCCTCCAATATGTGATACCCATGACCCATGAGCAGAAACGTCATGCGTGCAAATTTTACCAGTGCGACGCCTCATCGCCCCGCTCCGCAGAGCGGCGCTGAGCAGGGCCGTACGGTTATTCATGTCTCCGCGCCGGATGACATCGAACAGTACGAACTAGCCCGAGAGCCCGGCGAGTCGGATGAGAGCTTCGAGCGCCGTAAGTATGTGATCGATAAACTCCTCGGGCGTTAATGGCGCCACCCCCAGACACACCGGGCCCATATCGGCCCGGTGACTTCGTTATATGCAATTTCCCGTACGATGAAGCACCCGATGCCCCTGGGCCGAGTCCGCACATCGGTCTGTGTTTGGCACAATGCCAAGCGGCGGACGTACCGCAGTCGTTTTGGGGTACACGACATCTCAACCCTGGCCGGAAGGCCGGGCGCGACCGCCAGGTGTCTATGCCATTTCCGAGGCCAAGGCCCGGCAGCTTGGTCAGAACAAAGCGTTCACGATAGACCTTCGGCGCATTGCTTTTCTGCCTGCGACGCGAACCTTTTTCCCGAAAATAGATCAGCCCGATCGCGGCACAGCCGGTTCGGACCGAGATTTGGCCGACAGACTCTTCCGCGATCTGCAGGCCCTGATCGACGGGCCAGGGATCGTTGTAAAGCTCGGCCCCTTGCGGCCGAACCGCTAGATATTGAGCAACCTGATTTAACGGGATGAGCCTTCTTCATAATCACGTACTCGTATCGTGACACTTCGCGGAAGTCGTGCCATTCGGGTTTCCGCCAGAAATCGCCGTCGTCCATGCCAAACGAACCGGAACCGTCGTCATACGTGCATTTCCAATTCGTTTCGTCATAAACGGTGCATTTATCGAACCGTTCTATGCCGAACCCATCTTTCTCGACGACGGTCTCATCTTTGACGCGGTAGAAAGAGACGGCTGACGTCATCCATGGCGGCGTCTCTTCCGACTCTGGTGCCCGGACCAGTTCGTACACCGGGTCTCCGGTCGTCGTCATGTCGCCGAAAAACAGGGCGAGGCCCCAGAGTGCGGCGAGGAGGAGGCCGATTCTGCCCAGAAGCTTCAATGCTCGACCTTCCGGTTCTTCAGCGTCACCGACGGCGGCTGTGCGTCGGATCGGCTCGTGGTGCTCACCCCTTCATGAAGGGCTGCAGCAGGCGGTCCCAGTTTTTCACGGCTGCCCGGAAGCGGCGCGGGCAATGGGTCGCGCTGCGCCCGAGTTCCCGCTTGAGGTAGGCGAGCTCGCGCGGTGCCGAGCCGTAGCTGTAGCAGAGCACGTCAGCGGCGCGCTGGCGATCGAAGTCGTGCTCGTCGGCGAACCGGGACGGACCGCCCAGACCCTTGAAGAGGCCGGTGTCTCCGAAGTCGTTGCGGGTCGCCCAGTAGCGCGCCACCAGCAGACCGAAGTCGGATTGCTGGGTGAGGAACAGGGCGGCGAATTCATCGACGGCGTTCTCGTGCTCGCCGACGATCGGGAGATCCAGCACGTCGATCAGGGCGTGGCCGAGCTCGTGCAGGATGATGAAGGCGACATTGCCGGCGAGGGCCTTGCTCTTCTGCCGGCGCGACAGGTCGTCGTACCGGAACTCGGTCATGATGTCGTGGACCAGCTCAGCGCAGATCATGATCGTGGGCTTGCGCTGCGGCCCCGGGGGATCCTGGTAGAAGGCGTTCTGCTCGCCGCACCGACCCGAGGTCATGAAGACCGTCTCGTCGATCGCGAAGTGCATGTTGAAGTGCTCGGCGAACTTCTCGTTTAGCTCCGAGGTTAGCTCCGCGTAGCGATGCGGGTCGCGGGGCCCCGGCGCCCGCAACTCCGCGGACGCGCCCCCGGCCGTCCACACGGCAACCAGCATCGCGATGGCGATCAGGATGGCGAGGCTGCGGTTCAGGCGGCTCACAAAGCCCTCCTTTTTGCGTCCTCTCATCGCGTGGTTTCAGTTCCGATTCAGTCGGACGCTGCGCGTCACCCGTTCTGCGATCGGTTCCATCAGGATCCATTCGGCCAGTCGATAGCTGAAGGTGAGAAAGAAGGTGCGGGACGCAGCGTACACGCGGATCAGCCGGACCTGAAAGGGCGAGCCGGTCTGCGTATCCGCGCGTTGATAGCGAGTCACGAGCGCGGTTAGGCCATGGATATCGCGTACCTCCGTGCCCTGCCAATCTGTGACCTCGAAGCCCATCCTGGAGACACCCTTCTTGATGCCCTTGCGCAGACCGGGATCGACGACCTCCGCGACACGGTCGCGTTGTCGTTTGACCGTTCCCTGAGTGAGTTCGGCGTCGGGGAAGTAGCGGATGTTCGTGCTGGCGATCGGAGTGCCGTTATCGGCGTAGAGCAGCGCGGAAAGCGGTGTCTGGCTGCGGGCATTGACGTCGGGCTTCACGATATCGGCCGTGGCGGTTGCCGCGGCGTCCAGCGTTGTTCGGCGGTTGTCGCTCATCACCTGGAAGTTTCGCGGCAGCTCGACGTGAACGCCCTGGGGCAGGACGACCTTGATAAAGCTGCCGGCGGCGCGGCCGGCCAGAGGTGTGCAGCCAATCGCTATGGCAATTGCGGCCGCGGCAAGACGACCGGCTGTTCGACGAAGCATTGAAGATGACCCCCGTTATTACCCCCGCTGACCGAGAGTCCTGCACACGTCATGAGCATACGCAAGTGCCCCGGGTGTTGGCGGGCGGTGCCGGGCAGCGTTCGAACCAGCCGCGCGCACGATGTTCGACGTCGCGGAGGTGGCGCCTCGTGAACGCGTCCTTCCAGTTTCGGCGGTATCGAGGGTCATCGGCCCCGGTGACGATCACCGGAGAGTGTCCGAACTGGTCCGCGGTCAGGTCGACGATCACCGACGACCCGTCGACCCGACCGACCACCCAGCAGTGATCGTGCCAGTGCCCTTGGGGGTCGCGGATACCGCCCGGGCGGCTCATCTCGCGCCCGATGACCCCGGGATCGGTCGGACAGAAGTCGGCCATGCCCTGGTGGACGCGCCAGCGGCCGCTCGGCCAGCGCGCCGACAGTGCCAGCAGCAGGAAGGCGGAAGAGAAACGGCACATGCCATGCGACAGGCAGGGGTCGTCCTGACAGCCGCGCTGCTTTTTCCAGGCGGCCCAGTGCGGCACCAGGTACGCACGCAACTCGCCGGCCGCCGCGATCAACCGATCCCGTCCGGTCATCTCAATCTCCGGGTGTGTTTGGCGTAAGGGGCTCGCGCCGGGCTTCAGCCCGTCAGGATTCGGCCGCCGAGCTCGCTGACGCGGGTGTCCAGATCGGCGCGCCGGTCGGCCGGGATCTGGACGACCACGGTCGTCTGGTTGAGCCGGCCGCTCGCGCGCAGCCAGGCCTCGTAGAAGTCGACGAATGGCCAGAAGGTGCCGTGTCGGATCTCGGTCTCTGGTCCCTGCCAGGCGATGATCCCGCAGTCTTGCAGGGCCATTTCCTGATCGGGGCGCAGCAGGGGCGCGCCGGCCTCGTCTTCGAACTCGAAGATGTCGTCGATGTACCAGTTCCGGCCGGGCCAGCCGGCGGTGTAGAACGCCCAGAACTCCGCGAAGGTGATCCGGTCGGTTGGCTTGAGGGTGCGCGCCGGGCTGGGCGGGCCTGTGTTGGCCCATCCCTGCGGCAGGTCGTCGGACGTCTGGGTGGGCACGGGCAGGGCTCCGATCGAGTGACGGGGTCAGAACAGGCGCTCGAGTTCACGCGCGGGCGGGGTGAGCGAGACGGGCTGGCGGGCGCTGCGGGCCGGCTGGGCCATCCGCGCGAATAGCTCGCGGGCCTCAGGCGCGCCGGGCTCAGCGAGCCGGGACTGGGCCGCGAGCGCGGCCTCGGCTGGATGGTGCGCGTCGACCTCGACCTCGCAGCAGACGGCGACTTCCCAGCGATCCGCCACATCGCTCGACATCTCGGTCGCGGCGAAGGCGTCATGCAGTTCCTGGAAGTCGGGCGCAAAAATCGCGATCGGCCAGCTGTCGGCGGCCCGGAAGGGCTGCTTCAGGGCGCGCATCACGGCCTCTTCCGCATCGCCGGCGGCGACCTCCGGTCGCGTCTCCAGGATCACGCGGTAGCGTTGCATGGGGTTTCCTCCGCGTCCTCAGTCTCCGCGTCCTCAGCCTCCGCGTCCTGGGCCTCCGGGCTCTCGACCGAGTTCCAGTCGACCAGCCGGAGCAGTTCAATCCGCCCGTTGACGGCCGGGTGGGAACCGGCGGCCGTGCGGCGCAGCGTGACGAGTGGGCGGCTATCGTCTTCGCGCCCCTGTACCAGCCGGAGCTCGATCGTCTCCCCTTCCGCCACCGGCAGGGTCGGAAGGATGAGGTCGAGGAACTCAGTGTTGGGGGCTATCGGATCGAACTCGCCCGCGTCGACCTGCTCGGCACAGCTGGCATCCGCCGTGACCATGTCCGCGTCCACGCGATCGATGAAGGCGTAGAGCCGCATCGGGCGGGTGAGCGCGATCTTCATGGCGAGCTCGCGTGCCTGCCAATCGGAGGACAGCAGGCCGAGGTGATCCATCCGCCGGGCGGTATCGGCGAGTTGGTCGAGCGTCTGCCGGAGCGTTGTGCGGCTTGCGGTGTTGTAGGCGCGCACGAGCTGGCGCTGGCGGTCGGACATGGGGCGGTCCTCGGTCGATGCCCGGGGCAAGAAGGCCTCAGGCGGCGTGATGGGCGACGATCTCGAAGGCTCGGGGTACGCGTGGACGGCGGGGTTCGGCGAAGGCCGTGCGCATCACCAGCTGATCAACCCGGCCAGGGGTCAGGGCGAGATCGGGGTAACGATTGGCAAAGCGCCGATGCAGTCCGCGCGCGACCATCGCGTCGAGCGCGCCGGGTTCCTCGACGGCCGGGGTGAGGGCGCGCAGGGCTTCCGCCGGCGCGTGCGAGCCGAAGATGTCGGCGTTGGCGAACATCCGTCGGCCATCAGCCGTGCGCAGCTGATAGAGCTCGGCGTCGTTGAGTGGGCTGGCCGGCCTGAAGTCCAGCGCATCGGCGCCCGGGTCGAGGCGGGCGATCAGACAGGTCAGAGCCTCTGGTGCGTGCGCATCGCGCAGCAGCAGGTGGCAGGCGCCCCCGTGCGGCTGACACCAATTCACCGAGAAGATCGCGGCTGTCACGCGCTCGGGCGCTGGGATAGGCTTGGACATGGCGGGCTCCGGCGGCTTGTGTCTGCCCGGGAAATGGCGTCGCTCAGGCCGTTTCGGCTCGCAGCGCCCGAAAGGTCTGGCGTGTTCGGGTGGCATCGACGGCCCCAAGGCGTGCGCCGGCCGCTGCGATCAGCGTCGCCCGGGTCTGCGCACGCGCCCAGTCGACGGTATAGAGGCAGTAGGACTCCTCGGCGTACGCGCGGTCGACGCCCAGCCCTTTCATGTAGGCCCAGATCCAGGCCTCGCGGAAGGCGGCTTCGGCGTCGGAGCCGTCCAGCGTTGTGAGCGTGTCGTCATCGCCCCTTTCCAGGGCGATCGCCTGGGCAATCGCCGCGTGGGCCTGACCGATCCGATGGATCGCGGTGTTGAGCGCGTCGGACTGGATGTCCGCCCAGCTGAGCCACAGCTGAACGTACTGTTCGGTGAGCGTCTGCTCGACGTCGTCGAGGCTGCACTGGCCAACCAGGTCGATAACTCCGGAGAGCATTGGCGGGTCTCCTGTGGGTCGAGACCGCGTCAGACGCGGCGGGCGACGGCGTTGATCCAGGTCGTGTCCCGACCGGGCATGCGGTCGCCGGTGTTGAAGATGCGCACGAGCTCCAGGTCCGGGCATCCGCACAAGAGGTGCTTCAGGCTGAGCCAGCTCTGGTCGTGCATGTAGCGGCCGAGACGATCGATCCGCGGGCCATCGCCTTCCTTGAAGGACATCTGGATCACCCCGCGGACCCTGAGTGCGCGGGCTAGCCTGTGCACGGCATCGGTGAGCGCCGCGGGGGTTAGGTGCAGCAGCGAGGCGCAGGCCCAGATGCCATCGAACTGCTCGTGCCAGTCGACCTGCTCGAACGTCTTGCAGATCGCCGGAACGCCGAGACGCTCGCTGGCCAGGCGGCAGAGCTCGTGATGGGCGTCGAAAGCGGTCACGCGGTAGCCGCGGTCGATCAGGACGCGGGCGTCCCGGCCGGACCCGCAGCCGGCGTCCAGCAGGTCGCGCGCGCCCGCGGGGAGGTTGCGCTCGAAGCCACTGAGGACCGTGCCCATGTCAAGGAAGGCGGTCGCCTCGAAGTAGCTTTCGGGATCGATCACGTTGTAGCGCATGCGGGTCCGGGCTCCGTCGGGGTATTGGGGATCAGGACAGCAAGGCGGAGAAACCGCCGCCGCTCAGCCAGCCGAGAAGGGCCGGCACGCCGATCACCAGGGCGATCGCTGAGACGGCGTCCCAGCGCAGCGCCTTGGCGTAGGTTCGGTCGTCGAAGTCGTCCTCGTCCGGGAAGATCTCCATCGGCAGGCGGTTCCCGCGGCGCGGGGTTCGCGGTCTTTCCATCACGGGTATCCTCGCTTCTCGATCGGGCAGGCGGCCGCGGCGACCGCGGATCAGACCTTCGCGGTCTCGATCGCGGATGCCTTGAGGCGCGCGATGTAGGTATCGCGGTCGGGAAGGGCGTCGCCCTGGGCAGAGACCTGCGCGAGCGCGTGATGCAGGGCGGCCCCGTAGCGCGCGGCGCCGAGCGCGGTCAGCCGGCCGACGGCCCTCCGCGGGCGGCCGGTCTTTCCGCGACAGAGACGATCGGCGACGTGCTTTCCGGGTGCGATTTCCCAGATGGCCTCGCCGGCATCGATCATCTCCAGCACTTCGGGCGGCTGGTTGTCGGCGCGGTCGTAGAAGCCGACCAGAGGCGGCTCGCCTGAGCGCGCGCGTTGCACGCCCTCGAGCAGGATATGCAGGCACACGCGGTCGACCTTGTGGGTTCGCGCCGCCTCGCTCAGGGCCCGCTCGGTGCGGAGCCAGCCTCGGGCCATCTCGAAAGCGGATTTCGGGCCATCCGAGATCTCCTCGACCTCGGCGTCACCGTCCCAGAAGACGATCCGCCGCTCGGCCCGCAGGGCCTCGTCGAGGTCGCCGCCGCCGGCGAGATGGTCCGCCAGGCAGTCGCGCAGGGTGGTTGCGACCAGCGACCCGGCGGGATGCGCCCGCTGAATGAGCGGCTGTCCGGCCGCATCGGCCAGTGTGAGCGTGTGGGTGTAGGAGCCATTCTCGAACGCGCCGTCGGCGATCATCTCGCGCCAGATCGCCATCAGGTCGAACTGCGCCGCCGGCCGGGTTGCGTCGGGCGCGCGCATCGCCGCTGCCTGGACCAGATCCTCAGGCGCGGAGAATTCGGTCAGCGGGACCTGGATGGCGCGCTTGACCTCGGCGATCAGCGCCGCCTGGGGGCTGCCGTAATAGAGCGTGCGCGAACCGCCGGAGCAGTTGTTTCGGGTGAGCAGGCTGACTGTCGCGCCATCCAGGGTGCATGGGGGCGTGTGGCCGGTCATTGGGCTCTCCAGGCAAGGCGCTCCAAGCTGAACGCCGGGGCAATGCGCCGAGACTCACTTGGTCGCGAGGGCGGGAAGGTCGCTCGGCTCGATGATGCAGGCTCCATTGTTCCAGACGGTCCCGGTGGGCAGCCGGATCAGCCGTGGTCCGGCTGCCAGGAGGTCGTGGATCTGCTCGACGGGCGCCTGGCCGGCGGAGATCAGCTCGGCGAGATCGAGGGCCGGCTCCCAGATCACCTGGACCTCGTCGGGCGCGTCGGGCACGGGCGCGGCGAGGAAGCGGTCGTGCCGGGTGGCACTGGCGCGGAAGGTGGGATCGAGGTAGTCGGCGTAGGCGTCGAGCACGGCTTGCGTCTTGTCCAGGGTGAGATCGTACATAGCAGCTTGACCGCGCTCTCTAGAACCACATGGTGTCGCAGCGCATCGCTGGCAGGCTGTTCGCCTGGAAGGCCGGGTCCTTGCGCAGCGGGATGAACAGCGCGCTGTCGATCACGCTGGTCGGCTGGCCGGTGGCCGCGCGGAGCAGGTCGGCGCAGACGATCGCGGCCGCCCGGTATTCGATGACCGGTGCGCTGGTGACGTCGAGCAGCCGGTCCGACGCGGTCAGTATCGTTCGCAGCGTATCCGAGACCCGGATAGCGCCCAGGTACGCCAGGATGCGCGGCATCTGGTAGTCGCTCGGGATCGGCAGGTCGAAGACGGCCGGGCTCCCCTTGTGGTGCAGGTGCCCGTGCAGGAACAGGAAGAACAGGATCGCCTTCTTCCGGAACGGGTCATCTCCGAAGGCAGCCGGGAAGATGCGAGCCAGGCGGTCCGCGTGATCGAGCCGGAAGATGTGCTGGCCGGTATGGCTTCGGGTCGCCTGAACCAGCTCAGTGAGTGCGTCCAGACGCTGGCGCTCGGCGAACTGCATGGCGATCGCGAGGCGCGCGTCGGGATAGGGCAGGTCGGCCAGTTCCGGCTTGAGCTCGGCGCGCGCCACGGCCGGGTCGGTGATGTGGACGCCCGGCAGCTTGCCGGCCGCGCGCAGGCGCGTGATCCAGCTCGAGAGCGCGCGGGCACCGCTCCCGGCCTCGGCCCACTGGCGGATCGACCCGTCGGGCGCGGTGTCGAAGTAGCCGCCGTTGGGCCCCGCGAACAGGGCGAACTCGAGCGCGGCGGCGTGCAGGTGGGTGTCCGGTTCGGGCAGCAGCCAGGCCCAGCTGGCGGGCTCCCCGTCGGCGACCATCTTGCCGATCGCGAGCAGGCGCTCGGGGACGACTTCGGTGTGATCGCCGGCCTCGACGATGTCATGGGCGATGTTGGCGAAGCTCTCCGTCGTACGCGCGTGCGCGAGGCGCAGCGCGGCCCCTTGGATCCTTGCGTCGCTCGCGGACTGGGTAATGACGGTCATTGTGAACTCCAATAGGTGCCGCCGGCGGCCGGGCGACGTCAGTCTAGCGCAGGATGGTTTCCGGAACATGGGCGCCGCGCGGCGGTGTTGGCCGGCGCGCGGCTCACGCGGGCAGGATCCAGTCGCCGCGGGGGCGCGTGTGCCGGGGCGGTCGCGCTGCTGCCGGCAGGCCGGTGTCGCAGATGACCCGGATCTCGAGTGTGTTCATCTTCTGCCAGCGCAGCTGGGCGCTTCTCGGCACCGGCAGGGTAGCGAGAAGCCGGTCGAGCAACTGGTCGTCGGGCTGCTGGGCGAACAGGATCTGCTTGCCGATCTCGGTGAGGTCGCCGATCAAGGCGGGCTTGAAGCGGTAGGCGGCGTGCGTCTGCGCGTCACCGACGTAGAGCTCGCCGCAGTAGGCCTGCCCGCCGACCCAACGCCAGGCCATCGGGTCTCCGCGTTGGCGCGGGTCGCTTGCCAGGATGCGCGTGCTGTCGCGCGCGGCGAGACCGAGGCGCGTGTAGCCGGCGTGCAGCAGCGTGAACTGGCCGGCTGGGAGCGGGTTCGGGCTCACCGCTTAGATCCAGACCTGGTTCGGGCTGCGGCCGCGCCGGCTGGGACACATCAGGCTGCCCCGCGGGCGCGCGGCCGGATCGTGGGAGAAGAGATCCAGGCGATCGGTGCCTGCTTGGGCGTCGAAGTGGGTGTCGTGTGCGCTGAGAGGCCCGGCGGCGAGCGTGGTCATCGCGGCACGCGTGATGCTGCCGTCCCTCTGAGGCTTCAGTATTCCCTGGCTTGCCTCGATCATGCAGGGGTCGTCCAGGACGTCGGGGATCGGGGCGAGCCAGGCGCCCGAGAGGACGTGCGGCTGTGGATCCGGGTCGAGGGCGACCTTGGTCCAGCGCCCGGGCCCGCCCGGCGTGATCTCCAGCGGCAGTGCTTCGAGCGTGAATGAGCTGTCGATCTCCATGACGTAGGCGCGTGCAGCCGGCGTGCGCGCCCGCGGGTCGTGCAGGATCACGAAGAAGCGCATGGTGCCGTTGATGGTCCGCGCCGCCTGGTAGGGGCTGTAGCTCGCGATCAAGGTCCAGTTCATCGCCCCGGTCTCCTGCTCAGAGCCAGATGTTGTTGTTCCCGGTTCCGCCCGACTTGCGCCGGCGGCCCTTTGGGGCCGCTGACTTCGCGGTCGTACCGGCGGTGGAGGTCTTGCTCGGCGTGCCGGCGGCGGGCATGACCTGCGGGCTGGTGCAGATCAGCTGGATGCGGCCGCTCGCATTGCGGAACTTGTCGATGTCGAGCTGCGTGACACCGCCGTTGGGCAGGGCCTTGAAGGCACGCTTCAGCGCGTTGCCAGCCGCCGTCGCGAGCATTTCGGCCGAGGTGATGCTGGGTCCCTTGCGGAGCTCGTCGGCGATCGGCCCGGAGTTGAACAGCTCGCCGGCGGCGAACGGCGTCGGGGCGAGCCGGGTTTCGCCGTCGTCCAGTTCGATCTCCTCGAGCGTGGCGCCGGTCCCGCGCGCGGGCGCCACTTCCAGGCGGGTCTGGTAGATGAGGCGCCCGACGAACGCCTGGTAGTCGGACGGTGCCCGCGCATCCAGCAGGATCAGGTAGGCGTTGCCGTCGAGATCGAAGGCGTGGTGCGCGGTGTAGCGGGCGAACGGCTGTGGGGCGGTCATGGCGGTCTCGGACAGGAAACGTGGGGGCGTGACGGGCGGCGCCGGGCGCGCTGCGATCAGATCCAGATGTTGTTCGCGCCCTTCTTGCCGCGCCGGCGCGGGCCGGCGGACTTGGCGTTCTGGCCGCTGGCGAGTGCGCGGCGGCCGGCGGCGGTGCCGCTCTGCTGCGGGATCGTCGTGTCGGAGTGCACGATGATCGTGTCCTCCTGGATCTCAGGCGCGGCCTTGGGATAGGCGGCGGCCATCGCGGTCGCGATTCGCGATAGGAAGTGCTGACGCAGGTCGCCGGCGTCCTGCATCTTGGGCGTGACCTGGCCCAGCAGCTTGAGGAAGTCGGCGTCGGTCTCCTGGAGCCCCAGAATCTTGAGGCCAACGATCGTCTGGGTCCCGGTCTTGGTCGAGAGCGACACCTCGCCCAGACCCGGTGGGGCGCCATCGCAGTTTTGGATCGTGGCCAGGCCGCCCTTCTTGAGGATCGTATAGAAGTAGCGGAATTCCGACGGCGCGCTGCTATGGTACTTCGTGTTGTCGGCGACAACGGCGGTCTTCCCGTCGATCGTGCCGACCTTGAGCTGGTATTCCGCGATCGCGGTGGTCCAGGACATCGCTCGATCTCCTCGTGGCCGGGCGCATGCGCCCGGTTCCTTGTTTTGTCATTCCGGCGATGCGCGAACCGCCGCCCCGGTGCCCTGATCGGGCCGGGGCGGCGGAACGCGTGAGCCGTCGGCCGCGCTAGACGTCGTGCAGGTGCGCGGCGGAGTAGCTGGGCAGCATCCCCTTCTTGAGCTTGTCGCCCAGGATCGCCTTGGCGAGCGTGCCGAGCACGGCCGCGGAGATGTCCTTGGCGTCGGAGACGCTGGCCCAGTTCTTGAAGCAGCCCTTCACGGCGTCGGACTGGATGCCCAGGCCGAGCACGGTGACGCCGCATTTCTCGACGGCTTCGACCGCGCGCTTGCAGGCTTGGTTGTCGTCGGAGGCGCCGTCGGTCAGGACGAACATGACGTGACGGCGTTCCGGGCGCTTGGCCAGGCGCTTGTGCGCGGCGTAGATGGCGTCGGTCGTGGGCGTGCCGCCGCGCGGGACCTCGGTCATGTTGCCGAGGCTGGTCAGGGCGGCGGAGTGGTTCGCCTCGAAGTCCTTGAAGACGTAGACCGGGATCGCCCGGACGTCGGCCTCCTCGCCACGCGCCTGCATCGCCTGGATCAGCACCTGGGCTGACTGCGGTAGGTTCTGTTCGTCGTCGGTGCAGGTGTAGCCGATCATCTCGTACTTGATCGGGGTGCCGGCGAACGCCTGATGCAGGACCAGACCGAGCTGCTGGCAGACCTTGAGCTTCTGGCCGCGCATCGAGTCCGAGCAGTCCACGACCACCTCGACGGCGGTGTCGATCTTCTCGGCCTTGCGCTTCTTCCGGTAGATATCCGGCGCACCCATCACCGCCTGGGTCAGGTGGTCGCCGTCGAGCAGGCCGTCGTTGCGCCCGCCGCGCCAGCGTTCGCGGGAGATCGTGCGCAGCGCGCGCCGCAGGGTGCGGCTGGTGATCCCGACCTGGTCGGCGATCTTCGCCTGGGCGTCCTGCGCCCGCTGGGTCCCCTGAGGATCGGCCAGCACGTCGGCGGCCGGCCCCTCCGCGGCGTTCGAGGTGATCGCGTAGGACTGGGTGTAGTGGCTCTGCTTCTCCACGCCCATGTCGTCGAAGGCGTCGTTGAGCGAGTGGCCGACACCCATCGGGGTGGGGCCGTTCTGCTGCCCGCCGCCGGAGCCGCCGTTCGACAGGCCGCCGCCGGCGTTACCCTGCGGCGACTGCTGGCCGGCCCCGTTGCCGCCGATACCGCCCTGGCTCTGGCCACCCTGGCCCTGCTGCTGGTTGGCGAGCGGGTCGTGGTTCGGGTCGGCCGGCGGATCGTTCGGGTCGAACGGGTCCTTGCGGATCTCCTCGGCGATCCGCCGGGCGTGCTGGAAGCACTCCTCGCTGCTCTCGACGTCGATGATCTGGTTGAACCAGGTCCAGACGCGCTGTTGCAGCGTGACCGGCATGGTGTCCATGCAGTCCTTCGAGGACTGCGTCTTCAGACCGAAGTAGATCGACCGCGCCCAGGTCAGCGCCACCGTGCCCACGATACGCAGGTCCTTGGCGATGTCCGGCTTCTGGCGCCATTGCTCCATGTACTTGGCGCAGCAGCGGATCTCGGTCGCGGTGAAGTTCTTGTGTGCGCCTGGATAGATCTCGAGGAAGTTCCTCTCGATCATGTAGTCCTCGATCGCGTTCCAGACGTGATGGAGGAGGGCGTCCTTCTTCTCCGCGTCGGTGCGGCCGTTCTCCATGAAGTCCCAGTCGGTCCAGATCAGGTGCGAGGCCTCGTGCGCGGCAAAGCCGCGCAGTTCCATCGCGATCGGGGTCGGGACGACCAGCTGCGGGGGCAGCTGCGGGATATTGACGTAGTTCAGCTGATCCGACGCGAAGGCCTCGTCGCCGTAGAAGCCGACGTTGATCTTGGTGTTCCCGAAGGTCGGCACGATCCCCATGATCTCGACCATCAGCTCGTGCGCCAGGATGCCCTGGTCGCCGGCCATGACGTTGGTCGGCGTCTGGGCCGGCTGGTTCGTCTGGCCCTGCTGGGCGGCAGCGGTGGCTCCGCGCATCGCGGTCTCCTCTCGGTTCTTTTTGGGTGCGCCCGTCGGCTTGGTGCCGGCGCGGGCGGTCGGCGCGTCGCGCCGACGACTGTCTTCTGGTTCGTCCTGACTGACGTGCCGTTCACGGCGCGGGCAGCGTCAGCCGCGGGCGTTCGTCAATTCGGGGACGCCCGCAGCTGACCTGCCGACGCGGTCTTTCTCCCGCCTTGCCTTCCGGCCCGCGGGCCCTGCGGTCGCGGGTTTCTCGACCGGAAATGGGGCCGGTGCCGGCCCGCTGAGCGGCCGTGATTCAGGCAAGATCGCGAACCTCGTAACCGGCTCTGGCGATCGTGGCCGCGACCAGGCTCAGCGCCTCTTCCTCGTACTTCCTGACCTGCTTGCGGGTCATTCGGCGGCCGGACATTGCAGCGAGCCGTGCGCCGATCTCGGCGTAGGAGACCTTGCCGTCTTCGGCGAAGCGCAGCCTGAGGATATCCCGGGTGATCTCCGGCAGTTGCTCGATGGCGCGGCCGCACATGTCCAGGCGCAAGCGCTCGGCCTGTTGCGCGCCGAGCTGGCTCTCGGGTGTGCCGGCGGGGTCGGTCAGCGCTTCGATCAGGGCGTCCACCCCTCGGCTGTTGATGCCGCCTTCGACGTGGCCGGCCGGGTCCTCGCCGAGCGTGTCGATCGGGACGTCGTTGCGCTTCAGGCGCGGCTCCATCCGCGCCACCGTCTCCACCGAAACGCCCAGCTGGTGAGCGATCCAGAGCCGGCCCTGGTCGTTCAGGTCCTTCTGGAAGCGGCTCTCCCACTGCCGGCGCAGGCGGGAGAAGTTGAAGTAGACCCGCTTGTCGCTGAGGTTTGTGCCCACGCGCGTCGTGCCGGACTGATCCATCATGAAACGATGGATTGCGTGTTTGATGGCGTTGCGGCAGAAGGCCGAGATCCGCCCGGCGGCCGGATCGACCTTGTCGAGGCTCTCGATCAGGGCGAGCCGGGCTTCCTGCAGCAGGTCCTTCTTGTAGTCCCAGCTTGCGCCGCCAGATTCCTCGACCATGCGCCTGATCAGCGGCTCGAAACGATCCAGAAGCTCGGCGCGCGCGTCCGCGTCGCGGTCGTCCTGCCAGCAGCGGATCAGCTCGGCTTCCTGCTCTGGCGTGAGCATCTGACGCCGGCGCTTGCGCTGGCCGGGCCGCGGCGCCGACGTCAGGCGTGGCCGGGCGGTCAGGGCGCTGGTCTCCGCCTTCAGCTGTGCGGCGCTCTTGCCGGCGATCCGGGCGACCTCGTCGCGGATGCTGGCGGGCAGGCTGTCGAACGCACGCGTATCCGGCGTCCTGTCCTGCTCGGGGCTCGCCGCGGGCGCGGCCTCGGGCGCGACTGGCTGCACCGGCGCGTCGGCGTCCGGGGCCGGCAGATCGGTTTCGTAGTCGAGCACGTAGGCGGTGTCCGCGATCTCGATATCCGGGAAGTCGAGCCTGTGCTCGATCGCGAGCGCGAGCGCGCGCTGGTAGCTGACGAGCGCGCGGCAGGCTCCTTCGATCAGGGTGGCGCCTTCGGCATGGGCCGTGCGCAGCTCGTGGAGCGGATCGTGATCCGCGAGTTGAATGGTCATCACATCTCTCCTCGTCGTCTCCGGTTTGGCACCGTGCGACGAGACCCTCGTCCGCCGGCGCTCTTCTCGGTTCACCAGAAGGGCGCCCGGCTGGACGGGGGTCGGGCGGTGGAACACCGCCTCTTTCATGCGCGCGCTGGCGCGCGATCACGCTGGGGCGCTTGTGCCCGAGCGTGAACGAAAATAGAACAAAGAGGATGACACGCGTTTCTGCCGACCAGCGGATGCGCTGGTCGCACCCCTACACGGTTGAGCTCGGTGAGCGCCCGGGCGGTTGGGGCCGCGACCTGGATCGCGTGGTCGACTGGTTGATCCGCAGGCATCGCGGACGGCGGCACGACTGGGCGATGCTCGGCCTCAGGGTGTATTTCCGCCATCAGGCCGATGCTGAGCGGCTGGCGCGCCTGCTGGAACGGCTGGGCTGCGGCGCGTGATGCTCAGGCGACGCGGCGCGGCCCCCGATACTGGTTGCTAACCCAGCTGACCGCCTTGTCGGCGATCTTCTGGGCGTCGGCCATCTCAGGGCGCGCGCGGAACACCGGCGCAATCTGGTGGGCTTCGATGAAGCTCTCGATCTTGCGGTCGACCTCGATCGCTTGCGCCTCGGTCTGGACCCGGCCGACGGCCTCGTAGGGCGCGCCCGGCCGCTCGACGAACACGTTGAGGGAGGGGAAACGGTAGTGCGCCCACAACGCCAGCTCGGTGACCGCGTCCGGGAACTCGGCGGGTTTGTAGATTGCAGAAAACAAAACTGGGCTATCGGTCACCACGATGTGCGCCTGGCCGGCGACCCGATGGATCCGCTGGTACTGCTCGCCCAGCACGTACAGCTGGTTCTGCAGGGCCTGACCGCGGCCTTCCCAAACCAGGTCCTTGGCGAACTCGGCGGCCAGTTCGACCGTCCATCCAGTACCGGCCTGCTTCAGCGCGGCGAAGATCATGGAGGCCAGCGTGGACTTGCCGGCACCGGGGCCGGCGAGGACGTTGATGACGAGGGGGCCGGGGTTCTGGGTCATCGGATCGGGTCTCCTGGGCGCAACGGGTCGTCGGGTCGTGCGGCGGCGTCGCCGTGGATCAGGAGATGGGTGTCTCCGGGTGCTCCTGACGCGTAATTTTTAGCGTCCAGAGAGGCTTGAATTCAGTTCCGAAGGCACAAAAAAGGAGGGCCGGCGGGCGGTTTCGCGACACCGCCCGCCGGCGGATTCCTGTCGGCCTGTCCTCAGCTGTTCCCGCGACCCAGGGAGGCGTGCGCGCCGGCGCAGCCGCCCGAACAGAAGGTCGCCTCGGGGTCGCCCGTCTCCTCGCCGCAGGTGGTGCAGAGCCGCTCGCTGTCGCATCCCCCGTCGAGCCAGTAATCGGCGTCGTAGCACTCCCAGGTCAGCGTCTCGCAGAGCGCGCTCGCGTACTCGAGCCCCTCGCGCTCGGCCTCGCCGCGGCTGTCGGCCCGGATCATGACTTGGGCGTCCTCGCGGAGTACCCGCCGGACGTTGACCAGCCAGAGCTGGTCGCCACTGCCGCTGTCGGCGACCGAGCCCGACTGATCCGCGCTGTCGTCCGGCTCGGCATCCATGTGGATGTGGCCGCCGGTGGGAGCCGCCGCGGTCAGGCGTGCTGAGATCGCCTCCAGCTGGAGGGTCAGCTGCGCGCGGTCCTCGCTCTGGCGCTCCGCATTGGCGAAGAGACCATCGGCGTAGCGCGTGCAGCAGGCCTCGATCGCATCGATCAGGCGGTCGGTGGTGTCGATCACCTCGTAGAGCGTTTCCTCGACGTTGATGCCGCCATCCATGCCGGAGGTCAGGCTGTCGAGCTCGGCCCGGTAGACGACCCGGGTGCCGTCGAGCACCGGCGTGATGAACAGCTGGCGGGGTTCGTGCCCGTCGTCGTGGAACAGCTGCAGGCGCACGGGCGCGTGCGTCTCTCCCGCCTCGGTCCAGACCGAAGCTTCCAATGTCTCCGGCAGGGCTGGCGCGATGAGGCTCGCGATCTCCTCGAACAGAGGGGTAAGCACGCTGGGCAGCGGCAGGGCTACGGCTTGGCCGTTTTCGCCGGTCGCCTCGTGGGCCCGCTGGCACCAGGGCGCGGGGGCCGTGGCGATCGCGCTCCCGGCGCGCCGGCGCGCACGATCCAGGACTCGGGCGGTAGCGTCAGAGTGCCGCCGCTTCAGGCGCTTGCGGGCCTCGCGGCCGATCGCGGCTGCCTGCGTCACCGCGCGTTCGATGCGCGCTTCCAGCTCGGCCGCGGTATCCTGGAGGGCCAGGTGATCGCGCGCGTAGCGGTAATCGCGCCCGAGTGGCGCGATCTCCTGCTGCAGGCGCTCGGCCGCGCGCTCGAGCGCCTGTGTATCCAGGGTTTTGGGATCCGGGCCGGCCGGTTTGAGCTGGGCGGCGAGCGCGTTCTGGTCCGCGTAGCCGAGCAACTCGGCGACCGTGTCGAGGGCCTGGTTGTAGCGGAAGCGGTCCTTGCCGCTGGACTGGACGGCACGCTCGATGATCCGCGCCATCGACTTGGCGCGGGTGTCGGTGATGATGATCCGCATGGATCGTCTCCTTGCCACGTAAGCGGGCGACGAGCCGGGTTTCCGGGTGTCGGGAGCGGGCGCCATTGCCCCCGCGCGCTCGTTGCCCTGTGGGGGAGCGAGGTCGTGCGGGAAGCAGTCTCGAGATCGGTTGTCGGGCAGGGCTTCACCGTGGTGGCGGTTTGCCACCGGCGCCGGCCAGGGCCTGCGGCCTGTCGAACGTCAGGTAACGCTCGTCGGAGCGGCGACGCTCGCGATGGGTCGCGTCGCCGCTCGGAGGAGCGTCCCGGCCCTCGTCGTCACGGGCCGGGCTCTCAAGCTTGAAAATGGGATCGCCTGTTCAAGGATGGTCGGTGTCGGGCGATCGCTAGGTAACGTCATCGCGCAGCCGCATCGGCGTTGGGTGGAATCTGCGCCAGTCGCCGTGGGTCATCGGTAGAGAGATGCGCGCATGAGGGTCCTCGGGATCCGATTTGCCGATATCGGGGAACACCCGCCGGACGCGCTTTGGCAAACCCGGTTCTGATGATTCGACAACGCTCCGCGCACGTCCGCGCGGCGCCGGCGGAGATTTGCGCAAGCCATTGAGACAGAACGCATTTGCCAGGTCGGGGCGGAAATCCGGGCGGGGGTGGCAAAAGGCCGTCAGGACAAGGCGTTAAGGCCGCCCAGCGGACCCGGCGGTGCGGAGGCCGCAAAAAGACGGGAGCCCGCGAGGATCGCGGGCTCCCGTGTCGAGGTGAGGAGACTGGAGGATGCGGTGAAGCGCACCGCGCGCGACCGGGCGCATCTGCGCCCGGAACTCTGGGCCCGCGATCAGCGGGCGAATTCTTGGCTGTTGGGCCGTTGCCTGCGGCCGATCCGGGGAGTGGCGCCGCCGGCGTTGTCGGCCGGCGGCGCCGTCTCGTCTCAGCCGACGGGCAGGCGCCGGCTGCTAGGCGAACAGGTTGTCGACCAGGCCGCGGGCGACCGCGCGCGAGGTGTCGTCCATGTAGTTCAGGATCGTGACGTCGAGCGTGGAGGCGACCAGCTCGTCGCTGTCCTGATACATGCTGGCGAAGTGCGCGTGGCGCTTCACCGCGCCCTGGACGTGACGCGTCGAGACCAGCTGATTCATCTGGCTCAGGCGGTAGCTCTTGCGCGTCTCGTTGGCGAGCTGGATCACGCGCTCGGCGAAGTCCTTGTCGCCGTGCGGCACGCGGCCCATCACCACCTCGAGCTCGATCTCGGGCGGCAGGTAGGGCATCTCCATGTACTTGGAGATACGGTCACGGGTCGCGCCGGACTGCTCGTGGACGTTCAGGTAGACCTGGTTGTCGCAGCCCAGACCGATCGAGTTGCCGGTGATGCCGATGAAGCAGTAGGGGTGCTGCTTGACCAGCCGGCCGCCGTCGCCCATCAGCCGCACGCCCTTACCCTCCAGCACCGGCTGGAAGATCGGCATGATCTCCGGGTCGCCTAGGTCGAACTCGTCGAACAGCAGCAGGCAGGGCATCTTCAGCGCCATCGGCAGGATGCCCTCGATGTAGCGGGTCATCGACTGGCCGTTCGGGCCCGGAATCAGGTCGGTCTTGCCGACCACGTCGGTGCGGGTCAGGTGGCTGTCGAAGTTCAGGCGGATGCACGGGAAGCCCAGGCGCGCGGCCAGCTGCTCGTAGAACACGGTCTTGCCGCAACCGGTCTCGCCGTGGATCCAGGGGATCTCGCCCTCGACGATGCAGTGCAGGACGTCAGCCAGGATCGGCGCGAAGAAGCGGAAGGTGGCGTCGATCTCCGGCACGTCCGGGTGCGGCTGGCCGGCCCACTCCAGCGTCGGCACCTCGAAGTCCAGGATCGGGGCGGTGGTGCCGTAGGCGTTCGAGAAGATGTCCGAGGCCTTGCGCATCACGACCTCGCAGTCGAGTTCCTGATCCACCTGCTGGATGCCGGATCCGGTGGAGCCGGCGTTCACCGAGACCTTCGGCTTCGGCGCGTTCGCCTTGATCTCGCGACGGACCTCGCGCAGCGCCTGCGCGTTGGTCTCGACCGCCGCCTCGGCCGCCTTCAGCGCACTGATCAGGTTCTGGTAGCTGTCGACCTGGTTTTGGGTCAGCTTATCGAGGGCCATGTCGATCATCTCGACGTAGTCCTCGTCGACCTCGAGCTCGCTCAGGCCGGAGGTCTTCAGGCTCGGGGTCTGACCCAGGTCGATCTGCTCGTACTGCTCGACCTCGCCGGCCTGCAGGTGGGCAAGCGCCTTGTTGGCGACCGAGATCGCCTGTTCTTGCGCATCGACCGTCTGCTCGGCCTCGGTGATCGCGTCGAACACCTGCTGCACCGAGCGCAGGCGCTGGCTGGTGGCGATCTTCAGGGTGGCGTCGAGCGAGCGGGTCTTGGCGGCGTCGAAGGACAGGCCGGCAAGGCCGCTCGGCTGGAAGGCCGGCGCCTGCGTGCGGGTGGCCGCGCCGGTGTCGGCGCTCTTGTCGGCGGATCCGACGCCCGCCTCAGCGGGGGTGATGGTCTCGGTCTCGGCCACGGCGGCCTCCTCTTGTGCGTCTTGTGCGTCGCTGGTCTGTGCGGCCGACTTGGCCTGCTTGTCATCCGCCGGCGCCTCGCCGGTGATCTCGGCGTAGACCTGCAGCGCCAGCTTGCTGGCGTCGTACTTGGTTGTGGTCGCCGCCTTGCCGTTCTTCAGACGGGCGATGTGGCTGGCGATCAGCCGGTCGGTGTAGCCCGCCTGGCTGTAGCCGGCGTCGGTCAGGACCTCCTGCAGCTTCGCCACGGCGTCGTCGTGGCTGATGCCGTTCTGCAGCAGCATGTTGTAGGTCTGGGAGACTACGGCCGTGGTGATGGCGGAGCCATCGATCTTCGTCGCGGTCGCGGTGGTCATCGTCTCAATCTCCTCATCGCAGTCTTTTGGTTTCAGCCTCGGGTCGGCGCGTCGTCCGCCTCCCAGTTCCCTGGAGGCGGACAGCGCGCTGGCCCCTGGCCTGTGCTTGTTCCTGGCCGGCCTTCGGGCCGGCCGTGTGCGCCCGCGGCGCACGACACACCCCGGTTGTCACGGCCGTCTCCCGACGGGCGTAGAACTGGATGCGCTGGCTTTCGGGCAGGTCCGGCAGGGGCACCGGGCGCGGCCATGCGGCCGCCCCCGGCGTCCTCTTGCGGGAAGGTGGGATCAGCCCTTGTAGGATGTGACGCCCACCACCGGCCGGCTCTGGGTGATCGCCTGCCACGCCTGTTCGCGCAGCTGACGATCGTGCGGCAGGTGGAAGTCCAGCTCGCCCGGCCGCAGCACGCTCTTGCGCACGATCACGCCCGCGTGCTCCATCTCGGCCTTGTAGCGATTGGTGTCCTCATCCATCACGATGATCTCGATCCCGGTCAGGCCGGTCTTGACGTCGACCCGGCCCTGGGCGACCCAGCCGTTGGCGAGCTGGACGAACTCCTCGTCCTCCAGCTTGGCCAGGGCCTCCATCGGATCGATGCCGGCGCCGCTGCTCGCCGAGGCCCGGGCGACGACCCGGTCGGCCCAGGATTCCGGCAGCGTCCGGCCGAGGATGCGCTCACCCTCGTCGGTGATCATCTGGTAGACCTTCACCTTCTTCTTGGGCAGCTTGTCCCACAGCGGCAGCAGGCAGCCGGTCGCGACGTAGAAGATCGTCTCCTCCTCGTCGCTCACGGTCTGCAGCTCGGCGTGCCACAGGTCCTCGGCTTCGTGGATGTTGAGCGGACGCCACCGCTCCTTCACCACCTCGCCGCGGGTGCGGGTCTTGGTGCCGTGGGGCGTGACCAGCTTGACCTGGTCGCTGTCGCTGGTCGCCTGGCCCAACATGCGCGGGAAGACGATCAGGGCGACCCGGCCGGTCAGCTGGCTGACCACGTAGCGCGAGCCGCCGCCATTCTTGGCCTGCGTCTGGGCGTCCTTGAACGCCGTCGGCTGGGCCTCGTCGACCCGGAGCATCTTCAGCAGCCGGGTGGCCGCCCCGGTCGCGGGATCGCGGTAGATCACCGTGTCCTCCAGCTTGATCAGGCTGGCGGGCTCGATGGCCTCGATGCCGCGGTCGTAGCTACCCCGGGAGATCGCCTCCAGGCGGACCTCGTCGAGCGTCGCCTTGAAGGCGTTACCGAAGATCGCCTGCCGGTCGCAGGTCATCCCGCTCATCGCGTTCAGGAAGCGACGCAGCGGCGGGGTCTCGTCGGCCAGCTGGTTGGAGCCGAGCTTCCGGACGATGATGCCGGTCTCGTGCTCGAAGCTGGCCAGCGAGAGGTTCGAGACCTTGCCGGCCTGCAGGTCCTTCAGGAACCGCATCCAGGCGTCCGAGGCCAGATCGCTCTCCAGGTTGTCGTCCTGCGAGAACAGCTCCTGGGAGGCCGCGTGCCGCTGGCCGCGGGTGATCGCGCCCAGCTTCTGCATGCCGGCCGCGACCGTCGAGAGCATCCGGCGGTCGGTCCAGAGGTCGGTCGTGACCAGGATGTAGACCGGCGCCTGGGCCTGGCCCGAGCGGTGGGAGCGGCCCAGCGACTGGATCGCCTGGTCGGCGCGCCAGCCGGGCTGCACCAGGTAGTGGCGGCGCAGCGCTCCCGGACCGACGATCTTGTCGGCGTGGTAGTCCGCGCCGGCCGAGCCGCTGGAGGAGAACATCAGCACCGGCTTGTGACCGGCCTGGAACATCCGGACGTCCTCCATGACGGCCGAGCTGGTCCGGTCCTCGAGCATCCGGCGACCGTCGGGGCCGGGGGCCAGCCGGCGGCGCCGGCCGGTGACCTCGGCCACCGTGTCGGTGCCGAAGGCTTCCAGGATCTGCTCCATCGGCCCCTCGGGGATGCTGAGGGACTGGATGTGGTGGATCAGCTGGTCGCGCTCGGCCTCGGCCTTCGGGCAGATCACCGGGTTGCCGTTGGCATCCTTGACCTGCTGCACCGCGAACTTGGCCTTCTTGCCGTAGCCGTGCTGCACGACCTTGTGCTTCACGACCGGGAAGTGCTCCTCGATGTAGCTGATCAGGATGTCCCGCGGGGTCGCCTCGACGTCGGCGATGTCGCCGCTGGTGTTCTCGGCGATCGCCCGCTCGGCGTTGGCCGCGTAGGTGTTGGTGAACTGCAGGATCACCTGGTGGCCGTTCGCCAGGTCCTGGCGCGCCGCCTCGATCACCGGCTGAGCCTTGAACGACGACAGCAGGGCCTGGAAGAAGCGGCTCTTGGCCATGCCGTACTGCTGGAACAGGAACGAGCGGGTTGCCCGGCCGGCGTCCTTCGACATGACCGTGGTCTGGCCCGAGTTCAGGCCGACCGTGGCGATCGCCTTCTGCAGGCTCACGTTGACCTTGGACCAGGCCCGCGAGAGCTCGTCCTGGACCTGACGCTCCTGGGCGGTGAGGACGTGCTCGAGGCGCTCGTAGGTGATGCCCTCGAACGACAGGTTGGGGGCGGAGTAGATCCCGAGCGCCTTCATGTCGCGCGCGACCAGCTCCATGGCGTTAATGCCGCCCTCGGCCATCTGCTCGACGAACGAGTCGTACTCGGCGAACGCCGTGCCGCGGCCCCAGAGGCCGAGACGCGGGGCGTAGCCGAGCGTGGCGATGTCCGAGGACGAGGTCGCCGAGAGATAGGTGACCCGGGCGTTCGGCAGCTGGCGCTGCAGCTCCAGCATCGCCATGCCCTGCTTGGACTTCTTGGTCGAGCCCCAGCCCTGCTGGCCCGGGACGCTGGCGTAGCGGCCGTTGTGGGCCTCGTCGAAGAAGATCGGGCAGTCGCTGGTCAGGCCCAGCCACTCGACGATCTGGTCGACGCGCTCGCGCAGCAGCGCGTAGCTCAGGAACAGGATGCCGTTGCGCGCCGGGATCTGGGCGCCCTTCGGGGTCTCCGCCAGGTCGATCAGGTCGCCGTGCTTGCCGCCCAGGGCGACCCAGTCACGGCTGGCCGAGCTCAGCAGCTTGCGGTTTTCCGAGACCCAGACCGCGCGGTGACGCCCCTGGCACCAGTTGTCGAGCGTGATGCCGGCGGCCACGCGGCCCTTGCCGACACCCGTGCCCGCGCCGCACAGATAGCCCTGGCGCGGCGGGGTGCCGCCGGGGTCCATCGGGTCGGACGCCAGGTATTCCTGGTGCGCCTGACCGGCGTAAACGACCTCCTCAAGCTGCACGTCGGACAGCAACCCCTTGGTCATCACTTCTGGCGGCAGGATCGGCTGATAGGTGGCCTGGGGCCGGGTGACGCTCGCGAGCGCGGTGGACTCGACCAGCGGCGAGGGGTGCGCCTGGGCGCCGTTGAAGCGAAGGGTGGTGCGATAGCTGTTGAACAGCTGGTCGCCCTCGCGCTCCTTGATCAGCGCTTCCTGGCTCATCTGGGTATAGGTGATCGGCTGCGCGCCGCGCGCGTTCTTGCGCGCCCCGGCGGCGTGCCGGGTCTCGACCTGGTCGATCGCACGCAGGATTTCCTGCGCCGACGCACCGCGGCTTGGCTCGCCGAACAGCAGCTTGTCGTCCTGCTCGACCCGGAAGCCGCCGCCGCGGCCGGGGAAGACGATCCGCGCCCGTGCGGCCAGCGTGTCCGGCGTGCGCTTGCCCATCTGACCCACCACGCCGGAGACGCGGTCGTCGTCCTGGGTGGTCACGACAGCCCCGGCGGCCGCTGCCATCGCGGCGATGATCGGGTCGCTGACCTGGTTGCCGCCGATCTGCTCGCCCGATTTGAGGTCGAGCGCGCGCAGGCCGAGCCAGCGGCGCTGAACGCTCTCCGGACGCAGGCCCGCGAGCTCTTCGAGCTTGGCGAGCGCGTCGAGCACCGAGCGGCCGGAACGGGCCTGCGGCTTCAGAGCCGCGCCGGCGCGTTGCAGCATCAGGGCGACGGCCTGCTCGCGCACGTCCTCGCCGTGCTGCTGCGGATCCAGGGCCTGCTGCTGGCGCAGGAGCTCGGCAAGTCCGGCGATCTGCTGGGTCATCCTCGTCTCTCCGTCTCGTTCTTTTTTACAGTTCCCGTGACCCGGCGTGGCGGGCCCCTCGGGGTCGCCCGCCGCGCGGGGTCACGAACCGTCCTGGCCGGGTTGCGCCGGCGCGCACCGCTTGCGGTGAGCCCGGGCGCTCTTGAAGAAGGTTGGGGCCGCCGGATGGCGGATGGTCGATCCCGGTGTCGGACCGGGTGTCGCCGGCGTGCGACTTTCGACCCTTCAGACCCTCTGGTCACGGAGCGCCCCGTGGGCGGGCTGCCCGCATGGCGTCGAGGGCAGCCCGCTTCGGGGCCCTCTCCTCCCGTCGTACTTGCGCCGCCCCTACAGGGGCGGTTCGGCGGCTGGTGCCGCCGTGCATCCGGGCAGCAAAGAAAAGGGCGGTCCGATTGCCGGACCGCCCTGAGAGCAGAGATGTGCGAACCTGGGTCAGGCGTCAAAGGTGATCTTCTCCAGCTGACGGCTCAGCCGGGCCCAGTCAGCGTCGCTCATGTCCCGGTCATCGCCATCGACCGCTAGGGTTTCCGGCACGAGTTGCATGCCCCGACTGGTGGACTGCATCTCGAGACCCAGGACGATCTCATCGAACGGGTTCATCTCGCTCTGCTTCAGGTTGAGCGGGTATTCGCCCGGCGTGAGCGTCAGCGTGAGGGCGTCCGGGTTGTACGCGACGTCGAGCCCGCGGCCGGCAAGGACGCAGACGAAGCGTTCCAGCGTGGCGACGCCGTCGGCAAACCTGAAGGTGGCGTCGCGCAACTCGTCGAGTTGGCCCGGTGCGGTCGCCTCGCCGCAGCGCGCGTCCGCGATCGTGTCTTTGGCGGCGTAGTACCGATCGACGAGCTCCCTCTGGTAGGTTGCCAGAACGGCTTTGTCGCCGCCTGAAACGTCCGCAAGATCGAGCTCGTAGATCCGGCTGTAGACCTGCATTTCCTGGTAGGGCGTGGCGTCGGACAGATCGCCGGCATTCAGCTCAACGAGGTTGAGGGCCAGGCGGCGGGTGCCGCTCCTGCCTTCAACCGTCGAGAAGGCCAGGGACGCTGGGCGTGCGAAGTCTGAAGGGAACCAGCCGCTGAAGATCCGGCGCGCGCGACGGTACTCCTTCTCGAAATCGGCCCCTTCGGAACGGAGTGCCGTCAGGGCCGCATAGCTCTGCAGCGCGTCGATGTCGTCGCGCACCCGCTCAGCCAGGACATCGGACTGCTCGTCGGCCATCTTGAGAAGCCGGCCGACTTGCTGGCCCGCGAAGTGCTTGCCCACGCCGCGCGTATCCCGGACCCGCACCGAGTGGCGGATCAGGGCCGCGAAGGAGTCCACGGTGGGCTCGGCCTGGGCGACCAGATCGCTCACCTCGTCTTTCAGATCGGCACGGTTCTGCGTTGCCGTCTGGGCGGCAGCGTGAAGCTTTGCCAGGACCTGCGCCGCCTGGAAATAATCCTGGTACTCGCTGTCATCTAGCTGACGGCCACCGCGTGCATTGTATGCCTCGACCTGTTCGCGTCGCCGCTCGCCGCAGATGATGAACCGCCTTTGCGCCTGATCGAGCTCAGTCGCGTTCCAGGTCCAGAATTTTGGCCAGCCCCCGCCGGGCCATGACCCTGCCCGCTTGAGGCGGGGCGGAAGCACCTCCTTCCAGGCGTGGCCAGGGTGGCGCTGGTCGCCGAGCTCCATCAGCTCCGCGGCGATCTGAGGGGTCGGCGCCTTTTTCGCGTTCTGCCACACGAGGTTGTTGGCGATCTGCTTCATCGGATCGCCGCAAGAGAGCTTCTCTGCCCGAGCCGTGCCGAGCATTAGGTGGGCTGCGGTCAAGGCAAGCAGGAATACGGTGAGAAACTTCTGGGGACGCAACGTCTCTAACTCCTGGTCAGTGGTTAGCTTCGGGCAGCAGGCCCATTGATCGACCCTCAAGGGTCCGGGGTGGTGATCGGGGTATCGCGGGGCGACGCGGGTCGGAACCACGTCGAACCACGGGGTCATTGTCGATCCATTGGCCTTGCGCCCGGATTTCTTCCCCTGGGACACGCGCGCGTGGCCGCATCACGGGTCTGGACTCAGGTGACTCCGGACGGAAGGTCGCTAAGATCGCGTTAAATAATAGATAGCCGCGTTTTGGATATTGACTCGCTGCGAGGTGTGAAGGCCTCTCGGCGCAATTCCCATGTCGCGGTTGCGTTCGTCCGCACCGTGAGGCTGGTCCGCCTACAGAGAATCGGACCAGTCGCCGGGAAGGGCTTCGATACGAGCCTGGACACCGTCCCAGTAACGATCGGCATCTTCGCTGGCGTTACGCGCCAGCCAGAGTGTGAGGGCGATACTGGCGAGGCCGGCGCGATCGACACCCAGCTCGTGGGCCAGCCGGTCGATGTCGGCCAGGCCGACCTCCTGGTCGCCCGGGATGGCGACGCGCACCTCCGTCGGGGCGCCCGGATCCGCGGCGATCTGCTCGCGGGCGCGCGCCAGGTCGGTGAGCGCGCCATACTCGGCGGCCTCCAGCATCGCGGCGGCTACAATGTCCTCGAGGGGTCGGCCGATCCGCTCGGGTAGCCGCCGAAGAGGGGCGCCGCCATCCGTCTCGGACGGGAGCCTCAGCATCAGCCGAAGCCGGGTGTCGGGCATGGAAGTGCACTTTCGTCGGCGGTGACCCGCTTACATGGTCGCTTCGGCAAGGTTTTCAAATGTCTCGCGGACCCCGGACTTCTTGCGCTTCTGGCCCTGTTCCTGGTCGCGCGCCTTGAGAAACTGTTTGGCGACCTGGGCGACCATCTTGTCCGACATCCGGCCGAGGTAGCCGCCCTGACCCTTGGTCACGTCGATCGACTTGCTGTCGAACATGACGTTGTGGATCTTGCCGTCCTTGGCGGCCATCTGCAGCTTGAGGCGGGGGCCGTTCGGGGTTGCCACTTTCTGGCGACCGAGCACGGTCATCGGCTCGGAAACCGGGGCGCGGCCCTGCGCGCCCTTTTTGAAGACCGCGAAGGTGTCGCCGACCTTCGGCGGCTGGGCGAGGCGCTGGAACACGTTCTGCTGGCTGCGGACCGCGGTGTCGGCCACGCTGCGGCCGGTCCGGGCGACCAGCTGTCCGCTCTGGCGCGCGAGCTGCCCGGCGCCGCGCGCGGCGGTCTGGGCGACGGTGCCAACCGCACGCGTGGCCGTCGTGGCGACTGCCTTGACGGCCGTGGTGGCGACGCTGGCGGCGGCTTTGGCGACCGGGGCGGCGACGGCGAGTACGGGAAGCGGCATGTCTCAGGTCCTCGGGCTCAACGGGGCATTCAGGCCGCGTGGGCCGCGGCGCGATCGGCTGGCGCGGCCGGCGTCTCGTGGAGTTCGTTGGTGTCCGGTGCCAGCGCCGCCAGATCTTCGACCCGCTCGTCGAGGTCGTCCGGTAGCTGGTCGACGGCGGCCGTCATCAGGGAGTCGGCCTCCTGCTGGGCGTAGAGCTGCAGGTCGAAATAGCTGTGCGTGCACGCGCTGAGGTAGGCGTCCCGGCTGATCCCGAGGGCGGCGGCGATGTCGTCGACGTCAGTCATCGACGGGGCGTCCTCGTCGGTGACAAAGTCGAGCCGGCGCATCACCGGAGTGGTGTCCGGGTCGAGCTGGCCAACGGTGTCGGCGATCGCGTCTCCGGTGGTGTAGTCCGCGTCCTCCGTGTCGAGCACGACACCGTTTTCGTCCGTCTCGAGCGCGGCGGCCTCCTGCAGGATTCGCTCGGTGACATGCATCAGCGCCGCCGCGGACAGGCTATCGAGCGAGCGGCCCAGGCGCTTGGCCTGGGCCTCCATCTCGGGGATCGACGGTCCATCGGCGCGCGGCGTCAGCCGATAGTCGATGATCGCATGCATGGCTGGCGGCGCTCCCGGTCTCAGCGGGCGTCGCCGGCGGCGCGGCGTTCGCGGGCGACCTGGCGGATGTTGCTCTGCTGCGGGGTCTCGGGACGCTGCGGCGGCTTCATCGGAGAGATCGAGGCGACCTGATCGGGCTGCTGGATGCCGGGACCGGAGTTGACCGCGCGCAGCGAGCGCTTGGTTTCCTGGGCCCGCAATGCGCGGCCGTAAACCGTGCGCGCCTGCTCGAAGTCGCGGTTGAGCATGCGCCCGGCGACGGGCGGCTTGCCGGCGGTGGTGGCGATATGGGCCTCGTCCCATGGGAAGCTCACCGTGCGGTCCATCTGGAAGCGGACCGGGCGGTCCATGCCGGTGGCGTCGAGCGAGTCCTTGCTGGAGAGGACGATGTCACGCGGTCCGGCCTTGTCGACGTTGCGGAACGTGCCCGGGGCGACCTGCAGGTGCAGCTGGCCGCTGGCGTCGGTCTTGGACCAGATAACCATGCACGGACGGGCCATGATCCCGGGCTTGTTCGGGCTGTCGCTGTCGGGCGCATAGGCCATCACGGTGTCGCCGACCTGCGGGCGGCGCTTGTGCGAGATCACCGGCTTGGTGCTGATCGGCTCGTCCGCGACCAGCGCGGTCAGGCGGGTCTTAAGGTTCTTGAACATCCCGGCTTCCTTCCCCGTAGGATGGCTCCATGCGCTCGTCCACCGGACCGTCCGCCTGCGCCGCGTCCACCCACGCCTGCAACTCGCCGCTGTCGAGGGTCTCGAGGACCCGCATCGTGTGTTCGACGATGCAGCGGCTCATGTACTCCTCGGGCGTCAGCCGCATGCGCCGTGCCACCGCACGGATCTCCTGCATGCTGGGCCCGTCCTCCGGGACCCGGAGGTTGAAGGAAACGGGGGTCGAAGTGCTCATGTCTTCGGTCCTGCGGGAAGGGAATTGGGGGTGAGACGGGTCCAGCGCTACCTGGATGATGCCAGCGAGGCCCGTATCGGCGATCTCTTCCCAAGATTAGGGTCGGCGTGTGTTGAGCCAAGGTAAATGCGGCCGCAAAGACGCTCTAACGGCGAGGCAAGGACGTCACGCCGGGCTGGCCGCTTGCAACGGGCTTGGTCCGGTCTGAGGCGGAGATGGGCTCGATCCCGTAATCCGGCCTTCCCGGACGGCCAGCCACGACGAGACCCGGGGCCGATGCCGGCCCCGGGTCATTCTAGGTCGCGTCTTATGGACTCAGGCGATCAGGCTGCATTCGATGCGCCAGAAGGGGTGGTAGCCGCTGGTGTAGCCTTGTTCGATCAGCGAGGCGATGTGCTCGAACAGGCTCTCGCGGTCGTCCGCATCCGGGTCGTCTGGAGTGCAGTGCAGTATCCAGTGCGGATAGTGCCCAGAGGTGTAGCCTTCACGGATCAGGCCCGCGATCACCTCGCGCACCACATCCGGATCGCTTGCGTGGGTATCAAGCGCGTCGCAGTCCAGCCGCCAGGCGCCGAACTCGTCGTCGCGATCCTTGCCCTCGGCGATTCGCTCGGCCGCGAGGGCGCGTAAGTCGGGGTCTTCGGGGTCGTCGAGCGTGACCTGCCAGTCGGGATTTGTGCCCCGGAGTTGGCCGTCGTGCACCGCGCGGGCGATCCGTTGGCGTAGCACGGCTGCATCCTCGGCGTCGTCAGTGTCGGCGATCGGATCGCCCGAGGCTGTGTAGTGGGTGTCGAGATCGACGTGGACCACGTGTTGAGGCGGGATCCCGGTCTTGGCCGTGAAGGCGATCTCGACGTTGCCCTGCTTCTGTTGGATCAGGCTCAAGGGCACGTACCTGAACTCGCCGACGCCGTCATAGTCACCCCCGGCAAACGAGAAGGCGTACTCCACCTGCAGATGCGGCTCCTGCGGGTCGGCCTGCACCGGTGTCGGGCAGACGCCGTCCTGACGGGCGTAGAAGTCAACCAGTCCCTGCAGGGTTGCCTCGATATCGGACGCGATCCGGCCGCGCCGGGTCGCCAGCCAGTCTGGCTGAGCGTCTGCGTCGATCAGGCCGTCGAGGTCGGCGGGCGCGCGGTCGATGACCAGGTGTCCGCGGCGCTCAAGCTCTTGCACGAGATCGCGGTCGGAGGCGGTGCTGAGATCGGCCGGCGCCGGGGTGTCGAGCGCCGCACGCAGGGCTGGGTAGCTATCGTGCCCGAAGCCGCGGGCCAACGCGTCCAGGGTACGGCGGCGCTGGTTGGGGGTCAGGGATAGGTCTTGCTCGAGGCGCTTCGCGAGCGCCTTCAGCTTGCGATCCGAGAGGCGGACCTGCATGGCAGAAGTCTCCATCATGTCTGGCGCGACGGGATGTGCCGGCCTCATGGGCGTGCCGGCCCGGCTCCGGAGTGGCTGACCCGTCGCGCGCAAATGAAGGAGGGCTGCGCGTCAGACGTCTCTGGGGTCAGGCAGGCCGGACGTGGTCATTCCCGTGGAGACGGGCGGAGCCGACGGACGTCCGGTGTCGAGCGGTGCGGAACCGCTCGCCCGAGCGCTCGGGGTGACGAGCGCTCGGGCGAGAGGTCTCTCACAGTTCTTGAGACGAGGAAATCTTGAAGCGAGCAGAGGTGCCGGAACCGGTGTGCTCAAGCAACCTGCTGAACGGCCGGAGTAGGGGCTGTGCACACGACGGGAGCAGGTAGCCGCACGCGTACGGTCGTGCCGCGGCCGGGCGCGCTGTCGATCTCGACCGAACCACCCAGGAGGGAGACCAGGCGCTCCACGATCGGCAGACCCAGCCCCGTGCCTTCGTGGCGGCGCGACAGGGACATGTCCACCTGGCAGAAGGGCTCCCGGGCCCGGCGGACCTGCTCTGCATCCATACCGGGCCCCGTGTCGGCCACGGACAGGACGAAGTGATTGGCTTCGTGGGTCGCGCGCACGACGATCTCGCCCCGGTCGGTGAATTTGGCGGCATTGCTGAGGAGGTTGAGCGCCACCTGCTTGATGGCCCGACGGTCGAGCAGGACCGTTTCGATCTCCGCACTGATCCGGATCGGCACGCGCCCACAATCGCCGCGCTGTCGCACGAGCTTCACGGTGCTGGCGAGAAGTGCCTCGATGTCGAGCGGCTCCGGGCGCAGGTCGACGCGGCCGGCTTCGATCTTGGAGAGGTCGAGGATATCGTTGATCAGCGAAAGCAGGTGTTCCCCGCTGGCGTGGATGTCGCGGGCGTAGTCGGCGTAACGCTCGGAGGCGTTGGGGCCGAAAGCACGGCTTGCGATCACCTCGGAGAAGCCGAGGATGGCGTTGAGCGGCGTGCGCAATTCGTGACTCATCATCGCCAGGAAGTCGGACTTGGCCCGGCTAGCCTCGGCAACGGCTTGCTGCTTGAGCTCCGCGTCAGCCTTGGCGCTGGCGAGCCGCTCTGCGGTGCTGCGCAGGGCTTCGGCGTCCTGTTCCTGGCGCGCGGCCGTCCGGGACAGCAGCCATGCGCCGGTGGCGATCAGTGCGAGGGCGGTGAGGCCGAGCAGCAGTGCCAGCCCCAGGAGGGAGAAGGATCTCTCGAGGATCAGATCCCGCGGCGCCATCGTCACCACGGCGTAGTCGTAGCGGCTGGAACCCGCCTTGGCCGACAGCACCTCGTTCGACCGGGTGTCGGGCAGGGTAGCAAGGATCGGGTCCGGGGTGACGGCGGCCGCGATCCGGTCGATCTCGAATGTCAATTCCGGCGCCGGCGTGTCCGGGATGGCGACACCGTCGGTTGCCACAAGGACGGTGCCGTCGGCACGAACGATCGCGATCTCGCAGCCAGCGCAATCCATCGCCGGGGTGATCAGCGGCTCGTAGTACCGCGGCGTCAGCGCGGCCGCGATCACCCCGCGGAACTCGTGCTCACCGGCAGTGAACGGGAGGCTGAGCACGTTGATCTCGCGTGCTTCCAAACGGTCTTGAAGGCGGCGGCTGATGTAGGCATGTCCGAGCTGACCGATTCCGTGAACACGCCAGTAGGGGCGGTCGAACAGGTCGATACGCGGGGCGGCAGGCGTGCCGCTGACTCGTTGCAAGAGAGCGTTCTGGTCGATTAGCCAGAGGTGGCTGATCTGGGGCAGTCGGTCAGCGGTGGCGTTGAGCGTGCGTCCGACCTCGAAGGAGGCATGCAGGGCGTCCCAGGGCATCGTGCTGAAGCGCGTGGCCAGCATCTCCATGGCCAGTTCGGCAGCTTCGAGCGTGCGGTCCGCGTGGGTCGCAACACGATCGGCTTCGGTCTGGAGTTCCTGGCTGAGATCCGCCTCGACCTGCTGGTAGGTGTGCCAGGAGACGAGGGCGAGCCCCGCGATCAGCACCAGCGCCAGCACCGAGGCCGCCATGATGATGGCACGCGAGGCGGCCTGTCGGGCGAGCGGAAGGTGAGGATCGGCGAGCATTCGCCAGACATACTTCGAAATTCTTGCTGACCGGTTATCGGATTCGAAACTGCGAGATGCGACTCGGTGTCGCCATGCGGCGAGTGGTTCAGGCCTGCTGTTCCCGGCGGACCTGACGGGCCATCTCGATCAGGGCCCGGCAGATCGCGTGCGGGAGGTCGTCGCCGGTGGCCTCGACCTCGCGCGCCTGTTTTTCAGGCGCGTCAAAGCGGATCTTAGCGGTCGGACGGTCCGCGAGCCTGAGGTCGACCGAGACGATGGCATATGGCTCGGCCACGATCTCCAGCAGCTTGAGCGCAAGCGCGCCGTCCCGACTCGGATGGAAAAGGACTGGAGACCCGATCCCGGGGACCGTCTTGATGGTCGCGAAAAGCGCGAGGTGGTCGCCGACGATGGCAGGATCGTGCCGAACCCGGATCGCAAAGCCTTTCTTCCAGGTCTCGATATTGGTCTCACTGCCGAGCACCTGCTCGGCGACCTGGACGTCCAGCTCCCAGCCGGCGCGTGCGGGCGCACGTTTCTTCGCGCGCAGACGACGCCAGCCGTCCTCGGTGAGGGCCGCGTAGCGGGCCCGGAAGCAGGGCTCGTCGTAGACCAGGACCAGGCCGCGCTTGGTCAGGATATTCAGGGAGTCGAGATCGATTTCGCTGATCTCGAGATCGCGCGAGGCGATGCGCGCGAGCGCCGAGAAGGTCGGTTCTGGGACGTGCCCGTGAGCGGTATTGAACGACATTTGTGAGTTCCGGCAGTCGGGTCGGTGGATCGGGGTGCGGCGGACAGGTGCGACGTCAGTTCCGGCGGTCTGCCCCGGGCAAGTTGACGGCTCCGCCGCCGGAGGAGAGCCCCGGAATCGGTCCGGACCTGGGTCCTTCAACATGGGGCGCCTCGCCGGTCTTCGATTCCGTGACGAGCGAGCCGTCCGGATAGATTCGGGGCGTGAGTCCGCCGGTCGGATTGCCGACGTAGTGAACCCCGGTACGGTAGTCGACGAAGAGGTACAGGCCTGACTTGCGCTTGTTCTCCGTCGGCGTGTCCTGGGCTCCGTGCATGTCGGTGTCGTCACGATGTCCCTGGGCGGAGCGGTAGGTATTGGTGCGCACGCGCTGGATCACGACGTAGGCAAGCGGTGCGCCCAGCGCGATCCCGAGTGCGATTCCGAAGACGAGCGTCCAGAGGCTGGTCGGATCTGGTGTCATGACGCGTGTCCTTGAGGGGCTAGCCTCTAGATCGATTGGATGAAGCTGGCGAACAGCCCGAGTAGCCAGCTGGCGGCGGCGCGGTCGTAGGGTGTGACGCGTCGCCAGTCGAAGGTGCCGTCGCGCCGGCGGTGAAACCCGAAACCCAGCAGGCCAAGGTACAGCCAGAGAAGGCCGGCGCCGGCGAATATCTGCTCGATGTTGCGCCAGGGCTCGCGGGTGAGATGCCCCCACAGGCTGGCGAGCAGCCCGGCCGTGAGGGCCATCGTCAGCAGCGGGACGAGCTGGCGTGCGGTGCCGTGGATCATGGGCGTGCCTTTTCGGGTGGTTGGCGCGTAGCGACGGGCCGGTATCAGCCGGCCCGTCGCCCGTACCCGGAAGACGCGTTAGGCGGCCTCGTCGGCCACCTCGCTGCCCGCATCGGCGTCCGCGTCCTCGCCAGCGTCTTGGCCCGTGTCTTGGTCGGCGTCGCTACCATCCGCGCCGAACAGGGCGTCGAACGCGCTGGTGTCGGCCTCGACCTGCTCACCCTCGACCGTCTCGTCGACGGCCGGGAAGCGCATCACGCCCGGGACCCAGGTGTTGAGGCGCTGGGCGTCGGCGGCGGCCATGCTGCCGTCGTTCTCGGCCGCGTCGGCGAACGCGTCAGTGAGCATGCGGGCGAGGGCCTTTTTCTTAGCCGACGCCACACCGGCCTGCCGGTCGAGCGGCAGCAGGGCGGCGATCAGACGGCGCATGTCGGCTGGCTGCATCAGCGCGAAGAAGGTCTCGTCCGGCGTCCAGTGCGCCCGCACCTCGACCGCGAGCGCGGTGCCGAGGTCATTCATCAGGCTGTCCGGGTTGCCGTCGAGCGTCTTCGGCTGAGCCTGGCCGATCTTGAGCGCGGTCAGGCGGGTGAACAGCGACTGCAGGTCGGTGTCCGGAAGGCTCTTCACCAGGGCCATGATCTGCGGGTCGCGGCCCGCCCCGGCGCCCACGGCACCGCCGCTCAGCAGCTCTTCGTTGACGTCGTCACGCAGCTGCGTGACCTCGTCGAAGACCTTGGCCGTGCGCACCTCGGGCGAGCCCGGGTAACGGTAGTCGTGCGCGCGCACGGCGATCTCGCTGTGCCCGATCAGGCCGGCGGTCATCACCTCGAGGGCGGTGCGGAACGAACCGGCCATCGCGTTCTGAACCATCGCGGTGCGGTGGGCGGCCGCGTACTCCGCGATCGCGGGCGTGACGCGCACGCCGTCGCTGGCAATCTCGACCGTCTCGATCTCGTCGCTGACTTCCGGGGCGTTCTCGACCGTGGGCAGGTCGTCGGTCTTCACGAGTCCGGTGTGCTGGGTCACGCGGCCGTTCGGCATGACCTCGATGATCGCGATCGAGTCCTCCGGCTTGTCGGTGCGCTGAAAGCGCCAGGTATCGACCGGCTGGTGGGAGATCGAGACCTCCTGGTAGCCCTGCGCCTCCAGGTCGGCCTTCAGGATGTCGATCTGCTCGTTCTGCAGCGCCCAGAACTCGTCGCGGTCGGCGAGTTGGTCAGAGCCGAACATGTCGTAGATCACGCGGCCCTGGTAGGCGCTCATCTCGAACAGGGCGTTGGTGGCCGGGATGGTGTCCTGGGTCAGGAAGCGGCGGATGGTGTTGCCGTCCTTCCAAGCGTTCGGGTTCCCGGCGATGTCGGTGACGATCCGGGTCTGGGTCGCCTGGTCGGCCATCGACATGCCCTTGGCCCAGTCCAGGTCGCGCGTCTTGTTGCGGACCATCTCCTGGGCCTCCGGGACCAGGCGGCCGAGCGCGAGGCGCTGCTTGACGGTCTGGGTGCCCAGACCGAAGGCGGCTGCGATGGACTCGATGTTCTCGCCGCGCTGCGCCAGTTCGGCCATCGCGATGCACTCGTCGATCGCGTCCATCTGCGAGCGGACGGTGTTCTCGGTGAGCGCGATCTTCAGCGCCTCGGGATCGTTCAGGTCGATATCGCGCACCGCGACGTTGACCAGCGAGTCGGCCGAGACCGCGCCGTCGGCGATCAGCGCCTGCGCGGCCGCAAGCCTGCGCGCTCCGGCGATCACGACGTGGCCCTCGCCCGACGGGCAGGGGGCGGCGATGAAGTTCTGCAGTAGGCCGCTGGCGAGCAGGCTCGCCTTCATCTGCTGGGTCTCGTCGCCGTCCATGTTCATGCGCGGGTTGGCGTCCCACGCCTTCAGGGCGGACAGGGGCATCTGGTGGATGCTTGCGCTCAGGATCTGCTTGGTCATCTCTTACGTCTCCTCAACAGGGGAAATCCGCGCCGCGCTCTCGGGTATCTAGCGGGGATCTCTTCTCGGTTACTTGGTCCAGACCCATGGCCGGCCGGCAGGCCGGCACTGGCCGTCGTCGGTCCCGCGCGGCCAGTGCCGGCTGTTGGCCGGCGTTCAAGCGCGGTCTCGCGCGCGTTTCTGTCTGGAAGGGTGGGGTCGCCGGATCGGCGGTGGACCGGTCAGGCACCCGGCACGACCGCGAGCCCACCCGGACCCGTGGCGTAGGCCGTCTTGCCCGGGGTGATCGCGGAGTAGCTCGCGGACTGGTTGGCGAAGACGCCACCCTTGGCGTAGCTCTCGTAGGTCTGGATGCCCGCCTGGTCGTTCTGCATGGCATCCCGGTCATCCGCGTCGTCGAACAGCAGGTCGACCGAGCGCACCAGGGCGGCCTCGGCCGGATTCAGCGGGCTCGCGGTCTTGCTCGCGGGCCCGTTGTCGACGTATCCAACGATCTCCGGCTTCTGCGCCTGCATCATGGCGATGCACTGGGCGACCAGCTTCGGGTCCTGGTCGTAGAAGCGCAGCTCGAAGGTGTGGGCGTTCTGTGCGGCCGCGGGATCGGACGCGCCCGGGACCTGGCCCGCCTGCACGGGCCCGTTCGGGCTCTGCGTCGGATCGATGGCGGATCCTTGAGCGGCGGGCCGCTGAACCGGGGCCTGGGGCGCGGCCGTGGGCGCGCCGGCATTGGCGGGTGCGCCCGTGGCCGGGCTTTGCGCCGGGGCGTTCTGCATCGCGGCCTGCAGGGCCTGGATCGCGGTCTGATCGCCGGAGGCCATGATCTGCCGGATGCCGGTCAGGGTCTGCAGGAGTACTGGACCGAGGTTCGCGGTCCCTGGCAGCTGGGTCGCAACACCCGCGCCCTGCGGGCCGTTCTGCTGAGCGGCATGCTGAGCGGCCTGCTGAGCGGCCTGTTGGGCGGCCTGCTGGGCCGCCTTCTCATCAGCCTTTTCCTGGTCGATGACCGCATCGATCAGCCGGGTGGTCTTGATCTTGCCGTTCTCGACCGTGACCTCGGCCTGGATGCGGTCACCGGACTGCGGCACCTGAAAGCGGAAGGTCTTGCTGTAGAAGCCCTTGGCGCTCGCAAGCTGCCAGGCCTGCGGGTCGAAGCAGGCCTGGCGCGCGGGCTCGCCGGCGTCGTCGGCGTAGCGCTTGATCAGATCCGGGTTGGCTTTCAGGCGGCGGAGGACGGCACTCAGGGCCTGGTCCTGGGTAACGGTTTTCACGGGGCAGTCTCCTTGATGTCTATCTTGCCAGCGCGCGCTCGCGCGGCCCGTCGCTCGGTTCTCCAGCGACGGGCCGCGGCAGGGCGCGCCGACCCTGCCGGCCCGGCCCCGTCCTCGGGGCCGGTCGGGTATTTTTGAACGGGGCTTTCAGGAGGTGGGGTGACCCTCTGCGCGATGGCCGTGGGGGCGACCCGGTCGAGCTCCAGACCGGGTCGGCTCGGCCGCCTTCCCGGCCCGCTGGTTGCGTCCCCACGTGCTTTTCAAGGCGTTGTGACGCCGGAGGCCATTAGTGAACCTGGAGGCGGAAATGACGGAAAACGAGGGCAGTGGGGGCGTAGCGAACCATCTCGATCGCGGGCAGGCGCAAACCGCGGCCACCGGTTCGCAGCGCAGCGGAACCGGTGGCGGGCGCCCGCGCAGCATCGGCGGCGGTCGGGTCGTGACGGCGCTGGGCTGGGTTTTCCTGGTCGGGTTCAGTGGCTGCTGCTGGTGGGCGGCGGCGTCAGCCGACGCCACCCTGGAGGCGATGAAGCGCCACGATGCCGCCGAATTATCGGTCCGGATCGACTACCCGGCCCTGCAGCGCGCGCTGCACGCCCAGCGCCAGATGGCCCTGGGAGATGGACCGAAGTCCGGCATGGCCCAGCTGCTGATCGACGGGCTCGTGACCAGGTTCTTCGGGGGCTACTCCGAGCCGACCGCGCCTGGCCTCGTGCAGCAGATCAAGCGGATCGAGACCCAGAACGACCTGTCTGGCTACCGGTTGAAGCTGGAGGAGGGCTTCTTCTGCCGCGGTCCGTTCAGTTACTGCGCGCAGGCGGGGATCAACGGCCGCGCGATAGCGACTGTTCGGATGGAGCTCCAGGACTTCACCTGGCAGTTGACGGGCATCACCTTCAATGAGTGGGGCGCGGAGCTGGTCGAGAGGCTGCGTCTGTAACCCGCGCGCAGTCACCGCTGACGATCACCGTATCGGGCGGATCATCTCGAGGCCGCCGGTGCCGATCACCAGCTTGACGGCGGCGATCTCGGCCATGCTCCGCGCGAGCGCCGCCCCGATCAGATCGGCTCTGAAAGGGGTCATGCGGGGAGGGGCGATCCGGAGCGCTGCACAAGACAGCACCTTCATGGGCTCCGCCGGGTGCCGGGCGCGGATGCGAAGCGGGCGGGCAGCTTGCGCTGGCCCGCCCGGTGCGGCGCGATTGCCGGATGATCCGCGCGGCTAGTCGGCCGGCTGGTAGCCGCTCAGGCTGCGGGCGTCGGTCTTCGGCGTTATCCGCCGGTCGTAGAGAGCGACCCGGCCGGCCTGCGCGGCCTCTTCCGGCTCGAGGCCGTCATCCCACATGTGCTCCATTGCGCTCACGCTGGGAACGGGGATCTGGGCGCTGGCGCACAACTGCTCGAAAGTCTTGCGCCAGTCGGTGAACTCGGCGTCTATCATCTCTGGGCGATCTCTCCGGGATCCTCGGGGCCGGCTCACGGGCCGGCAGGGGTTGTGGTTTTTGGAAGGCGGTATCTGGGGAGGTGGTGTCCAGACCCGGCGCGCGTCGTGCGCCGGGGACTCAGTGCGCCGTGCCCTCGAAGACAGGCACGCCGCGGCGAAGCAGCTCCCCCTCGCATCGCCGGCGAAGATCCATCAGGAGGCAGGCCTCAACCTTACCCGCGACGCCACGACGAAAGTCGGCCAGGCGCGCGTTGAGTGCTATCCGGGCGTTCGCCAGCTGCTGGGTGGAGAGCGCCGCGGCTGGGCCGTCCTCGATCGCGGCGGCGGCCTCCAGGCCGTCGATGATGGCAAGCGCGGTGGCCGCATCGGGCAGCGGGGCGGGCCAAGTGCGCCCCGAGGCGGTCAGCCGGATGCCGGTCTCGCTTGACAGCAGCCGGTAGTTGAGGCCTGTGACGGCGCCCTGCAGAACGTGGGTGTCGGGCGCTTCGGTCTGGATCGCGCGAGCTTGGAGCATGATCGGGTCTCCCTGACCTGGGCTGGCTCAAAAGACCATGGCGACGTCGGCGCCGACGAAGCCCATCTCGGTCAGGTGATCGCGGAGCTTGCCCAGTGCCTCGGCCTCGATCTGCTGGACCTGCTTGCGGCTTTTCGGCGTTTGCATCTCCCGCCCGAGCTCCTCGCCGATCACGGCGTAGCTCTTCTTGGTCTCCGCCAGCCGGCGGTCGTAGACCACCCGGTAGGCGATCGGATCCAGCTCGGCGAGCGCCTCGCCCAGTGCCTGGCGGATGCGCGACTGGTCGATCTGGTCGGCGCAGATCTCCTCCGGGCTCGGCCCCTTGTCGGTCAGCGCGTCGTGGTGGCGCGGGGCGGCCTCGCTGTCGTCGTCGGGCCCCGTCATGATGCTTTCGACCGAGAGGTCGGCGCGGGCAATCCGCGGCTCCATGCGCTTGATCGCGTCGAGGGAGACGCCGAGGTCGCGAGCGATCTTCGCCCGGCCCTCGTCAGTCAGCGGCTCGCCGCTCTCGCGCTCGATCGTCTCACGCATCTTCCGGAAGCCGAAGAAGAGCTTCTTGTCCTGCAGGTTGGTAGCCACCCGGGTCGGGCCGGCCTGGTCCATCGTGTAGCGCCGGCAGGCGTGCTCGATGTGCATCCGGGCGTAGACACCAAAGCGGGTCTTCTTCTCCAGGCGGTACTTGTCCAGCGTCTCGATCAGGGCGGTCATCGCTTCCTGACGCAGGTCGTCGATCATATCGCCGCCGGACTGGGCCGCGACGCCGGCGGCGATCCGGGCGGCAAGCGGCCGGAACTGGCGGACCAGCTCGGCGCGGGCATCGTAGTCGCCGTCGAGCAGCCAGGACTGGAGCAGCTCGTACTCCTGCTCGGCGCTCAGCATCACGACTCTCTTGCGGCGAAGGGCGACGCGGGCCGTCTTGGCGGACATCGCAGGGTTCCTCCTATTCGGGGCCGGCTATGCGCCGGCGGGGATGACCTGGTAGGGCCCGCATGTGGGCGCCGACCGAACATAATGCTAGGTATACGCTACCCCTGACCGGCTTGCAACCGAAAAAAATAACATACGACCCAAAAAAGGTACCTGGGACCGTATTCGCGAGGGTCGCGACCGTATAAGCCTACTCAAAGGCCCTTTTACGGTCGCGACACATGCGGTCCCGAAAATCGCGCCGGCCAAGCCCGGCGACCGAACCCACTTCCCTCCCATGATCTCGGCGCGGCGTGCGCCGTAGACCCCATGACCAGGGAAGTGGACACGCGATATGAGCAATCAGAAGGGCCGTCCGAGCAAGCTCGCCGGTAAGGTCGATACCACGGGCATGAGCGACGATCAGCAGCGCGAGCAGAAGCGCAAGGCGATCGAGCACGCGCTCGCGGGAATCGAGAAGGAGTTCGGCAAGGGCGCGGTCATGAAGATGGACGGCACCGGCTCGCGCGGCAGCTGGCCATCGATCTCGACGGGCTCGCTGGGCGTCGATATCGCGACGGGCATTGGCGGCGTGCCGCGCGGCCGGATCAGCGAGATCTACGGCCCGGAGAGCTCTGGCAAGACGACCTTGATGCTGCAGGTGGTCGCGGAGGCCCAGAAGGCCGGCGGCACCTGTGCCTTCGTCGATGCCGAGCACGCGCTCGATCCGGAGTACGCCCGCAAGCTCGGCTGCAACATCGACGAGCTCTACGTCGCCCAGCCCGACACGGGCGAGCAGGCGCTCGAGATCACCGAACGGCTGATCCGCTCCGGGGGCTTCGATGTGGTGGT
Organism: Rhodovibrio sodomensis; assembly: GCF_016583645.1. Classification (GTDB taxonomy): domain Bacteria; phylum Pseudomonadota; class Alphaproteobacteria; order Kiloniellales; family Rhodovibrionaceae; genus Rhodovibrio; species Rhodovibrio sodomensis. Next base: position 7,738 of record NZ_NRRL01000001.1, on the reverse strand, counting down.
CGTCGACTCGGTCGCCGCGCTGGTGCCGCGTGCCGAGCTCGAGGGCGACATGGGCGACAACCAGCCGGGCCTGCAGGCGCGCCTGATGAGCCAGGCGATGCGCAAGATCACCGGTGCCGTGAAGAGCACGAACACCTCGCTTCTCATGGTGAATCAGATCCGGATGAAGATTGGCGTCATGTTCGGCTCTCCGGAGACCACGACCGGCGGCAACGCCCTCAAGTTCTACGCTTCGATGCGCTTCGACATCCGTCGGATCGGCTCGGTGAAGGACGGGGAGAACGTGATCGGTAACCGTGTGAAGGTTAAGATTGCCAAGAACAAGATGAATTCGCCGTTCAAGACGGCCGAGTTCGATCTGATCTTCGGCGAGGGCGTGTCCTACATGGGCGAGCTGATCGACCTCGGGATCGAGGCCGGGATCATCCAGAAGGCGGGTGCCTGGCATTCCTTCGGCAATACCCGCCTCGGTCACGGCAAGGCCAAGACCGCGGAGTTCCTGGCGCTCAACGCCGACGTCAGCGAGGAGATCGATCGCCGGGTCCGGGCGGCCTACGGCCTGGGCGGCGACGCGGCGGCCGACGAGGCCGGCAAGGACAGTAAGCCGGCCGAGCCTGCTGCGGCGGCGGCCGAGTAACCGGGCTTGCGGGCGGGCGGCCCCCGGTCGCCCGCCCGCAAGTCCTTCATGCAGGGAAGGACCTAGACGTGAGCGATCCCGTTGCATCGAACGACACCCGCATCCGGGCTGCCGCGATCGCGACCCCCTTGCTGACCCGTGAGGAGGAGTACGAGCTCGCGCGGGCCTGGCGGGAAGACCGTGACTACGACGCCCGCGAGCGGCTGATCGTCGCGCACCAGAAGCTGGTGATCGGTACCGCCCGCAAGTACTGCCGCAACAACGTGGCGTTCCAGGACCTCGTGAACGAGGGGAACCTCGGACTGATCGAGGCCGCCGAGCGGTTCGAGCCGGAGAAGGGCAACCGCTTCGCCACCTACGCGGCTTTCTGGGTCCTGACCTATATTCAAGACTTCATGCTGCACAACCTGACCCCGGTGCGCATCGGCCGGTCGCGCCGCGAGCGCGGCGCGCTGCGCAAGCTCTCCGGGCGGATGAGCCAGGAGGATTTCGAGGCCTGTGCCGACATCCACGACGTCGACGCGGTGGACCTGGCGCAAATGCGCGGCGCCCTGCAGCCGATGTCGCTGTCGATGGGCGGCGAGGAGGGCGAGCCGGATCTCTCCTCCCTGATCGAGGATCCGAGCACCGGCGAAGCCAAGATCATGGATGACGTGACCGCCGAGCGGATGCTGAGCGTGGTGCGTGAGCACCTCGGCCAGCTAAAGCCGCGCGAGCGGTTGGTGATCGAGGGCCGGCACCTGAAGGAGCCCAAACTCATGCTGGGTGCGATCGCCGAGGAACTGGGGGTCTCGAGCGAACGGGTCCGTCAGATCGAGATGCGCGCGCTCGGCAAGCTCAAACGCAGCATCAGCCGCGCCGGTTTCGAGGCCCAGGACCTGCTGTCCCAGCACGCCTGAGGACCCTGACTGCCAACTCTCCCCGCGAGCGCGTCGCCCAGGCGCAGTCCGCCGCCCGATCCTCGGGCCAGCTCCGTTCGAAGGTCGCGCACGTGCTCTCCATTCCCGTCATCGCCCTGCAGTCCTCCGCGCTGCTCTACCTGCTGGTCTGCGTGCGCGAGGTGATCGCGACCGATCTCAGGATCCTGCAGATTCCGGACCGGGAGGTCGGCGTCCTGCTGATCCTGGGCCTGATGATGGCCACGGTCGAGCCGGCGACCGGCTTCGTCTGGACCGACTACCTGATCGGCTGCGCCGCGCTCGGCGGCTTCTACCTCGCGCTCAACCTGTTTGCCGGCCGCACGGCCGGGATCGGCTTCGGCGACGTCAAGTTCGGCTTTGCCTGCGGCATGTGGATCGGTTGGCAGGGCATCCTGGCGCACCTGATCATCACGGTGCTGGTGTCCTACGCCCTGTTCCTGGGCTACGCCATCCGCCGCTGGCGCCGCGGCCGGCGCGCCCCGCGCGTGTTCCCCTGGGGGCCGGGCATGGCGCTCGCGCTGACGGCGATCGCGATCCTGAACCTGACCGGCGAACCGGTGGTCCTGACCACGCCCGTCGAGTGGTTCAATCTGGCCCGCTAGGTCTGAAATCGGCCCGGATCACAAGAAAACGGCGGCCGGACCTCCAGGTCCGGCCGCCGTTTGTCGTACGCCCGTCTAGCTGGCGGTCCGCTTCGGGCGCTTGTGGAAGCCGCGCAGCCCGATCCCGGACTGACGGCTGGTATCGCCGCTGCGCGCCGCCTGGTCGTAGTAGCTGCCGGGTTTGACCGGGCGGGGCGTTTGCGGGCGCCCCTGGCTCTGGCGCATCACCGCCGAGCGCGGGCCGGAACCCTTGCGTGCGGCGTCCATCAGGCCGGCATCGAACAGGAACGGGCTCGGTTCCGCCGCCTGGCCGAGACGGCTCTGGGCGAACGAGACGATCAGTTCCTGCTTGGCGCGGGTCCAGGCGACGTGGCAGATCCGGCGCTCCTCCGCCGGCCCGTAGTGCTCGCGCAGCGAGGCCGCGTTCGGCAGCACGCCGTTCTCGAGTGCGGGGGTGTACACCGTATCGAACTCCAGTCCCTTGGCGGCATGGACGGTCGAGAGGCGTACCGTGCGGGTGTCGTCGCTCGCATCCGCCGCGGACATGATGGCGACCTGCTGCAGGTAGCTGCCGATCGACCGGTACTCGCCGGCGTCGGCCGCCAGCTCGCGCAGGTTGTCCGCACGATCCCGCCAGGACTCGTCGCCCGAGGCACGGCGCCAGGCGACGTAGTCGGTCTCCGCGATCAGCCAGCTCATCAGCTCGCCGGGATTCGTCCCCTCGCGCGCCTTGGCGTTCGCCTGCTCGACGAGCCAGGCCAGGCGGTTCATGCCGTCGGCCGCGGACTGGGTGATCCGGCGGCCGTTGGCCGCGACCTCCCGCAGGGCCTCCACGAGGTCGCCGTAACCGGCCTCGAAGGTCGCGATCACCTGGTCGACCGCCTTGGGCCCAAGGCCGCGGACCGGCTTGTTGGCGATCCGCTGGAGCGCCAGCGAGTCCCGGGTATCGTGGGTGAGCCGGATGTAGGCGTTGAGGTCGCGGATCTCCTCGCGGGCGAAGAACTTCTGTCCGCCGACCACCTGGTAAGAGACGCCGCGCGCGTTCAGAGCCTTCTCGATCTGCAGCATGACCCGCTGCGAGCGGACCAGGATCGCGATCTCGCGCGGGTCCTGACCGCCGCGCACGCGCTGGGCGATGTCGTCCGACATCTGCTGCGCCTCGTCCCAGCTGGTGGCGTACTCGTTGAACTCCACGGGGTCGCCGGCACTGCCGCTTTCCAGCGTCTTCGGCGCCGGGCGCGGGTTGATCGCGACGACGCGGTTGGCGACGTCGAGGATCGGCTGCGTGCTGCGGTAGTTGCGCTCCAGGACCACGGTGTGGGTGCCGGGCCAGTCCTCGGCGAAGTTCAGCAGCAGGTCAGGACGCGCGCCGCGCCACTGATACAGCGCCTGGTCCGGGTCGCCGACGCAGCACAGGTTGGCGTGACGGCGGGCGAGGTGCTCGAGCCACTCGTATTGCAGCTGGTTGGTGTCCTGCACCTCGTCGACCAGCACGTAACGGAACTGCTCGGACCAGCGCGCCTTGATCTCCGGACGTTCCCGGAACAGACGCACCATGTGCAGCAGCAGATCCGCGAAGTCGCAGGCGTTCCGGCTGACCAGCGCCTCGTTGTAGAGCGGATAGGCGTCCAGCGCCGGCGCGTCGTCGGGCGTGCGCGCGGAGAACTTCCGCCGCGCGTCCTCGGGCGTCCAGCCCTCCTCCTTGAAGGAGACCACGAGCTGGTGCAGGCGCTTGATCTTCTGCGTCCACTCCTTCTTGCTCTTGCCCGGCTTGTGGCCGAGCTGCTCGACCACGCCGGTGAACAGCGTGCGCTGGTCGTCCTCGTCGAGAATCTGGAAGTCGCCGCTCGCCAGGCCGGCCGCCTCGGCGTGGCAGCGCAGCATCTGCATCGACACGCTGTGGAACGAGCCCATGCGCAGGCGCTTGGCGTCCGGTCCGACCATGTCGCCGAGGCGATGCCGCATCTCGCCGGCGGCCTTGTTGGTGAAGGTGACGGCGAGCACTTCCTCCGGCCGCGCCAGCTTCTGGGCCAGAATGTAGGCGATCCGGGTGGTCAGCACGCGGGTCTTGCCGGTGCCGGCACCGGCGACGACCAGGACCGGCCCCTCGGTGGACCCCACCGCTTCCTGCTGGCGCGGGTTCAGGCCGGTCATCAGCTGCGCCATGTCGATCGCGGGGGCGGCGCGCTCGGCCTCCGCCGGGGCGAACGGGTCGCCGTAATCGGCCCCGGACTCCAGGGCGAAGGGATCGCCGAAGTCGTCGCCGAACGGGTCGCCGAAGGCGTCGGTGTCGAACGGGTCGGTCATAGGCCTGGTCTCTCTCTTGCTGTCGCTTGTTCATCTGGCGCGCGAGCGCCCGCCCTCTCCCAAACTCCGCTTGGGGTGGCGGCGGCGTCGGCCGGTTCCGGGTCCCACCGGCCGGCGCCGCCGCTACCCATCCGGTCAGGTCTTCACTACGGATGTGTATTCACGACTCGTCTGATGCGCGTCCCCATTTCGGTTTTCACGCTTGCCAAGACCGTAAAGAACGGGGTATTCATGATTGTAACGACGGGACGGCGACCGGGGAGACCCCACTGCCCCGGGCGCGGCGAACCGAAAAATGTGCCAACAGGCAACTTTTTTCGGTTCAGCACGGCCAAATTTGGAGAAGGGGCCCATTTCTTGGGTAGGCGATGTGCCAAATGGCACAGTCACCGGCCCTGAGTAGGGTTATCAAGGGGGCTCGACCCCAGCTGACAGGAGAACACGATGAACGACAAGCTGATGATGGCGACGAGCAACGTCCTGGCGGGCTTCCTGCAGAAGAACAGCTTCGACGCCGACAAGATTCCAGGCCTGGCGCGGGACGTCGCGCAGGCGCTCAAGGACGTTTGCTCGGAGGGCCTGGACATGGATCAGGCCGCGGCGCGGGTCGAGCCGAAGGTGGGTGCGATGCCGGCCGCGGTCGCGGCGGCGGGTGGCCAGCAGCCGGCGGTGCCGATCGCGGACTCGGTTCAGGACGACTACATCGTCTGCCTCGAGGACGGCAAGAAGCTGAAGATGCTGAAGCGGCATATCGAGAGCGTGTACGGCCTGACGCCAAAGATGTATCGCGAAAAGTGGGGTCTCTCGGAGGACTACCCGATGGTCGCGCCGAACTACTCGAAGGTCAGGCAGCGTCTGGCCAAGCGCGGCCCGCTCGCTCAGATCAACGAGAACCAGAAGGCGGCCGCGCAGGAGCGCAAGGCTGCCAAGTCGAAGTCCGCGCAGGCCGCCTGATCGCTGCCCCCCTTTTTTTGGACCGGAGCCCCGCCCAAAGTTCCTGGGCGGGGCTCTAACTGTTCGATGCGTGGCACGTGAGGTTGGCTGGATCGGAAAAGCGTCCCGGCGCCCGTGCTAGAGCCTCTCTGATCGATCAGGTCCGAAGTATGGACGCCAGCCCGATAGAATGTTGGGTGGGTTGATTATAGATTGGAGCTATCTAGTTGCGCGCCGTGTAAAAGCGCAATTCGGGAGAACCGTACGTTGCTTTCGATGAGCGGGGAGGAGAAACGGAGCGACGGGACTGAGGCACCGACATCTGGCGAAAGCCGCCGGCCAACGGCTACTCCCCGGGACCCACCGCCACTGCGCTCCTCCTCGACTCTGCCCATCTAGTCGATCCACCGATTGCAGGCGCCACCGCAGGACCAGCTCCCGTCGTTGCAGACGCAGGAGCCACCGCCATAGTAGTCGGATTTACGGCTGTTCCGGAGAGGATCAACAACAGTGCGCGTTGAACCATGGCTGCCGCCGGAAATGTAATCTCTGCACCAACCACCCCAGTACACGGTAGTGGCACCGCACGAGCTATAGTTGGGATCGTCGTTCAGGATGTAGGTGGATCCGCGGCTGCGCCCCATCGTGGCGTTGCCGGACAGGTTGGTGGCCTTGAGGTAGAAGTACTGATTACCCTCGTGGCTCCCGTCGTTGCGGAAGTTCACCTGGAAGGTCTTCGAGGTCTGGCCCGGCGAGAAGCACAGCGTGGTGTCCCGGCCATAGTAGTCGCTGCCGTTGGCTGCACTGCCGTTCTGGGTAGAGAGCCGGGCGCAGACGTTCGCCTCGGCTGTCCGGTTAAGGGTGACCGGGAAGTAGGCCGCGCCCTGGTTCTCGTAGCGGTTGGGCGCGTTCTCCACCCGGAAGGACGGCTTGGGATCGTCCTCCAGAATCGTGCCGGTGGCGCTGGTCCGCGCCAGGCTGGCGTGCTGCACGCCGGAGAGGTCCAGGCGCAGGGCCTCGTTACCCTCGTAGGTGTTGTCGTCGCTGGTCGCGACCGTGATCGCGCCGGAAGTCTGGCCGGGCGTGAAGGTGAGCGTCGAACTGCGCCCGGCGTAGTCGCCGTTCTCGGTGGAGACGTGCGCGGTCGCGAAGGCGACCGAGACACTGCGCTCAGACACCCCGCTCAGGCTCACCGGGAAGGACAGCGTGCCGCCCTCCGAGATACTGGCGTTGTTCACCGTCAGCGTCGGCGTGGCGTCGTTGTCCTGGATCGTGCCGATCGCATTGGCGTCGGCCAGGCCGGCGCCGCTGGCGCCGGACAGCAGCAGGCGGAACGCCTGGGTCGGCTCGTCGCGGTTGTCGTCGGTCGTGACCACCGGGATCGAGACCTCGGTGTCGCCCGGCTGGAAGGTCGCGGTGCCGGAGGCCGGGGTGTAGTCGCCGCCGTCGGCGGTGTCTTGCTGGGTGGCGTAGCTGACGGTGACCGGCGCCTCTTTCGCCGGCGTCATCGAGACCACGAAGGTGAGCGTGTCGCCCTCGACGCCGACCGGGTTGGTGACGCCGCCATTCGAGGCCGACAGCAGCGGCGCGGTCTCGTCGTCGGCCAGCGTGGCGGTCGCGCGCGTGGTGCCCAGGGCGACCTCGCTCTCATCCGAGAGATCCAGGTGGAAGGTCTCGTCGCCCTCGTGCCAGCTGTCGTCCGACAGCTGCACCGAGATGCCCGCACTCGTGTCACCCGGGGCGATCGCCACGGTGCCGCTGGCGCTGGTGTAGTCCGCGCCGGCTTCCGCCGAGCCCGCGGCGGTGGTGTAGCCGAAGGCGATCTGGAACTTGGAGGGGCGGTCGAGCTCGGCCGTGAAGCCGACGGTCGCCGCCGTCTCGCCAGCGTTGACGTCGGCCATGGTCAGCGTCGGCTGGGCATCGTCCTCGGTAATCGTGACGCCGGCGGCGCCGGTGGCGATGTCGAGGAAGTTCGAGGCGGCGTGCAGCTCGACCGCGAAGCGCTCGTCGCGCTCGTAGGTGTTGTCGTCGAGCACCGGCACGGTGATCTGCTGGCTGGTCTCGCCGGGCGCGAAGACCAGCGTGCCGCTGGCCGCGGAGTAGTCGCTGCCGGCCGCGGCGGCGTCGCCGCCGCTCACCCCCTGGGTGCGGTAGCCGACCGAGAGGCGGTACTCGGAGGCGCGGTTGAGGGTGACCGCGAGCGTGACCGAGCCGGCGTCCTCACTGGCCGTGGCGCCGGCGATCCGGACCTGGGCCTTGCCGCTCTCGGCGACCTCGCCCGCCGGGCCGACCGCCTGGTTCTCCACTGTGTTGAACAGGTGGCGGATGCTGTCGCCGGT